>NZ_JABAIT010000003.1 GCF_012843265.1 Bacillus sp. DNRA2 | reverse complement strand
TGAATCTTCGAATCGTTTACCTCTTGCCATACAGACACACCCCGTTATAGTTGATATATTTATTATAACAATCTGTGTCTACTTTTTAGTCTAGCATCAGTTAGTCAATTCTTTTGTATCATCGTGTTCCTTTACTTGGACACCGTTAATAGTTTGAAACACAAAATTCCCCCTAACGATTGTATAGTTACAAGGTAAGTATATCATCGTAATAAATGGAATATTTTGAGTGTTCCTTACGTTTCTGTGTTGATAAAAAACAGTTGAATAAGCAACGGTTTTTCTTTTCTATATACTACTTAACTTTGAAAGATTAGATTCAGGATTTACGATAGAAATTTTTCTTCTTAAACTAAAATCAGGGGTCTCAAATCTATCCCACCATTGAAGTAATTTATGTTCTTCAGGTAATAAACTTTCAATAAATAATACTATTTCAATTGAATTAGTCATTGATTTCTCTACTTTGTCTAAATTGATTTCAAAGAACAGTTCCATAAATGACTTTTGTTTTGATTTATCTTCATAAGCAGTTGTATGTATAATTGAGTTCCTAGTATTATTAATGTGTTCAAATTCATTATATAAATCTTTCATTTTTTTATTATTTTCTTCGGTAGTTATAAATTTGGGAATAATAATTGTTTCGATAACGTTTGTATCATTTATATTTCTTTCGTTTAATTTGTATAAATTGGAAATATCATTATCCTCTTCAAATAGTTTAATTGATTTGAAGTTATAGAAAAGGTAGAATAGATAAGATTCTACAAATGTTACACAAGCTGTATAACATGTTCTTTGAAGAGTAAAGATTTCATATTCTATCTCTCTCCCTTTTTCACTCTTTTTAAAATCCAATTGTGAAATAAAACCAGTATGTTCTTCGGCTAACTTTTGATATTTCTTCCACCGTTCAAGCAGTAAATTCCATGAATTAATTAAATCACCGTATGTAATAAATTCTGGTATCGTTGGAATCAACCCTCTTTCTATATTAAAATCAATCCAATGATGTTCTTTTATAGGTCGTGCATGAGTATCTTTAAAGAATTCATCCAATGATATAATTTTCTCAAATTCACTTCCTTTCCAAAATCTTTTTCCCTTTTTTAATCCCTCTAGTTTCTCTCTAAAAAAACTAAATAAATAGTCTACTGTCTCACCTGAATCAGGATTATGGAAATGTCGAAGCCTTAAACAATAATGCACTTCCTTTTTAAAGTGCGGAAGTGAATAATTTTCACTAGCATTCTTGGGGTCTCTGATAATATCCTTAGCAATTTCTATATTTTCAAATTGACCAGTTTGGAGATGTTTTCCAGCGACAATGTTGAAAAACGTGGCTACAATAGAATATTTATAAAGCCGTTTTGGTTCTCCACTTAATTTTCTAAGCGTGGATGATTTTGTTAAGTATATTAAAGTATCTAATAAACCCATTAATTCCCCCCTTTTTTTTGTTAATTATAACACTCCAACTATTCTTTATATAAAAAATGGTACTTTAATGTAAATTTTTACTGAAATATTTCGTAGTCAACCTAAAAACGTTCCCTTAATCTAAATTAAAGGAACGTTAAATGATTATCATTTTCCAAAAATGCTGTTTATTGGTGAAAATGCATTATGTTGTTTTCTAACATCAGTATCGGTCATTTGTATATACTTTCTAACCATATTCATATGTGAATGACCTAGAATTTTTTGTAATGAAAAGGGGTCACCACCATTCATTACATAAAATAAAGCCCCTGTGTGTCTAAAAGTATGAGGTGAAACACGTTTCCTAGTGATTCCAGCCTTTCTACCAAAATCCCTTAAATTTATTCTTACTGTCGCATCATTAATTTGGTGCCCATCGTAAGTAAGGAATAGGTGTTCTGCTTCAAAATCTTCCGTTTCCTTCATATATTCAGATAATAGTTTTATAGTCTTAAATGATAGTGGAACTGTTCTTGCTTTCCTTGTTTTGGTTTCACCAGCTTCTAACTGAATGAATCCACCTTTTAAGTCCACATTACATCGTTTGATTGCAACCAGTTCGGATATTCTTACTAAAGTATCTAGAAAGACAAAAATAATAACTTTATCACGAAATCCAGTATATAATTCATCATCAATTACAGAAAGTAACTTCTTTATTTCTGCTGGTGTAAATGATTCAAGCGTATCTTCCGGTGTCTTTACTGGTTTGAAATTTTCATGAATAGGAATATCTATGTATCCCTCAGTATAACAAAATCGAATAAATGCCCTTAAAGTCCTAATTCTTACATTGGCAGTTACTGGTGATAGTTCTTTTTCGTGTAACATATAACCGACAAAGTCTCGGAATAACTCAGTCGTTATTACATCTACCGATAAATCTTCACCGATAAATTCTTTAAAGTAATCAAAATTAGTATAGTAATCATTTATCGTTCTAGATGCTAAGCCTTCAGTCTTTTTAAATAACATGAATCGTTCAAACATTTCAAACAGCGAAAATGATTCCATTACCTTTCTAGTAGTCCTTTTTCCAGCCTGTCCACGTTTGTACTTCCGAATAGTTTGTTGCATAAAAATAACCCCCTACGAATTTTTATAGGTGGTTAAGTGTAAATGTCCTGTACGGTTTCACTTATCGGACTTCATCGGTTTTGCTAATTTTTACCGATAAAACCGTGCAAGTGAAAATATGTACTAACGTTGATATTACTGATATGGCGGGACCGCGTGGGAATCGAACCCACCCAACCTGGCACGCAGGTCACAGACGGTTTTGAAGTTATCGTCAGTCCAACACGCCTAATCATTACGGACAATCAGCGGTATATCAACGGTCAATCAACCGTCGTAACGGATTTCGTTAAAAGTCCGTCACAGACTCCGTTCAACCTATACGGTTTAATTATAGACGTGCATTAATGCGGTAGTCAACGTATATTTCGCAACGAGACGGGCAATACTACGAATATTCGAATCTAACGACGCCGTAAATCGGTATGACGCTTGCATTTGACGCATTGGTACAAGTTCGGCTCGATTTCACGGTGACGCTTCAGCTTGCGGCAAGTTTGGCACGACATCGTTACGCTTCGTTCTTTGTAGTCGCTAACGTCATAGTCGTCATCGGCTGCGGCAACTTCTTCGATTAGATCGTCCTCGTCGTATGCTTCATCGTCACGGCTGCGGAATATTGCGTAAGTGATCACGGCAGACATCACGCCCATTACGAAACCATCTATCATAGGTCCTCACGTCCGCCCGTTATATACTTGACCTCGTTGCCGATTTTAAGGACGACAATGCGGTATGCTGAATAAGTACAGTATTCCGATTGGATTTCATTTATTATATTAACATCGTTAAGGCAGCGCTCAACAAGCATACCGGCGAGTGTAGTAGGTCGCATGTTGCAAGCGGTCGCCAGTCGGTTTAGTTTTGCGCTTTCCTTGTTGGTTAGCGATATGTTCACGCGATTAACTTTCTTATTCCCTAAGCCTTTCCCCTCTATCATTCTCGTAACCTCTCTTTCACATTGTCTTGACATTTGACAGTGTCAACCGTGTTACTGCGTTACAGTGTAACAACGGTAGGGGAGACTCCCCTCACAGTAAATTATACGTATATTTAACGTATTTATTACGGTTATCTTGATTTTAACGTAGCTTTACCGTAAAATCAACAGTGAGGTGATTAAAATGTCAGAAAAAAAGACTACAAGAGTAGAGATACGTTTGAATGATATTATGCTAAAAAAGGTCGATGATTATAAAGAGGATAATAGTTTACCTAGTCGCGCTGCTGCGATATTGGAGTTAATGCGCAAGGGTCTCGGAAAATAGGCACAAAAAAATAGCGCCGATCCCCCGCAATAGGAGAAAGGCGCAGTTTGCCTATTGACGCTGACTTCTTCTTATGTCAGCTTATGCGAGCAATCGCGAAATAATGCACGTACTATGTAAAGTACGCCCACTCTTTTTGAGTGAGGCGTTTTGTTTCGTTACTTTGCGCGTCGTAGCGCTCGAATGCGTTCGATTTCGGCTTGCATCGTCTCGACGTCGTGTTTAGGTTGCTCGCTGTGTTTCGTGCGGTCCTCGACTTCGAGTTTGTCCGTTAACATGCCGACCGATTGCAAGATTAGCTTTGCGGCGTTGGCCGAGCCGTGCTGCGTTGCCGACTTAAACATCGCTTCGAGTACGTCCGGAATACGGTTCATTGTATTACGACCGATTTCCCGTTTGAGTTCGTCTTGAAACTCGATATCTTGTTTCCATCGGTGCAAGGTCATACGTGTTACACCAACGGCCTCCGCAATTTGATCTTGCGTTAAGCCGCCGTTTTTAGGCTGCGCGAGGTACTTAATAGCCTCGAGTTGCTCCTTTTTTAACATTATCTCACCCCGTTCATTCGTAATTTTAGTCCGAGACTATCGTCAATGAGTCGGCTAATGTCGCTAACTGTACTACGTGCGATTTCGTGACCATCGATATATAACGGAATCTCGACCGTTACTTTTTGCGGTACTTGTTGACGTTGCTCCGTTTGGCGAGGTTGCTTGATGTCGTACACGTAAGACGGCGGTGCTTGTCGGTCGATTTTCGGAACCGCAGCCATAGCCATGTCGCGCGAAGCGTTTTTAATGGCGTTGACCTGATCGCTAATACCGATAACTAGACCGTCACCGGCATACATACCTAACTCCATTAACACACGGCTCGGTGAGTGAATGTCGAGCAGCTTCTTAATGCCCGCCGGAATCTTCGCTGCTATCTTCTTAACGGCGCCGGCAACGTCGATTGACTGTAACCCTTTGAGTAATCCGTTAATAATGTCCTTACCAATTTGCAGTAAGTCGATTCCTTCGAATATGCCAGTGATTCCGTTCATAATGTCGGTTGCGATCTGCTTAACGGTGTCGAACGCTCCTCGCCAGTCGCCTGTAAATACTTGCGAAAAAAACTTAATCCAGCCTAAAATTACGTCAATGGCCGTCGAAACGATATTTTTGATTAAACCCCAGGCAATTTGCACGATACCCGAAATAATCGGCCACGCAATTTGGAAAATCGCGGTAATATTCTGCATAATTTGCGACAGATAGCCGGAAATAAAAGACCACACGTTTTGCGCGGCCTGCGTTATTTGCGCTCCGTTTTCGTCCCAAAACGCCTTTATTTTCGCTAACTGGTCGCCAATAAATCCGGAAACCTCGGACATTACGCTAGTCACAACGCCTTTAATAAATTCTAACGCGGTATTAAATGCCTCTTTAATCCACGCCCAGGCAGCGTCTACGCCGTTACGGAACCACTCAACGTGTTGATACGCCCAAACAAACGCAACCGCTAGTGCTGCGAGTGCGGCAACGACTAATAAAATCGTTCCACCAGTTCCGGCAAGCATTGGTCCAACTTTAGCAAACGCCCCGCCTAACTGTGTAAATCCTTGAATTATATTTGGTAAAAATCCGACAAACATCATCAAACCACCGGCAAATAGCGTTAATACCGGTATAGCGAGCGCTGCAACTGTTGCGAATGTCTGCACGCCTTGTGGAAGTTTCTGAAACCACTCACTAAACGCTTGTACTTTTTCAAGCGCGACTCCCATCGCTCGAGTGATAGGCTCAAACAACGGCTTCGCAAACGTGCCCGCCATGATTACCGCTTGCTCTTTAAGGTTCGCTAATCTACCGGCAAACCCGTCTGCTTGCTTTGCAGCAGCACCTCCGAACGTCGTTTCGAAACCTCGTTGTAATGCCGGTAACGCGTCGGTTGCTAGCAGCTTACCTTCTTCGGCCAACTTCATTAATTCGCCTGGCGTTTTTCCCATTTGTTCGCCGAGTATTTTCCAGGCTGGAATGCCGCGTTCTGCGAGTTGGTTCATTTCTTCGGCGCTGATTTTGCCTTTTGCCTGAATTTGACCGAGCGCTAATAAAACGCCGTCTAGTTCGGCAGCACCACCACCGGCCGCGGCTACTGCGTCGGCGGTTGCGTATAGCATTTGAGTCGCTTGGTCCGACGCCATACCCATACCGATTAATCGACGAGTACCTTGCAACATGCCGTCAAATTCAAACGGTGTGTTGATAGCGAAGTTTTGCAGGTCTTTCATAATCCGCGCAGTTTCATCGGCGGATCCGGTTAAAGTTTGCAACCCGATTTCTGCTTTTTGCATTCCCGCGAGATAGTTTAAGCCAACGCCCATCGCTGCGCCAGCAGCAACGGACATTGCAGCGCCCGCACCGGCCACAACTTTACCAGCGTTAGCTATTGTGTCAAATGCTTTTTGCGTGGACGATTGTAAGTTCGACATTGTTTTCGAAAAGTCGTCAATTGCCGAAATCTTGAATGAAATATTTAATCCGTCACTCATGATTTAGACACCCGACCTAACTGCCTCATTACATACTGCGCTACTAGCCTATTACATTCTGCCATCTTATCGACTGCGTGCTTGTAGCGACCTTTAGCACCGTACTGGCACGACTTCATAGCCGTTGCAAATGCGCCCGTAATTAGACTGAAATGACGACGATCATCGCGACTAAGCTTTAACGCGTGTAACTTCGCTAATCCGTCGTTAAACTTGCGTTCAGCTTCGCGGAAAATATCGTGCAATTCGTCGATAGTATCGGCGTTGTGGCGCTCTTTCTCCATATAGCGTCCTGTTTCCGTCAGATATTCGTCGACGATTGCTTTAACATCGTATAAGTTATTCATTCCGTTTTTCCTCCTTTGTTCGTAATAAAAAAGACGCCCGCAGCCGAAGCCACAAGCGCCAAGTTTGACCGACAACGTCGGCCGACCGTGTATTACTTTTCCATGTTGCGGTTAAGTGAGATCCAGCAGCGCATGGAATTTTTTTTCTATGAATTAGGCGAACACTACCGAATTAATTTCCGGCTCCACGGTTAATTTATCGATGTAATGCTGCTTTAACGTTTCGGTCAGCGCATAGCCTTCCGGTAGAATAATAGTTACATTTGCGTCAGTATCTTCATTTCCTACCAAACTTCCAATTAATCGTTTCATTGCGTTGTCAATCTCATCGGTTAATAATCCGTTTCGATGTAATCCAGTAAAAAATGAATCATAACCTTCTTTTTTAATTTCCGAGGAAAAACCTGTTCCCGCTGCTCTAAAGTTAGATTTCTGATAAACTGTTTTTCTTACTGTAATTTGTACGTTCATTTTTATTTCCCCCTGTTTTATCGTTTAATTTTGTGTTTGATACGCTCGTACATCTTGCGGCCGTGCTCAGCCAAGTCCATATAGCGCGGTTGTTGACGTGCCGGATTGTTAATAGACGGGTCGGCGCCACCACTATATTTCTGCTTTTCCAAACGTTCAGCAACTTTTTGCTCAAAAGATTTATCGCTCACGCTCACTCACCGCCTTTAGCTGCTCATACGCTACCGCCGGATTTTGATACTGTTTGTAGGCGCTCAATATAGCGCAGTTTTGCATCGATTCTGCTCCAGGTGCAGCGCCTTTTAGTTCGTGCTTTACTGAGTCTAAACGTTCCGACGGAATCGAAATATCGTTCAGCGCCATTGACAGTGCGGCCTTTTCCTCTGGCGTGGCGTTCTTCAGTCTTGCGACTAACATATCGGCTAAGTCGCTTTTGTTCTGCGCTACGCTAAATTGCGTCTTAACTGCGTCAACAAACGCCTTCGCTGTATCGTCTATCGTGATTTCAAACGCCTTTGCTGCGTTTTCGCGGTACGCGACTTCTAAATCCACCTCATAGGCGTCTTTCTTTTCCGCCACAGCTTCGTCAAGATCAATGCGTAGCTTTTTAAGCTGGAACTCACGCTCCGCCTCGTTATCGCGGTAGCGTTCTGACTTTGCGATTTCGTCGCGTTCCTTGCGGTATTCTTTTACTAATCTGCTAATCTCGCGTGAGTAACCTTGTATGGTCGGAAAATTGACCGGCACGCCGTAGCCTTCCGCGACTAGCCGTTGACCGTTGGCGTCGTCATATTCGTAAATTTTGCCGCCGTCGTGCTTAACACCGCCAAATGTGTGTGATCTCGTTAAATAAATTTCCATTATTTAGCCTCCTTAATAACGCTTTCTAGTTCGTCTAACAACGACGTGTCGTGACTAGCTGCGCGTTGTAATAGTCCGATTAGGTGCTCGTCCAGGTGCTCGAATTGACGTAGCTTTGCGGAAAATAATTCCTTTTTCGCTTCTTCAACTTGCTTGTAAATTTCTACTAATTCATGTAGTTTCATTGTTTAAATCCCCCTTATAATTTTTCAATAATATCGCTGCGCCGTTTTAGCGCGTCCTCGCACAACATTCTCGCTGTAACGACTTTTTTTAGGCGTTCGCTGTGAATCGTAAATCGTGGCGCAAACTCGTCGCCCCGTTTATAAAACGAAAAGTCCGGAATCTTTAGCGTTACCTCGTCGCCTGGCGCTAGTTGTTGCTCAATTACGTTTATTAGTTCGTTTTGCGCTTGCTTACGGCTCGGCATCGGTCCAAGATATAAACTGGCAATCCATACCGTTTGGCCGTCGACGCGTTCCTCGATGCCGGCTCCGTAATGGCCGTCGCTATCGTCGTGTAATAACACCGCGCGAAATTTACGCAATCGTTACACCGCCTTTTTCCGTGATTTGCCCGAAGTCCTATGGCCGAATATGACCGGAATTTGGGAAACTACCGTTTTAAATGGCGTATGCCGGCCGAAGTCGATTATCTCGGTTCGTTTGCCGTCTGACACCTTAACGCGAATAAATCGCTCGTTAGGCGGCAGCTTTTCGTGTGGCATACAATACATAACGTTAAGCTTGTCTTGTTTCAACGAACATCCCTCCAATGTCACGCTATTGACGTGCATATTTATAGTAAGTAATGTATTTGTAGCCGATAGCCATTTTTTGCACTTAAAAACACTGTTATATCAATGGTTTATAGCGTTTAATCCCGTGACATTTTACGCCGTTCTTTTTGCTTTCTTGCCCTCGCCTTATCGCGCTCATTCAACGATCGGCAGTCCTCGCAATATTTGGCAGCATTGCTTGTCTTTTCAAACGGTTCGCCGCACCGGTGGCACGTTGCCGACGGCTTTTTCGTTTTCTTTAACGGATAACCTCGCGGAAAATAACCGAGATATTCACTATTTAACGATTTATCTGCCGGCAGCACCGACGTCATAAAATATCTGCATACGTTGCCTGGTAAGCTGTCCGTTTTAATGGTTACGACACAAGCACCGCATCGCTGCAACTCACAAGTGCCGTCTTTATAATTGACGCATTCGTTGCGAGCAAGGCGGCCTAGCTTCGCTTGTATCGAATTTAGTTCACGACTATTCATCCGGTTCCATGTCCTCTAGCACTGATTTAATGCTAACGCCCTTACGCGTCGCCATTTTTTCGATTACCTCGCCCACCTCTTCAAAGTCGCGCCATTGTAATAAATCGTGGCTAGATTTCGACGAATTGCACGACCGACAAGCTACCGTAATATTACTGAACGTATTTGGTCCGCCTTTAGCTAACGGAACGATATGCTCCATGTGATAATCTTCCGTAACATTACCGCAGTAGCTGCATTCGCCTTGTGCCGTTGTAAACGTCCATATTACGTCCATTAGCGTTAAATCGTCCTCGACTTCGTAGCCGTTGCGTTTTATCCATTTGCGACTAGACTGCAATGCCTGTGACGCCTTGCCGCGTAGTGTTTTATTGTACCGGCGCATTCTATCGCTTGATTCTATTCGTTCACAATCGTTGCAATTTGTCCGTCTATTGCCGTTATAAAGAAATTCCGTTACTGGCTTCGTTTCTTCGCAGCGTGTGCATGTTTTCGTTTCGATTTTACTCATCGCTGCCACCTCCGATTTCTAACGCCTCGTTTAACTTTGCGTCAATACCCTTTAATAGTTCTAATATTTCGCTCATTCCAATCCGCTCCAATCCGTTTATTTTAGGTTAAGCTGTTTTTGTAATGCGTTGATAGCTATTTCAATTTCGCGGTTAACGTACTTAATGCCGGTCTTTTGAACGATTGCCAAGCCGACAAAATACAACGCTAGCGCGATTTTATCCGTATCCATTCCAATCACCTCCACGTTAAAATAAAAAAGCAGCGGTTAGGCTGCTATTCTTTAGTTACTAATTCGAAGTAATGTTCCGTTTGCTCGTCCGTGTAATCGTCGAACTTATCGGAAAACTCACTATATTTAGCTTGTGCTTGCTCATACTCGACTTTTAGTTGTTGATATTCCGTATGGTCTTTTAACGCTTCTTCTACGTCGTCCGGTACGTTGTCAGTACCGAATACTGCGACTTCCGGAAATTCAAGAACTAATTGTTCTAATTGATCGACGTCTTTTTGCAAACTCGAATATTTTTCGTAATACTCGATAGTTTTTTCGTCGTTTTCGAATAATAAATCGTTTATAGTGTCCTTAATATCATCGGCGACTTCTTCGATTACAACGTCGAACGCATTTAACGTTACTTCGTTACAACCTACTCGCAACTGTTTCGCTAGTTTTAAGAATTGTAATTCGTCTTTTGCCGTCTCTTTAATTTTTTCTAACATTCTTATCCACTCCCTTAAATTTCGTAATCCGCCCATGCTTTTAATAATTCACGCATACGGCTTGACGGTAAATACAAATTAATAGGCTCGTTGTTTCGTATTCTTGAACGCCATATCCACTGAAGTAAATCGGACACGGCCAACGCTTCAACGTTTACAGTTACGCCGTTATCCTCGAAAAATGCTCGCTCATGCGGATTTGGGTATCGGTTAAATATATACGCCAATGTCGAAACGTCTTGATATTCGTTTGTCGCTCGCGCATTAACCGGAATATAACGACCTTTATAGCCTTTAGGCGTTAACGGCCCTTCTAATTCCTTTAGAGTCGACCAAAAAACCTCGTGTTTTTTCGCCTTAATATCGTTAATAAAATAGCCGTAAATATGGTTTTTCAATTGCTTTAATGTATCAAGGTCGCCACGACGTAAGAATGTAGCGCTCAATGCGTTCTTACGGCTGCCAATATCGTTCTTTTTTCCCTCGTAAATATCAATAAGTCCGAACAACTCTCGCCGGTTCTCCCGTGTTCTATCGTAATCAATCAACGAATAAACACCGTTAGCCGATACAACGCTTTTATACTTATATTCAAAACGAAACATATCGTAGTAATACCGTTGGATTTGCCCGTCGAACATATACGTTAAAATTAAAACCTTACTAAACGCAGCGAATACAGAAGGCGGAAACGCCCATATTAAGAACTTGCCGCGGTGATAAAATAAATTACCTGCTTGCGCTAGTTCGCGAACATCTCGATAACGGCTATCGTCGTGAGGGTCGCCGGTCCAAATTACCTTATTACCGTCGATTATAATGTCGCCACTTGCTTCGAGTTTCTTAATGTCGCTTGCCTTAACGCTTACTGGCTCGATAACAGTCATAACTTCGTCTAATATCAACGTGTAGCCTGAATCCGTTATTAACTCGATCAACTCGTCGTCGGCCGTTTGGAACAACGAATGAGTCGAAACAATGTCGGCGCCTTGTACGATTAAATCTTTCAGACTACGCATTTTAGTTTTTTCAACGTTTGCGTTGTTAGGCGGTAGAAAATTACGACTTGATACGCTACTTTTCACACGCTCAACTTCGGTTAAGAACGGCGTAATATAGATGAATTTTTCTAACGGCGAGGCTTCGTTCATATACTGAATCGCCCACGACGTCTTTCCTGCTCCCATAATCGAATCTACTACTGTAATGTTAACCATCCTATCCACTCCTAAATTGTTTTTTAATTGCGCTACTCGACTCCGTTTTAGGAAGAACTCTTCCTAAAATTTTTTACGAGCCTTAGAGCCGCAAGGGTTTCAGCGTTTTTTCCTTAAAAGAAAATATATACTTTTTTTAAAAACCTTGTGTCTAAATTCGTACCTCATTTAGCCACTGCCACCGTTTAACGAAACTTATTTCCGAAATAAAAGAACACCGAAAAAGTAACTGCAGGCGATTGTTCTTTATCGACTGCCAGGCGTTAGCCTGTGTTAATTCGCTACGAATTAGCGTATCTTTAGTTATAAGGACGACACGCTAGAAACCGCGTCATTACTGACTTTTTCGACGTTTAGTGTCGCAGAATTAACCGTTAACCGTTGTCAAGTAGCGTTAACGCTGTACTCGTTATAAACGGCGGTAATCTGCGCCAGCTTATCCGGTGTTAGTTGTAGTTCGGCTACTAACTTACGCCTTACGCGATCAGTTAGGTTGCGTTTGTTATTTTCGATGTAATTTACGTATGCTCCGGATATGTCGCACAGTGCGCCGTACTCGACCGTAGATAATCGGTAGACTTTGCGAATCATGCGAAACTCGTTAGCCGTTAAGTGCATCGTTTAGACCCTCCTTTGTAATACGTTGATTTTTATTAACACTTACGGAAATAAAAAGAGCGTGCTGCGTCCGCCGGCTAGACGTTGCAAACACGCTTGTATGTTAGTTAAAAGTTCTTTCATAAAACATAGATAACTAAACGGCAAAAAGTTGAGTACCTTCATAATAAAAGGCAAACAATCCAGTGATTTTATACCCTTCATTCTTTATTACGTAACATTTCGGCAAAAATGTCGTTTAAATTCCCCTTCATAATACATAGATAACTAAACGCTTAAAATGGTACTAATTTCTTACTAATCCTGATATAATTTCGGCTGAAAGTAAGCCTTCATATAATAGTCCGTACTATTCCTAAAATGTTGACGTGAGGTATCCTCCTACTATAAATATCGATTGACAATGGCTAGTGCGGAGTTTTTCGCCCCTATACTATATATAACGCTCAAAACGCGCTGCTTGGGTCGTTTTCGGCATAAAAAAAAGCCGCCCCATTATAGGAGCAGCGCCATTTCAAGTTCGATTACCTCGTCATCTTCATTCGCAATAAACTCGCGGCCGTCATCGGCTGCAAACATTCCCACCGGACAGTTGTTGTCGTTAACATAACCGCTAAACGTCCCCTTAATAATTTCGTATGTAGCCTTGTTGTAGCTTGATTTCGCCCAGTCTGTCGCCATGTGTTCGATCGTCTCGCAAACGTCCGTGATGCTTAAGCAAATAGTTCCGTCTAACAAATACGCCTGTTGTCTCATTAATACAGCCACCTTCCGCGGAATTGATTTATAATTTCGTCATTGACAATTCATTTCCTTGTTTTCCGTTATCTGTTACTTTTTTCGTCAATACTTTTCGACAATTCTGTGCGCACGTATTGCAATTCATCCAGCACCTCTGCCATGCCGTCGGCCTTATCGTTTTTGCCAATCTTACGGCGGAACTCAATGCTGTGTGATTCTCGTTCGATTGCTCCGTCAATGTAGGCGAGCAGTCGCTTTAGTTTAGCTTCGTTCATACCGCAAACCCCCTATAACGCATTTCCTCGCGGATATTAACTGTTCGGCCTTCACCATAATACGCACGTTCCAATACTCGAATTGCCTCAAGCATAGCCTTTGCGCTTCGATACGATGGACAATCGCTAAGTTTTCCGTATTTTCCGCTGCGTAGTTCGTCTGCGACATCATCAAGTTCAATCTCGTAGTACGTTTGAATAGCTCCAATTACGTGGTCCATAACGTTTTTCACCCCTTATAAGTTTAGCGCTTCGAATACGCCGTTAACTTGGTCTTGCGTGATTCCGATATAGCGTAGCGTCTCGCGTTGACTGCTGTGATTTAACACGTTCATTAGTAACGAAATATCAACTCCGGACTGATACGCGTGATAAGCCATCGTCTTACGTAGCGTGTGTGTGCCGATGTTGACCGTTAAGCCGGCGCGGCCTGCTGCTTCGTTTAATATCCGGTAAGCTTGAACGCGGCTAATGGCCCCGTTGCCTTTGCGACTCGGAAACAGATAGTCGTTGTCAGCTGCGTTGGCCGGCACGCACTTTTTAACCGCCTGGCTAATCGCCTTGTTGACGCGGAACTGCTTCGACTTGCCCGTTTTCTTTTCCGTTAATGTGATCGACTCTTTGCCTCGTACGTCGCCGACCTTCAGCGCCAGTATGTCGCTAATACGTAGTGCCGAATTGATTCCGAATATAAATAGTAGTTGATCGCGGCCGTGTAGCGCCTTTTTCATGCGGTCGATGTCGCGTTTGTTGCGGATTGGTTCGACTACGTTCATAAGTAACGCCCCCTCGTTTTGTTTCGTTACCGTAATATTACCGTAGCTTTTACGTAATGTCAACGGGTTAGCGAAAATAATTTTGTTTCGCCTGTTGACGGTATTGTGTGCGGTTGTTCGCGTTGTTCTTCGGGTATTTGCGCAATCAAGTATAGCGCGTCCATTCCTAAACGTGGTGACGTCACCACATTCGACTTAGACAATTCGTCATATATTCGAATGAATTTATTAGCGTTACTTCTATCCACTCCGATTGAATCGCACCACTTCGACCATTCTCCGTGCGCCAGGTCGTTCTCCTTAACGTGCTTCAACCGTTTGCCGATTTCGAATATTGCTTCGCCGGCTACTCGTTGGTATGCGTTAATTTCCGCAGCGTGTCCGACTTTACCCCCCGAGGTTAAAAATTTTATCGCAAATTTTTTCCGCCTGGCGTCGACATTCCGTAATCGGGTCCGAGTCTCTGACTTTGGCGCATATCTGAATACGGGAGGGATAGGCTGCTGAAAAATGACCCCGCCGCCCCCTATTCCGAAGTGCATACGATATACAAACGACTGCATAACGAATGTAACAGATGCGTGTTGTGTTACGTTCATTCGATTAAACAAACGTTTATATGACGCGGTTTATCCGTTGTTGACTGCGAACACGTTATCGGCCTAAGTTTATGCAGTCGATGAACCCGCATTGCTACGTTGTGATCGTGTGCATGGCGATGTATAAGAACGTGCATAAAATAAACGGATACCCTCGAGTTTTCCGGACGGTCACGCGTCAAGGCCTCGCGCCTGGTAAAATAGCGCTCCAACTATCGGAATCATGCCGTTATGTAAACGCCTGTATTCGTCCTAACGTAACATTGCACGCAGCCAATATCCGCAATTATACCGAGTTTCTTCTATTATATATCCGATTAAACACATCGGAATTACAAAGTTACATGTAACGTTATTGCGCTAACCAATCGTAAACAGGTATGTCGCTAACGCCATTAGCACGCTTAATACGACGTGATATTTCCGCAGTTACTTTGTTCCATGCTCCGTATAAGCAGCCGTATATACTACGGACACGACCTTGTTTGTACGCAAACACAACCGCCTTCAATACGTCGATATAGTCGTCGCTGTGGTCCTCGATTCTAACGTCACGGTCAACGCTTGCTTTTGCTCGTAGTAAGATTCCGTAAACGTTATACATGTCGTCGTCGTTAAAATACGGTTTTAACGCATTGTATAACGGCTCATAAATCGAACGTTTTAACGCGCCTGCCGTCGCTGGCGCCGTTTCTTTTGTATTATTGTTTTTAGGGTTTATAGACGGAGATTCTTGGTGTGCCACGTCGGTATGACACGGCGTTGCTGCCGGCTGCTCGACCGCACGTTGGATTTCGACTAGGTTGCTCGTTTGACGACGGTCGCCTGTTTGACGCATACGTGTCGACTGGCGAATAATGCCGAGTAATTCCAGGCGGTTGCATACACGGACAATAGTACGACGTGACTTGCCGATCAGTTCGGCGATAGTTGATTTCGCGAGGAATGAACGCCCGATGTCCTTGCAGCTATAACGTGCTAAGACGTCCAGGACTTCGAGTTCGGTTGCGGATAGTTTGTGATTGCGGCGATGTGTGCGGACTGTTTCGTTTAGTTCTTCGATTGATTTATACATAGTTTCGGCTCTCCTCGTTGGAGCGCTCGCCCTAATACGTACATATGTTCGATTTTAAGCGCATAGTTAAACAAACGTTGACTAGACGCTATTTTTTCGATAATATATACGTAGATAATTTGAATGGGGCGTTTGGTTGTTTGCGGCAACCGCGCTCTTTTTTTGTTTATCGGTTATTTTTTAAACACGTAATTTAACGGCGAAAACGCACTGTGTTGGTTCTGAACGTCCATGTTGGTCATTTGAACGTAACGGCGTACCATGTTCATGTGTGTGTGGCCCAAGATTTTTTGTAATGAGAATGGATCCCCGCCGTTAAGAATGTAGAACAATGCGCCAGTGTGCCGTAGCACGTGCGGACTAACTCGCTTGTCTTTTATCTTCGCGACTTGTGCGGCAACGCGCAGATTATCGCGGACAGTTGCCTCGCTCATTTTCTCGCCTTCATACGTTAAAAACACGTAATCGCTGTTAAATTGCGTAGTCTCGTCTAAATATTCCGATAATATTTTCGTTGTACGAGCCGATAAAGGCACGTAACGACCGACGCGGTTCTTTGTGTCGGCAGCTTCGAGTCGAATAGTCATCGCTTTAAGGTCCACATTTGACCGTTTGACGTCGACAAGTTCGCAAACTCGCATCATTGTATCGAGCAATACAAACGCGCAAACCTTTGCCCTAAAGGAAACGTAGCTGCTATCGTCCATTGCGCCTATTAGACGGCGAAATTCGTCTGTCGTTAGTGCTTCAACGTTATCTATTGGCGCCTTAATCGGCTTGAATCGGCGGTGTATCGGTTCGGTTATCCAGCCTTTTTCGTCGTATGCGTAACGTAGAAACGACCGGTTAGTGCGAACGCGAATGTTAACGGTGGCCGGCGAGTAGTCTAATTCCTCGATCATGTGCTCAATCCAGCCGACAAATAACTCTGTCGTCATTTCTTCCGCTGTAATTTCTCGCCCGATATATTCCTTTAGATAACGGTAATTTATGTAATATTCGTCGATGGTTCGGCGTGCAAGGCCTTCGCCTTTTTTAATCAGCATGAACTCGTCGAACATATCCGACATTGTTAAGTATTCAGATATAACGCGTTTTGGCTCACGTTTTAATATCCGTGTGCTATTTTTGCGCAAAATAAAAACCCCTTCCGTAAAAAATACGTAAGAGGTTGAACGGTTTCATATTCAGTCTAAAACGGTTTAATTAATCGGTCTGACACAGTCTTATCGTAGACTGGGCGAAAACCGTGTTGATATATCGCTTCAATCACCGTAACAATCAACGGCTACAATCACCGTAAACCCTTGCGGTTATTGGTTGATATGGCGGGACCGCGTGGGAATCGAACCCACCCAACCTGGCACGCAGGTCACAGACGGTTTTGAAGACCGCGGAGGACACCAGTACCCCATCCAGCCCCATTGTAATTATGAAGTGACAAGCTTTATTATACTGAGATATTACCATTTTATCAAGTGGCGAAAGTGAAAAACGTCGAATATTGTCGTTGCGCCCATATACTTGTCATTTATTCGTAATATTTACTATAATGATAATAACGAAGGGCAGAATATTTTGCATTTTTGATTTTTATGAAGCAGAAACGGTTATCGATGATGTTCGTAAAAATCACCCCGGTTGACGGAGAAACAATGCTGCCCGAAAATAATGGCTTTGTAGGTGAACAAGATGCTTCATAATTGGTTTATGTGGTTTATCGCCTTTTGGTGCGCAGTCATGGTTGTGTTGATGACAATTGGCGGCTATTTTATGTTTCGCAAGTTCTTTAAGAAATTACCTAAGCAGGATGGCAAGTCTGATATGGATTGGGAACTGCATTATATTAATGAAACGCTTGAGCTTTGGGGCGATGAGCAAAAAGAGTTTCTTAATGACCTAGTTAGTCCTGTACCAGAATTGTTCCGTGATGTAGCCAAGCAAAAGATTGCCGGTAAGATTGGTGAGCTTGCCTTGGCAGAACATGCAAAGGCCATTACCCAGGATTTAATTATCCGCGGTTATATTTTGGCAACACCAAAGCGCGATCATAAATTTTTACGTAAAAAAATGGACGAGCGTCACATTGACCTTGCTCCATATGAACAATTTTTCTAAAATGACATATCAAGGTATCTGCTAAACTTTTCGAAATTAGCTTATGAACTGCCCATGAGTCCAAAACTCATTATTATTTCATGTGAAATGAACTTATGAAAGGCTCATACGGCCAAATCTCGGCAAGTATTCTATTGAAATGGTCATATGAAGGGCTCATACGGCCAAAACTCAGCAAGTATTCTATTGAAATGGTCTTATGAAGGGCTCATAAGGCCAAATCCCAGCAATTATTCTTATGAAATGGTCTTATAAAAACTCATAAGGCCAAATCCCAGCAAGAATTCAGATGAATTGTCCTTATGACCACCTCAACAATTCAATTAGACAAAAAAACAAGTGGAGGGAAACATCATGTTTTCCTCCACTTGTTTTTTATACTTATACTGGCGTTACATTAGTAGTCCGACCTTGTAATTGCAATTGCAGCTTACGGAAATTGATGAACATGGCAACGCGCCAAGGGACGATCATTCCGAATGCTAGGATCCAGAACATGCCGCCAAGTTCGCCCACATCGATTGATGAACTGAGGATTGATTTTGCGATGGTGCGAACAATCAACAATCCCACGAGGATGAACACGAAAGCTTTGGACGGTTTTAAATAAATATCTTCATCTCGAATTTCGAATTTAGATGTTTTGATTAATAAAATTGAAAACAACATGCCGACAGACGCTGCTTCAACGACTTCACTTAAAGTCACTTGAAACATTGGAAACAAAAACATTAACGCACCAGTGCTCATAAATAACGGTGGTAAGATAATTTTCTTAGCACTAGCTGGTTTTTTGGCGGACCGGATCCTCATTATCATGACGAAAGTTCCCATGAAGACGGCACCGATTGAAGAAAGAACGACCCATATCATATACTTCATCCTTATCTTTTTAATTTACACTAACATTATATACAAAACGCAAAAAAAGAAAAATCCTAACGACCTTTTCTCCATGAAAAAAACATAATCAGCATCAAACAATGTTCATTTTACAACCACATTAAAGCTAAAACAAGCCATTTAAGAAAATTCTTAAATGGCTTTGTGATTATCAGTGGATTCGTTTGATCGCCTCTAAAACGCCGCTTTCATTAAAGGGCTTGACGATAAAGTCCTTGGCGCCTGCTTCGATCGCTTCGACTACCAATTTTTGCTGGCCCATCGCTGAGCACATGATAATTTTGGCATCAGAGAATTCGCGTCTGATTTCCTTCATTGCTTCTACGCCGCTCATTTCCGGCATGGTAATATCCATAATCGTTAAATCGGGGTTTGTTTCAGCATAGAGTTTGACCGCATCTTTCCCGTTTTCACCTTCACCAACGATTTCATGGTTCGCTTTTTCTAAAATAGACCTCAGCATGGTTCTCATAAATTTCGCATCATCAACGATTAAAATTCTGGCCATTAAAGTTCCCCCTGCGATTTAACTCTAGCAAAAATTTTAACATATTCAACTAGTGTCAAACAAATGTAAAGTTAATCAAGGAACAATTTAGTTAGAACCCAGACCATCCACCTGTAAGCTGTTGAAGATAAATAATGATTTTAGTCATCCAGTCAAAGAATAACACAATACCCATGATAATCATGACCCAACCGCCAATTTTCATGATTTTCACATTGTTCTTGCGAATCCATTGCATTCTGCCAATGAAGAATGACAGCACGAAGAAAGGAATCGCAAAGCCTAGTAAATAGGCAATCATGTAAAGCATTCCTGAGCTAGGGTTTGTGCTTGCAAGTGAAATAACGATACCAAGAATTGGACCAGTACAAGGCGTCCAGCCCGCTGCGAACGCCATCCCGATAAGCACGGAGCCAATATAACCAGATGGACGGTTCTTAATTTCAAAACGTCTTTCCTTCATTAAAAATTCAGGCTTGAACACACCAACAATGACGAGTCCAAATAAAATAATGAAAATTGCACCGATTTGACGGATTAGGTCGTTATATTCTCTAAAGAACTGGCCTACTAGAGACGTCGCAAAACCTAATGCGATAAAAATAATTGAAAAACCAACAAGGAAAAACAATGTATGTAGCAAGCTGCGCTTTTGCAGCATACCATTCTCACTCTTTAACTCTCCTACACTCATTCCCGTTATATACGACAGAAACGCCGGATACAATGGTAAGCAACATGGTGAAATAAAGCTTAAAAAGCCTGCACCGAGTGCTATGAAGATATTAATTTCATCCATTCATTACACATCCCTTTCTTACATTTATCCTTGTCTCATTCTATCAAAAGTTGTTTTGTAATGATACCGAAGAAGCTGTGAACAATTCAAGCACTGTACCGTATTTTACATAATGACAGTAATAACGATAACATCATTTTATGACAATTTTTCGAAATGTATAAAACATGAATTTTTTTACTATTTTTCCTTTGAATTTACAAACATTCTTCGTTATAATGGTGAAGGTAATGTAAACAAATGTAAGTTTCTTAGCATTTATTCTTTTTATTTAATACTATTTGTGAAATCATTTACAAATTATACATGAAGGGAACATTTAACTTGCTTAAACATGAGCTGCTTACCTTAATTGAACAAAAACGTGCGGAATTAATTTCAGTCGTTTCCAAAAACGGTCTAAGTTCATCGGCAGCGATTCGCCACAGCCAAGAACTAGACGAATTGCTTAATAAATACAATAACATTTTTATTAAAAAAATCCCATCACACACACATTAAAAAAGCAGACCGGACGCAAGTATTCCAATCTGCTTTTTTATTATTGAACCGCACTCTCTAGCAAATCAACACTACCATTTTGTAAGAGGTACATTTTATAGTAGAGACCCTTTTTCGCTAGCAATTCCTGGTGATTGCCTCTTTCAACGATAGTCCCTTGATGGAGCACGAGTATTTCATTGGCATCCTGGATGGTGGAAAGCCGGTGCGCAATCGCAATCGTCGTTCGCCCTTGGCGCATCTTTTCAAGTGCCGCTTGAATACCCTCTTCGGTCTCCGTATCAATATTGGCAGTTGCCTCATCAAGTACTAAGATTTTCGGATTTGCGGCGATGGTCCGCGCAAACGCAATCAGCTGGCGTTGCCCGCTCGAGAAGGTTGCTCCCCTTTCAACAACTCGGTCATCATAGCCATGCTCGAGCTTTTCAATAAATGAATGAGCCTGAACAAATTGAGCAGCATCGATGATTTGTTCATCCGTCAATGACTTGTCATGAAGCCGAATGTTATCCTTCACCGTCCCGTAAAAGAGAAACGGATCCTGGAGAACAAGCCCCATTTTACTGCGCAATTCCTCTTTCGAATAATCCTTGATTGACCTTCCATCAATCAAAATCTCACCGCGTTCAAATTCATAAAAACGCATCAGCAGATTAATAATCGAACTTTTACCACTTCCGGTATGCCCCACAAGTGCCACCGTTTCACCAGGCTTAGCAGTAAAAGAAATATTTTTCAAAACATCTTGCTTGCCATCATAGGAAAAGCTAACGTTGCGAAACTCAATTTCGCCGTTCGTGATGTTGATAGATTCAGATTTTTGTTCAGGAGCTGTCTCCGTTTCATCCAATAAATGAAACACCCGTGACGCTGCGACAATTGCCTGTTGGTACATCGACAAGCGCATCATCATATTGTTGACCGGCTCAAAGAAGCGGTCTAAATAATTGACGTAGGCGTACAATACCCCCACCTCAATCGGACTATCAAACGAACTCCCCCCAAAAAAGCTCAACACAATCATTAAAGCGATGATATAGACCATATCAACCGCTGGTCTTAACAGGAGACCATCCACTTTAATATTTTTCATTCCAGCAAAGAAATGCTGTTGGTTAATCTCCGCAAACTCCTGCTTCAACCGTTTTTCCTGGCGAAACATTTGAATGATAGCCATTCCCTGCAGCGATTCACTCAGCTTCGCATTGAGCTGACTCAACCGCTCCCGCATATCTTGGTAAAAAATCGAACTATACTTCCGGTACAATCGAATAATCCAGAAAATAATCGGCAGAATCAGCAAACAAAAGACCGCCAACTTCACATTTAAGCTAAACATCGCGACAAAAATCCCGAGCATCAAAAACCCGCTTTGGATAAAAGTGACCAATACCGACACGAACATATCTTTAATCGCTTCGGTATCATTCGTTACTCTAGAAACGATGCTGCCCGCTGGGGTTTTATCAAAATAACGCAGTCCAAGTGACTGAACCTTGGCGTATACATCGAGCCGGAGCTGGTGGATGATATACATCGCGATTTCCTGAAACTTAAACAATTGAAAATAGGATACAATCACATTGCCAACCTGAATTAACAGATAGGCTGCAGCTAATGTGGCAAGTGGTTGAAAGCTTAGATTTCGCGGTGTTAAATAATCGTCGATAAAGATTTTTACGATAATCGGCCCTAGCACATCACCTATTGTTGTCAAAAGTAGTAAGCTAAACGCAGTGATAATTAATTTCCGATGTGGTTTTGTATAGGTTAACAGCCGAAATAATACCTTTCGCTGCTGTTTTCCGGTTAAGACGGTGGTTTTCTCCATAATCACCCTCCGTGTTCGACAAGGTCTTCGAGTTGTTGGCGGACATACATTTCCTTGTACCAGCCGTTTTGTTCCATTAATTGTTGATGCGTCCCTTGTTCTATCATACGTCCGTCGTCTAAAACAATGATTAAGTCAGCATGAGCAATGGCGCTTAAGCGATGCGAGGTAATCATCGTAGTTTTTCCTGTCCGATTTTGTTTCAACGCTGTCAAAATGCCCTCTTCCGTTTTCGCATCAACGGCAGATAGCGAATCATCGAGCACCAATACTTCAGGATTCAACAGCAGTGCTCTGGCAATCGAGATTCGCTGCTTTTGTCCTCCCGACAGCGATACCCCGCGCTCACCGACAACCGTGTTATATTTTTCCGGAAAACGATCAATATCTTCGGCAATATTGGCTAGCTGACTTGCGGCAATGATTTCTTCCTTTGTGGCATCGTGTTTGGCGAAGGCGATATTTTCACCAATTGTTGCTGAAAATAAAAAATGGTCCTGGGGCACATAACCAATCGCCCCTCTTAACTGATTGATTTTATAATGAGATAGCGGATGTCCGCCGAACAAAATTTGTGTATTTGACTCCTCAAATTCTCGCAGGAGCAGCTTTAAGAGTGTTGTTTTTCCCGCACCCGTTTTGCCGACAATTCCTAATGTTTGACCTTGCTTTAGGGTAAAAGAAATATCTTGAAGGCTCGGCTTCATATCATTTGGATAGGTAAAGCTGTTAATGCGATACTCAATTTCCCCGCTCGGCGCTTCATCGACCGCTTCCGCTTCATCAACGATCTCTATTTTTTCATTTAGAAGCTTCATGACGCGATCATAGGAGGCGCGCCCTCTTTCGACGATATTAAACAGCCAGCCAAACGCCAGCATCGGCCAAATCAATAACCCTAAATATGACGTGAAAGAAATTAATTGGCCAATCGTCAACTCGCCGTTTAGAACCATGCGCGAACCGAACACGATCGCTAGAAAATAAGATATACCAACGACAATCGATATCGTCGGATCATATAAGGCATCAACGCGAGCCACGGCAATATTTTTTGCGACAACATCCTCCGATTTTATTTTAAAATCAGCAATGTCCTCCTGCTCCTGCCCGAACGTTTTAATGACCTTAATTCCAGATATGCTCTCTTGGGTTTTATCATTCAAAGTGGAAAAAGCTTGTTGGGCATGATGAAACCGTTTATGTAAGTGCGTTCCGTACCAGCTTGTGAGGATTGCCATTAACGGCATCGGAATCATGCAAATCAGCGTTAATTTCCAGCTGATCGTTGCGACCATCGTAATGACGACGATTCCGCCTGTAATCAGCGAATCGACCATCGTTAACACACCCATCCCGGCCGTTTGCTGAATCGCCTGCAGATCATTTGTCGCATGTGCCATCAAATCGCCGACACGCCAGTTTTGGTAAAAAGCAGGTGACATTTTCGTAAAATGCTCATAAAGCTGATCACGCAAATTACGTGCAAGCTTTACCGCAGAACCAAAGATACTTATTCGCCAAAAATAACGTAGTACATAACTTAATAATCCAGAAAGGAGCAGCATAAAAACCCAAAATGCTAATATCCCAAGCGTCAACGTACCATCATGAATGTGGTCAACGACTATCCCAATCGCCCGCGGTGGTACTAAAATTAACAAGGCAACAATCACGAGCAGAAAAACCCCTGATAGATACGCCTTTTTCTCTTGCTTAAAAAACCACATTAAATCGAGAAACACTTTCAAGTGATGCTCCTCCTCTCTATTTTTTAACATTATATCGCTAAAACATTTTACCAAATTTCCAGAAAATTTAACACTGATATGATGGTTGGGTGGTGTGAAGGAGTGGATTGGCATTACTTTTGCGGCTTATCTCGAAAAATATAGCTCCAATAGCTGTCATTGATGCTACTTTTGCCGGCTCTTCCCTGAATATATAGCTCCAATAGCTGTCATTGGCGCTACTTTTGACGGCTCTTCCCTGAATATATAGCTCCAATAGCTGTCATTGGCGCTACTTTTGCGGGCTCTACCCCGAAAATATAGCTCCAATAGCTGTCATTGGCGCTACTTTTGCATGCTCTTCCCTGAAAATATAGCTCCAATCGCCGTCATTGACGCTACTTTTGCATACTCTACTCGAAAAATATAGCTCCAAGCTCCCTCTCCTAATCAAAGAAAAAAGCACCCTTATCAATAAGAGTGCTTGTCTAGCTTATTTATTTCCTTGTCCTTGTTTATTCATGGCGTTCATCATTTGATTGATTTTCTTTTGCGATGGTTTCATTCCCATTTGCATCATCATCATTTTAAGCATTTGTTCGTTAATTGGCGGATTTTTCTTCAAATAGTCCATCATATATTTCCGAGCAATGAAAAATCCTAGAGCTACACCAGCAGCTAATGCTAGTATGCCGACTAGAATGTATACCCACATATAAAAACTTCCTCCTTCATGTTGTCTAAGTTACAGTGTACTAGACCAAAGGTAATTATACAATATCTGCATCAAATTTTGTGCATTTTAGACAAATTTTCTTTCCTTGATTGGATTGAGCCAGCCATAGCGCGCATGCTCAAAATCCATCGCTAAAAAAGAGGTTTCGCATTGTCTGAGTGCTTCAAAAAAGATTGTTTCCGTATCATAGCTACCTTCGGATTCCAGAAAGGCGACGCGATTGGTAATCGTTAGTCGAGCTGTACTTTTAACTCCTCTTCTTTCTATATAATATGCCCCGTTTTCATAGCGAAAATCCCTGTTTTTTCCTAATTTTTGCGTGATGACTTTATGCAAGTTGAAGGTTGGAATCGGCTTTGTAATAAACTGAATTTGCCGTTCGATAATCTCCCTTAATTCACCTTTTGATTGATCTTTTTCTAAAAATAATTCAAAAAACAACCGCTCTTTTCCAAAATAATGGGAGGCAAACTCATCTTCTATTAAATAAAGCTGATAGGATCTCAATGGTACTCCCCCTAACCTGCGACCTTTTCTCTCATTATAGAAAAAAGTCAATGGGAGGTTTGTCTTAAAGCGTCAAAAACAATCACTACTTTTGTCGAATAATAATCTATCCGTTTTCACACCTATTTCTTAGGTTTTAAACGTGATTTTCAGTGCTCTGTCTGAGGGATTCGATTTCATATTTATGGATTTTTTTGCATCAGCTAACCATGAAGAAAAGAAGAGCCATCGCGGCTCTTCTTTTTAGTATCCTTTTGCGCTTTCCTTCGTTGCTTTTTCCTTGAATAAGAAATAGCTCCACACCTGATAAGCGATAATAATTGGAACGAAAATGACTGCTACTGTGAACATCACCTTTAAGTTTAATGCGCTTCCCGCTGCGGAATATAGCGTCACGCTATATTCATCGCCGATGATGGAAGTTAGCATGTTCGGGAACATTCCGACAAAGCCCGTTGCCATTTGTAAAATAATTGCCAAGCAAACGCCCGCAAATGCTGCGCCCACCTTGTCTTTAAACACAAACACCACTGCGAGTAAAATAGCAATGAGCGATAAGCTCGGAATGATCCATAACACCGGCGTCGCATTATAATTTTCGGCGATTGGTGTCCAATTCATCGTTGCCACAAAGAAAATTGCCAAAACACCTGCTGCAATCATTGAAAAAGTGCGAGAAAGCTTCTTACAGCGTTCTGCTGCATCGCCTGTTGTTTTTAATTGAATCCAAAGTGATCCGGATAAAAGGAACATTGATACGAATAACACTCCGCCAAGCAGACCATATGGGTTTAAGAGACTCAATAAATTGCCTTCATAACCGTTTGGCCCAATTAATAAGCCGCGATAAAGGTTAGCAAATGCCACTCCGAATAGTAAGGCAATCAAGAAGCTCGCGATTGCGAACGCCCATTTCCAAGAATTTTGCCAACGAGCTGAATCAACCTTGTGCATGAACTCAAGTCCAGTTGCGCGAATGAATAGTGCGAACAGAATCAAGAACATTGCTTCATAAAGGAATGAGAACATGTCGGCATAAGCACCAGGGAAGGCCGCGAATGTCGCACCGCCCGCTGTTAACAACCAAACTTCATTGCCGCCCCAAAATGGTCCAATCGCTTCTTGTAACTGGTTGCGTTCCTGACGATTTTTTGTCACGAAAGGAAACAGCATTCCGGTACCTAGTGTATATCCGTCCAAAAAGATATATACAGTCCAGATTAAACCCCAAAGACCAAACCAAGTAATTGCCAACATATCATGAGACATAGCTTACAGTCCCTCCTTTTGCTTCTTTCGCCACTTCAGGTCCTTTTTTTGCATATTTAATGATTAAGTATACATCAGCGATTAATAATACCGTATAAAATACCACTAAGCTAACGAGCGAGAAACCAATTTGACCTAATGAAATCGGTGAAACCGCATCGGTCGTTTTCATTAATCCATAGACGACCCATGGTTGACGGCCCACCTCAGCGACCATCCAGCCAAGGTTTATAGCTAAATACGGTAATAATACTGAATAGATAACTAACTTTAAGTATTTTTTAGATTCTATTATGCGATTCTTGCGATACAGATAGACACCGTACCATGTTAATCCTAAGAAAAATACACCAAGTGCTACCATTGCCCGGAAGCTGTAGTATACTAACGGAACGTTCGGTTGCTCATTTTCAGGAATCTCATTTAAGCCGGTTACCTTGCCATCAAAGCGATTAGTGTAAAAGAAGCTGCCCAAGCCCGGAATTGTTAAGGCTTCAAAGTTTTTCTTATTTTCCGGATCAGGAATTTGAATGAGGCTGAATGGTAACTCCGTTTGTGTTTCCCAAACTGCTTCCATTGCTGCCCCTTTTGCTGGTTGAACCGTTGTTGCATACACGCCTGATTGGTGCCCTAGAAATGGTGTTGCTGTTGCAGCGAACGCTGCCATGATAAGTCCGTATTTGAATGATTTTTTGAAAAAGTCCACATTGTTTTTTCTTAATAAGTGATAAGCACTCACTGCCATTACGAAAAATGCTCCAACGATATAACATGAAATGACGGTATGGAAGAACATGTTCCAAGCATAATGATTTGTTACAAGTGCTTTGAAGCTTTCCAATTCAACGCGACCGTCGGTTAATTTATAACCAACCGGATTTTGCATAAAGCCGTTGGCGGTGATAATCCATAACGCTGAGATATTGGTTCCTAACGCAACCATCCAAATTGAAATTGCGCGCATTTTCGGTGAAAATTTATTTCTTCCAAACAACCAAATTCCCATAAACGTCGATTCCAAGAAAAATGCTAGTAATGCTTCGATTGCTAACGGAGATCCAAAAATATCTCCTACATATCGTGAATACTCAGACCAGTTTGTTCCAAATTGGAATTCCATCGTGATCCCGGTAATTACACCAAGGACAAAGTTGATTGAAAATAGCTTACCCCAGAAATCAGCCATGTTTCGATATTGTGGATTTAATGTCCTTGCATAATTGGTCTCCATCACTGCCACCAGTATAACTAGACCGATTGTCAATGGTACGAATAAAAAATGATAAAACACTGTGATTGCAAATTGCAATCTGCTTAACAGTAATACTTCCTCCATCTTTTCTTCCTCCCTGTAATATAAAAAAATATCTCTCTATGACAATTATTATAGTACTAAAATATTCTGTGATAATAATCACTTGTGTCAAAACTATGTCATACTTTTGAACTATCTGTGTCTGTTATCAAAAATGTGATGTAAGTACTTGATTTTAATTTTCTGTATATTGGAAAACATCTTTAGCACTGGAGAAAATGGAATAATGCAGATATGAGCATAAAAAATACCAGGACCGCAACTCTCGCGATCCTGGCTTGATTTTTTAACAACAACAGGTGCATTACGCCCCCTTAAATCAATATCCCTTAGCGTTTTCTTTCGTAATTTTTTCGCGGAATAAGTAATAACTCCAAACCTGATAAGCTATTACAATTGGCACAAAGATTAACGCTACCGTAAACATGACTTGTAAATTCAAGGCACTACCGGCTGCATCGTATAAAGTAACACTGTATTTATCAGCGATATGAGAAGGTAGCATATTTGGAAACATTCCAACAAAGCCGGTTGCCATTTGGGTAATAATTGCCAAACATACTCCGGTAAAAGCCAGACCGTTTCGACCTTTGAAGACGAAGAATACTGTTAGTAAAATAGCGATTATTGAGAGACTCGGAATGATCCAGAGAATAGGTGTTTCATTGAAATTATCTGGGAGCGGCGTCCAGTTCATCGTCGCCACAAAGAATATCGCCAATACCGCCGCTGCTATCATCGCAAAAGGCCTAGCAAGCTTTTTGCAGCGCTCTGCTGGTCCTCCTTTTGTCTTTAATTGAATCCACAATGAACCCGATAACAGGAACATCGAAACAAACAATACACCACCGAGAATTCCATATGGATTTAACAAGCTTAATAGATTGCCTTCGTAGCCATTTTCACCAATTAATAAACCTCGATAAAGATTGGCAAAGGCCACCCCAAACAATAGGGCAATCAAGAAACTGGCGACTGCAAACGCCCATTTCCAACTGGTCACCCATCTAGGTGAATCAAGTTTATGCATAAATTCAAGCCCGGTTGCCCGGATGAATAAGGAAAACAGAATTAAAAACATCGCTTCATAAAGGAATGAAAACATATCAGCATAAGCACCCGGGAATGCCGCAAACGTTGCTCCCCCTGCAGTTAATAACCAAACTTCATTTCCTCCCCAGAAAGGACCAATCGCCTCCTGGAGCTGATTGCGATCGGTACGGTCTTTAGTGACAAACGGAAAAAGCATGCCTGTCCCCAAATCATAACCATCTAGGAAGATGTAGACCGTCCAAATAAGTCCCCACAGACCAAACCAAATTACGGCCAATACATCATGAGACATGACTTTCACTACCTCCTTTGGCAACTACTAATCCTTCAGGCCCTTTTTTCGCATATTTAACCAACAGATAAACATCCGCCACTAATAAGACGGTGTAGAACACTACAAGGCTAGCTAAAGAGAACCAGATTTGCCCAGCTGAAATCGGTGAAACCGCATCAGCTGTTTTCATTAACCCGTAAACCGACCACGGTTGCCGTCCAACCTCCGCCACCATCCAGCCTAAATTAATGGTTAGGTACGGAAGGAGAACTGAGTACAAAATAAGCTTTAAATACCTTTGTGAGTTTACTAGTTTGTTCTTCCAATATAGATAGAAGCCGTACCAAGTGATGAAAAGAAACGCCATTCCAAGCACAACCATTGCCCGGAAGCTATAATAAACTAAATTAACTGGCGGTTGCTCATCAGCTGGTATATCATTTAGTCCTGTAACTGTACCGTTAAAACTATTTGTGTAAAAGAAGCTGCCCAATTTCGGGATGCTTAGCCATTCTACAGAGTTTGTTTTATTTTCTTGATCAGGGATTTGGATGATGTTAAAAGGCATTCCTGATTGCGTTTCCCAAACCGCTTCCATCGCAGCTCCTTTAGCCGGTTGAATCTCGGTTGCAAACACACCAGATTGGTGTCCTAAAAATGGAGTAGCTGTGCTGGCGAACAAGGCCATCACGAGGGCATATTTGAATGATTTTTTAAAAAATTCCACATTGTTCTTACGCAATAAATGATAAGCTGAAACAGCCATAACGAAAAATGATCCAACGATGTAGCAGCCAATTACGGTATGGAAGAACATTCGCCAAGCATATGGATTGGTTACCAATGCACTAAAACTTTCGAGTTCCACTCTGCCATCGGTCATTGTAAAACCAACAGGGTTTTGCATAAAACCGTTGGCTGTGATAATCCATAATGCGGAAATATTCGTGCCGAGCGCAACCATCCAGATTGCAAAAGCACGCATCTTAGGTGAAAATTTGTTTTTCCCAAACAACCAAATACCCATAAAGGTTGATTCAAGAAAGAATGCCAATAACGCTTCGATTGCTAAAGGCGACCCGAAAATATCACCAACGTAGCGTGAGTACTCCGACCAGTTTGTACCAAACTGAAACTCCATCGTAATTCCAGTTATGACACCGAGGACAAAGTTAATCGAAAACAACTTACCCCAGAAGTCTGCCATGTTCCGATACAGCACATTACCCGAGCGCGCATACTTTGTTTCCATTACCGCCACTAAAATCACAGTTCCAATTGTCATCGGCACAAACAAGAAGTGGTAAAAAACGGTGATGGCAAACTGGAGCCGACTCAAAAGTAAAACATCCACATTTCTCCCCTCCTATTGGTAAAATCTCTCTACAATTAAATTATATTATAAAAATTTTTCGAAAATGAGTTAACTTGTTTCATGATTGTGACAATTTGAACATGTAGGGGAAAACACCTATAGAAGTGTGATGTTTTTCATTGATGAGTCGTTTTTTACGTTTAAAACCATAAAAAAAGAACGAATCATTGATTCGTTCCTTTTTATGGTTTTATTATTATAAAATAGCTTTTAGACGAGAAACAACGTTCTCAACGGTAAATCCGTATTCAGCCATTACTTTTTCACCAGGTGCAGACGCACCGAATTGATCAATCGCCAAAACGTCGCCTTCATCTCCAGTGTATTTATGCCATCCAAATGAAGAGCCCATTTCAATACCTAAGCGCTTCTTAACGTTTTTCGGAATAACTGAGTCTTTATATTCTTTCGGTTGCTTTTCAAAGCGATCCCATGAAGGCATGCTGACAACAGCAACATCAATACCTTCTCCCGCTAGAACCTTTTGTGCCTCAACAGCTAAACCAACTTCAGATCCCGCAGCTAATAATAACGCATCAGCAGTTTCCTTAGATGCTGGTGACACCACGTATGCACCTTTAGATACACCCTCATAGGCAGTATTAGCAGTATCTTTAATTGTTGGTAAATCCTGACGAGTAAGAACAAGCGCAGTTGGTACATTCTTTGATTCAAGCGCAAGTTTCCAAGCTGCAGCTGTTTCATTTCCATCAGCTGGACGGATTACTGATAGATTCGGCATTGAACGTAAACCAGCTAATTGCTCAATTGGTTCATGGGTTGGACCGTCTTCACCAACCGCGATACTATCGTGTGTAAATACATAGGTTACTGGAAGACTCATTAAAGCTGATAAACGAATCGCAGGTTTTACATAGTCAGAGAATACAAAGAATGTTCCACCGAATACTTTCAAACCACCATGTAGTGCCATACCATTCAAAGCTGCGCCCATTGCGAATTCACGAACACCAAACCAGATGTTACGGCCTTCGTATGAATCGCGAGAATAATCGCCAGCACCTTTAATCGTTGTCTTGTTGGATCCTGCTAAATCTGCAGACCCACCAAAGAAATATGGAACATTTTTCGCAATCGCATTAAGAACTTCTCCTGATGATGCACGGCTAGCCAAACTCTTGCCTTCTTGGTAAACAGGGATATCTTTTGACCAATCTTCTGGTAGGTCACCTTTCATACCTGTTTCAAATTGTTTTGCTAACTCAGGATACGCTTCTTTATATTGAGCGAATTGGTCATTCCATGCTTGTTCTTTATTTGCGCCATTATCTTGAACTAGCTGCTTGAAGTTAGCATATACTTCTTCTGGCACATGGAAATCTTCTTCAAATGTCCATTCATATGCTTCTTTTGTTAATTTTAATTCATTGGCACCTAGTGGAGATCCATGTACATCTGATTTCCCAGATTTATTAGGTGAACCATAGCCAATAACTGTTTTGACTTCAATTAAAGTTGGATGAGTCAAATCTTGCTTCGCTTCTTCAAGCGCCTTGGCAATTGCAGCAACATCATTTCCATCTTCAACACGGATATATTGCCATCCGTATGCTTTAAAGCGACCTTCTACACTTTCAGAGAATGACTTGTGTAAGTCACCATCTAAAGAAATATCATTTGAGTCGTATAATACAACTAAACGGCCTAATTGAAGATGCGCAGCAAGAGAGGCAGCTTCAGCTGAAACGCCTTCCATTAAATCTCCATCACCACAAATTGAATATGTAAAATGGTCAACAAGGTTATAATTTTCTTTATTATATTGTGCAGCTAAGTGTCTTTCGGCCATTGCCATTCCAACTGCGGTTGCAATCCCTTGTCCAAGTGGACCAGAGGTAGAATCTACACCAGCAGTATGTCCAAATTCAGGATGTCCTGGTGTTTTACTTCCCCATTGGCGGAAATTTTTAAGATCATCCATAGATAGATCATAACCAGACAAATGGAGTAAGCTGTATAATAACGCAGACCCATGCCCAGCTGATAACACGAAGCGATCGCGATTAAACCAACTAGGGTTTTTCGGATTATGATTCATATAGCGAGTCCACAAAGTATACGCCATTGGCGCTGCGCCCATCGGCATTCCCGGATGGCCGGAATTCGCTTTTTCTATCGCATCAATCGACAATGTGCGAATGGAATTTATCGATAAGGAATCGATTTTTTCAAACATTTCTTTCATCCTTTCCTCATTAACATAAGATTTCACATCTTTTATATTATAGTTACAAGCTTTTTTTCACAACCAATAGCCGTTTATTTTTTTAAAAAATGTCGATTTCTCTGTTAGTATGACAAAAAATACTTTACTTATAATAGATTTGGACAAAATAATGCTATATTTATTTCAGAAACAACTAAGGGGAGATGTAAATGAATAACTCAAGCTCGGTTTCACAGAGACGGCTACTAGGAATCGCAGGTTTAGGATGGCTTTTTGATGCGATGGATGTCGGGATGCTGTCTTTCATCATAGCAGCCCTGCAAAAAGAGTGGAATTTAACGACAGAACAAATGGGTTGGATTGGCAGCATTAATTCGATTGGAATGGCTGTTGGAGCACTTACTTTCGGGTTAATGGCCGACCGCATCGGCCGCAAAAATGTCTTTATTATTACGCTTTTACTTTTTTCTATCGGAAGTGGTCTTTCGGCACTTACAACAACTTTAACGATGTTTATGATTCTCCGTTTTTTTATCGGCATGGGCTTAGGTGGAGAATTACCAGTTGCTTCGACATTAGTTTCAGAGATTGTCCCTGCTGAGAAAAGAGGCCGGATCGTTGTTCTCTTGGAAAGCTTTTGGGCCGGTGGCTGGTTAATTTCAGCGTTAATATCATTCTTTATTATTCCAAAATACGGCTGGCAAATCGCTTTACTCATTAGTGCCTTACCTGCGTTTTATGCACTGTATTTGCGTTTAAAACTGCCCGATTCACCACAGTTTATCGCAAAAAGTAACAGCACCAAAAAGAGCATGACGGAAAATATTATTTCAGTTTGGGCTAAACCCCATACGAAGCAAACAGTAACGCTGTGGATTTTATGGTTTTGTGTCGTCTTCTCGTATTACGGGATGTTCATGTGGCTTCCGAGCGTTATGGTTATGAAGGGATTCAGCTTGATTAAGAGCTTTCAATATGTACTGATTATGACTTTGGCGCAGCTTCCTGGTTATTTTACTGCAGCATGGTTCATTGAACGCTTAGGTAGGAAATTTGTTTTAGTTACATACTTACTCGGAACTGCTGTGAGCGCTTATTTCTTTGGCTTTGCTGAGTCTTTAGGATTACTAATCACATCAGGTATTCTGTTATCTTTCTTTAACTTAGGAGCATGGGGCGCCTTGTATGCCTACACACCTGAACAATATCCTACAGCGATTCGCGGGACCGGAGCCGGGATGGCAGCAGCATTCGGACGAATTGGCGGTATCTTTGGTCCTTTGTTAGTTGGATATCTCGTGGTTAGAGAGGTTGCGATTCCGACCATGTTTACGGTCTTTACGGTCGCCATCGTGATTGGTGCATTAGCTGTCTTATTCTTAGGGAAAGAAACAAAGCAAACGGAATTAGCTTAGTTTTTACAATGAAGATTGAGGCGTTTTAAAAACTACAGACCACAGAGTGGCGGAAAAAAACTTAAAAAAAGGGGAATCATCTAAATCGATGCATCCCCTTTTTTTCTTTTAATGAAGACTTTTTTTGGATTTTAACGCTTTTAATTTATCTGGGGTAACATCATTACCTTCAGGATCAATAATCTTTACAGATTTCATCGTATTAAGTACTTGTGAGCGGAAGTTTTCAAGATATTTTGCGCGAAGCTTCGATTGCTCTTTTGCCTCTTCGATAGTCAATCCAGTCGTCTTTGACTTCTTGGAAAGTTCATTTATTCTAGCAATTAATTCATTTAGTTGCATTTACTTTACTCCTTTTTAAAACTGTCAACTAAATGCCATATTACTAAAAGTCTTTGTTTTTGACAAGTTGCTGTGCTTGATTTTGACCTATTTCCATATATTCCTGGTACCTGCGATGGACGGTTGCCTTTGACACATCATAACCAAATCCTCTTAGTGTCGCTGCGATCTCCGCAAAGGTTAATTGATTCTGTCTCAGCTTAATAATTTCTTCAATTGGGATCTCTTTAAGCTTTCTACCAGCGTGCTCGCCTTGATTTTTCAAATTTTTAAGGGGGTTATATCCATTTTTTATAGCACGATTGATACCCCTTTTTATTTTGATATTATGTAATTTCCGCTGATATTCTTCGACCATCCCCACAATTTTCAAAACCATGGAATCAGATTCAGAAATTTGCAACTCACCATTTTGGTCTACTGAATATAGCTTAATACCTTCTTTCAAAATACAATGCAGCAGAACGATTTTCGCATTTCCTCGACCCAGTCGTGTTTCATCTTGAATCAAGATGGCATCAATTTGACCATCTTTTATCATTGAAAGCAGCTGCAACATCCCTTCTCGTTCTAAATCGTAGCCACTTGCCTTCTCTGTAATAATCTTAATGATTTTAAAGTCATGATGCCGAGCAAGCTGAATTAATTCTTCCTCCTGCCTTACTAATGAGGTTTCTTGAGTGTCTTTCGTCGTACTGACGCGACAGTATATGATTGCATTACTTTGTTTCATGGTTACTCACCCGCAAGGACCGTCACATCTGAAGAGGTAAATTTATCCTGCACAGGTATCATCAGTTGATCACCTGGATATATTGCATCTTCGGACAAACCGTTCTCAGCTTGTACCCAATGGACAAATTCCTCCTCTGTCATATCATGACTGTCTGAGTATTTTTCGGCTATTACCCAAAGAGACTCCCCTTCTTGTACGGTAATATTGATAAATTCATCTGTTTTATCTAACTTATGTATAATAGCAAAAATTGCAAGATAACTTACGGCAATAAGGACAATGACATATGAATAACGTTTCCAAATTAATTTCATAAATAGCACCCCTAAAACGAATATATGTTCTATTTAGAGTATATTACGAACATTCGTTTGTGTCAACTGAAATTCGAACTTATGTTTGTATTATCATGAAATCTTGTGTTATAATGGGAGTAATTAGAAAACCATATGAGGTGGGAAGTATGACAAAGTTATCGAAGCGCCAGCAGAATATATTAGATTACATAAAAGATGAAGTAAGAAAAAAAGGTTATCCACCTTCCGTTCGTGAAATTGGCGAAGCTGTTGGCTTAGCATCAAGTTCTACCGTACACGGCCACTTAGCTCGACTAGAAAGCAAAGGACTTATTCGCCGCGACCCAACCAAGCCCCGCGCGATTGAAATATTGGATATTGACGAAGACAACAACATCCCTAAAAATAACGTGATTAATGTACCAGTTGTCGGGAAAGTTACAGCAGGAACTCCAATCACTGCAATTGAAAATGTTGAGGAGTACTTCCCTCTCCCTGAAAGTTTAGCTGCAGGTGATGACCAAGTATTTATGCTTGAGGTAATGGGAGACAGTATGATCGAAGCTGGAATTTTGGACGGCGATTACGTTATTGTGAAACAGCAAAAAACAGCTTCAAATGGTGAAATTGTCGTGGCAATGACCGAGGATGACGAAGCTACCGTTAAGCGTTTCTTCAAAGAAAAAGACTATATTCGTTTACAACCGGAAAATTCAGCGTTAGAGCCTATTATTCTCCAAAACGTTTCGATTTTAGGAAAAGTAATCGGAGTTTACCGTCATATTCACTAAGAACTTGATTCTAATAAATTAATAGATTGTTTTAGTAAAAAGGTCCAAAATCTTTTAAAGGGTTTTGGATTTTTTTATTTTATCCAAAAATAGAAAAACCGAACTCAGCACAAGGCCAAGTTCGGCTATCTTTCATCATTAATCTAATGATTAATACATTTTCATGTATTGGTCTCTTTCCCATTGGTGAACAGTTGTACGGAACATATCCCATTCGATCTCTTTTGCCTCAACAAAGTGCTCAAGAATGTGAGCTCCTAAACCAGCTGTGATGACTTCATCAGCTTGAAGGTTCTCAAGAGCGACTGCCAATGTTGCTGGAAGATCATCGATACCTGCTTCAACACGCTCTTCTTTTGTCATGACATAGATATTACGGTCAACTGGAACTGGAGGAGTTAATTTGTTCTTAATTCCATCTAGACCAGCTTTTAATAATACAGCCATCGCTAAGTATGGGTTAGCCGCTGGGTCAACGCTACGTACTTCAATACGAGTGCTTAGACCACGTGAAGCTGGGATACGAATAAGTGGTGAACGGTTACGAGCAGACCAAGCAACATAACATGGCGCTTCGTAGCCAGGCACTAGACGCTTATAAGAGTTTACAGTTGGGTTTGTTACCGCTGTAAATCCGTGAGCGTGCTTGATAACACCTGCGATAAAATGAAGTGCATCATCACTTAATTCTAAGTTTTTGCTTGTATCGTAGAATGCATTTTCGCCGTCTTTGAATAAAGATAGGTTACAGTGCATACCAGAACCGTTTACACCGAACAATGGTTTTGGCATGAATGTAGCATGAAGACCATGCTTACGAGCGATTGTTTTTACAACCAACTTGAATGTTTGAATTTGGTCACATGCAGTTAGAGCATCTGCATATTTGAAATCGATTTCGTGCTGACCAGGAGCAACCTCATGGTGAGATGCTTCAATTTCGAAGCCCATTTCTTCAAGTTCAAGCACGATATCACGACGGCAGTTTTCACCAAGGTCAGTTGGTGCAAGGTCAAAGTAACCGCCATTATCGTTAAGCTCAAGAGTTGGTTCGCCTTTATCATCTAATTTAAATAGGAAGAATTCTGGCTCAGGTCCTAAGTTGAAGTTTGTGAAGCCTAATTCCTTCATTTCATTTAGAACACGTTTTAAGTTGTTACGAGGGTCGCCCTCAAATGGAGTTAAATCTGAGTTATAGATATCACAGATTAAACGAGCCACTTTACCTTTTTCAGCAGTCCAAGGGAAGATAACCCAAGTGCTTAGGTCCGGATATAAGTACATATCTGATTCTTCAATTCGAACGAAACCTTCAATTGAAGATCCATCAAACATCATTTTGTTATCTAATGCTTTTTCAAGCTGACTTACAGGAATCTCTACGTTTTTGATTGTTCCAAGGATATCTGTAAATTGAAGGCGGATAAATTTTACGTTTTCTTCCTTAGCCATTCTGAAAATGTCTTCTTTAGTGTAATTCTTATGCATTTTCGATTTCCTCCCTTTTTTACATCAAAAATTATTGAAAAAAGCGCGACATATGACCTTGTCGTTGTGCACCACCACCGCGATTAAAGCGGCCTGCCTGTAACAATTCATTGCGTAGCAGTTTTCTGATTTCACTATCCGTCAAATCACGTCTTGCTTTTTCAGTTTCTTGCGTTATTTCTTGCGTTTGTACTGCTTCTGCTTGAGTTTTTGCAAAAATCTGCTTGATGCCTGCTAGGTTTACACCTTGATCGATTAAGTCCTTAATTTCCAAAAGCTTATCGATATCATTAAGTGAAAACATTCTTCTTTTCCCATCAGAACGTGCCGGAGAAATCAGTTCATGCTCCTCGTAGTAACGAATTTGTCGGGCTGATAAATCCGTGAGTTGCATAACCGTACCAATGGGAAACAACGGCATTGTTCGTCTAATTTGACTACCGCTCAATCGATTTCTCCTCCTTGGTATGTTACTTCTTGTTTACATTATATTTATTGTTAGAAAATATGTCAATAAGATGTTAGGTTTTTTAACATCATTTAATAAAATTATTTTCCGAAACGGAAAATGGTTGATTCCCGATTTTGATTTTACACTAAAAATAGGGAAATGCTAGTATTTTTTAAATTATCTAGCAGTTCTATTATATTAATTGGATATAGCCCTTCTCGAGCAGATGATTTAACGCAATGCACACAGCTATCTTTACATGGGAGTAGGTTAATCCCCCTTGAACATAAGCAACATATGGTGGTCTCGTTGGACCATCTGCGGTTAATTCGATGCTAGCACCTTGAATAAAGGTTCCTGCTGCCATAATCACATCATCATCATAGCCTGGCATATAGCTCGGATACGGTGTGACGTGTGAATTGATTGGAGAAGCGTATTGAATCGCCTGACAAAATGCCACCATTTTATCACGATCATCAAATTGAACGGATTGGATTAAATCAGTTCTTGTCGCATTCCACTTCGGCTGCGTATTCATTCCAAGCTTCTCGAGCATCGCCGCAGTGAACACCGCGCCTTTGAGCGCTTGCCCAACTACATGGGGAGCCAGAAAGAAACCTTGATACATTTCCTGTAAACTATATAGGGATGCCCCGGCTTCGGCGCCAATCCCTGGTGAGGTCATTCGATAGGAGCAGGCCTCAACATATTCTTTTTTTCCAACAATATAGCCACCTGTTTTTGCAATACCTCCACCAGGATTTTTGATTAAAGAACCCGCCATTAAATCAGCACCGACGTGACATGGCTCTAAATCCTCAACGAATTCTCCATAGCAATTGTCTACAAAAACAACAACATCAGGCTTTAATTCTTTAACAAACTGGATCATTTCTTTAATTTCACTTATCGTAAACGAAGGTCTTGTCGCATATCCTTTAGAACGCTGGATGCCAATCATTTTTGTGTTTGGCTTAATCGCTGAGGCTACCGCTTCAAAATTAATTTCTCCACTGTCAGTCAGGTCAACGCTTTGATAAGAGATTCCGAACTCCTTTAATGAGCCAACGCCATTGCCGCGGATTCCGACGATCTCCTCAAGAGTATCGTAAGGTTTACCGGTTATGTAAAGCAATTCATCGCCTGGACGTAGAATTCCAAATAGGGCAATCGAAATCGCATGAGTTCCAGAGATGATTTGCGGACGTACTAGCCCCGCTTCGCCTCCAAAAACCTCAGCATAAATTTTTTCCAGCGTATCGCGACCGATATCATCATATCCATATCCTGTTGATGGGATAAAATGTGAATCACTGACTCTGTTATTTTGGTAGCTTGTTAAAACACGATATTGATTGGTTTCAATCCTTTCGTCGATTTGTTTGTGAACCGCGGAAATTTGCGTTTCAACTTGATTCACTAACATTTGTAGTGCTTCCCCATGAACTAACTGTTGATACATCTTTCTTCCCCTATCTTAAACTGAGTATTTTTTCAACTGTCCGGCAATGGTTTGATTTTGATAGGCAAACCCTTTACAGACATACATTTGCACATCTTCGGCAAATACAAGCTCCCGCAAGATTGTTTCATTTTTTAATTGCGAAAGAAGCTTGCCTTCTGTCGATGGAATCAGGACATGATAAGCCTCCATCATTCCAATAATGATGTCTTCAATCTTTTGCTTCAATTTTTGTCTATCTTCTTCGGAAAAGGCGGTGATGGCGATTGTTTCAGTTTTAGCGGTGGGCACAAATTCCGAGCTCATAATATCCCGTTTGTTATATACCGTTAATTGCGGCAAATGCTGATTTTCGAGTTCTTCTAACAGCCCAGAAACGGTTTGTTCATGCTGAAAATAATCAGGATTTGAGCTATCAACAACATGAAGCAGCAAATCGGCCTCGTTGACTTCCTCCAAAGTTGAGCGGAAAGCCGCAATCAAAGTTGTCGGTAAGTCTTGTAAAAATCCAACTGTATCGGTAATGAGCGCCGTATAGCCACTCGGTAAAATTAACTTGCGCGTCGTTGGGTCAAGCGTTGCGAACAATTGATCTTCTTCGAGTGTTTCCGCTTCCGTCAATCGGTTAAACAACGTCGACTTCCCAGCGTTTGTATAGCCGACGATCGCAATTTGAAAGGCATTGTTTTTCTTGCGCCGTTCTCGGTAACGCTCACGATGTCCCACGATAACGGATAGCTGTGTTTTAATATCATCAATTCGTCTGCGAATGTGACGACGGTCTGACTCAAGCTTTGTTTCTCCTGGTCCGCGCGTCCCAATCCCGGCACCTAATCTGGACAAAGCTGTCCCCTGTCCGACAAGGCGAGGGAGCATATATTGAAGCTGAGCAAGTTCCACCTGAAGCTTCCCTTCTTTTGAACGAGCTCGTTGCGCAAAAATATCCAGAATCAACTGAGTCCGGTCGATTACGCGTGCTTCAAATCCGCGCGATAGATTTCGAATTTGGGTGGGAGATAATTCATCATTAAAAATAATGATATCTGGCTCCAATTCCTCCTCTAACGCTTTTAACTCTTCAAGCTTTCCTTTTCCTATGTATGTTGCCGGATGGACCCGGTCACGCTTTTGACTTAAAGTGATTAACACCTCACCTTTAGCCGTATCGGTCAGTGAGGTAAGCTCATCCATTGAATATTGAAAATGGAGGTCGTCGATTTCAGGAGTTTGACAGCCGACTAATATGACTTTTTCTAACTCACTTTGTCTTTCCAATCGCAATCCCTCTTTCTTTTTTTAGTTCTGATTCTCTCCCTATCATAACAAAATTATCCTTATTTCCCTAATGTACTATTATTCAACATTTTTCACCAAGAAAACAGTTGAAATTCCGATTATCCATGTTAAAATTTTTATATCGAATTCACTAAATTGTCACTTTTTGAAAATTTGCAATAAACTGGGAGTGGACACGAAATGACCTGGGAAGTTTTAAGCATGATTGGTACAATTGCCTTTGCTGCCAGCGGAGCATTTGTAGCAATGGAAGAGGAATATGATATATTAGGAGTTTATATTCTGGGCATTGTCACCGCATTTGGTGGTGGAGCGATCCGGAATCTATTGATTGGCGTTCCCGTGTCTGCCCTCTGGGATCAAGGTATATATTTTACTACTGCCATTGTTTCGATAACGATCATCTTTATGTTTCCCAATCGATTGCTTGCCCATTGGCAGCGCTGGGGTAATTTTTTTGACGCCCTCGGCTTGTCGGCGTTTGCGATTCAGGGAGCCCTTTATGCGGTTAAAATGGATCACCCTATAAGCGCCGTAATCGTTGCAGCCATTTTAACAGGTGCTGGCGGAGGAATTATCCGTGACCTGCTAGCAAAACGGAAACCACTTGTTTTAAAAGAAGAAATTTACGGGCTTTGGGCCATAATAGCTGGTGCTGCTATCGGACTTGGCATGGCTAAAACAGGACTTGAGCTGTACGTTTTGTTTGTCATTATCACGGCATTGCGGATTCTTTCTTATACTTATGATTGGAAGTTGCCGATTCGCAGTATGTCACCGCAAAAAAAGCTCCAAAGTGTTAGAGGACAGGAATATTAACGTAATGAAAACCGCATGGACCATGATGGCGTCCATGCGGTTTTTTGTGGGGACATATAGTTCGTTATTTTCATAAAAAATGCTCATATGGGGATATTATCGGACATGGGGTTCGCTATTTGCCTAAAAATCAAGCCAGAGTCACTATTTTAAGCGAAATAAGGCATCTCATGTCCCCCAAAGCGCAAAATCCACCGTTAAAATCAATAATAAAGGAATAGATGTCCGCTACGCTCCGCTCAACTCCAAAAGAAACATCCAATACCTTCTTTTCAAAGTTTCATCATTCTTCCTCCAGCACCAAATCGTTGCTTCTGATCGTTAAGAGCTCGTGACGGTCGTAGCTGTTTTGCATTAATAACCTCATTGATTGGGACCGGATTGATTTTTCGATAATGTTTCGGACATAGCGGCCATTGGAAAAGCCGCTTGGGCTGTGCGCAGTTTTCACATATGCCAGATGACTGCGAAGCCTTTTTTCAGCTTCATGACTTAGGACATATTCACGGTCCTTCAGCATTAACCCGGAAATCTCCATCAGCTGATCAATTGAATAATCAGGGAAATCAATCACAAGTGGAAAACGCGAATGCAAGCCGGGGTTTAAGCTTAAGAAATAATCCATTTCCCGTGAATATCCTGCTAAAATGAGGATGAATTCGTGCTGCTTATCCTCCATATGCTTTACAAGCGTATCGATGGCTTCCTTTCCAAAATCCTTTTCACCACCGCGCCCAAGTGAATAGGCCTCATCAATAAAGAGAATACCGCCGAGTGATTTTTTGATGAGATCCCGCGTCTTTTGGGCGGTATGACCAATGTATTCACCAACGAGATCAGCCCGCTCCGCTTCAATTAAATGCCCTTTTGAGAGAACATTCATTTTCAAGAACAGTTTGCCGATGAGCCTGGCAACCGTCGTTTTTCCGGTTCCGGGATTTCCTTTAAACATCATATGAAGGGCCTGTTTTTCTGAACGTAATCCAATATCCGCTCTTTTTTTATTCACATATATCCAGGCGTAGATTTCTTTAATCATTCGCTTCATTTCATCCATACCAACGAGTGCTCCAAGCTCTTCCTCAATTTCCTTTAAGGCTGTATGCTCAGGGGGAATGCTATTTGGAACAACGTTTGATAAGTCAGGGAGAGTTTTTGTTAACTCATTTCGCTTTTGTGAGTTAAGCACGATGCTGATTTGTCCATTATTTTTCATTCGCATTGGTTGGTCCAAAGCTTTCACCTCACTTTTAAAACGGGACTCCTCTTATAAATGTATTCACGTCCTCCAACGTTCATTATGTTTAATTGGACTTTAACAAATAAAAAAAACGACTCACTATGAAAGTGAATCGTTTTTAAGCATCTATTTAAGAAGGATTATTGAGCGCCTTCTAAATCCAATTGTACATTACGTTGAGGGGCAAAAGTAGAAATTGCGTGTTTGTAAACTAATTGTTGCTTACCTTCAGATTCAAATAAGACCGTAAAGTTATCAAAACCTTTAATTTGGCCTCTTAATTGAAATCCGTTCAACAAAAATACAGTGACATTCGTTCCATCCTTGCGGAGTTGGTTTAAATATTGGTCTTGGATATTAATGGATGTTTTCATTACTGATCCTCCTCTTTTATCTCTAGTATTATGTATTCGATTTAAGTTGAAGCTTTCCTTCAATATAGGCTGAAATTTCGTTGAATTTTTTTTCAAACGGAACATTAGCGCCCATATCAAACCATTTTACCTGCATTTTGTTGCGAAACCAAGTTAATTGCCTCTTGGCATAACGACGTGAATTTTGTTTAAGCATTTCGATTGCATCTGATAAGCTGATTTGTTCATCTAAATACTGATAGATTTCCTTGTAGCCGATAGCTTGAATCGATTGGCAATCGCGCAGTCCCCGGTCGTGCAGGGTGCGAACCTCATCAAGCAATCCTTCTTCGACCATAAGATCAACGCGTTGATTTATCCGTTCGTATAAACGATCACGCTCCATTGTTAACCCGATTAAGGCTGTATCATAGATGAGCTCAGGTGATTGATTTGCTTGTGTTTCTTCCTTGGTTTTACCCGTGCAATGATAAATTTCCAGCGCTCGAATCACACGGCGCACATTATTCGGATGGATTTCTGCGGCGCTGCTCGGGTCAATTTTCATCAATTCATCATGTATCGCCTGGTTTCCCAGAGCTTCTGCTCGCTTTTCTAAACTTCGCCGAAAATCAAGATCTGATGGAGCCTCAGAAAAATGATAATCGTAAATCGCTGATTGAATATAAAGCCCCGTGCCGCCAACGATAATCGGCAGCTTCTTTCGCGTGGAAATTTCCGTGATCTTTTCGCGAACTAAGTCTTGAAACTCAGCCGCAGAAAATTCCTCGTCAGGTTGTTTGATATCGATTAAATGGTGGGGGATTCCCTCCATCTCTTCCTGCTTAATTTTTGCGGTCCCGATATCCATTCCCCGATAAATCTGCATCGAATCTCCGCTAATGATTTCTCCATCAAAAGCGCGAGCCAACTCAATACTGAGCCTCGTCTTTCCAACAGCCGTTGGACCGATAATCACAATGATTTTTTGTTTATTTGTCAATACATTCACTCTGCCTTTAACTAATTACACATATCAATCCATGCTGCAATTTCAGCAGTCTTGCCCTTACAGTTGCCGCTGCCGCTACCGTTGCTGCACGGTTTCCCCCCTATCTTAACATAATTCAAGCTCTTGTATGAACACCTAAACATTATGACCAAATCAAATCTTGCTTATACAACAGGTTGCCACCGTCACAATCGTATTATATTACTATATCTTATCTAGTTTACGAACAGGTAACAATCTGATAACAACTGTTTATCAACCCCCTCATTTCTGCTTTTGTCAAAAGAAGTATATAAAGGTACAAATTCATTTAAGAATAGGGGAAAACATAATGATTTCAACTTCAGAGATTGGTATTGATCTAGGAACAGCCAATATACTTGTTGCAACCAGAAATAAAGGGGTAATTTATAACGAACCAACGGTCGTAGCAATCGATCAACTAACCAAAAAGGTCGTCGCCGTTGGTCTAGATGCAAAGGAAATGGTCGGAAAGACACCGGAAAATATTGAAGCGATTCGCCCGCTCAAGGACGGAGTTATTGCCGATTTTGATATTACAACGGACATGCTTAAAATTATTTTGAAAAAAATAGGGAAAGTTGGCGGCCTTACCATCAGAAAGCCCAATGTCATCGTCTGTACGCCAACTGGCTCAACAAGTGTTGACCGTCGTGCGATCTCGGATGCAGTTCGCAATGCCGGGGCCAAGAAAGTCCAAATCATCGAAGAACCGGTGGCCGCAGCAATTGGCGCTGGTTTAGCCGTCGACGAACCAGTCGCAAACGTGATTGTCGATATCGGCGGAGGCACGACCGAGGTCGGAATTATTTCCTTCGGCGGTGTCGTTGCCGCCCATTCGATTCCGATTGCCGGCGACCAAATGGACGCGGATATCGTCCAATATGTCCGCAAAAAATTTAATCTTCTCATCGGTGAACCTACCGCTGAAAAAATCAAAATTGAAATTGGACACGCCATGCGTGAGCATGAAGAAATGTTCATGGAAGTGCGCGGCCGCGATTTAGTAACCGGTCTTCCGAAAACCGTCACCCTGTCGTCTTACGGGATTCACGAGACAATAAGGGAAAACTTATTAGCGATTTTAGAAGCGATTCGGGCAACACTGGAAGATTGTCCAGCCGAACTAAGCGGTGATATTGTCGATCGCGGGGTTATTTTAACAGGAGGCGTATCATTACTTAAAGGAATCGAGCAGTGGTTGTGGTCGGAAATATCCGTGCCCGTGCATTTAGCGCCAAATCCATTCGAATCAGTTGCGCTCGGAGCCGGAAAAGCATTAAGCTATTTTAATTTATTGCAAGCTGCCGGGAAGGAAGCGAAATAAGGGGTTAGTGCGATTTAGGTGGACTTGCGTGGTGATGGATCTGTGGTTTGGTGGTTTGACGAAGTTGTGGTTTCTGCCGAAGTCAGCGTGGTTTGCTGAACATGCCTTCACTGTCGAATTGTGTCGCTTTTCGGATAAATCGCCTAATTCGTCGGATAAACCATCGAAAAGCTCGGATAAACACTCAGATTTGGCGGACAAACATGCAAATTCGTCGGATAATCGCCCCAATTCCTCGGACAAATGTCAAAGGCTCCACCACACAAAACCACAAACTAAAAAGGCTGCAGGAATCTGCAGCCTCTTTTATATTACCTATTCTTCTTTAATCTTTTTTCTCATCCGATTGAAATAGATAAATACTGGTAGCGGAATAATAATGAAGCCTGTGCTTTTAATGATTTGATTGATTGCTCGTTCTTTTGTACGAGCCTTCTCATCATCGACCATTAGCTGATATTCGCTCCGTAATTGCTTTTCGGTTAGGGCGGTTGCGTCGGTCACACCAGGTTCCTTCCCTGACAATCTCATTTGCTGATAATCTGAAAAGCTTTGATAATAGCCTGCTGGACTGACTAAGTCCGCAGCGGCCATAAAAATCGAGATTCCTCCACCGATTACCATCATGAGTGTCGCGAATAAGACAAGATAAGTATAAAGATGCCGAATCACGTTTTCTCCTCCTTGCTCTTTGTTTTTCACAGCATAAACAACAACAAAAATAATGATTATGGCTGGTAAAAATGTACTGAGGAGCCCGAATACAATCAATCTCAACACCTCACAAACTAGAATCTCTACTACATATTCTCTTAACGTTGTAAAATTTCCTTCTATCCTATTAGACGATGAGAAATATTAAACTGTTTCAGCTATTACATGACTCGTTTAAACATTTTTTCAAGTTCATAGGTTGAAAAATGAATAATGATTGGGCGTCCATGTGGACAGGTAAATGGGTCGGTTGTCGTCCGTAACTTGTCCAAGAGCGCTTGAATTTCGTCATTTCGCAAATGGCGATTGGCCTTGATGGAGCCTTTACAGCTCATCATAATTGCCGCTTCCTCGCGTAATTTTTTAATATCAACCTTTTTCATCATTAACAATTGCTCAATCATATCCTCGATAATTTCTTTTTCCTCACCCTTTGGAAACCAAACTGGATGCGAGCGAACGATATAACTATTCAGACCAAATTCCTCTAAAAACACGCCGACCTTTTCAAGCTCCTCGATATTTTCATTGATTTTTATCGCTTCATCGGTTGAGTATTCAAGCGTAATCGGGACGAGCAGCTCCTGCAGTTCACTGGCGACCTGACCGACCTTTTCTTTAAAGTATTCGTATTTGATGCGCTCTTGGGCAGCGTGCTGGTCGATCAAATACAATCCCTTATCATTTTGGGCCAAAATATACGTTCCGTGCATTTGCCCTATCGGATAAAACGGCGGAATTCGTGAAGGTGACGCGTCTTCGACAGCTTGTGAATCTTCTGTTTCAGCCGATATTCCAACTAGAGACTCTTCCACTTCTGCCGGGATTTCAACTGGTTCATCATCTAAAATATCAGAAGGTCCCTGTTCTGGTTCTGGTTCAACTGTCGGGACTGATTTTTGCACATATCCTGAACCAGTTATACTAAAGTCCGGAAAAACAGGTCTTTTCTCTTGAATCACTTGCTCAACAGCTCTCCGCTCAGAAACATCAGAAGTCTCTTCAATATTTATTTTACGTGCCGGTACAGGTTCAGCAGCAACCGGCATGTGATCGAGCTCCAAAAAAGTTTGCTCAGTTTTTGGCTTTTCGATTTTAGGAGCAGTAAAGCCTGAAGGAATGAGTTCCTTCTTTTTAAATACATCCTTAATCAACGAGCTAACCAATTGATTTAATTCCTGCTCCTTGCTTAACCGGACTTCTAGCTTAGATGGATGGACGTTGACATCGACTAAAATCGGGTCCATCACGATATTGAGCATCACAATCGGAAAACGGCCAATCGGCAATAATGTATGATAGCCTTCTTGAATCGCTTTGACTAATGAATAATTTTTAATAAAACGGCCATTTATCATCGTCGAGATATAGTTACGTGATGCTCGGGTCACTTCAGGCATGGAAATATAACCATTCACCGTAAAATCCAAGGATGAGCCAGAAATCGGCACCATCATTTTGACGATATTCATCCCATAAATCGCCGCGAGCACTTGGCGGACATCGCCATTTCCGTTCGTGTGAAGCAGCTGCCTACCGTTATGTGTCAACCGGAACGATACTTCAGGATGTGCGAGCGCAAGTCGGTTCACCAAATCAGTAATATTCCCAAGCTCAGTATGAATCGTTTTCATATATTTCAAGCGAGCCGGTGTATTGAAAAATAAATCCGTAACAGTTATGTCGGTCCCTTTACGACTCGGCGCTTTCTCATGGGTGACGAGCTGATTCCCTTCAATAATTACCCGTGTTCCGGCACTAGTTCCGGTTGAGGTCTTGAGCTCCAACCTTGAAACGGAGGCGATACTCGGCAATGCCTCACCGCGGAAGCCGAGCGTTTTAATACGGAACAAATCCTTTTCGTCCTTGATTTTACTGGTGGCATGGCGCTGAAAAGCGAGCAGCACATCCTCTTCCTCGATTCCTGCTCCGTTATCAATAATTCTGATTTTGGCAAGTCCTGCCTCTTCGACGTCGATTTCAATAATGCTGCTTCCGGCGTCAATCGAGTTTTCTACTAATTCTTTCACAACCGATGCAGGTCGCTCGACCACTTCACCGGCGGCAATTTTATTTGATAATGCGTCATCTAACAGAATAATTTTCCCCATAAGCTCACCTCCAAACACAGCTGATATTTTCATTGCTAAAATTAAGCTAATATTGGCTTTCCCCGAAAACTAGCAGGATCATTTAATTTTCTTATGCAGCTCGTACAATGTGTTCAGCGCTTGAAGCGGCGTCATATCTAATAGATTTAGTTCCTTTAATTGCTCAATGACCTTCCGTTCCTTACTATCGAGCTCTTTTTCTTTCTTTTTCGGCTGCTCCATTTCTGTAAAGAAGGAAAGCTGTGCCTCTTCGATTACCTGCGATTTTGCATCTAATTGCGCCTCCGAGGCTGGCCGAGTTTCCGCTTCATTTCGAGGCTCAACAGCTGGCTGCGATTTCGGTTCTACCGCAACATGCTGCTCTGCTTCGGATGGTTTACTTTCTGCTACAGGCTGTTTAAGTGCCGGAATCTCATGTTCAGTATCCCCAGCTTTCGCTTCAAGGGCCCGTAGGATTTCATTGGCCCGAGTAATCACTTCGCGCGGCAATTCGGCAAGCTCGGCGACATGAATTCCGTAGCTCTTATCGGCAGCTCCTTCCTTAATTTTATGAAGGAAGACAACCTTGCCATTTTGCTCGACCGCACTGACGTGAACGTTTTTCAAGCGTGGCAACGTTTCATCAAGAACCGTTAATTCATGATAATGGGTTGAGAATAACGTTTTCGCACCAATCCGTTCATGAATATATTCAATCATCGCCTGCGCTAACGCCATACCATCGTATGTTGAGGTCCCCCGTCCGATTTCATCGAATAAAATTAAGCTTGAAGCCGTTGCATTTGTAATCGCATTTTTCGCTTCCAACATTTCAACCATGAACGTACTTTGACCAGATATTAAATCATCGGCAGCGCCAATTCTCGTAAATACTTGGTCAAAAATCGGCAACACCGCCTCACTAGCGGGAACATAACAGCCGATTTGCGCTAAGATAGCAGTTAAGGCAACCTGACGCATGTACGTACTTTTACCAGACATATTCGGTCCGGTGATTAACAATATTTCGCGCTCATTATCCATGTAGCAGTCATTCGGTACGTACTCCTGGGCGTTCATCACCTTTTCGACAACCGGATGACGGCCATCCTTCAAATAAATTCTGCGTTCTTCTGAAAACTCCGGCTTCACATAATGCCGCTCTTCACTGACGGTCGCAAAGCATTGCAGCACATCAAGCGCACTGATTTTTTTTGCTAAACCCTGCAGGTTCGGGATATATTCTTTAATTTTTTCGCGGATTTCTGTAAACAACTGATATTCAAGCTCAACGATTTTTTCCTCAGCTTGTAAAATTAAAGCCTCTTTTTCCTTCAACTCAGGTGTGATAAAGCGCTCAGCATTCGATAGTGTTTGTTTCCGCTCATATTGGTCATTAGCAAGCAAATGAAGGTTTGCCCGCGTAATTTCAATATAATAGCCAAACACGCGGTTATAACCGATTTTCAGCGATTTGATGCCCGTTTTTTCACGTTCCTGTCGCTCAAGCTGGGCAATCCAGGTCTTGCCGTTACGGCTGGCATCGCGGTAAGTATCAAGCTCCTGATTATAGCCATCTTGAATGATATTTCCTTCTTTTATCGAAAGGGGTGGATTTTCCACTAATGCCCGTTCTAAGAGATCGGTTACTTCCTCACATGGGTCAAGTGCTTCACCTAGTTGCACAGCCATCTCATTCGGGAGACTTTTAAGCAGCTCCTTAATGAAAGGAATTTGCCATAACGAGCGCTTCAGCTGAACTAAATCACGAGCATTTACGTTCCCAAACGCAACCCGTCCGGACAGCCGTTCGAGATCGTACACCTCGGTTAATTTTTCACGAAGATCTTGTCGCTCAAAATAGTGCGTCATAAACGTATCAACAAGAGCATGACGGCGCTCGATTTCCGTGCGATTGATCAACGGACGATCAATCCATTGCTTTAATAACCGGCCACCCATGGCCGTTTTCGTTTCATCTAATAACCATAACAGCGAACCCTTTTTCCCTTTTGAGCGAATCGTCTCCGTTAACTCCAGGTTTCGCTTAGAGTAATAGTCAATTTTCATAAATTGCTGGACTTCATAAGGCTGGACTGGCTGCAAATGGTCCAGGCTGCGCTTTTGCGTCCGATATAGGTAATTGAGCAAGCGCACAACCGCCTGACGCATGTTTGGCTGTTCTACATTTTTCAGCAATGGCTCATAAAAATCAGCCATGTTGACATCATCTTCAATCGAAAGTGTCACCACTGCCCGCTCGCGAATTTTCCGGTGCAGCTCGTCAGGAAAGTTTGATGCAACGACAACTTCCTTAGCACCCGAAATCGATAGTTCATTGAGCACTTCTTCAAAATTTCCGGCGAGGAGAGCTACGCGATTTTCTCCAGTAGATAAGTCATTATAAGCAAATCCATACGTTCCGTCAGCAAAAATCGAAATCGATGCGAGGTAATTGTTTTCTTTTTCACTCAAGCCACGCCCTTCCATCATCGTTCCCGGCGTGATGAGTTGAACAACCTCGCGCTTTACGACTCCTTTTGCTTGGCGGGGGTCTTCGACCTGATCGCAAATTGCGACTTTGTAGCCCTTTTCAATCAGTTGATCAATGTATTGAGCAGCCGAGTGGTGGGGCACGCCGCACATCGGGATTCGCTCCGTTGAGCCACCGTCCCGGCTCGTTAGGGTTATTTCGAGTTCCTGTGATGCTTTGATGGCATCCTCAAAGAACATTTCGTAAAAATCGCCTAGGCGAAAAAATAAAAAGGCATCTTGGTAGTCTGCCTTTACTTGTAAATATTGTTGTATCATCGGGGTGTATGCTGCCATAATTTCCTCCAACGTTTTCAATCTATCTGTTCATTTTCGACAATTAATTATACCATAACGGTCACAGCGTGAAGATAAGAAACCTTTACCTATTTTGATTGAAATGGAAATGGCGATTAAATCTCTTAATCCTTTTAGTGATTTATTTGCCAATTTGCAATTTTATTTGCCAAAATCCTGATTTACTTGCCAAAATCGAGATTTATTTGCCAAAATCCCGATTTATTTGCCAAAACCAAAAACGATGTTTAAGTCCAAATCCCGTGCATACATTAAAAAAGAAAAACTAGGAAGTAGGACCTTCCTAGTCTTTGGTTACTTTTCCTTTTTCTCTTTAAGGAAATCAGGATTGATATCCTTGAACTCATCATCCAAATCCATTCCCCAATCATCATCTTTGCTGACACATTTGCCTGGATTGACGGCTACACAAACCTTTGTTTCACCAATCACTTCAACCAGGAACTCTCTTTCAACATGGACAATGATTTTATTGCCACTTTGGGAAATGACCGCTTCGCAGCAATTTGGCTGCTGCAGAACGCGAGCAATAACCTCTTGATCATCAAAACTGCCAGGATCACGGTTCTTAAGCTTTACAACATCCTCGTAGCTGACACGCTCAGTAACAACTTCCGTCTTTGTATTATCACAATAAGAGTACCAAACGTTAATGTCATAAGTCCCCTTGATTTCTACAGTTTTACCGACCTTTTTCGCCTCGTATTTATGGTTAATGATCCAACAGCCGAGAATGCTGGACGGATCGTGATCAGGGCATATCGTGTGTTTAGACTGTGTATATTTACGACCCTTCGCCACAACCGCTTTTGTAATAATCTCTCTGTATTCTCCCATTGCGAGCGAACCTCCTCATTCATTTTCAATTCATCCTATGCGAGATATTAGACTAGTGTGCGACAATTTTAACCCTTGCGGTAAAAGTTTAGGCATAGTTCATAGTATGAATTTTACGATGAGTGGTTCCGAAAAATCGGCTGTCCCAAAAAGATTCCTACAAAAATTTAAAAGTAAAAATAGGCGCTACTTTTTCAGAGGACCATCTCCAAATATAGCTCCAATCCACGCTATTGGTGCTACTTTTTCAGGGGACTTCCTCCAAATATCGCTTCAATACACGCTATTGGTGCTACTTTTGCGAGGGACCTCCTCCAAATATAGCTCCAATCCACGCTATTGGCGCTACTTTTGCGAGAGACCTCCTCCAAACATAGCCACACTCCTAAATAACGCTTCAAAACATAAGCTTATTTTCCAAATAAAAAAGAGGATTGGAATATTTTCATCCCAATCCCCTGCTAATGATTAATGATCGTGGTGGCAGTGCTCGTTCTCGACAGCAGCACCTGTTTTGCCTTGGAGAACATCCCCACCTGTAGAAGTGATGATTTCGTCTGTTACTGTGTTTGAGATCGTTGAAGCGATAATTTGAAGTAAATCATTCACATCAATTTGTGATTGCTTAAATTCTTGTACGATTGGAAGTTCATCTAGCTCCGCTTCCAATTTAGCGATTTTTTCTTCTACATTTTGCAATGCATTTTCCTTGCCGTAATGTTGAAGATTGACAGCTTGTTTTTGCAAGCCTTTAATCGTTTTAATCGTTTGCGCAACTTTTTCATTTGCATGAATTTTTGCTTCCGCTTTTTTGAAAAATTCTACCTCTTCTGTTTCAGCAATCATTTGTGCAATCTCAGCTGCACGTTGAATGATATCATCTTTTGTATATTTCGCCATTCCCCTACACCTCTACTTGTTCTAATTCTTCTACGATTTCTCCGTTTAATGACCATGTTTTGCAATCAGTAATCTTGACCTTCACAATTTTTCCAATTACCGTTTTTGGACCGATGAAGTTAACTAGTTTGCTTTTGCGAGTATAACCAGCTAATACGTCTGGATTATTCTTGCTTTCCCCTTCAACTAGCACTTCAACAATTTGTCCTTGATATTTTTTGAGCGCCTCAGCAGAAAGTTCATTCACAAGGTTGTTGAGACGTTGTAACCGTTCTTTTTTCACTTTCAATGGCACATTGTCGACCATTTTTGCAGCAGGTGTCCCTTCACGAGGTGAGTAAATAAACGTGTATGCTGCCTCATAGCCAACTTCGCGGTAAAGTGATAATGTTTCTTCAAATTGCTCATCGGTTTCGTTTGGATAACCGACAATAATATCAGTGGTTAATGCGACGTCAGGAATCGCATTTTTGATTTTACGAACAAGCTCTAAATATTGCTCACGGTCGTATTTACGCGCCATAATCTTTAATACATCAGTAGAACCTGATTGCACTGGCAGGTGAATATGCTCCATGAGATTGCCCTTTTTCGCCAATACTTCGATTAAATGATCATCGAAATCGCGAGGGTGACTTGTTGTAAAACGAATGCGCGGAATCCCAATATGGCGGATTTCTTCCATTAGGTCACCCAAACCGTATTTCATATCGGAAAAATCTTTCCCATATGCGTTTACATTTTGACCCAGGAGGGTAATTTCTTGATAACCCTGAGCGGCCAAGTTACGCACTTCTTGGATAATATCATCAGGACGACGACTTCTTTCCTTACCACGCGTAAATGGCACTATACAATACGTACAAAACTTATCACAGCCGTACATAATGTTAACCCAACCTTTAATATTGCCACGACGCACTTTCGGAAGGTTTTCAATGACATCGCCTTCCTTGGACCACACTTCCACGACCATTTCCTTCGACATATACGCCTCTTGAAGGATATGCGGCAAACGGTGAATGTTGTGAGTTCCAAAAATCATGTCCACATGTTGATGTTTTGAAAGAATCTTGTTTACTACAGATTCTTCCTGTGACATACAGCCGCAAACACCAAGCAGTAAGTCTGGCTTTTCCAATTTTAACGGCTTTAAGTGGCCGATTTCACCAAACACTTTATTCTCGGCATTTTCACGGATTGCACAGGTGTTTAACAGAATCACATTCGCATCTTCAACTGAATCAGTCGGCTCATAGCCAAGGCTTAGGAAAATCCCGGCCATAACTTCCGTATCATGCTCATTCATTTGACAGCCATAAGTGCGAATATAGAACTTTTTACCATCGCCCATACCGCGGAATTCTTCAGGGATTTCGAAGTCCTTATGGTACTTGACTTCTTCCTTCCCGCGCGATTTCGCTTCTTTTAAGGACGGTTGCGCGTACACAGTCTGAAAGTATTGGCTGTAATCCTTTGCGGATTTTTTGTCCGAAGAATTAGCCGCCTCCACTTGTTGACCTTCTAAACGTTGCTTTTCATTCATTGAACTGTCTTGCTCCTTCCATTTTACAATAAAGTGAACCTTTGGGCATGCTCGTTTGTCTAGCTTATTTTTTTAAAATAAAAAATCACTTACTAGCCATTAATTCCATAAGTGACAAAACCCATACACATTATAATAGTATATAGGCAAAAATGCCCGAAAACAATAAAAATCCTTTCCGTTGCGGGGGATTGCAAGGAAAGATTGTTTATCACCAGTTTCTATCCAGATACACGCATTTCTGGGTTTTAGCGACAATTTCAGGATCAATTGGAAGCCCGTCTGATGGTTTATCCGACGTTTCGGGCGGTTTATCCGACGATTTCGCCCGTTTATCCGATGAATATTGGAGTTTATCCGACGTTTGGGCCCGTTTATCCGACGAATTAGGCGGTTTATCCGATTTTCGACGAATTACGACACACACACACCACTTTGTCACCCCTACCCCAAATAAAAACGGCAGCGACTCAGCGCTGCCGTTCTTCCACCTATTCCGTAACAGGTTTCTTCAAAAATCCGATTAATAGTGCACTAACGAGTGTTCCAGCGAAAATCGCCACTAGATACATTAACCAGTTGCCATCTACTAATGGAACTACGAACATACCACCGTGTGGAGCTCGAATACCAATATGGAACATCATCGATAATGCACCTGTTACAGCAGCCCCGGCCATAACCGATGGAATCACACGAATCGGGTCAGCGGCAGCAAATGGAATCGCGCCTTCAGTAATAAACGATAAGCCCATAATATAATTGGCTTTACCTGCATCTTTTTCTTGTTTAGTGAATTTATTCTTAAATAATGTTGTCGCGACGGCAATCGCTAGCGGCGGCACCATTCCTGCAGCCATAATCGCAGCCATCGGCTCATAAACGCCATTTGCTAAAAGTCCAGTTCCAAACACGTAAGCAGCTTTATTAACCGGGCCACCCATATCAAACGCCATCATTAAGCCAAGAATCATACCAAGTACCACAGCATTTCCAGTTCCGATACCGGATAACCAATCGGTAATCGCACTATTGAGCAAACCTACAGGCTTATTGATTGCGAAAACCATAATAAAGCCAGTCAAAGCAATACCTAACAACGGATATAACAGGATGGTTTTAATCCCTTCAAGCGATGCTGGTAAACCTTGTAAAGCTTTCTTTAAACCGACAACGAGATAACCAGCTAAGAAACCGGCGATCATTCCACCTAAGAAGCCAGCACCACCTGCTGATGCTAAAATTCCGCCGACCATACCTGGTGCAAAGCCGGGACGATCAGCAATACTCATCGCGATAAATCCAGCTAATACTGGTACGATGAACCCAAATGCGCCACTTCCACCACCAATTGTCATCAGCGCTTCAGCGATTACATTATAAGTAGGGTCCTCAGGGTCAAATGCCTTATAACCAAACATGAACGATATCGCGATTAGAATTCCGCCACCGACTACGAAAGGAAGCATATTAGAAACACCATTCATTAAATGCTTATAAATAGTTGCTCCAACACCTTTACCTTTTTGCTGACCTGTTGTTCTTTCGGTAGCATCACCTGCTGCGCCCTGATATACAGGGGCATCTTGGTTTACAGCACGAGTAATTAATTCCTGAGGTTTGCGAATTCCATCAGCCACTGCGGTTTCGATTACGCGCTTTCCTTTGAAGCGAGCCATCTCCACCTTTGTATCAGCAGCGACGATGACGGCTGTTGCTCTTTCGATTTCATCAGGAGTTAGCACATTCTTTGCTCCGCCTGAACCATTTGTTTCCACTTTAATATCAATTCCTAATTCACTAGCTTTAGCGCGGAGGGAATCTGCCGCCATATACGTATGGGCAATTCCAGTTGGGCAGGCCGTTACAGCAACGATGAATTGGCTTTTATTGGTCATGCTTTGTTCTTCTTGCTCATCTTCACGGTCATAACTATCAATAATCGCAACAACCTCTTTTGCAGTTGCCGCATTGCGAAGTTTTTCCCGAGCATCCTCATTCATTAAAATGGAAGAAAGTCGAGATAACGCCTCTAGGTGTGTATTATTTGCACCTTCAGGGGCTGCAATCATGAAAAACAAGTGGGCTGGCCTGCCGTCAAGTGATTGATAATCAACACCTTGCTCAGATTTACCAAAGGCAATCGCTGCTTGTTTTACCGCAGTTGTCTTCGCATGTGGGATGGCAATTCCTTCACCGATTCCAGTTGTACTTTGCTCTTCGCGAGCGATAATCGCTTTTTTATACTCTTTTTTATCTGACAGTTTGCCTGCACGATCTAACACGTCGACAAGTGCATCAATGGCATTCATTTTGCTATTTCCGGAGATTGATAAAGTAATGGTCTCTTCTGTTAACATTTGTGTGATTTTCATCGGGCTCTCTCCTCATATTGTTGTATCTTCACAAATTCTTGTAGTTGCTCCACTTCTTCAGGACTGCACAGGCCGATTGAAAAGGCCGTTGCGCTTCCTGATGCCACGCTATATTGAAAAGCCAACTTAACATCGTTTGTTTCTGCATACTTTGCTAAAAACCCAGCAACCATTGAATCCCCTGCCCCAACTGAACTTTTAACCTCACCACTTGGAACATTAGCAATCAATGAAATTTCTTTATTGATAAAAACAGCACCATCACCTGCCAGGGAGACAATGACATTTTGTGCACCTTGTTCAATGAGTTTTCTTCCATATGCGATCGCTTGTTCACAGGTTGTAATTTGCGTTTCAAAAATTTCACCAAGCTCGTGATGATTGGGCTTGATTAAAAAAGGGTGATAAGCGAGAACCTTCGTTAATAACTCACCTTCAGCATCGACGATAAAGTTCGTCCCATTTTCCGCACAAAGCTGTACCAATTCTTCGTAAGTTGACGCTGGAAGTGTTGCTGGGATGCTGCCAGCCAACACAAGCATGTCCTGTGCTGTTAACTGCTTGATTTTATCCTTAAGCGTCTGAAAATCAGCGGCAGATATTTGTGGGCCTTTTGCGTTAATTTCCGTTTCGGTTTCGGATTTTAGCTTTATGTTAATTCTTGTGTCTTCCCTTACTTTGACAAAATCTGGAACGATTTCTTCTTGGAGAAGATAATCTTCGATGTATTGACCGGTAAAGCCCCCGATGAATCCGAGCGGTTTACTGTCGACACCCATTCTTTTCAGAACCCGCGAGACATTGATTCCTTTTCCGCCTGGAAACTTGTCCTCATGATTAGAACGATTTAGCTTTCCTAGCTGAGGGTTATCTAATTGAACAATATAGTCTACTGAAGGGTTTAACGTTACGGTAAAAATCATGCTGTCACAACCTTAATCGTAGTTTTACTTTGATAAATTTCTTTTGTGTCTGGATCCAGTTCATTGGTAATAATCGTTGCCTTGTGGAGGTCAGCGATTTTCGCAAAAGCGATTTCTGAGAATTTCGAGTCATCGGCAAGCACAAATGTCTCACGCGATAATTCGAGCGCTTTTTGCTTTACCATCGCTTCTTCTTGGTCAGGAGTGGTGAATCCGTATTGGGAATGGATTCCATTCACACCAAGGAAGCATTTGTCGAAGCGATATTGATCAAGACTTAAGAGCGCTCCACGTCCTATGACTGCTCCAGTTTTCTTTTTTGTATGTCCGCCAATTAGAAAAAGGTCAATTTCCTTTTCCATCAGCGGTGCAACATGCATTAAACCATTTGTTACTACGACAATTCCATTTGGTAAAAATGGAATCATCTCTACTATCGTCGAACCAGCATCAAGATAAATGCAATCTCCTTCTTCCACTAGGTTTGCAGCAAATTGAGCGATTGATTTTTTTGTTTGAAGGTTTTTGGTTGATTTTTCAGTCATGCTCATTTCCTGCAGTTTCCCTTGCAATCTTTGCGCACCACCGTGAATCCTTTTTAAATGCTTTTCTTCTTCTAATTGCGTTAAATCGCGACGAATTGTTGATTCTGAACTGTTTGTTAGTTCAACTAACTCGTTAATTTTGACGGTATGTTTTTCTTTTAAAATTGTTAAAATTAGTTGGTGACGTTCTGGAGTTAACATTTTCTCACCTCTTTGTAGATATCTTACTGTAACCGATTGCAAAAATCAATCATTTTCTATCATTAACATTCAAAAACTATCATCATTTTTGACAGATTATGAACGATTCTAGCATTTCCCTCTTTTAAAAAAACATACAAAAAAGCCCCGCCAGGCGAACCTGACAGGGCTTTACGTTCAATTCTTATACGAATTCTTCAACTAGTTTGTCGAAGTAATTTTGATCTAATGTAAGATCTGCTTTTGTTAATGGAGTTTCAGAATAACCTTGAATTAAATCTTGGTAAGATTTTCTTGCAGTGTTCTGATAGATAAGACCAGTTACTAAACCGTCTTTTTCCATTAATGTTTGCATAGCCATTTCGCGACTTGATGGATCATAACCTTCGATATCGCTAAGTTTTACTAAGTGCTCTTTAAACCAATCATATGTGTTTACTTTGTTATAAGTTACACACGGACTGAACACGTTAATTAATGAGAAGCCTTCATGCTTGATTCCAGCTTCAATTAATGCAGTTAGTTCTTTAAGATCAGTTGAGAAACTTTGCGCAACAAAAGTCGCGCCAGTAGTTAATGCTAACTCCATTGTTGAAAGTGGTTGTTCAACAGAACCGGCTGGAGTTGATTTAGTTTTGAAACCTGCATCAGAGCGAGGTGAAGTTTGACCTTTTGTTAAACCATAAATATGGTTGTCCATTACGATATAAGTAATGTTGATGTTACGGCGAATCGCATGAACAGTATGACCTGTACCAATTGCGAATCCATCTCCGTCTCCACCAGCAGCAAGAACGGTTAAATCGCGATTTGCCATTTTTACACCTTGAGCGATTGGCAATGCACGTCCATGAATGCTGTGGAAGCCATATGAGTTAATGTAACCGGAGATACGTCCAGAACAGCCGATACCTGAAATTACAGCTAGATTTTCTGGTTCTAAACCTACATTTGCTGCCGCACGTTGCATTGCAGCTTGTACTGAGAAATCTCCACATCCAGGACACCAGTTTGGTTTCACATCATTTCGAAAGTCTTTAAATGTGGCCATTTAGAACAACTCCTTGCATTTTGAATAAACTTCATGCGGCAAGAACGGATTTCCGTCATATTTTAGAATCTTCACTAATTTATGTGCACTAGCAACATTCATTTTCATAATGTTTGCTAATTGGCCTGTCGCATTATTTTCAATTACTGCAACTTTCTTTGCAGATTCGATTAATGGTTGAATGTCATCTGATGGGAATGGGTAGATTAAACGAACATGAGCATGGTTCACTTTTAATCCATCTTTCTCCAAACGTTCGATTGCTTCTTCAATCGCACCTCTTGTAGAATTGAAACCTACGATTAACAAGTCTGCTTCTTCATGAGGAGCATTTTTGTATACAGGTGTGTCGAATTTAAGGTTTTCGATTTTTCTAAAACGTTTATCCATTTGAGCAATACGGTTTGCTGCAGATTCAGAAGGCTTTCCTGTTTCAGCATGCTCAACACCAGTTACATGGTGGATACCATATTTTTGGCCAGGAATTGAACGAGGAGAAACACCATCTTCAGTCACTTCATAACGCTTAAAGTAGCCGTTGATTTCTGGAAGTTCTTCTTGAACTAGCTTACCACGACGAATTTCAACTTTATCTAAAGAAAGTGGCTCAACTGTTTGCTTTCCTAGTGATAATTGCAAGTCTGATAGAACGATAACCGGACATTGATATTCTTCAGCCAAGTTAAAGGCCTCAGCAGTATCATAGAAAGCTTCTTCTACAGTACTTGGTGCCATTACGATTTTTGGAATTTCACCGTGAGTACCATAGATCATTGCCATAAGGTCAGATTGTTCTTGTTTAGTAGGAAGACCAGTTGATGGACCTCCACGTTGTGTATCAACAATTACGATTGGAGTTTCAGTCATACCTGCTAAACCGATAGCTTCCATTTTAAGAGAAAGTCCAGGGCCTGAAGATGCTGTTAGGGCACGAGCACCACCGTAGTTAGCACCGATTGCCATTGTTGCAGCAGCAATTTCATCTTCTGTTTGGATAACTGCTCCACCTAATGCTGGTAATTTCTTAATTAAGTATTCCATGATTTCTGATGCAGGAGTAATTGGATACGCTGCCATAAAGCGACAACCACCAGCCAAAGCACCCATTGCGATAGCATCGTTACCAATCATGAATAAGCGTTTTTGACCATCTGCTTTTTCAAGATGCATAGTTTCGATACTGCCACCAAGCTTTTCTTTCATATATTCAAAACCAGAACGAATTGCTTCCATGTTTTTGTCTACAACTTGTTGACCTTTTTTACCGAAGATTTCGTTTACAACTTCTTCAAACACGTGAATATCAAGGTCTAATACTGCACTAGTTGCACCGATTGCAACCATGTTCTTCATTAAAGATGTACCAAGTTCAGTAGCAATTTCCGTGAATGGAACCGCATACAATGAAGCCTTTGTGTCTTCCGGTTGTTGTGGATTAAATTTAGTGTCTGCCATAATAACTCCGTTGTCGTGGAGTTCTTTATAGTTTAGATCTATCGTTTCTTGGTCAAAAGCCACCAAAATATCAAGATCATCTGAGATGGAACGAACTTCTTTCGTACTTACGCGGATTTTATTATTTGTATGACCGCCTTTAATACGAGATGAAAAGTGACGATAACCGTACAAATAATAACCCATGCGATTTAAGGCTATTGAGAAGATTTCCCCTGTACTTTCAATGCCTTCCCCTTGCTGTCCGCCAACTTTCCATGAAAGCTGATTAATCATTTCTTACACCCCTTTGGATACGTTAAGAAAATATGTAGAATTATTACAATTCTAAGTGTAGCACCTTCCTAGAAAATTCACTAGAAATTACCCTTATATAGTTAAAACTTCTTAAAAAATATTAAAGTGTGGTACTAAACGATTACAATTCTAGACCTTACCGTTAAAAAATGCAACCCTAAAAGGCGAAATTTTGACGAAAATGTGAATATTTTTTTATTTGTGGGAAAATACTAAATATGGCGCGGGTGAAGTGAATGCTCATTCATATTTTTTAGGTGCCAAAAACCCCTATAAATAAGGGTTTTTTCCTAATTCACAGTTAAATCTTAGGATTGCAAGAGTGAAAAGTTAGGTTCATCCAGTGTATTTTAGAATAGTTTTTTTCTGCTTTAAACAGATTTTTTATGCTTTTATCATAAAATTTCCCAAAAAAAGAACCTGTTAGCGCACTTGCGACAAACAGGTTTTTTGTATATACTTCTGTTTTTTCGTCATTTTTTTAATAAATTGTGATACATTACCACTTGACAAAACTTCCTTTTAATCTCCAAAAATACTTTTATCTCGGTTCAACAATAAGCTTTATCGCTGTTCGTTCCTCGTTGTCAATTTTAATATCAGTAAATGCCGGGATACAAATTAAATCGACTCCACTTGGCGCAACAAAACCTCTTGCAATCGCAACTGCCTTAACGGCTTGATTCAATGCACCTGCGCCGATAGCTTGAATTTCTGCAGCGCCTCTTTCTCGTAGAACACCAGCAAGCGCACCAGCTACAGAATTAGGATTAGATTTTGCTGAAACTTTTAATATCTCCATTCCTGGCTCCCCCTCGTTCATTCCCGATCCCGCATGTTCAGTTACATGAACAAATCAGGTGTAACTCATTCCATTGTTACTATATTCGCTCATTCTAATAGTTATTCCGGCTTGGACGAAAAAAAGCCTCAGACATAATGTCAGAGACTCATTTCTTTTGATTTTGTTAAGAGAAAAACGGGTGATCGTCATTAATCAAGATTCTCTCAATTTTCTTCGCTTTTCCGGTTTTTTTATCAATATCTATCATGACTGCGCTAAGCAGTGTTCGCCCTTCCTTAGGAACCTCAAATCGGCTTGGCAGGCTTGTTAAGAACCTTTTTAAGACGGCATCCTTCTCGACCCCTAAAATGCCATCATATGGACCTGTCATGCCCACATCACTGATGTAAGCAGTACCTCCTGGCAAGATTCGGTCATCTGCCGTTTGCACGTGTGTATGGGTGCCTACAACGGCTGAAATGCGGCCATCCAAATACCAACCGATTGCCTGCTTTTCACTCGTCGCCTCTGCATGAAAATCAACAAAGATAATGGGCGTTCTTTTCCGAGCCTCTTCAACAAGCTCGTCTGCTTTTTTAAAAGGGCAATCAATTGCGGGCATAAAGGTCCGCCCCTGTAAATTGATAATGGCGACTTCGTCTTGATTAATTTTTAAATAAGTGATCCCCTTACCTGGTACTTCTTCAGGAAAGTTTGCCGGACGAACTAGGTATTTTGCTTTATCGATAAATTCAAAGATCTCTCGATTATCCCAAGTGTGATTCCCGAGCGTTACAGCTTGGGCACCGACCTCTAAGAAACTACGGTATATGGCTTCGGTGATTCCCCTACCGCCTGCAGCGTTTTCACCATTAATGATCGTAATGGTTGGGCGATATTTTTCTTTTAATTTTGGAACATATTCTTTGACCATGTCCCGACCAGGAGAACCAACAACATCTCCTACAAACAAAATTCTCATGGCTAATTCCTTTCTATGTTACGGTATTTTCCTGTGTTTCATTGTAGCACATATTAAATCAATAGCGGTAGCACGCCTGAAAAGCTGGAGTTGGGTATGTTGGGTTTGGCCAATTCGGCTTGACGGGGTTCGCAAGGTCAAGGCGCATACATATAGCTTTGATGACTTGGTTTAGGCTGTTGCCGCTAAATTAGGTACCTAATAACCCTTATTGATGACTTCCTTTTTTGCGATGGACGAAACTTACATACTCAATAAAAAAAAGCGGCGCAGATGCACCGCTTTATTTTGCATATTCTACAGCTCTTGTTTCCCGAATAACCGTCACTTTTATATGACCCGGGTAATCAAGCTCTTCTTCAATTCTCTTTCGGATATCTCGCGCAAGTCGATGTGCTTCCAAGTCGTCAATTTGTTCCGGTTTAGCAATAATCCGGATCTCACGACCAGCTTGAATTGCAAATGACTTTTCAACGCCATCAAACGACTCTGAAATCTCTTCAAGTTTTTCAAGTCGACGAATATAGTTTTCAAGAGTTTCACTGCGGGCACCTGGTCTAGCAGCTGACAATGCATCTGCTGCAGCAACAAGAACCGCAATGGTTGAAGTTGGTTCAGTATCTCCATGGTGGGAAGCAATACTGTTAATAACAACTGGGTGCTCCTTGTACTTCGTAGCAAGCTCTACCCCTATTTCAACGTGGCTTCCTTCCACTTCATGGTCGATTGCTTTACCAATATCGTGTAATAATCCGGCACGGCGTGCTAATGTTTCATCTTCGCCTAACTCAGCAGCTAATAAGCCAGATAACTGAGCGACTTCGATTGAATGTTTTAACACGTTTTGGCCATAACTTGTCCGAAACTTAAGTCGTCCAAGAATTTTAATTAGATCCGGATGGAGCCCATGAACGCCTACTTCAAAAGTAGTATGTTCACCAATTTCGCGGATATGCTCATCTACCTCACGGCGAGCTTTATCCACCATTTCTTCAATACGTGCAGGATGGATACGTCCGTCTTGAACAAGCTTGTCAAGAGCTAAGCGGGCCGTTTCTCTTCGAATTGGATCAAAACCAGATAAAATAACCGCTTCTGGCGTATCATCAATAATCAAGTCGATACCTGTTAAGGTTTCAAGAGTACGGATATTTCGTCCTTCGCGTCCAATGATTCGGCCTTTCATTTCATCATTTGGAAGGTTTACTACAGATACAGTTGTCTCTGCAACATGGTCAGCCGCACAACGTTGAATCGCCAGTGACAAAATTTCTTTTGCCTTCTTATCAGATTCTTCTTTAATGCGATTTTCGCTTTCCTTTATCATTACAGCAGTATCATGTGCTAATTCCTGTTCCATACGATCTAAAATGATATTTTTAGCCTCTTCACGCGATAAGCTCGAGATTCGTTCTAATTCAGCTTGTTGCAATCGTACCATCTCGTCCACTTTGCTTTCCATCTCTTCAATATGCTGTTGTCTTTGGTTAAGAGTATCCTCTTTCTTCTCTAATTGGGCTTCACGCTTGTCTAACGATTCGTCCTTTCGATCTAGATTCTCCTCTTTTTGCAGCAACCGGTTTTCTTGTTTTTGCAGTTCATTTCTTCGTTCTCGAACCTCACGTTCAGCTTCTGTGCGAAGCTTGTGAATTTCATCCTTTGCTTCTAACAGTGCTTCCTTTTTTAACGCTTCAGCTTCGCGCTTTGCATCTTCTAAAATCTGCTCTGCAGCATTAGTTGCACCAGCAATCTTTGCTTCAGCAATGGACTTACGAATAAAATAGCCAACAACCGCACCGACGAATAGGCCAAGCAAAATGGAGATGATCGTAATAGGTTCCATCGTTTCACCTCCTCTTGCTATGATCTTGTAATGCATTTCTTAACTTGTCGGCATGTACACTGGTTTCTCACGTCAATATACAGCACGAGGGCTTTTAAGCTTTCACATACTCATAAAAATGTAAAATATACATATTTAATTGTAAAGCTGTGGATTTTTATTGTCAAGCGTGTTGTCCCTTATGATTACTATGTTTACCATATTGTGGATTTTATATTGCCGGTTTTTAGAATTTTTTTGTATTTTTACGGAAATCTTTCTTTTATTTGCTTTGTTTGAATAGTTGAAGTATAAAGTATTTTCAATCTCAACAATGAATATTTTTACAAAATTAGTAAACTTCTCATAAAAAAAGAAACAGCAAAATGGTAAGACCAACTTTGCTGCTTCCATTTTTAGATTAGTCTAGTAAATTTAACTCTTCTTGGTCATCTGGTTCCTCAGTAACAACCTTTTCACCATCAAGATTGTAATGGTCACGGATTTTTTGAAGAATTTCCTTGCGAATTTCTTTATTTTCCTTTAAATAAAGCTTCGCATTTTCACGTCCTTGGCCAACACGCTCATCATTGTATGAATACCAAGAACCGCTTTTTTGGACAATATCAAGATCTGAACCCATATCGACGATTTCGCCTTCAATGGAAATTCCTTCTCCGTACATAATATCAACTTCAGCCACACGGAATGGTGGTGCTACTTTATTTTTAACGACTTTGATTTTTGTCTTGTTACCGACGATATCGTTACCTTGCTTTAATTGTTCAGCACGACGGACTTCAAGTCGAACCGTTGAGTAGAATTTAAGGGCACGTCCCCCTGGGGTTGTCTCGGGGTTCCCGAACATAATTCCAACCTTTTCACGAATCTGGTTAATAAAGATAGCGATAGTTTTTGATTTATTGATTGCACCTGAAAGTTTACGAAGTGCTTGTGACATTAAGCGGGCCTGTAAACCAACGTGTGCATCACCCATTTCGCCTTCGATTTCCGCTTTTGGAACAAGTGCTGCTACAGAGTCGATTACTAGAATATCCACAGCTCCACTACGCACAAGTGCTTCAGCGATTTCAAGTGCTTGTTCACCAGTATCTGGTTGAGAAAGTAGTAATTCGTCAATGTTTACCCCCAAGTTTTGGGCATAAACTGGGTCAAGGGCATGCTCAGCATCGATAAATGCCGCTTGCCCACCAGCAGCTTGAACTTCAGCGATTGCATGAAGGGCTACGGTTGTTTTACCAGAGCTCTCTGGACCATATATTTCAATAATTCTTCCGCGAGGGTACCCACCTACTCCAAGTGCTACGTCGAGAGCAAGTGATCCACTTGAGATAGTGGAAATCTTACGGTCGGTTTGCTCTCCAAGTTTCATGATAGAGCCTTTACCAAATTGTTTTTCTATTTGCTTTAGAGCCATTTCTAAGGCAGCTTGACGATCATTATTAGCCAAAATATTTCCTCCTTTATTCATAAACAAGGAAGAAAAAGCTGCTTATACAGTACGTTTATTTGATTGCTATCACTATGTAAAATTTAGTGTTCGCATTGTATTGCTTTCACTTCGTTTTTCATGTGATGACTTATTCAGAACGTACTTTTCACCTCTTTTCCTTCCTTGTCTCATCTCAAAACCTATTTATAATATAACTGCTTTTTTTCGGTTTGTCCACAAAAACATCGAACATCTATTCGGTTTTTTCGTAGCCAATTTTTACACAAAAAACATATTTTCGCCTAGGCAAACTCGTAGTTTCGGGGGTAAAAATGTGCCAAAAATGCAATTTTACCTAAAATACGAATAATTCGTGACAAACGAAACCCATCAAATTTCAAATAAAAACCGTAACTAGGATTGTTGGAGCCATCTTTTCTGGATAAACGCTCAAAACATAGTTCCAATCACCCACATTGGCGCTATCTTTTTTACATGAACACCACAAATATAGCTCCAATACCCCTCATTGGTGCTAACTTTTCCAGATGTACTCCCCAAACATAGCTCCAATACCCCTCATTGGCGCTAACTTTTCCAGATGTACTCCCCAAACATAGCTCCAATCACCTCCATTGGTGCTATCTTTTCAGATGTACGCTCCAAACATAGCTCCAATCACCAAACCCACCTTAACAACCAACAAAAAACAGAGCACCTAACCGGCACTCTGCGTATCTGCTAAACTTTGTAATAATAGGTAAAAACCAAATTTCACGGTACGATTGCGAATGGAATCTCTGTTTCCACTTAAGCGAAGCTGCTTCACGATCGTTGGCCTACCCTCGTGATGAAGTCCGATAAAGACTGTTCCGACAGGTTTGCCTTCCTGCTCATCCGGACCAGCGACACCGGTAAAACTGATACCGATTTTTGCATTTAAAAGTTCGGCAACATTACGGGCAAGCTCGGCAGCACAAGCTTCACTGACCACACCATCTCTTCTGATTATTTCCTCGGAAAGATTAAGGATGTTGCGCTTTACTTCATTTGTATAACAAACTACGCCACCTTTTAAAACCTTGCTTGCTCCGGAAACGGTTGTGATTTGCTGCTGAAACATGCCCCCAGTTAACGATTCAGCTGCTGCAATGGTTAGCCCTTGTTGCTTCAACAGCTTCATCGCTTCTTCTAACAGAGAAGACTCATCGTAGCCATACAAAAACTGTCCGACTCTTAAGCGAATCTGAGCTTCTGTCAAATCAAGCAATCTCTCAGCCTCAGAAAATGAGGAATGCTTAGCCGTTAAACGCAAAGTAACTTCACCATCACCTGCAAGTGGGGCAATCGTAGGATTGGTTTGTTGTTCAATCAAATCTTCAATTTCAGTTTCCAAGGCCGCCTCCCCAATTCCGAAAAAGCGAAGTACCCTTGACACAATCTTTTCACGGTCCGTTAATTTCGAAGCTAAATAGTCATATCCATAATGAGCCATCATCGGCTGCATTTCACTCGGTGGTCCTGGTAACAAGATGTAGATTCGCTTATCCATCACAATTGCCATTCCCGGTGCCATGCCATGATCATTTGGCAACACATGAGACCCTTCAATAACCATCGCTTGTTTACGATTGTTTTCCGTCATGTGACGGTTAGTCTTTTCAAAATAGCTTTCTATTGATTTTAATGACTCAGAATCATAGACTAAGTTTTTGCCTAAGTGTGCAGCAATTGTTTCTTTTGTTAAATCATCTTTCGTTGGGCCTAAACCGCCTGTGAAGATGATGAGATTTGAACGTAATTCAGCAATTGCAAGAGCTGATTTTAATCGGCTTGAATTATCGCCGACGACAGTATGATAGTAAACATTTATTCCTAAATCGGCAAGCTCCTTTGAAATAAACTGTGCATTCGTATTGGCGATTTGACCAAGCAAAAGCTCAGTTCCTACTGCAATGATTTCCGCATTCATAGCCTGCCTCCTTAATATAGATGTTATTTTGAATTGACAAGTACGTCACGATTTTTATAAAAATAATCCCAACCTGACCAAATCGTAAAGATGAGCGCCACCCAAAGGGCAATCAAATCAAAGCGAAGGTTTATGAGTTCAAAAATCGTATTATGTAAAAGTAATGCTGAAATTGCAACAATTTGCGCCCAAGTTTTGATTTTTCCAAGCATGTTCGCAGCTACAACTTCCCCTGTTCCTGCAAGAATCAAACGTAATCCAGTTACGGCAAATTCGCGGCTGATAATCACGATAACAATCCATGATGGAGCATAGCCAAGCTCTACCAATACAATCAATGCTGCAGATACCAATAGCTTGTCAGCAAGCGGATCTAGAAATTTCCCCATGTTTGTAACTAAGTTATGTTTTCTGGCAAGATGTCCATCAATCCAGTCAGTAGTCGATGCAATGATGAATATAAGGGCTCCGACAAAATGGGTAACAGGCATATCTGCACCAATAAAGCTCATTTCACCCCAAGAAAAATCCACTAGCATAATGACTAGAAATAGTGGGATCAACATGATTCGTGACACTGTAATCTTATTAGGTAAATTCATTTTTTTCCCTCCAAATAATAAAAGCGGAAGTGGCTTGCCCAGGGGCGACTGGCGCAAGACGAGCCGGCGAGAAGGTCGTTCTTTGACCTTCTTGGCGGGTTGGCTTGTGACCCCGAGCCCCTAGCCACTGGAGCTAGATAAATAAAAGCGGAAGCAGCTTGCTCATGTCCGCACACATGCGAAAATAGTCATCAAATGATGACTATTGCGTTGGTGGAACATAGCGAATGGTGATGTCTTGGCGAACTTCCTCAGTAACAGGGACAGCATATTCAAGCTTTTGTCCATTCACAAAAATTTCGGTATCTGAGGAACGGCCAACAACAACAACCGCTTCGGTTTCCTTTGAAAAATCGACAGTCTGACTCTCTGTTGCACCCTTCTTTAACATTCCCTGGAAGAAGGAAGTGCCCTTACCATTTAAAATGTTAATCCAGGTTTCACCTGTTGTCGTAACCGTTAATTCAAACTTGTCTGCATTTTTTAGCTCGTAGGCTGTTTCATTGCCTTGTGCAGAAACGACTGCTAAAGCTTGTGTAGCTTTTTCTTCTTGCTTCTTTTCATCATTTTTTTGTTCGTCAGCTTTTGAGTCATCTTTCGATTTATCTTCAGCTTTTTTATCCTCGGCATTCTTTTTGTCACTAGTTGCAGAGGTTTCTTCTGTTTTCTTTAAGTCTTCCGACTCTTCGATCTTCACTTCTTGACTGCCTTTTGCAGCTTCTTTCTTTTCATCATCACCAGCATTCTTTTGTGCAAATAAATAAATGACTGCCACGACACCAACGACTAAAACACCAAGTAGAATTTTAGGTAGCAGATCGAGCACCTTTGAGCTCCCTGCTGGAAGCGTTTTTTTCGTTTGAACACGTGATATATTTTCATTTATTTGTTCATCATATACTGGAGGAATATCTGCTTTGTAGCTTTCAAATAACTCCTCGTGATCGATTCCAACCGCTTCAGCGTATTGTTTAATAAAAGCGCGCACATAAAATTTGCCGGGCATCATCGAATAATTACCTTCTTCGATTCCCTGCAAATAACGCTTTTGAATTTTTGTTAGCGTTTGGAGATCATCTAAGCTCAGTCCCTTTTCTTCACGGGCCTGCTTCAGTCTACTACCTAGTTCATTCACAGAAAAACACCACCATATTAAAAATCAAAACCGACAATATCAGAACTTGTGAGATTAGAATCAACTAAATCATAGGTTATCTCTTCGCTCGGATCATTTCTCAGTTCAATTATGTAGTCAAAATCATCCATTGTATACTCACTGTTTTGAATAAAAATATCTGGATGCTCGATAACCTTTACAGTCGGCATCCGCATAATTTCACGAATGAGCTGCCAATGACGTTCATTCGCCCGACGTGTCGATACAATTCCATCAATTATGTAGACATTATTCTCGCTATATTCATCCTCAATCAATTGATTACGAATGGTTTGTTTAAGTAGAGTGGATGAAACAAACAGCCAACGTTTACTCGCACAAACACTCGATGCAACAATTGACTCAGTTTTTCCAACGCGTGGCATTCCGCGGATTCCAATTAACTTATGACCTTCTTGTTTCATTAATTCAGCCATAAAATCAACTAAAACACCAAGATCAGCACGGATAAACCTAAATGTCTTTCTATCATCTGCATCTCTTTGAATATATCGACCATGACGGACAGCTAAACGGTCCATAAGTTTTGGTTCACGAAGTTTAATTACTTTTATTGTGTCCATTGTATTCAAAATTGACTCTAATCGTTTTATTCTTTCGTTATCTTCTGCCTTAATTAGGAGGCCGCGACGCCCAGAATCAATTCCATTTATCGTGACAATATTTATTTTTAACATACCTAATAAGGAGGAAATATCACCTAATAGACCAGGACGGTTTTTTTGAATTTCATATTCTAAATACCATTCTTTCTTTTCCATTACTCAACCTCCAAATCAGTCAATAGATTTTTTCCTCATAATTTCATCTAGGTACTATAATATATGATTTTTAATGAAGATGAAAGGGAAAACCCATTTGCTTTAAATATTTCCCGATTAAACAATTAAACCAATTTTTATCCATTAAAAAAAGAGAGGAAACCCTCTCTTTTTTGTGCACTATCAGCGTGTACCGTCGTTTGAAACAAGTTTCACCATAATATTTGCAATGGCATGCTGCTCATCAGGAGATGCAACAGACCAAAGATCAGCAAGAATTTTTTCCTGATCATTTTTCGGCTCCACTTGACTCGCTAAGTAATCACCAATCTGGTAAGCTAAATCATTAACTACATCCTTGTTCATTCCAGTACTTTGCGCTTGATTTAGTCGATCTCCTAAGAAATCCTTCCATTGTGACCAGTTATCTAAAACAGACATCGTGAGTCCTCCTTTTAAAGTAGTACGTTGTTATTTTGCATTGAGAGGCCTGATAATATTCACGATTTATCATTTTCCTTTTTGAAAAATATTACATATACCAACCGCCATTAATTCCAAGGATTTGACCAGTGATATACGCCGATTGCTCTGATAATAAAAACGAAACACCGTCAGCCACGTGCTGCGGGGCACCTAAGATGCCAAGTGGAATATCACCACGAAGCAGATCAAGTTCCTCTTCAGAAAAATCACTTAGCATTTCGGTTGCAATAGCCCCTGGAGCAATTCCATTCACGCGAATTCCATTCAAAGCAACTTCCTTACTTAACGCTTTCACAAAGGCAATTTGAGCTCCTTTTACAGAGGAGTAAGCCACTTCACAAGCTGCGCCAGTTTGCCCCCAAATCGACGAAATAACGACGATTGCGCCACTGCGTTTCTGAAGCATTTTCGGAAGTAATTCCTTTGTTAACAGCAAAGGCGTTTTAATATGTAAATTTATTAGTTGATTTAAATCAGCTTCAACTAAATCAACGAGGAGGCCATAATGGCTTGTCCCGCTGTTATGAACAATTGCATCTATTGCGAAAATACTCGCTGCAACATGGTTAATTCCGTCCATTTCTGCCAAATTAGCTTGAATCGGTATGTATTCCCCGCCATATTCTTCTAGCTGAGTGAGCAGCTTGGCGATTGCCTTTTCATTTGTATGGTAGTGCAAATAAAGGGAATAACCTTCCTTGGCAAGTTTTAGCGCGATTGCTTGACCAATTCCCCCACTTGCGCCCGTTATCAATACATATTTTTTCATAAGTTCCTCTCCTTAAAGCAACTGCATCTATCTGATTGGCTGTGTTAAACGTGGCTGTTGATTTCCGTTACAGGCGCTTCGCTTTCCGCGGGGCGGGCGGTGAGCCTCCTCGGCGCATTCGCGCCTGTGGGGTCTCACCTGTCCCGCTGCTCCCGCAGGAGTCTTCGCGCCTTCCACTCCAATCAACTTGCCAAAAAACAACATTCTGCTTTAACACAGCCATCCGATTGGAAAAAGCGCCGCCAAGCGACGCTTTTCTTCCGTTATTTAGGGATCACTTGACAAACGGTAAATCGCTCTTCAGCAATCAATTCCGCAGCTGTCTGTTTTACATCGTCCAAGGTGATTTTTTCTAAAGTTGGAACAACTGTAAATAAATCCATATCATTAAAAGCATAACGAGTAAACTGATTCGCAATATATTCCGGTGAATTAACGGCTCGTAAAAATGCACCAATTTTTTTCTTTTTCGAACGACTTAACGCGTCTTCACTAAAGCGATGACCGTCCTTGACTTCAAATAGCATTTCCTTCAACGTCGCAGCAAGTTTATCTGGGTCGTTGGTGTCGCCTCCTGCCATAAGGAAACCGAAGCCCTTCTCTAGGGTAAAATCGAAAGAAAACGAATCATCAATTAACCCCGCGCTATAAAGCTTATGATAATTTTCTGAGCTCTTACCAAATAACAAATCGAGCAATACATTAGCGGTTAATTCCGCTTTCAGCATTACCTCGCCTTGCAAATCCACCTGTGCGGCCTTCAATCCGACCATGCACTTTGACGTCTGCACGTTCATTTGTAGGACTTTTTTTGGTTCGGCGACCGACACTGGTTCCTCTTGAAATTCCCGTTTGATTTCTCCCTGATCCTTATAATCCTTCTTCGTCTGATTATCGACAATCTGTTTCATGATTTCATCAGGATTAACGGGACCGACAACAAATAAAAGCATATTACTTGGATGATAGAAGGTATGATAGCACTCATAAAGCATATCCTTCGTAATATCGGTAATGGATGCAATCGTCCCGGCAATATCAATTTTAACAGGATGGTTATGGTACATATTTTCAATTAAGCCAAAGTAGAGGCGCCAGTCAGGATTATCATCATACATCGTAATTTCCTGTCCAATAATGCCTTTTTCCTTCTCAACCATCTGTTCTGAAAAATATGGATCTTGAACAAAATCCACTAACGTTTCCAGGTTTTTTTCAACATCTGATGTACTTGAAAATAAATAGGCGGTTCTCGTAAAGGAAGTAAACGCATTAGCTGAAGCACCCTGGCGACTAAATTGTTGGAACACATCTCCGTCTTCTTTTTCAAACAGCTTGTGCTCAAGGAAATGGGCGATTCCATCTGGTACTTTGACATAATCAGCTTTATCGAGTGGAACAAAATGATGATCAATCGAGCCATATTTAGTTGTGAACGTCGCAAAGGTCTTATTAAAGCCTTTTTTTGGTAAAATATAAACATCTAAGCCATTATCAAGCTTTTGATAAAATAATTCCTCTTGGAGCTGGTCAAAGCTAATTTTCTCCATCATTCGCCCGCCTCCGTTCCTGTAAGAAAGTAGATGGTATCCAAGTCAATTTTATTTGCCACATTGACAATTTCCTCGGTAGTTGTTTGATCCATTTTTTCAAGCCAATCATCGAGGCTGATCTTAGTACTAGCGACAACATTATGGTACAGAATTTCGACCATTCCTCTGGCCGTATCGATGGTTTCCAATAATTGATTCTTAATTACGGCTTTCGTCTGTTCAAGCTCTGCATCGCTAAAATCACCGTTTTTCATCGCTTGCATTTGTTCCTTAATAATCGTAATCGCTTGATCGAAATTTTTATTATCAATACCTGACATGACCATCATTAGACCTTTATGGCTCTCCAATCTACTTGCGCAATAGTAAGCAAGACTTGCTTTTTCCCGAACATTGATAAAAAGCTTGGAATGAGAAAAGCCACCGTATATTCCATTAAAAACCTGCAGTGCAAAATAGTCGGCATCACCATAGATGATATTCGTGCGATAGCCAATATTTAGTTTGCCCTGTTTAACATCTTGAACTTCTTTCACTTCTTTTGCTTCAATTGTTTTCTTCGTATGCGCTTCTGATAACCGCTTTGGTGTGCGCGCTTGAAAGTGCAATAGTTCATCACTAACCGCTTGTACTTCTCTTTCCTCCACATCACCGATCACATAAAAATCCATTTCATCCTCGCAGAATGCACGTTGAAAATAACTATATAAACTTGCTGAGGTAATCTCATCAACTTGTTCCATTTGTCCATGGACATGAAGGGCATATGGCTCATCTTTACACATTTCTTCAACCAAGCGAAAATTGGAATAGCGCATTTTGTCATCATAAATAGATTGAATCCGCTGTTTTAGCGTTCGCTTTTCAGCATCAATGGTAGTTGAGTCAAAGCCAGAACTTGACACATTGGGATTCGTTAATATTTCTGCAAAAAATTCGATCGCTTTTCGTAACAATGGGGTTGGGTCTGACAAAAACTTTTCATTTGCAACTTCTAATGAAAAGCTAATTATATGATATTCACCTTTCTTGGATAAATCGACATAGAGGGATGCACCGTACAAATCGTCCAAATAAGAACGCAGTGCCGTAGTTGATGGGAATTTTTTCGAATTGCTTTGCAGGACGTATGGTAATAAGGCTCTTAACGTGACCTCATCCTTATTTATAGGGGCCTTCATCTTCCAAATAAACGTATTGGTTTTATATTTTTCAGTTTTGACAATATGAAGGTTATACCCCTTCATCTCTGTAATGGTTTCCGTGATTACTGTCATCTTCATCCTCCTGACCAAATGCATATGTCTTATCTTATGTGACTGCACGTTGTGTTATTTTTCCCATTTTAGAATAATTCAAGCATTTTCGCGAGAATCTTATAGTAGTTAATTTCTACTATACCTTTCAGTACCAATTTTATACAAGTTTTACGCAAAAAACCCTTGGCTAGACTAAAGCCAAGGGTCTTCGTATTAGCGCTTACCGGAGTCGAACGGTTCTCCAGCAGCTTTTGGTGCTTGGGTAGATTTTGAGAAAACAACAAGTGCTAACAGTGTCACGACGTATGGAAACGTCTTTAGGATAATCGGCGGAATCACTTGGAACTCAGGAATTACTTGAGATACGTTGGCAATGGTACTCGCAAAACCAAAGAAGAACGTAGCCCCTAGCACACCATAAGGTCGCCATTGTCCAAAAATTAATGCCGCCAAGGCTAGAAATCCTAAACCAGATACTGTTCCTGTAAATTCACCTGCATACGTAACAATAATCAAGGCGCCTCCTAAGCCAGCGAATGCTCCTGATATGATAACCCCGCTGTAACGAATCGCCCGTACGTTAACGCCTGCTGCCTCTGCAGCTTGTGGATATTCCCCACAGGAACGTAAACGAAGACCATATTTTGTTTTATATAGAATAAACGTACTAACAACAAGGATAACTAAGATGAACCACGTTGTCGGATAGGTTTTTGTGAAAAATAAATCGCCGATGATGGGTATTTTTGATAGCCCAGGAATATCCATAGGCGAGAAGCCTGTTGTTAAGCGAATATTACCGCTTCCGGTAATATTTCTAGCTAAAAATACTGTTAAAGCGGTGGCAATCAAGTTAATCGCCGTACCACTAATAATTTGATTGGCACTTAAGTTAATGCTGGCAAAAGCATGAAGCAATGAAAACAGCATACCAGCTACCATTGCTGCTACTAAACCAATCCAAAGTACCCAAGTATCATGTGGCCATGTTTGCTGCATAAAGTGAATGGTTAATGCCCCAGCGAAAGCGCCAATTACCATTAATCCTTCTAATCCGATATTGACAATACCGCTTCGTTCACTAAACAACCCACCTAACGCGGTAATGAGCAATGGAATCGTAAATACAATGGCATACGGGAAAATTTGTTCAATGATTGTCCACATCTTATGATTCTCCCTTCTTCACATCAGGGACAACGACTTCTTTACTAGAACGTGTTTTCCAAAATCTTTTGATAACCCGTTCGATTAGAATACTTGTTGCCGCAAAATAAATGATAATCGCGATAATCGTATTCGCAAGCTCTGGTGGAATTTCGGTCATGGCATTCATAAATCCTGTACCAGAATATAAAATTCCAAATAGAATCGCTGCAAAAAATACGCCTACAGGTGTATTGGCACCTAATAGGGATACGGCAATTCCATCATAACCTGCTGATGGTAAAATCCCAATTTGGATGGTTGAAGCATTACCTGCGTATAAAGCCACACCAGCAAGACCGGCAAGCCCCCCGGAAATAAGCATTGAAAGAATAATATTGCGGTTAACGTGCATTCCGGCATATTCGGCAGCGTGACGATTGAAACCAACTGCTTTTAACTCAAATCCTAAAGTGGTTTTATTTATAATAAAGGCAACAATGATGACTGCAATCACAGCTATGAAGATACCTAGATTAATGTAAGATCCTTGGAACATTTCTGTTAAAAATGGGACCTTTAAAGTGGCTGCATCGGGCAGCTTCTTTGATTCTGTTTCAAGGAATTCTCCCTTGAAATAACCTGGTACAATATAGTAAACAGTCCAATACGCAATCCAGTTCATCATGATCGTTGAAACAACCTCATGTACGTTGAATTTTGCTTTTAATAACCCCGGAAGCAGTGCCCAAAGTGCTCCTCCTAGAAGACCGGCAAAAATCATCATCAATAAAAGAATAGGTCTTGAAAAATCATAAGTTAGTCCTACAGCAGTTGCACAAAGACCACCGATTAGCATTTGACCGGATGCACCGATATTGAAAAGCCCAGTACGAAATGCAAAGGCTACAGATAAGCCTGTAAAAACGAGTGGCGTTGCCGTTGCTAAAGTATCACCAATCCGAGAAATATTTTTCAACGCACCCTGGAATAAATACAGATAACCATCAATCGGATTGCTACCGATTAATAACATTAAAATTCCGCCGGCGATGAGTCCTAAAATAATCGCGATGATGGATACGATGAAATTTCTCATACGCTTCTCTCCTTACTAACTCCAGCCATCATTAGACCTACTTCATTTTCATTCGTTTCCTTCGCATTCACAACGCCAATGAGTTCACCATTGTTAACGATTGCGATTCGGTCAGATAGCTGCAGTACTTCATCAAGCTCCAAGGACACTAACAGGACAGCGTTCCCTTTATCTCGATGTTCAATTAATCTTTTATGAATATATTCAATCGAACCAACGTCCAAGCCACGTGTTGGTTGTACAGCAATTAAGAGCTTAGGGTTCAATTCAACTTCACGACCGATAATCGCTTTTTGCTGATTCCCACCCGATAACGTTCTTGCAATCGATGCAGCACCCTCACCGGAACGCACATCAAAGTTTTCAAGGATTTTCTTGGCATAAGTGCGAATCGCATTAAAGTTTAATAATCCGTTTTTGGCAAATGGCTGTTTATTGTATACTTCTAACACCATATTGGATTCCAATGTGTAGTCCAACACCAGACCACGTTTTTGGCGGTCTTCTGGAATATGGCCGATTCCCTTTTCAATCCTTTGATGGATCGGGATGTTCGTAATTTCTTCGTTTAGAAGATAAATTTGTCCCGATTCTACCTTGCGAAGACCCGTAATCGCTTCAACAAGTTCTGATTGACCATTGCCCTCAACCCCAGCTATTCCAACAATCTCTCCAGCTCTCACTTCCAAGGAAAAGCTTTTAAGTCCCATAACTTTCCGATTATTTTTAGCTGAAACTGAATCTATTTTAAGTACGACTTCACCCGGTGTACTTTCTTTCTTATCCACTTTAAATGAAACATGACGCCCTACCATCATTTCTGCAAGGCTCGCTTCACTCGCTTCCGCAACATTCACGGTTCCAATTGATTTCCCACGTCTAATGACCGTACAACGATCTGCAACTGCTTTAATTTCCTTTAATTTATGAGTAATAATAATAATCGATTTACCTTCTTTAATAAGATTACGCATAATTTTCATCAGTTCTTCAATTTCACTTGGCGTCAACACCGCTGTAGGTTCGTCAAAAATCAGTACTTCTGCTTCACGATAAAGCATTTTCATAATTTCAACCCGTTGCTGCATTCCTACAGAAATATCCTCAATCTTCGCATGCGGATCCACGTTAAGACCATAATGCTTTGATAGCTCTGCTATTTTCTTCGCAGCACTATCAATATCCAGAACCATCCCTTTAAGCGGTTCGCTACCTAAAATAATATTCTCGGTGACGGTAAAATTGTCAACGAGTTTAAAATGCTGATGCACCATTCCAATCCCTAATCGGTTTGCTACATTTGGATTAGCGATTCGAACTTCTTCTCCTCTAATTTTCACTTGACCTTTTTCAGGCTGATACATTCCGAATAATACACCCATCAGCGTTGATTTTCCTGCACCGTTTTCACCTAACAGCGCATGAATTTCCCCTTTTCGGAGCGTCAAGGTAATATTATCATTTGCAACAATACCCGGAAATTCTTTCCGTATATTTAGCATCTCTACAACATAATCCATCGTAGCACTCACCTTTTTATCTAGAATAACAATAGATTCCCCTATCTACACCGATAAGTTCCTTTACTCGATGCTCTCGAATGCTATTAACAATCTATACATTTATAATTTGCAAAAGAGACGGAACGAACGCCGTCTCTTTTGTTTTCAAGCTTACTTCAATAAATCGCCTTTTTCAGCGGAAACTTTAATGTCACCAGCTTTGATTTTTTGGAAAATTTCTTCTACCTTCTTAACAGTATCATCGCTTAGGTTTGGATTTTTCTCAGGTAAACCAATACCATCGTTTGTTGCATCAAATGTTAAAGTTTCTCCACCAGGGAATTTGCCATCTAACTCAGCTTTAACCATGTCGTAAGATACTTTATCGACTTTCTTCATTGCAGATGTTAATACAACTGATTTGTCACCTTCGTATTTACCATCTTCATATTGGTCAACGTCAACACCGACCATCCAAACTTTTTCGCCGCCCTTAACGCGAGTTTTTGCTTCGTTGATTGCACCAACGCCAACTCCACCAGCAGCTGCGAAAATAACATCTACACCACGGTCATACATTTGCGCAGCGATTTGTTGACCTGCTCCAACGTTATCAAATGAGCCTTGGTAAACAATGTTATCAGCTTTAATCGTGATCTTTGTGCCTAGATTTTCATTTGCATATTTTAAGCCTTGTTGGAAGCCCCAGTTAAACTTTTGCACAGCTGGAATTTCCATACCACCAATGAAACCTGCTTCTGCTTCTTTTAATTGAAGTGCAGCAGCCACACCAGCTAAGAATCCTGATTCATGCTCTGCGAAGAAAATGGATACTGTGTTATCCTTTACCGCAGGTTTAAAGTCCCCTTTATGTGGGTTTCCATCAATAATGACAAATTTAGCATCCTTGTACTTATCCTGTGCTTGGTAAACAGCAGTTTCAAACTTAAACCCAGGAGTAACGATAAATTTGTAGCCAGCATCGTACAGATTACCCATTTCCTTTAAGTATTCGGCTTCAATTGCAGTAGCTGGTTTTAGATATTTTGCGTCTATTCCTAGCTCATCTTTCGCCTTCAGAATACCTTCCCATGTACCTTGATTAAACGATTTATCATCGATTGTTCCTGCATCTGTAACCATACCTACTTTAAGGTCGGCTTTTTTAGTACCGCCGTCTTTATCGTCTTTACCTTTGTCATCGCCACCACCACAAGCAGCTAACAGCATACTAACCATTAATAGCAATGACAAAACAATACTAAATTTTCGCTTTTTCAAGGCTTGTACCCCCTAAATGTGTGATTTAGTAAGAATGTTTAAAACGTACTAAGAATAGTTTACGTCAAGTATTCCGATTAAATTCGTTTTCTTAAGACGTTAAATTCAAACTTATCCGCTTTAAAATAGTTGACTGAAAAAAGGATGGGTTCATCAGATTCGTCATAATGCATTTGCTTTAAGACTAACAGTGCAGTTTCTGGATCACATTTCAAAATCGGAGAAATTTTCTCATGATAACCTAATGGTTCAATTTGCGCAACAGCATAGGTTATTCTTCGATGAGATTCAGCCTCTAAAATTTTGAAGATTGATTCCTGTCCCTTAGTGAAAGACTCAGGCAGAATTTTTTCCGGTATTTTATCGATACAATAAACGACCGGTTCTTCATTGGCTGTTCTTACCCGTTCACTGACAACAATCAAGTCATCCTCTGTGCACGAAAATCGACGAATATCCGCTTCAGTCGGAGCTAACGTCTGTGAGTGCAAGAATTTTGTTCCCGGAGTCATTCCGGCGTCTTCAATCATACTGGTAACACTTTTCAGTTGCTCGATTCCTGAAGTGAACAATGGCTTAGCGTTAACAAAGGTTCCCACGCCATGTCGGCGAATGATAACGCTTTCTTCTTCTAAAATACGTAGAGCCTCACGAAGTGTAGCTCTGCTCACTCCTAGCTTTTTGGCAAGTTCGAATTCTGAAGGAAGCTTCTCCTTCTCACGATATATGCCTTTTTCGATATCTTGCTTTAGCCGATCGATAACTTGTAAATATAAGTGTCGACTATCTGATTTAATTGACATGCTGTTTCCTCCGACAATTCTTCTTTCAGACATCAGACCTCTGATGTATTACATTCCTACTAACCGACAATAATATAACATACTTTTCTACTATAAATAAATAATGATTTTAATTTTAGAAAAAAAAGCTTTAAACCGCGTTTAATTAGCGTAAAATGTCTTGACATTCTGTTTTGTAAGCTATTACAAAATATTATATTAAGCAAATGTTTTATAGTGACAATGACTCTTTTTCGATGAGAATCTAATGTTAGTATGGCTGTATTGTGCCAAAATGATTAGTCTTTCCAACAAAAAGAGGTCTGTCCAAATAATGGACAAACCTCTTTTTAAAATTAAGCTTCTTTGTCGATGTCTTCTTTGTTTTTTCCAATTAGGACGGTGCGGGGTTTGCTGCCTTCGTATGGTCCGACTACACCTCGGAGTTCCATTTCATCGATTAATCTGGCTGCTCTTGTATAGCCAATTCGGAATCTCCGCTGCAGCATCGAAACAGATGCAGTTTGCATTTCAACGATCATCTGAACAGCATCGTCATATAAATCATCGTCTACTTCAGAAAAATTAGACGGAATGTCGTCAGGTATCATTTCCTCCTGATACTGTGCCTTTTGCTGTGTAATGACAAAATCAACGACGTCCTCAACCTCTTGGTCGGATAAAAACGCCCCTTGGACCCGAACGGGTTTGGATGCACCTACCGGCAGAAATAGCATGTCTCCCCGTCCTAACAACTTCTCGGCTCCGCCCATATCAAGAATCGTCCGTGAATCAGTTGCTGAAGAAACGGCAAAGGCAATCCGCGACGGAATATTAGCTTTTATTACCCCGGTAATAACGTCAACTGATGGTCGTTGCGTGGCGATGATTAAATGAATTCCGGCGGCACGGGCCATTTGTGCTAAGCGTGTAATCGAATCCTCAACATCGGAGGATGCAACCATCATTAAATCGGCCAACTCATCGACAATGACAACAATATACGGCAATAACGGTTGTTGGGCTTCCTCTTCAGCATTGTGCCGTTTAACATGCTCGTTGTAACCTTCAATATTCCTCGTTCCGGTATGTGAAAATAATTCATAGCGCCGTTCCATTTCACTCACAACTTTTTTCAAGGCCTGCGAAGCCTTTTTCGCATCTGTTACAACCGGTGCCAATAAATGAGGAATACCGTTATATACATTTAATTCAACCATTTTAGGGTCGATCATCATCATCTTCACTTCATGCGGTTTGGCACGCATTAAAATACTAGTAATAATCCCGTTAATACACACACTTTTTCCACTACCAGTTGATCCAGCAACAAGTAAATGTGGCATTTTATTTAGCTCGGCTAACTTCGCTTCACCGGTAATATCTCGTCCAAGACCAATTAACAGCTTAGCATCAGGCCGATTGTTTTGCTTCGACTCTAATACCTCTCGTAAAGATACGATGGCGACTTCCGAATTCGGAACTTCAATGCCGATCGCTGATTTCCCAGGGATTGGCGCTTCAATTCTGATATCTTTAGCAGCCAATGCCAAAGCTAAATCGTCACTAAGGCTAACGATTTTACTTACTTTAACCCCAACGTCTGGATGCACTTCATACTTCGTTACTGCTGGCCCAAGATGGACCTGAGTAACACGAGCTTTTACACCAAAGCTATGAAAGGTTCGCTCAAGCTTTGCCGCATTGGCATGGATTAATTCATATTCTCCACTCTGGTCGGTGTGACGCGGGAAGTTTAGCAAATCAAGCGGTGGCAATTCATATGATACATTTTCCACTTCGGCGAATGAAATATTAGGGACGACCTCTTCATGGTCAACCGCTACTTTCTCACCTGTTCCCTTTGCAGAACTCGTTTTTCCTGCCTTCACCGGTTCAACTACAGGTTGCACTACTTCATTAACAGGATAGGCACGTTCAGCAAAACTCGAAATGATTGGTTCAGGTGTTGGAACGACCTCATCAATTGGTGCTGCTTGTCCCACAATAGGAACGACTTCCTTGTCTTCACTTTCTTTTGCTTTTTTCTTCGATCGTGTCGCTCGAGATTCTTTCTGTTCTGCTTTTTTCTCGATCTGCTTTTGCTTCCGTGTTTCGCCCCATTCTTTCATGTCACTTACGAATGCTTGCCATTGATCTTGAGCGAATTGTCCCATTCTGACAAATACTTTACCAAGTGCTGTGCTTAATGATTTACCAGTAATTAGAGTGACACCGATGATAATCAGTACAAATGCAACAATTTTTGTCCCTGTCTCTGCAAAAAGGAAATTAAACAGCGCAAATAGAATCGCACCAATCATCCCGCCCCCTAGTTCACGGGTGCTCGTTTGATTTTGGACCTCACCATTCCACCATATGTCAAACGTCTTCATAATGACGCTTGGATTCTTGAATTGACCGCTTTTAGATAATATTTCAATAAAATTGATATGGTCAAATAAGAGAATCGCTGCGACTACTAAATAAGCGCCGATAAGCTTAATATGCAGCAGGTTAGGCAGCTCTCTTTTGATCATCATATAAAGGCTGAAGGCTAACAGCCCAAGGACACTGACGATGTACCATTCCCCCATAAAAAATCGAAAAAAAAGTACGAAAGCAGCTCCGGCCTTGCCAAGTTTCGCCATGGTTATTAACGAAAGCGCAATGATGACAATTCCAATTAACTCGTATTTTAATGTCTTTTTGATTTCAACTTTTTTCTTCGTTCGCCGTTTTGTCTTGGCCATTTTATCACCTTGATGTTCAATTTTTCTTTTTTCTCTAGTTTAGGAAGAAAGAAAGCAGCCTTCTGGTGGCTGCTATTTAATCCTTATTATACCATACTGTTGACCAAACTGGTGTTTGCAAACGAGTTTAAAATGAAATTTTTGTCCCCGGAGTTACTTTTCCATTTAAATAATGCTGTGGGTCTGTGCTTACGACCCGAACAACCCGATAATCTTGGGTGTCCGTTTTTTCAACCATGACTGGAATACCTTCATATGTAACAAGCATCATATTTGAGTCAGTTTGCGAAGTTTCCGGAAATATTAATTCATGAGGCATCATCGTATAAAGGATCATTGAATCAGCCCCTCATCCTCTTTCTTTTTCAAATCAATCAGATCATTCAGCTTCTTCATTGCCTGACCAATTCCACCCACTCCATCAATTAATCCGTACTCCACCGCATCTGCCCCGATGACATTTGTCCCGATATCTCTTGTTAAATTCCCTTTAGCAAACATTAAATCTTTGAATTTTTCTTCGGTGATTTTTGAATGCTTTTTAACAAAATTGACAACTCGCTCTTGCATTTTATCCAAATATTCAAAGGTTGCTGGGACGCCAATGACAAGACCGGTTAAACGAATCGGGTGGATCGTCATGGTTGCTGTCTCGGCGATGAACGAATAATCACACGATACCGCAATTGGCACCCCGATTGAATGACCGCCACCAAGGACAATCGAAACGGTTGGCTTTGACAGTGAAGCCAGCATTTCTGAAATGGCTAGTCCCGCTTCAACATCGCCACCTACTGTATTCAGGATAACAAGCAGCCCTTCGATTTTCGGATTCTGCTCAATCGCAACAATTTGCGGAATTAAGTGCTCATACTTGGTTGTTTTATTTTGAGGAGGGAGTTGCAAATGTCCCTCAATTTGTCCAACAATGGTTAAGCAATGGATAGTAGAATCCTGTGAAAGCTGTGGAACATTGGTCTGACCTAACTGCTGTATTTTTTCTAAAAGACCTGATGTCTTTTCTTCACTTGGTTGCTCCTGCTCTTCTCTTGCATCATCTGATTGATTAAAGAAATGACTCATCCAAAAGTCCCCCTTCACACTTTAATATTGTTAGTATGAACTGGTAAGACTTTTTCATTCTGGCTACCTATAAAATTAATAGCTTATTTTGCGGTTTCATTCCATGCTTTTTGCATATATACAATAAAAAAGCGCCTGATTGATATAAAAATCAGGCACTTCAGGTTATGGTTAAATTTCCATAATAATTGGCAGTATCATTGGTCGGCGTTTTGTTTTTTCAAATAAATATTGATTTAAAGTATCACGCATTTCTTGCTTAAGCGTAGTCCAATCAAAGGAATCCTTCGCGATTGTTTTTTCAACAATATCACGAACCTTTGCCGTTGACTCCTCCATAAGCTTTTCCGATTCGCGGACATAGACAAAGCCGCGTGAAATAATTTCCGGTCCTGCAGCAATGGTTTTGTTTGATTTATTTAAGGTTACGACAACAATTAATATTCCATCCTGTGACAGCAATCTGCGATCACGGAGGACGATATTACCAACATCACCGACACCTTTTCCGTCTATTAAAATATTACCTGCTGGCACCTTTGAACCTGGCACCAATTTCCCATTTTTTAGTTCTACTACTTCGCCTTTTTCCGGAATATAAATGTTTTCACCTAAAATTCCACAAGCCTTCGCGACTTTGGCATGGGCATGAAGCATTTTATATTCACCATGGATGGGGATGAAAAATTTTGGCTGCATTAAATTGATCATCATTTTTAATTCTTCTTGACTGCCGTGACTCGATACTTGAACAATTTCACGTCCAGAGATTACGTTGGCTCCAGCTCGGAACAACATATCAATCGTTTTAGAGAGCAAAAGTTCACTTCCACGTAACGGTGAGGCTGCAAACAGCACCGTATCACCTGGTTGAATGTTCACATGCTTGTGAGCCTGCTTCGCCATTTTTTGCAGGACCTCTAGCGGTTCGCCCTGACTTCCTGTTGTTAACACCATAATTTGCTGATCAGAGTATTTTTTCACCTCTGCAAGCGGAATGATGATTTCATCTGGGACTTCGATGTAACCAAGATTTAAAGCGATATCAAACACTCGCTTCAGACTTTTTCCAACTACCGCTACCTTGCGATTAGTCAAGTGGGCTGCATCAAATAAATGTTGAATTCGATTTAAATCTGATGCAAAACAAGCTGCAATAATTCTACCTTGCGCTTTATAAAACGCATCATTCATTTCATGAACTACCTTAGCTTCAGTCGGTGTATAGCCTGGTTTTTCGGCACCCATACTATCAGAGAGTAGACATAGCACTCCATCTTCACCGATTTTAGCCATTTTACCGATTTCAGGTTTATATAGTGGTGTCGCTGCTTGATCGAATTTAAAATCACCCGTATGAACAATCGCACCTTGTGACGTTTGAAAGCATATCCCAACCGCGTCAGGAATGCTGTGATTTGTTCTGAAAAACGTAACTTCAGTCGCTGCGAACTTAAGCACCGAATCGGAAGTAATTTCATGAAAATCAACATTCCCGTGAAACTCATACTCAGTTAATTTTGCTTGTGCTAATGCTAACGTTAACTTCGTACCATATACTGGAACTGAAATGCTATGCAGTAGATAGGCTAGAGCACCGATATGATCTTCATGTCCATGTGTCAAAAAACAAGCTTTTATGCGTTCCCTGTTTGCTTGCAAATACGTTATTTCTGGAATGACGATGTCGATCCCGAGCATTTCATCCTCCGGGAACATCAGTCCGGCATCAACGATAAAAATATCATCGTTAACCTCCACCAAGTACATGTTTTTACCGATTTCCCCTACTCCCCCAAGAGCAATGAGCTTTATCATTTCATTTTTGCTATTATTCAAATCTGTTTCCTCCTAATGTCTATCGCCCGACCGTATTATATTACAGTTATTATACTTGAAGGAAGAAAGCCTTTACAACCTTTATCTCTCGCCATTTGGATAGGATTCTGAATTTATAGAATCCATCATTTTTAAAAATAAGGCTGTATTAAATTTGAATGTTGATTTCCGCTCCAGGCACTTCGCGCACCTTAGGGGCTAGTTGGGAGCCTCCTCGGCGCATTCGCGCCTGCGGTGTCTCCCATACCAGCTACTCCCGCAGGAGTCTCCGTGCCTTCCGCTCCAATCAACTTGCGAAAAATCAACACTAAGCTTTAACACAGCCAAAATAAAAAAAGGCTGCACATTGGCAACCTCTTTGGATTGAAAAATATTATTTAAATAAATCCGCTACTGCTGTTCGTTCTTGTTCTGATAATGGTACTAATGGCAAGCGAACTGACCCGACATCAAGACCTTTTATCTGCAACGCGGTTTTCACTGGAACAGGGTTCGGAGCCTTAAATAAGCCCTGCATAATCGGCAATAAACGTTGATGTAGTTTTGATGCTGCTGCATGCTCTCCATTCAAAAACGCTTGAACCATCTCTTGCATTTCTTTACCAATTACATGTGAAGCGACCGAAATGACTCCGGCACCACCAATAGCCAAGACAGGAATCGTTAAGCTGTCATCACCGCTGTATAAAAAGAAATGTTCATCCGTTTCAGCAATAATCTTTGTCATGGCACTTAAGTCCCCACTCGCTTCTTTTACTGCAACAATATTAGGAATGGCTGACAAGCGAATGATGGTTTCGGGTAAAATATTAACAACTGACCGGCCCGGAATATTGTATACCATTACAGGAAGCTTAGTACTTTCAGCAATTGTTTTAAAATGTTGATACAAGCCTTCTTGATTCGGCTTATTATAATATGGACCAACAAGCATGATCGCATCAACACCAACCTGCTCTGCCCGTTTCGTTAATTCAACTGATTCATACGTGTTGTAGCTTCCTGTTCCGGCAATTACCGGGACTCTTTTATTTACAACCTGAACAACATGCTGAAACAATGCCACCTTCTCTTCTTTAGAAAGAGTTGGAGATTCACCAGTTGTACCAGCGACCACCAGTGAATCAGTGCCGTTCTCAATTAAGTAATTCACTAGCTGCGTCGTTTTTGCAAAGTCAATATGCCCGTTCTTATCAAATGGGGTTACCATTGCGGTGGAAACCCGACCGAAAATAGTCATCATGCCACTCCTCTTTACCAATCTATTTCGGAGCTTTGCCCCTTCTCTCGTAAAAATAACAATTATTCATGTTCTAGTACTTCATTTTCCAGGCTAAATGCATCGTGTAATGCATTGACTGCCTGCACTAAATCCTCTTGCTTTACAAGGACCCAAATGGTGGTATGACTATCTGCCGATTGTAAGATTCTAATTTCCTTTTCTGAAAGAGCGGTCACGATTTTCGCCGTAATTCCCGGTACTCCTGCCATCCCTGCACCGACGACGGAAACCTTGGCACAATTTGTTTCAACAGCAGGTTCATGCCCAAGCTCCTTTAACACAGAAACGGCACGGTCCGCCATCTCGTCGGTAACCGTGTAGACCACTCCATTTGGAGAAATATTAATGAAATCAACACTAATATTTTCATTAGCCATCGCTTTAAACACTTCGGCTTGAAGATTGTATTGATCCTTTTTGGCAAACACCTTGATTTGCGTTACATTCGTAACGTGGGCGATGCCTGTTACCGGACGTTCCTTAATATCGCTGCCATGGTTATCGCGATTTGCGGTCGTTACAAGTGTCCCTGTATTGTCGCTATACGTTGAGCGAATGCGGATAGGCACCTTAGCCTGCATCGCGATTTCAACAGCACGTGGATGAATGACCTTCGCACCCTGATAAGCCATATTGCATACCTCCGTATACGTTACTACCGATAGAGGTCGAGCATTATTGGCAATTCTCGGGTCAGCCGTCATAATTCCCTCAACATCTGTAAAAATATCAATGACTTCCGCATTTATCGCGGCGCCTAATGCTGCAGCTGAAGTATCGCTACCACCCCGACCAATCGTCGTAATATCCCCATTTTTAGCAGCTCCTTGAAAGCCAGCGACAACTACTACATCTGCATCCTCAAGCTCTCTTAAAAGACGGTCACATTTCATTTCCAATATCTTCGCATTTGTATGCTCGTTGCTGGTGACGAATCCTGCTTGCGCGCCAGTTAATGAAACAGCATTGATCCCATTTTCAAGTAGCATATTAGTAAAAACCACACTTGAAATCATTTCACCACAAGAAAGTAATAAATCGTATTCCCGCTTGGAAATCTTGCTTTTACTTCCACCGATTAAAGATAATAGCGTGTCTGTTGCATAAGGATCACCGATTCGTCCCATTGCAGATACCACTACCACTACTTTATATCCATCCTTCAAAGCTGCCTCAATATGGCGTTTTGCATTTTGACGGCCATTTTCGTCACGGACGGATGTACCGCCAAATTTTTGAACAATCATTTTCATCGTAACACCTTCTAAGTTGTATTATTGGTAAAACCAAACCGACTTGCACAATTTGTCTTATTTTTCGACTGACAAACAAGACTTAAAAACTGTGCAGCAGGTTTGGTTGAATAGAATGATTATTTTTCCGTCACTAATCCTAATTTAATTAAGCTTTCTGCTATTTGAACTGAGTTCCATGCTGCACCTTTTAGAAGGTTATCGGAAACCACCCACATGTGGAAGCCTTTTTCTTCATCTAAATCATTGCGAATACGTCCAACAAATACATCATTTTTACCAATACAATCTGCAGGCATAGGATAAATTTGCTCGCTAGGATCATCTTGAAGGACAATTCCTGGCGCATTTTCTAATAATGCCTTGATTTCTGATGCTTGAACACCTGACTCGCCAATTTCAAAATAAACCGTTTCAGAGTGCCCTGTTGCCACAGGAATACGGACACAAGTTGCTGCCACAGCTAGCTCTGGTAAGTGCATAATTTTCTTAGTTTCATTGATCATTTTCATTTCTTCATACGTATAACCGTTGTCTTGGAATTTATCAATTTGCGGAATCGCATTGAAGGCAATTTGATAATGTTTTTTATCTGATTTTACTGGGAGAATTTTTGGTTCAAACGCTTCACCATTAACGATTGATTTCGTTTGTTCTTGTAATTCTTCGATTGCCACAGCACCAGATCCGGACACAGCTTGATACGTTGAAACGATCACTTTATTTAAACCATATTTTTGTCTGATTGGTTCTAACGCAACGACCATTTGAATCGTTGAACAGTTTGGATTAGCAATAATCCCATTATGCTCGTGAAGGTCAGCTTCATTAACCTCAGGTACGACAAGTGGAACATTAGGGTCCATACGGAAAGCACTTGTGTTGTCCACACAAATAGCACCGCGTTTTGCTGCCTCAGGCGCAAGCTCTAATGATACACTCCCACCTGCGCTAAATAAAGCAATATCAATTCCCTCAAAGCTCTCAGGCTTAGCTTCTTGTACAGTAATTTCTTCGCCTTTGAAAGTTACAGTTTTACCAGCAGAACGTGCTGAAGAAAGTAATGTTAATTTTGCGATTGGAAAATTTCTGTTTTCCAGTGTTTGAATCATTTGTTGTCCTACCGCCCCAGTTGCACCAACAACTGCGACATTGTAACCTTTAGTTTGGCTCATGGATAGAGTCCCCTTCCTGTGTCAATAAGTATGATTTTTCATGCATTTATTACGATGAATGGTAGAGACGGCGCCTTTCATTCTTTAAAGGACTACCGTCATCATTTATATTATCATTTATTTTAACATAATGAGTTCATTAAGGAATCAAATTTTTTATAGGTTTACTTGAAAAGTACGAAGATTCTGTTTAGTCCAGGTATTTTTCAACTAACACAGGTTGGAGCTGTCTACCTTCTATTGCCGCTAAAATCGTTTGATCAGTCAATGACATTCTTGCTACCATTGAATTTGGTTTTTTAACCGGATCATCCTGACCAAACGGAATAAAATAAATATTTTTTGTCGTCATCAATCTCATCAAATTAACGCCATTTAGACCCAAGGCATCATTTGTGGAAATTCCGAGCACCACCGGTTTGCCGTTACGTAGCGTTGCTTTTGCAGCCATCAGGACGGGGCTGTCAGTCATCGCATTGGCAAATTTGCTCATTGAATTACCGGTTAATGGCGCAATGACCATACAATCAAGTGGAATTCGTGGACCAAGTGGTTCTGCTTTAACAATTGAATCAATCACTTTATTTCCGGTTACTGCTTCAATTTTGGCAATCCAGTCCTCACCTTTGCCAAATCGTGTGTCGGTATTCTTTACGGTAAATGTGACCACAGGCAAAACCTCGGCGCCTGCTTTCACTAGTTTTTCTATTTCCGGATAGATTTCTTCATAGGTGCAATGGGATCCAGTTATCCCAAATCCAATTCGTTTCCCTTTCAAACTCATTTTGCTTTCCCCTTCCGATTCATAAGGTCATCCTTTAGCAGTTGGGTCAGGACATTGGCAAGGATTTGCCCAGCAGTTTTAGGGGCAACAATTCCTGGCAAGCCAGGGGCCAGTATCGCTTTAATCCCTCTTTTTTCTGCATAGCGAAAATCAGTCCCTCCCGGTTTTGAAGCTAAATCAAGAATCAACGTATGAGCAGGCATATTAGCAATAACAGAGGCTGTAACGATTTGATGAGGAATCGTATTGATACAAATATCCGTATCTTTTACAAATTGATGAATATCCTTTAATACAAATGGTGTTAGGCCCATTTCCGTGATTCGAGCAATATGTTCGCTCCGCCTTGCGCCAACTTTCACCTTCGCACCAAGTGCATGGAATGTTCGGGCGACACTCATTCCAACCCTTCCTAATCCCAATACCACTATACTTGAACCATGAATCGTAAAATCAGTATGCTGTATTGCCAGCATAATTGTCCCCTCGACTGTTGGAATTGAATTATAAATCGCAACATCATCCCGCTCAAACAATTGAACTAGACGCCGGTTAGTCGATTTGATGATCCCGTTCAAATACGCATTACTGATTCCGGAATAGACGATGCAGTGTTCAGGTGTTTGGGCAAGCATCGCTTCATTCAAAACAACCTTTTCATTTGAGAATATTGTTTCTATATGTCCTTCCAGAGTCGTACCTGGAACAGGCAGTATTAATGCATCCATAGTGGAAAAATCCAGATCATCGATTTTTTCTTTAACTGCTCCTGTGAAAGCATGATCAAGCTGTTCAAAACCAATTAGCGAGAGCTTTGCATCCATTTCAGTCAGTTTTCTGATGATCTCGAGCTGTCTTGCATCGCCGCCAATGACTGCGATTTGCAACCCTGTCAGCATGAGAATAATCACCTACTTTTTCTAAAATCCAAACAGTAATTGGTTTAACTTCAGTATTTTATGATAGTTGTTGTGAATCGGTGATTTTCTAACATAAAAAAGACAGGGTCTTAAGACCCTGTCTTTTTGGATAGCTTTTCAGCTTTATTTTGTTATTCAATTTCTTCATCAGGTATATCAATAATGATCATATCAGTGCCGATCTTTTTAATATGACGCCAGGGGACACGAACTTCATTGCCTTGTTTCCTCAGTCCAAACCATTTTAAGGTTGGAATGAGCAGTGCTTCGATTTGTCCTGTTTGCTCATTTATTTCCAGGTCAGTTTGGCCCAAAACCCCCAAACGTTCCGCCCGCTTCACATCAACGATTTCTTTTCCGCTTAAGTCACTTAGCTTCATACCATTGCCCCCGTTTCATTGTCCTTTATATATATGTATCAAATCACGTGGGGTTTTAGACTAGAAATAGAGTGTATTTGCACGATTGGGAGGGTTATCGTTACCACTAGATGTTTTTTTGCTGTTCAGGGGGCACGATTACGGCGCTTTCGTTACCACTAGCTTCATTTTTTGCATTTCACGGGCACGATAGTTGACCTATCGTTACCGCTAGCTCAGTTTTTCGCACTTCACGGGCACGATAGTTGACCTATCGTTACCGCTAGCTCAGTTTTTCGCACTTCACGGGCACGATAATTAACCTATCGTTACCGCTAGCTTCTTTTTTCGCACTTCACGGGCACGATTACGGCGCTTTCGTTACCGCTAGCCTGATTTTTCCCCCTTCACGGGCACGATTACGGCGCTATCGTTACCGCTAGCCTGATTTTTCCCCCTTTACGGGCACGATAGTTGACCTATCGTTACCGCTAGCTCAGTTTTTCACTCTTCTCGGGCACGATTCCCCCAATACTGACCACAAAAAAATGACGTGCCAGTATTGACACGTCGTTCGACCTCAAAAATACTATTTTGTTTTTGGCGGTTCGCCGTCTGGGCTTACCAGTGCTAATGAATATTGATCATTAAAAATATTATTGGCCATTTTGTCAACTTCAGCTTTTGTGACAAGATCAATTTGCTCGATAATCTCATCGAGTGAACGATGACGACTTAACAGAAGCTCATTTTTACCATTACGGCTCATGCGGCTGTTGGTGCTCTCAAGACTAAGCATTAAGCTACCTTTAAGCTGCTCTTTACTATTATTTAGTTCTTTTTCGGTGATGCCGTTTTGCTTTAATTTAGATAAGGTGTCTTGAATGGTTTCAAACAAAACATCAAGCTGCTTTGCTCCTGTACCACCATAAATGGTTACAACTCCACTATCCTGATAGGCTGAATGATAGGAGAATACAGAATAAGCAAGCCCTCGCTGTTCACGAACCTCTTGGAACAAGCGGCTGCTCATGCTACCACCTAGAATATTATTTAAGACAATAAGTTCATAAATATCATCATGACCAACCTGTAGTCCATCGAAACCAATGCATAAATGGGCTTGTTCTGTTTCTTTTTTACGAGTAATTTGGTTGGTGTTAAAGCTTGGCTTTTGATCAAGTTGAACGGCTCTTTGACCTTGATATGAGCCAAAATATGACTCAACTTCCTTAATAAAAGCGTCAGAAATATTTCCTGCTATTGAAATAACCACATTTTCTGGTGTGTAGGCATCTTTCATGTATTGTTTCAACGTATCACCAGTAAAGGTTTGTAAGGTGTCTTCAGTTCCAAGAATAGGATAACCAAGCGGGTGATTCTGATACACTGCTTTACTAAGCAAATCATGAACGATATCGTCTGGAGTATCCTCATACATTTTTATTTCTTCATATACAACATTTTTTTCTTTAAGTAATTCTTCTTCATCAAACGTTGAGTTGAAAAACATATCTGCCAATACTTCCAAAGCAAATGGGGCATGTGTATCTAATACCTTTGCATAATAGCAAGTGTACTCTTTAGACGTAAATGCATTTACTTGACCGCCGATGCTATCAAATGATTCAGCAATCTCTCTGGCAGATCTCGTTTTTGTCCCTTTGAAAAACATATGCTCTAAAAAATGTGATATCCCGTTTAATTCGGGGGTTTCATTTCTTGATCCAGTGCCAATCCAAATCCCAATGGCAACAGATCTTACTGTTGGAATATTTTCTAACACCACTCTTATTCCATTTTGACAAGTATATTTTGTAATCAAAGAAACTCCTCCAGTCGTCGAAAAGCGGACGCGGCAGCTTGTTAGCGCTTAATAAAATAAAAACCGATCCAACTATTTAATAAGTATAACTTATTATGATTTTTTTTTCCAAAATGATGTATTTTACAAGTTAATTTGATCCAATTCGATTTTCACTTAAGGTATCTGAAACTGTTCCAATTTGTAAATTTTTTTGTTCCATGACCGTAATAAGACGGTCGAGCGCCTTAGCGGTTGGAGCTGTTGGATGCATGAGAATGAGTGCACCTGGATGGACTTTCGATTCAACCCGCTGGATGATTACATCCGGAGCCGGTCTTTGCCAATCAATTGTATCTACACTCCAAATAATCGTACCAAGGCCCATAACATCGGCAATTTTGACGACATCGTCACGATAGCTGCCGCTTGGTGGCCCGAACCATTTTGGTACTTGTCCTGTTGTTGCTTTTATTACGTCATTTGTTTTTTGTAATTGATTTTTTATTTCTGCAACTGATAAGTTTTTCATGTCCGGATGAGTATAAGAATGATTTCCGATTTCATGACCTGCTTCATAAATCATTTTTGTCAAATCGGGATTTTCCTTCGCCCATCGACCTTCAAGAAAAAAGCTTGTTTTGACGTTATGTTTTTTCAAGGTGGCAAGCATGTCTGGCAAATATTCATTTCCCCAAGCAACATTAATAATGAATGCTACCATCGGTTTTTCCTGATTGCCTCGATAGATTGGTGCAGCTTGTAAATCTTGAAGATGAATTTTTGGCTTTGTTTGTTTAAATATCAACTTATCTTCGGAAAATTCTCCTTGTTTCTTCATCTTCTTATAGGATGCTTCTATATCAACAACACGACCGTTATAGCCAGGGATTGCCTTCCAAATCGGATCTATTTTGGCATCAGCAGCCGCAACTTCATATAGTTTGCTCTTTTTTATTATTTCCTCATACAGTGGATTACTATGTTTATCGACCTGTACGGTTTCCCCTTTTAATAAGGAAACATATCGATCAGAAATCGGATTATATACAATACATAATGTTGTAAATGTTACGATTAATATCACCTTGATTATTCTCATAAACAGGCCCCCTTCATCTTTAAAGTATGAAGTGACGGGACAAGGTAGAACAAAGGCATCCGATAACTTGAAAAAGCCAGGGAGGCCCCTGACTTTTTCAATGTTTATATCTAGCGAAAGGCTAAACGCCGCTGAACGGTCGCTTCCGCTTTTATTTATCTAGCTCCAGTGGCTAGGAGCTCGGGGTCATAAGCCAAATCACTCCAGAGATTATCATCTCTTGCGTGATTCGTCTTATGCCTGTCGCTCCTGGTCAAGCCGCTTCCGCTTTTATTTATCCAGCTCCAGCGACCAGCGTCTAGTGGACTTCGCCCACCTCCCTACGATAAGTCAACATCGAATCGCTTCCGCTCTTCGTGTTTCCTTTATCTCAGTCGATGTGCTCCAGTCCATACGCCGCTGAACGGTCGCTTCCGCTTTTATTTATTGTTGTGCTTGTTCTCTCTGTTCGCGTTGTTCTTTGAGAACAGCTTTGCGAGATAGGTTGACACGACCTTGTTTATCGATTTCAGTTACTTTAACGAGAAGTTCGTCACCGATAGCAACAACGTCCTCCACTTTTCCAATTCGTTCTTCAGCAAGCTCAGAAATGTGAACGAGGCCATCTTTACCAGCAAAAATTTCCACAAAGCAACCAAACTTTTCAATTCGTTTTACTTTACCAAGGTACATTTGTCCTACTTCAACTTCGCGAACGATATCTTCAATAATCTTCTTCGCCTTTTGGTTCATTTCTTCATTTGTTGATGAAATGAAGACTGTTCCATCTTGCTCGATATCAATTTTTACGCCAGTTTCTTCAATAATCTTATTGATTTGTTTACCGCTTGGTCCAATAACATCACGGATTTTGTCTGGGTTAATATGAATGGTTAAGATTTTTGGTGCATATTTAGAAAGCTCTTCTTTAGGCTGTGCAATTGTACTTAGCATTGACTCGAGAATATGCATGCGACCTTTTTTCGCTTGTTGAAGTGCTTCTTCTAAAATTTCACGAGATAGACCATCGATTTTTATATCCATTTGAAGCGCAGTTACACCTTTAGCTGTTCCTGCTACTTTAAAGTCCATATCACCCAAATGGTCTTCCATACCTTGAATATCAGTTAAGATTGTATAATGCTCTCCTGATTTAACAAGTCCCATCGCAATTCCGGCAACTGGCGCTTTAATCGGAACACCGGCATCCATCATCGCCAATGTACTTGCACAAATACTTGCCTGTGAAGTCGAACCATTTGATTCAAGCACCTCTGAAACAAGACGAACAGTATATGGGAAATCTTTTTCATCAGGAATAATCGGTTCAAGTGCACGCTCACCTAATGCTCCATGACCAATTTCACGACGGCCAGGTCCACGCATTGGACCAGTTTCCCCAACACTGAAATTAGGGAAATTATAATGATGCATGAAGCGTTTTTCCTCTTCAATTCCTAGTCCATCTAAAATTTGCACATCACCTAAGGCACCAAGTGTACAAATACTTAACGCTTGTGTTTGACCACGAGTGAAAAGACCTGAACCATGAGTACGTGGCAATAAGCCAACTTCAGAGGATAACGGGCGAATTTCATCTGGTTTACGACCGTCAGGACGGACCTTTTCGACCGTGATTAAACGGCGAACTTCACCTTTAACAATTTTATCAAGGATTTGCTTAACTTGCTTAAGTACATCAGCTTCTGCTTCGCTTTCTACATACTTTGCAAGGACCTTTTCCTTAACAGCTTTAATCGCAGCCTCACGAGCATGCTTTTCTTGAACTTGTATCGCAGCAACCATTTCCTGCTCACTTAAATCACGAATTTCTGCTTCAAGCTCTTTATCAACTTCAAATAAAGTGATTTCAATTTTTTCTTTAGCGACTTTGGCTACAATTTCCTCTTGGAAAGCAATTAAACGCTTGATTTCTTCATGGCCGAACATAATGGCTTCAAGCATAACCTCTTCTGGTACTTCCTTTGCACCAGCTTCAACCATGTTGATGGCATCCTTTGTTCCGGCAACAGATAAATGCATATCGCTTTTTTCCGATTGTTCTACGGTTGGATTGATCACAAACTCACCTTCGACACGTCCAACCACAACACCCGCAATTGGCCCTTCAAAAGGAATATCGGAAACGCTTAACGCTAATGAAGAACCAAACATTGCTGCCATTTCAGACGAACAATCCTGATCCACGCTCATGACAATACTGACAACTTGAACTTCATTTCGGAAACCGTCAGCAAATAATGGACGAATTGGTCGGTCAATTAAACGGCTCGCCAAAATGGCTTTTTCACTTGGACGACCTTCCCGTTTAATAAAGCCCCCCGGAATTTTTCCTACCGCATATAGTCTTTCTTCATAATTAACTGTAAGCGGAAAGAAGTCTAATGGCTTTGGCTCTTTTGATGCTGTCGCTGTGCTTAACACAACTGTATCACCGTAGCGAACTAATGCCGCACCATTTGCTTGTTTGGCAAGTTGTCCAATTTCTACAGATAATGTCCGGCCAGCCCAATTTATCGAAAATACTTGTTTTTCTTGACCCATACTTTTTACCCCTCTCTACCAGTACCACCAGAATATGGTGGTAAGGACCTATCCTTTACTATTATCATTATCCTTTTGCTTTCAAAAGGTAATTATCGCAGTTATTTTATGTGAATCGAGATTTTACCCTCGAAGCGAATATTTGCACATGAAAAGAAAAAGCTAAATCACGAAGTAAAGTGAGCTTTCGCTTTTCTTGTTGTCTAGCGCAAGCGGCTAGGGGCTCGGGTCACAAGCCAATCCCTTTCGGAAATCTGGATTTCCTGCAGGGATCGTCTTGTGCCTGTCGCCCCTACCAAGCCGCTTTCGCTTTTCTTACTATTATGACCATTATTTATGTTCCTTAAAATAGCCGTAAAAATATGTATAATTTACAGGATTTCCCTAAAATAATAAAGCATTTTACAATAACAAAAAAGCGGGAAAAAATCCCGCTTCTGTTGACTATCGACGTAAACCAAGCTTGTTGATTAACACACGGTAACGTTGAACGTCTTTGTTACGTAGGTATGTTAGTAGGTTACGACGTTTACCTACCATTTTCAAAAGACCACGACGTGAGTGATGATCCTTCTTGTGCGTACGCAAATGGTCGTTCAAATTGTTAATCGATTCTGTAAGGACAGCGATTTGAACTTCTGGAGAACCAGTATCTGATTCATGAGTTTTGAACTCATTGATAAGTTCGTTTTTGCGTTCTTGAGTGATTGCCATCCTGTTCACCTCCTATTTAATAATCCCCTATTACTGAGCAAACGTCGGTGAGTCGTATTGCCAAGCAAAGGTTCGTCATACGTTTATTAGAATACATCTTTTTTTGACAAAAAGCAAGTTCTAAATAGAATTGTGCATAAAGTACGAAAGGGCATTTTGCTTATCCTGTTCGATTTGTGTCACAAGCTCTTGTATTCCCGCGAATTTTTGCTCACTGCGAAGGCGAAGATGCCATTCGACCGTTACGATTTGACCGTATATATCCCCAGAAAAATCAAACAGATGAACCTCAATCGTTTGCTTGTTTAATTCCTGATGGAACGTCGGTTTGTAACCTCGATTACATACTCCAGCATACCACGATTGACCAATTTTTAAACGGACAGCATAAACTCCGGTTGGCGGAAGCAGATAATCTTCACTGACATCAATGTTTGCCGTCGGAAACCCAATCGTTCTGCCACGCTTTTCTCCATGTTCAACCGTTCCGGTTGTCGTATAAAATCTTCCCAATAATGTTGGCAAGCGATCTACGTTTCCTACTTTAAGCTCGGTACGAATCAGCGTCGTGCTTACTTTTTCCTCACCTAAGGCAAATTTCGGTACCACTGTTGCTCCAAATTGACCTCTTGAATGGAACGGTATCGTCTCCATATTCCCTTTACCCATGCGCCCATAAGCAAAGTCAAAACCAGCGATTACATGACCTACATTTAAAGCAATAACGTATTGATCAATAAATTCCTGGGGCAAAAGGCTGGCAAACTCTGTCGTAAAATGAACAATGAACAAAAAGTCAATGCCTAACTCTTTAATGATGTCTATTTTATCCTCAAGTGGTGTTAAATAAGTTACGCGTTGCTCGCTTTTACCAAGTACAACGGATGGGTGTGGATCAAAGGTCATAACGGCGCTTTTCCAACCAAACTCATTAGCCTTTGCCTTTGCTTCCTTGATCACACTTTGATGTCCTAAATGAACCCCATCAAAATAACCAAGTGCCATCGCCATTTTTGGAAAACTTTCTGGTTGATATTGATGAGGATGATTAATCTTAATAACTTTCACAAAAACTCACCTTTTCTACAACTTTCCTAAATCTCAGCATCGTTACGGAGAACTTTTTCTGGCTTCATCATGCCCGGTTTTTGCGAATGTGGCTTGTAGATTGCCAATGCTCTCCCTTGCTCCGTTTCGATAACAATTGGACCTGTTACGTCAGCGAAGTTTGCTGGGATCGGCAAAACTGCTCCGTTTTTTACTTTCTCTGCTAATTTATCATTTATAGACAATTTCGGCAAATAAGAAAGCCCAACTTCTAGAGGTTTCAGCGCATTCATAAAGGTTCCATTGGCGACCATTTCCTCGATTTGCGCAAAAGTAAAACAGTCTTCAAGCGTAAATGCTGCCGATTGGATTCTTGTCAATTTGGACATATGGGCCGGAAAGCCTAGTTTTTCTCCAATCATTACTGCTAACGTTCTGACGTATGTCCCTTTGCTGCAGGCAACTCGAAACCGAAACGTTATCGTATCTCCTTGAAATTCGTCTCGATCGTCTAGTAATTCAAGCGAGTATATCGTTATTTTTCGCGATGGACGTTCTACTTCTATTCCTTGTCTGGCATATTCATATAGTCGTTTCCCGTTTACTTTTACAGCGGAATACATGGGTGGTGTCTGGGTGATTTCACCAGTTAATGATGTTAGGACATCCAGGATTTCATTTCGGCTCACTGTACGATTAAGCTTTGTTTCAGCCACCGTCTCACCGGTTGCATCTTCCGTGGTAGTGGCAAAACCAATCGTCACTTCACCTTCATATGTTTTCCCAGCATCGGTTATGTACTCAGCTACTTTTGTTGCACGACCAAGACAGATTGGAAGCACTCCATCAACTTCAGGGTCGAGTGTTCCGGTATGACCAATTCGTTTCATGTGCAGGATTTTTCGCAGCTTAAAAATACAATCGTGTGAGGTTAATCCAGTTGGTTTATAGAGCGGTAAAATTCCTTCCATTTGTAAGCCTCCTTACTAAAAATGCTCGAGGAAGGTTGTTTTCTACTCCGGGCGCTTCGCTTTCCGCGGGCGGTAGCGGGGAGCCTCCTCGGCGCTAAAGCGCCTGTGGGGTCTCCCCTGCCCCGTACTCCCGCAGGAGTCTTCGCGCCCTCCGTTCCAATCAACCTTCCTTTAACATAATTTTTACTTGAAAAAGGCTGACTTAAACGAAGTCAGCCTTTCTTAGTGTTGGGAAGAGTAAACAATTATTCCCCGTCTGTATGCTTTTGTTTATCTTCCTCGTGAATTTCGTGTAATAATGTTTCAATTCGATTTCCGTAATCGATTGATTCATCAAACTCAAAAATAATCTCTGGAGTTTTGCGCAAACGAATCCGTTGACCGATCTCTGTGCGAATAAAGCCTTTGGCTTTTGCGAGACCTTTTAACGTATTTTCGCGTTGCGTTTCATCTCCTAATACTGATATAAATACCTTGGCTTGCTGGAGATCGCCAGAAACTTCGACGTCAGTTACCGTTACAAAACCGATCCGAGGATCCTTGATTTTTCTTCCGATAATATCGCCAAGCTCCTTTTTCATCTGTTCTCCAACACGATTTGCTCTAAGGCTCATGCTTTTCACCTCATTATTAAAGCCACTCTATATCGGTTATGGTTCGTTCAATTTCTGGGAATGAATCGATTAACCGCAATGCATTTTGCAGCTCTTTTTCAACTGCAACCTTTGCAGAGGCAACAGCAGCAATGGAAATTTTTGTTCGTTGCCAAACATCCTGATAATCAACCTCTGCAACAGACACATTGTATTTTTGTTTAAGTCTTGAAAGAATTCGGAGAAGTACAGCTCGTTTTTCTTTTAATGAATGAGCATCATAAATGATGCATTCACAATTGGCTAAGCCAACTATCATTAACGTTCCACTTCTTCCATAATGTATGCTTCGATTACATCTTCTTCTTTCAAATCATTATAGTTTTTAACGGTAATACCACATTCATACCCTTGGCTTACCTCTTTAACATCGTCCTTGAAACGTTTTAACGCATCAATTTCACCTTCAAAGACTACGACACCGTTACGAATGACACGAACGCCACTGTCTCTCGTAATTTTCCCATCGGTAACGTATGAGCCAGCAATCGTACCAATTTTTGATACTTTAAAGGTTTGGCGAACTGTCGCTTGTCCGATGATTTTTTCTTGGTATTCAGGGTCAAGCATCCCTTTCATTGCTGCTTCAATTTCTTCAATCACTTTATAAATAATGCGGTGCAGACGAACATCAACCTTTTCTTCATCAGCAGCACGCTTTGCATTAACATCAGGGCGAACGTTAAAGCCAATGACAATGGCATTAGATGCTGCAGCAAGCGTAACATCTGATTCATTAATGGCCCCAACCGCTTGGTGGATAATTTTAATATTTACGCCTTCTACGTCAATTTTCATAAGCGATGCAGCAAGAGCTTCTGCTGAACCTTGAACGTCGGCTTTAATGATGACATTAAGATCTTTCATTTCGCCTTGTTTCATTTGTTCAAACAAATTATCAAGACTTACGCGAGTCTTTTCACCACGAGATGCTTGAAGGGCTACTGAAGCACGAGCTTCCCCAATTTGACGAGCTGTTTTTTCATCATCAAAGACAACAAAGCGATCTCCGGCCTGAGGCACATCATTTAAACCAGTAATTTCAACTGGTGTTGATGGACCTGCTTCTTTGACGCGGCGTCCTTTATCATTTACCATAGCACGCACACGGCCAAAAGTGTTTCCGACAACAATTGGGTCACCGATTTTTAAGGTACCGTTTTGAACTAATAATGTCGCAACTGAGCCACGGCCTTTATCAAGCTGGGCTTCAATGACAGTTCCGATAGCATGGCGATTCGGATTTGCCTTCCATTCTTCTACTTCGCTTACTAATAGAATCATTTCAAGCAGATTGTCAATTCCTTCGCCTGTTTTTGCAGATAGCTGAACGAAAATCGTTTCTCCACCCCAAGCTTCAGGGACAAGACCGTGCTCTGTTAATTCCTGCATAACGCGGTCTGGATTAGCAGCCGGTTTATCCATTTTATTAACAGCAACAATGATTGGTACCTCTGCTGCTTTGGCATGGGCAATCGCTTCAACTGTTTGTGGCATAACACCATCATCTGCTGCAACTACTAGAATCGTGATATCAGTAATTTTGGCACCACGAGCACGCATCGTTGTGAAGGCAGCATGTCCAGGAGTATCAAGGAAAGTAATTTTCTTTCCGTTTTCAACAACCTGATAAGCTCCGATATGCTGAGTGATACCGCCAGCTTCGCCTTCAGTTACCTTTGTATGACGGATAGAATCGAGTAGCGTCGTTTTACCATGGTCAACGTGACCCATAATCGTTACAACTGATGGTCTCTCGATCATGTTTTCAGCAGTATCTTCTGTGAAATAAACCTCGAGGTCAGTTGTATCAATTTTAATTTCTTCTTCAACCTCAACCCCGTAATCGCCACAAATTAATTCAATTGAATCTTTATCTAGTTCCACGTTGATGGTCGCCATAACACCAAGCATAAACAGCTTTTTAATAATTTCAGATGGCTCACGATGCAGCTTTTTACCAAGTTCTGCAACTGTTAAAGACTCTGTAAAAGTAATCTTTGCAGGCAGTTCTCTTTCTTTTCTCGGTTGTTGCTGATGAGCTTGATGAGTTTGTTGTTGTTTACCTCTATTTTGGAAATTTGATTTTCCTCTGTTATTATTATTTTTATTTTTTGCTTGAAAGCCTTGTGGTTTGTTGTCACGTTTCGGTGGACCACTTTGAACCTTCACTACTTTTGAAGGAGCCACGTTTTTATCATCATCTTCAAACGCACTTGCTTTCGTTTTAGGAACTACTTGCGGCTGTGGTTTATTACCTTGTGGTTTAGATGATTGTTTGTTCCCCATTTGCTGTGAACTTTGCGGCTTCGAGCTTTTTTGTGCAGGTTTTGTGTCTTTGTTTGAATTATAAATTCCTTCTAACTTTTGAACTGTTTCGTCCTCAATTGTTGCCATATGGTTTGTTACCTCTATATTCATTTCTTTTAGTTTAGCGATAATGTCTTTGCTTGACACATTATGCTTTTTTGCATATTCGTATACGCGTATTTTACTCATTCTTTCACCCCCGCTAAAATTAATCGAGCAATGTAAGCAGTTTTTTTGCAAATCCTTCGTCTAATACAGTTACCACGACGCGGGCCTCTTTTCCTATAGCTTTCCCCAATAAATAACGATTTTCTACGATTTTCAAAGGAACGTGATAGGAATTACATTTATCAGTGATTTTTTTAGATGTATTCGCGGACGAATCCGCTGCTAATAAGACAAGTTTTGCTTTACCACTCCGAATTTCTTTGACGGATAATTCTTCTCCAGATGTAATTTTCCGTGCTCGATTTGCTAAGCCAAGTAATGACATCCACAATTTAGAGTTCATTAGGAAAGTCGTTTCTCCTTCTCGATCAAATCTAGTAACTCATCATATAAAGAATCATCAATAGAAACTTGTAAATGATTGGCTAAAATATTTCTCTTCTTGGCTAATATTACAGCTTCTTTTTCTTTGGAAAGATAAGCTCCCCGACCAGATTTTTTGCCGGTTGGATCAATCGAAACTTCGCCTTCCTTTGAGCGAACGATGCGAACGAGATCTTTTTTTGGCTTCATTTCACCTGTCGCAATGCATTTTCGCATCGGAACTTTTTTAGGTTTGTTCACGATCATTCACCTCTTATTTAATCCAAATCATCTGCAAAATCAAAATCGGAATCATCATCGTCGTCTGGCGTATAAGTCAACAGTGCTTCTTCACGCGGATAAATTCCTTTTTCTCTTGCCTCTGTCTCAGATTTAATGTCAATTTTCCAACCAGTTAATTTTGCAGCTAAACGAGCATTTTGACCTCGTTTTCCAATTGCTAATGAAAGCTGATAATCTGGAACAACCACTGTTGTTGCTTTGTCATTTTCATTAACATGTACGTCGAGCACTTTAGAAGGGCTTAATGCATTTGCTACAAACACAACTGGATCATTTGACCATTTGACAATATCGATTTTTTCGCCTTTTAACTCGTTTACAATCGCTTGAACCCGTGTTCCCTTTGGTCCAACACATGAGCCGACTGGATCAACTTCAGGATTATCTGAGTGAACAGAGATTTTAGAACGATCTCCCGCTTCACGGGCAACCGATTTAATTTCTACTGTCCCATCATATATTTCCGGCACTTCAATCTCAAACAAACGCTTTAACAAACCAGGGTGTGTTCGTGATACGAAAATTTGCGGACCTTTAGTTGTTTTTTCAACCTTTGTAATAAATACCTTTATGCGATCATGCGGCTTATAACGCTCATTCGGCATTTGTTCATTAGCTGGTAAAATTGCTTCAATTTTCCCGAGACTAACATAAATAAATTTCGCATCTTGACGTTGGACGATTCCGGTCATAATGTCTTCTTCACGATCAATAAATTCGGAATAAATGATGCCACGTTCTGCTTCACGAACGCGTTGTGTTACTACTTGCTTCGCAGTTTGGGCAGCAATACGACCAAAGTCCTTTGGAGTTACTTCCATTTCCACTACGTCTTCTTCTTGATAGTTTGGATTAATCCGTTGTGCTTCTTCAATCGAAATTTCCAAGCGTGGGTCAAAAACTTCTTCAACCACTTCTTTACGTGCAAAAACGCGCATAGAACCTGTTTCAAGATTAAGATCAATCCGAACGTTTTGTGCTTGATTAAAATTCCGGCGATAAGCGGATACAAGGGCTGCTTCAATCGCATCAATCAAAACGTCCCTAGAAATGCCTTTCTCCTTTTCAAGCAAGGTTAGAGCATCTAACAATTCACTGCTCATTTGAGCGTATCCCCCTTTTAACTGAATAAAAATACCTCTTTTTTAAAAATGCTTACTTCATATAAAAATTAAATGGTCATTCGCACCCTTAGTCACCGATTCTAGAATGTCACAGCTAAACGGGCATTTGCGATTTTGACATAAGGTATCTCAATCTTTTTCTTACGTGTTTTAATCTTTACTTCGACGATTACCGTTTCACCATCAAAATGAGTTAATTGTCCTTCAAAGGTTTTTTCACCGTCAATTGGTTCATATGTTTTGATAAAAACATTCTTGCCAATTGCATTTGTAAAATCCTTGTCTTTTTTAAGCGGTCGTTCCGCACCTGGTGATGAAACCTCTAAAAAATAATTATGTGGAATTGGATCAACTTCATCGAGCTTTTCGCTTAATTTTTCACTGACTATCCCACATTCCTCGATATCAACACCAGCTTCTTTATCAATAAATACGCGCAAGAAATAATCTCTTCCTTCTTTTACGTACTCAATGTCAACCAATTCTAAACCGATTTCAGCTAAGATTGGGGTAACCATTCCTTCCACAACTTCAGCCACTTTGCTCATAAGTTATCTGATCCCTCCTTTGAAAAAAATGCTAAAAGGACTCGCAAAAAAATCCTAAATAACTAGAAATTTCCAATGAAAAACATGTAGACACAACAAAAGAGTAGGTTGCCCCACTCTTGTTTGCGAGAGTTATCTAAAGTATTTCCACTAAAACTATACCATAACCCATTTTTTATTGCAAATGGAAAGATTGCTAAATCAACATTTGTCAAGATATTTGAGTTGTTTTTTGTTGGTAAAAAGTAAAGCGTAAGGCGCTTCTACTAGACACCGTTCTAAAATAACGATAATTGATTTTGGTCCGGCAAGTTTCCTAAGCAGCCATGGTTATCGAGGAATTCGATCAGTGTTTTAGATACCTTACCTCGCTGTTGTAAATCTTCTTTCGAAAGGAATTCGCCTTCCTCCCGTGCTTTGACAATGTTTAAGGCTACGTTCGTACCTAAACCAGGGATTGCATTAAATGGTGGAATTAATGAATTTCCATCAATAATAAAGTCACTGGCACTTGATCGGTATAAATCTACCTTCCCAAATGAGTAGCCACGTTCACACATTTCTAGCGCTAGCTCCATGACGGTTAAAAGGTTTTTCTCTTTTGTAGAAGCTTCTAAGCCTTTATTATTGATTTCTTCGATCTTTGCACGAATGGATTGAGAACCACGTACCATTGCATCCAAATCAAAATCCTCAGCCCGTACGGTAAAATACGCTGCGTAATAAAGCAGTGGATGATGGACTTTAAAGTAAGCAATCCTCACAGCCATTAATACGTATGCGGAGGCATGCGCCTTCGGGAACATATATTTTATCTTTTTGCAGGAATCAATATACCATTCCGGTACTTCGTTTCGGCGCATTTCTTCTTCCATTTCATCACTTAAACCTTTACCTTTACGAACCGATTCCATAATTTTAAAAGCAAAAGATGGCTCTAAGCCCTGATAAATTAAATAAACCATAATATCATCACGACAGCCGATTACTTCGCTTAGATTACAAATTTTTTGCTGAATTAATTCCTGGGCATTACCAAGCCATACGTCTGTACCGTGTGATAAGCCTGAAATCTGCACGAGCTCAGAGAATGTTGTTGGCTTCGTATCCTCGAGCATCTGCCTTACAAAGCGTGTACCGAATTCCGGAATACCTAAGGTTCCTGTTTTACACATAATTTGTTCTTCGGTTACTCCAAGCGATTCAGTCCCACTAAAAATTTTCATCACTACAGGGTCGTCGGTAGGAATCGTTTTAGGGTCAATTCCGCTTAAATCCTGGAGCATCCTAATCACGGTCGGATCGTCGTGTCCGAGTATATCAAGTTTTAGCACATTATCATGAATCGAATGGAAATCAAAATGGGTCGTTTTCCATTCCGAATTTCGATCATCGGCTGGGAATTGAATCGGTGTAAAGTCATAAACATCCATATAATCCGGGATAACAATAATCCCCCCTGGATGCTGTCCTGTCGTTCGCTTTACACCCGTACAGCCTGAAGCTAAACGCTCAACTTCAGCGCCGCGAATTTGTAAATTATTGTCTTGCTGATAGGCTTTAACATAGCCAAATGCTGTTTTGTCAGCAACTGTTCCAATCGTTCCAGCACGATAAACATATTCTTCACCGAATAAAACCTTTGTATAGTTATGGGCCCGTGGCTGGTACTCACCGGAAAAGTTAAGATCGATATCGGGAACCTTGTCCCCTTTGAAACCTAGGAAAGTTTCAAACGGAATATCCTGTCCATCTTTTTTGTATTTAGCGCCGCAATTTGGACAATCCTTATCAGGCAAGTCATAACCTGAACCAACCGAACCATCATTGAAAAACTCGGATTGTTTGCAAGTAGGGCACACATAGTGCGGCGGTAATGGGTTTACCTCCGTGATCTCGGTCATCGTGGCTACAAATGAAGAACCAACCGACCCCCGCGAACCAACGAGATAGCCATCATCCAATGATTTTTTTACGAGCTTATGGGAAATCAAATAAATAACCGCAAATCCGTGTCCGATAATACTTTTTAATTCTTTTTCTAACCTGGCCTCAACAATTTCTGGAAGAGTATCGCCGTAAATTTTACGAGCCATCGCATAACTCATTTCGCGCATTTCTTCATCGGCGCCTTCAATTTTCGGTGTATACAGGTCGTCCTTAATTGGCTTGATGACATCAATCATGTCAGCAACCTTATTTGTATTTGTCACGACAATTTCCTTGGCCTTCTCGGCTCCAAGGAAACTAAATTCCTTTAGCATGTCATTTGTCGTCCGGAAATGCACATCAGGTAGCTCATGGCGGTTTAACGGGTTCGCGCCACCTTGCGAATTAATTAAGATTTTGCGATAAATTTTATCATTCTCATTTAAATAATGGACGTTTCCCGTCGCGACTACAGGAATCCCCAATTTGTCGCCTAATGCGACGATATTGCCGATAATCTGTTCAAGATCTCGTTCATTGCGGACTAACTCCATTTCAATGAGCGGAGCATATATCGGCTTTGGCATTACCTCTAAATAATCATAGAACGCTGCCACTGGTTCGACTTCATCTGGGGATTTTTGCATCATCCCTTCAAAGACCTCACCTTTATCGCAGGCCGAGCCAACTAAAATGCCTTCACGGTATTTTTGAAGCACAGATCTCGGAATGCGCGGTACCCGATAAAAATACTGAATGTGCGCAATCGATATAAGCTTAAATAGATTTTTTAAACCTGCTTCAGTTTGAGCGAGCAGTGTGCAATGATAAGGACGGGCACGCTGATAGGCGTTACCTTTCCCCATATTCTCATTAAACTGGTCATGGTACTCGATACCCTTTTCGGCCGCATCCTTTAACATTTTTATCATCAAATATCCCGTTGCTTCTGCATCATAAATCGCACGGTGATGTTGGGTTAATTCAATATCAAACTTTTTAGCTAGCGTATTTAAACGGTGGTTTTTCAATTCCGGATACAAAAAACGACCAAGTTCTAATGTATCAATTACCGGGTTCTTTGCTTTTTCATAGCCCATCTTTTGATAGCCTACATTGAGAAAGCCCATATCAAAGGATGCATTATGGGCAACTAATACAGCATCATCAACCCATGTATGAAATTTCTCGAGCACTTCGGCGACTTCTGGTGCAGTTTGCACCATATCATCCGTAATTCCAGTCAAATTAATCGTCGTCGCTGATAGCAGATGGTGTGGATTGGCAAATGATTCAAAGCGATCGATAATCTCCCCGCCCCGAATTTTCACCGCCGCTAGCTCGATGATTGTATTGTAGTAAGCTGATAGTCCAGTTGTTTCAACGTCAAAAACAACATAAGTATCCTCGGCAAGGAACCGATGGGCATCATTGTATGCGATTGGCACTCCATCATCGACTAGATTAGCTTCAACTCCATATAAAATTTTAATATCATTTTTCTTACCAGCACCAAAAGCTTCAGGGAATGATTGAGCACCTGCATGGTCAGTCACAGCGATTGCTTTATGACCCCATTTTTTGGCTTGGGCAATTAAGGTGCCGACAGAAGTAACAGCATCCATTTGGCTCATCGGTGTGTGAAGATGAAGTTCAACGCGTTTTTCATCATCTGGTGATGTATCTTTTCGCTGGATTGGTTTTATTTCATTGAGGTCATTCCCAATCATAACAAGGTCACGCACAAAGGTGTCGTTTTGAACACTACCACGCACCTTCAGCCACATTCCTTTTTTCACCCGTTCGAATAGTGCAGCGTCTTCCTTGTCACGAGAGAACATTTTGACCATGATGGAACTGGTGTAATCTGTAATTTTAAAAGTTAACAGCGTCCGCCCACTCCGCAATTCCTTCGTTTCGGCGGCAAAGACATAACCTTCCACAGCAATTCTACGTTCTTCTTCATTAATATCTTCTAGTTTGCGGAAGTCGGCATCATCCTTAATCGTTAGACCGACCATAAGTGGTCCGCTTTGTTCTGCCTCACCACCGCCAGAAGCCTTCTCAGAATCTTTTTTCTGCATTTCAACTAACGCTAATAACGCTTTTTCTTGATCTTCCTTCTCCTTTTGCTTCATGAACATTTCAACTTTAGTAGAATCATGTGATACTTCCGTATCTAACATTAACTGGGGAAAACCAAACGATGTATAGATAGTAGAAATAAGACCAGAATATTTATTTTTAATATTTAGACCTTCAGGCTCATTATGAACCTTAATCAACAGCTTATTTCCCATTACATTTGGCGTTTGTTCATGTAGAAGCTTTTGGGTTGGAGGAGACATTCCGTCGAGTTCTTGCACACATAATTTCCAGTATTCTTGTGCCAATTCAGGCTGGAATTGTGAATCCAACACTTGCATCGAGAAAGTAGATGACTTGGCAATATACGAAAACGTACTTTGTAATCTGGCAGCAAGTAATTGGTAAATCGTAGCCGGCAGGATTTTTTCTAATAAAAAATGAAAATGATATTTGCTCGAATCACGATCGACGACTACTTTTTGCAATTGCGCATGTTCAAAGTATCTGACAATTGCATCCTCGGTCATTTCCAGCTGCTGCAGGAGAAGCTTAAAACGCTCCTTTTTCCCTTTCGAATCACTCAAATCTCCTCACTCCCTTTATGAAAAGCGCAAGCACCCTCTTAAGGTGCTGGAGCTAGAATCTAATCTATGTTTTTAAAAGTTTGCTGTGTTAAACAAGAATGTTGATTTCCGCTTCAGGCACTTCGCTTTCCGCGGGGCTAGTTGGGAGCCTCCTCGGCGCATTCGCGCCTGCGGGGTCTCCCATACCAGCTACTCCCGCAGGAGTCTTCGTGCCTTCCGCTCCAATCAACTTGCGAATAATCAACACTAAGCTTTAACACAGCTAAAAGTTAAATATAATAGAACAAATGCTATTATAACATAATGGTGTCTCGGAAAAACGTAGGATTTTTTAACAGAAGTTTCCTTACTAAGAAAAGCGCAAGGCACCTTGTGCTAGACACTAAAAGAAAAACTCGCCATAAAAATGACGAGTATCCATAATTAAAGTGTTTGTAAGAGTTGTGTTAAGCGTTCTACTAACTCATCCTTCGCAATTTCAAGTACTTCACCTGTTTTGCGAACCTTTACTTCAACAATTCCTTCATTGGCTTTTTTCCCAACTGTTACGCGAACAGGCAAACCAATTAAATCCGAATCGGCAAATTTTACACCTGGTCGTTCAATCCGATCATCAAGCAAGACATCAAAACGGTTTTGTTTTAATAGACTATATAGTTCTTCAGCTAAACCAGCTTGGTCGCCATCCTTCATGTTGACAGGAATGAGATGAACATCGAATGGTGCAACCTTTACTGGCCAAACTAGCCCTTTTTCATCGTTAAATTGTTCTGCCACGGCAGCCATCGTCCGGGAAACACCAATTCCATAACATCCCATAATCATTGGTTGGGCTTTGCCATTTTCATCAAGGTACGTAGCATTCATCGCTTCGCTGTAACGTGTGCCCAGCTTGAAGACGTGACCAACTTCGATACCTTCTGCAAACAGAATCGATCCTTTTCCGTCTGGGGATGGATCGCCAACTTGGATAAAGCGGAGGTCGGCATATTGTGATACATTAAAATCACGTTCAGGATTAACATTCAAATAATGGTAGTGTTCTTCATTCGCACCACAAACCCCGTTTACAACTGCAGCCACGGCATGGTCAGCAACAATTTCAACGTTTTCAACACCGATTGGTCCAAGTGAACCTACTGGACAGCCAAGGATTTCTGCTGTTTCTTCAGCATCGGCTAATTCGACTGAACCTGCTTCAAATAGATTTTTCAATTTAATATCATTGATTTCGTGGTCGCCACGCGCAAGTACTAGTACATATTTATCGTCAATTTTAAACATTAATGATTTAATGCATTGCTCTGGCTGCACGTTTAAGAATGCTGCCACTTCTTCAATCGTTCGTTGATTTTCTGTTTTTATTTTTTCAAGACCGATCGGTGCCTCAGTAGACTTTTCATAAGTTTTGACGACCGGTGCCATCTCAATATTGGCTGCATAATCACTGGTATCTGAATAGGCGATTGTATCTTCACCGACATCTGATAAGACCATGAATTCATGAGTATCCTTACCACCCATTGCCCCTGAGTCAGCAATAACTGCGCGGAAATTCAAGCCACAGCGCGAGAAAATATTTGAGTATGCTTGATAAATCGCAGCATAAACCTCATCTAGGCTTTCTTGTGAAGAGTGGAAGGAATATCCATCCTTCATAATAAATTCGCGACCACGTAACAATCCAAAACGAGGACGCTTTTCATCACGGAACTTTGTTTGAATTTGATATAAGGATAATGGTAAACGTTTATAGGATTTTACCTCATCACGAACAAGACTGGTAATGACTTCTTCATGGGTCGCTCCTAACGCAAATTCGCGTTCATGGCGGTCCTTCATGCGCATTAATTCTGGACCATATGTATACCAACGACCAGACTCCTGCCATAATTCAGCTTGCTGAAGCGCAGGCATTAACAGTTCAACTGCACCAGTTGCATCCATTTCTTCACGAACAATCGTTTCAATTTTTTGGAGAACCTTTTTGGCTAACGGTAGATAGCTATATATCCCGCTAGCATTTTGGCGCATGAAGCCAGCACGTAATAACAATTGATGGCTTTTAATTTCTGCATCCGCAGGTACTTCACGCAAGGTAGGAATAAATGTCATACTCTGTTTCATTTCATAGCACCTCTAATTTTAAAGTGAAGCGACCGGGTATTAGGTATCCGGCCGCTGGAACTACATTTATTACAGGAAAAATCGTTGGATATCGTTCCATGTAACGACAAGCATTAGTAGCATGAGCAATGCGAAGCCGATAAAGTGCACCATACCTTCCTTTTGGCGGTCGACTGGTTTGCCTCGTAAAAATTCAACGGCAAAAAACATCAATCTTCCTCCATCTAGCGCTGGAATTGGCAATAAGTTCATAATCCCGAGGTTAATGCTTAAAATACCTGCCCATTTCATTAAATAATAAATTCCTGATTTCGCGACCGTATCTGTTGACTTATAAATTCCAACTGGACCAGATAATGCATCAATTGAAAATTCACCGGAAATTAACTTTCCAAGCATAAAGATGATTTCTTTAGTCCATGAATAAGTTTCTTTAAATCCATAACTTACGGCTTTTAACGGGGATTTTTCAACCGGACTGTATACGCCAATGAGCCCGATTTTTTTTCCTTCTACTTCAGTTTCTTCTGGTACAACCGAAATATCCTGAGTTTTTCCGTCACGCTCAATCGTAAATTCCAATTCTTTATTTGGATTTTTTCTAATTGTTTCAACCACATCATTCCAGCTGGTAATTTCAGCTCCGTCGATTGCTTGAACCATATCGCCTTCCTTAAGGCCCGCACCTATTGCTGTGCCATCCGGGGTAATTTTACCAAGCATGGGTTCACTTGAAGGAACTCCTTGCATGAAGGCAATCGCTAGAAAAATAAAAAAGGCTAACACGAAATTCATCATGGGACCGGCAAAAATTGCCATCGTTCTTTGACCAAGTGATTTTGAAGCAAACTGACGATCATATGGTGCAATTTGCGTTTCAATCCCATCCTCAACCATTACCGCATCACGTGAAATTGAAAATGTTTGTAAATCGTCATCTTCTCCATCAACATAGCCTTTTAAAACTAAAGCATGTTCGATATCTGCGCTTTCTACTTCCATCACGCGAGCATTGGGGAATTTATCCTTATTATTCAAAATGATTTTTTTGACAATTCCTGACTTTTCATCTAGCAAAAGGCCGATTCTGTGTCCTGGCTTGATTTCGATCATTTCCGGGTCTTCCCCAGCCATCCTTACAAATCCACCAATTGGAAGCAAGCGAATCGTATAGACGGTTTCATTCTTCTTGTGGGAAAAAATTTTAGGACCAAAGCCAATTGCAAATTCTCGACATAGAATTCCGGCTCGTTTCGCAAAGATGAGATGTCCTAATTCATGAAAGAATACGAGGGCGCCGAAAATAACAATAAAGGCTATTACTGTGCTCAAACTTGAAAACCACCTTTTTTTGGAATAAAAGACCAGGATATGTTAATAATCTTTGATTGCGCTAAGCTAATTAAATCATGATGCTTGTCTAATATACAAAGCGGTACACTGCTAACAAAGCGTCTGTACAAATTTTCTTGTTTCTTTATCAATTTCCTGGATTGTTGACAAGCTTGGATTGCTTACACTTTGATGGGCAGATAGGGCTTTTTCAATTAAATCCTCGATTTGTAAAAACGAGATTTTGCCTTCAATAAACGCCGCAACTGCTGCTTCATTTGCCGCATTTAGCACCGTCGGCATTGTACCGCCAATTTTACCTGCCTCATAGGCAAATTTCAAACAGCGGAACCGCTCCAAATCCATTTCCCTGAAATGAAGCTTGCCAACTTCGGCTAAATTTAGCCTTTTTGTGCCCAGTAGTGGTAAACGATCCGGATATGTTAAAGCGTATTGAATCGGTACTCTCATATCTGGTGTACCTAATTGGGCAATGATACTGCTATCATGAAACTCAACCATTGAGTGAATGATGCTTTCCTTATGGAGCAACACATCTATTTGTTCATAAGGCAATGAAAATAACCAGTGAGCTTCGATCACTTCCAAGCCCTTATTCATCATTGTCGCTGAATCAATCGTGATTTTTGCTCCCATCGCCCAGTTTGGATGAGCTAAAGCTTCCTTTAACGAAACATTTTTTAATTCTTCCCTTGTTCGATCTCGGAAGCTACCGCCAGAGGCAGTTAAGATAAGGCGCTCGATATTTTTTGAGCGTTCACCCTGTAAAGCTTGGAAGATAGCTGAATGCTCACTGTCAACAGGCAGTAGCTCTACACCATGTTTCATCACAGCATCCATCACTAAATGTCCCGCAGTAACCAGCGTCTCTTTATTAGCAATTGCTATCGTCTTTTTTGCTTCAATTGCCTGAAGTGTCGGCAATAGTCCGACACTGCCAAGGACAGCATTGACTAATATATTTGCTTTTTCATATACCGCAACCTCGGTTAGACCATCATTCCCATATGTAAACGTAACATGAGGGAAGTCCTGCTTTAGTGTTTCATAATCAGACTTTTCTTGGACAGACACAAGCTCTGGGTTAAATTGTGAAATAATCTCTCGTGCCGATTGAATGTTTCTTCCTACAGAAAATGCAACCAATCTAAAATCGTTTGAGTGTTCTTTTATCACATCGAGTGTTTGCATGCCAATCGAGCCGGTTGCACCTAACAAACTAATATATTTCACTAAGTTCCACTCCTATATATCTATGCTATGATTCCTATAATAAATGGAGAAAGTGCATTAATGGCAAAACAAATAATAAGCTATCGAAACGGTCCAGTATTCCACCATGACCCGGTAGAATATGACCGGAATCTTTAATTTGATAATGACGCTTAATCGCTGATTCAACTAAATCACCGATTTGTCCAGACACGGACAGTACTGTTGTAATTAAGAATAACTTCCAAATGGCTGTATTTGCATCTATTTCAGAAAAAATAACAAATAATAGGGCAACAACCAATGCGCTTACAATCCCGCCAAAGAATCCTTCCACCGTCTTCTTCGGGCTAATTTCTGGCCAAAGTTTTTTCTTACCAAATGCTCTTCCGATAAAGTATGCACCCGAATCCGTAGCCCAAATGATAAATAGTGCATAAAAAATATAAATTAAGCCAGAATCGGCATTTCTCGTTTCAATAAAATAATAGAAACCAATCCCGATATATAAAGTAGATAGAATTGCAAATGCCACATCATCAAAAGTATATCGATTTTTAGTCACGACAGTATATGTCATAAATAATAACACTGCAAAGAGAGCTAACTCAATTTTTGTATAATCTAAGTTAGCCAGTAAATCAGTAAATTGGTCCGGTAGCAGAAAAATCCACAAGAGGACTAATGAAATGATTCCAGGAACCGAAAACAGTCTTAGTTTTCGCATTTTCAATAATTCATATAGAGCCACAGTTGCTAGTAGATATGTTAATAAAATAAACGGCGTTCCTCCATAAATGACAATTGGTAAAAAAACCGCTGCTGCAACTACCGCTGTTATGATTCGTTGCTTCATTTAATTTTTCAACACCTTTTCTTGAACGGAGTATTGCTACACTCCACCAAATCTTCTTTGACGATTTTGATATGCCTCAATTGCCTCGATTAAATCCTCTTCAGAAAAATCTGGCCAGAGTACTTCTGTAAACCAAAATTCTGAATAAGCTAGTTGCCAAAGCATAAAATTACTTAGTCGTATCTCACCACTCGTACGAATTAATAAATCCGGATCGGGCAACGCTGATGTCATCAAATAAGAAGAAAACTTTTCCTCTGTGAGTTCATCACTCTTTAGTATGCCATCCTGGCAATCATTTAAGACACCTTTTACCGCTTCAATAATTTCTGCTCTTGAGCCATAGTTTAATGCAAAGTTTAAAACTAAACCTGTGTTCTCCTTCGTATCACGAATGAGTTTATCCACTGCATTAACCGTATGGTTTGGCAATTTTTCTTTATAACCCATCATCGTTACACGTACATTTTCTTCAACTAACTCAGGTAAAAATGTACCTAAAAACTCCTCAGGCAGTTTCAATAAATAATCGACCTCAGTTTTGGGGCGTTTCCAATTTTCAGTTGAGAAGGCGTATAATGTCAGAGTTTTTACCCCTAATCTGCTCGCCAATCGAGTGATTTTACGAACCACCTTCATGCCCTCATGATGTCCTGCAATACGAGGTAATGCTCGTTTTTTGGCCCATCTTCCATTACCATCCATTATAATTGCAACATGTGAAGGAACCGGCTGCTCCTTAATTTGTAACATCCGCTCTTGGAGACTGGAAGACTGTTGCTGATTCTTCCACAGCTTTATTTTATTAAACATAAGTTAGCTCCTCTAAAAAATAAGATAATCTTCTTCTTCGAACATATTCAAATACTTTTTCCAAATATAGACTATACCGAAGGCATTTTCCATATTATTCACATGCTCTTATCATACCAAAAAAGAAAAAAGATATCTCTATAAAAAGATTATGTAAATGGACCAATTTTCAGAATGTAAGTTGTAAAAATAAGCAACCGTGCTGCATCTCGCAACGATTTACTTTTCGATCCAAAAGCATAAACTATGAAAAAAACCCCCTATAACAAGAGGGTCTAATGAAAAGATTTAAATTAAACTTCCATTACTTCTTTCTCTTTATCTTTAGTAATTTGGTCAATTTTGCTTATATGTTCATCCGTTAATTTTTGAATATCATCGGAATAACCACGAAGTTCGTCTTCGGTAATTTCACCATTCTTTTCGAGCTTTTTCAAATCATCATTTGCATCACGGCGAATATTACGAACAGCAACCTTCGCTTCTTCTGAATCCTTTTTAATCAACTTGACTAATTCCTTACGACGCTCTTCTGTTAATTGAGGAATCATTAAGCGAATAATGTTTCCATCATTAGAAGGCGTTAAGCCTAGGTCCGATTTTAGAATCGCCTTTTCAATTTCACCAAGCACCGATTTATCATATGGCTGAATCACTAATAGACGAGCTTCCGGAACAGAAATACCTGCAAGTTGATTAACTGGTGTTGGAGCGCCATAATAATCAATTGTCAGACGATCAAGTAATGACGCATTTGCTCTGCCGGCACGGATACTTGCAAGCTCTCGCGTATAAGCGGAGATTGCTTTTAACATTTTATCTTTTGCAGTTGCAAGAACTTGTTTTGGCATGATTATTTCCCCCTTACAATTGTTCCGATTGTTTCACCCATGACAACCCGCTTAATATTGCCACTCTCCATAATTGAGAAGACAATTAACGGAATATCGTTGTCCATGCATAGAGATGAAGCTGTAGAATCCATTACTGCTAAACCTTCCTTAAGCACATCGAGGTAGGATAATTGATCATATTTTTTGGCATTTTTATCGATACGAGGGTCAGCTGAATAGACGCCATCGACATTGTTTTTCGCCATTAAGATTACATCCGCCTCAATCTCGGCAGCACGTAAAGCAGCAGTAGTATCCGTTGAAAAATAAGGATTTCCTGTACCAGCTGCAAAAATTACAACGCGTTTCTTCTCTAAATGACGGATTGCCCGACGACGAATGTATGGTTCTGCAACTTGACGCATCTCGATAGACGTTTGGACACGTGTCTCAATGCCTCCTTGCTCAAGGCTATCCTGAAGAGCAAGTGAGTTCATCACGGTTGCAAGCATACCCATATAATCTGCTGTTGCTCTGTCCATGCCCATCTCACTACCAATTTTTCCACGCCAAATGTTTCCGCCACCTACAACAACAGCAACTTCCACACCTAATTCGGCAATTTCTTTCACTTGATTGGCAATCGACTTAATTACGGCAGGATTAATACCAAAACCAGCATCACCTGCTAAGGCTTCACCACTTAATTTTAATACGACGCGTTTATATTTAGGGCTGCTCATAAGAACTTAAGAACCTCCAATTGTATGCTTTCTCGTTAGCCCAAGACTTGATTATGCACGTTACGCTTGGGTCTAATGTAAACATTTTTTCTTAAAAATAGGGAACACCTAGTGTCCCCTATAACAATCATCAAAAAGCGAAAGTTAATTTACTTAGGAGAAATGCCTAGTAAATCACGCTTATCATTATTTTTTAACTTGATTCATTACTTCTTCTGCAAAGTTATCTTCGCGTTTTTCTAAGCCTTCGCCTACTTCAAAACGAACGAATTCACGAATTTTAGCGCCTTTAGATTCAACAAATTGACGAACCTTTTGATCTGGGTTTTTAACGAATGTTTGATCAAGAACACAAACATCTTCAAAGTATTTGCCAAGACGGCCTTCAACCATTTTTGCAACAATGTTTTCTGGTTTGCCTTCGTTAAGAGCTTGTGTTGTTAATACTTGACGCTCACGCTCAACCTCTTCAGCAGAGACTTGATCACGTGATACATACTTAGGATTTAAAGCAGCGATGTGCATTGATACATCTTTAGCTGCATCTGCTTCAGTAGATCCTTCAAGAACAGTTAATACGCTGATTCGGCCTCCCATGTGTAGGTAAGCGCCAAATGCATCGCTATCAGTTTTAGATAGGACTGCAAAACGGCGAAGGCTGATTTTTTCACCAATTTTCGCGATTGCTGCATTGATGTGTTCAGCTACAGTTGCACCGTTGTCCATTGTTTGAGCTTCAGCTTCCTCAACAGTTGCTGGCTTGTTTTTAAGAAGGTGTTCGCCTAGTTCTTTAACTAATGTTAAGAAGCCTTCATTTTTTGCAACAAAGTCAGTTTCTGAGTTAACTTCGTAGATTACTGCGTCATTACCTTCTGTTTGGATAGAAGTAATACCTTCTGCAGCAATACGATCAGATTTTTTCGCAGCTTTTGCGATACCTTTTTCACGTAAGAAATCAATTGCTTTTTCCATGTCACCATTAGTTTCAGTAAGGGCCTTCTTACAATCCATCATTCCGGCACCCGTTTTTTCACGAAGTTCTTTTACCATTTGAGCGGTAATTGCCATAATAAAATTCCTCCTTATCATCACTATGTACTATTTTTTACAAATATTTGCTTAGGTAAACTAGCTAAATTACCAATTATCTTTAAAAAAAGGTGATAAAGGGTGCTCCCTCTTATCACCTTTTCCAATCAAACTTAGCGTACTAAATTAAGCTGTAACTTCTTCACCTTGTTTAGCTTCAAGGATCGCATCTGCCATTTTTCCAGTTAAAAGCTTAACTGCACGGATTGCATCATCATTAGCTGGGATTACATAATCGATTTCATCTGGATCGCAGTTTGTATCAACGATACCTACGATTGGAATATTTAATTTATGTGCTTCAGCTACTGCGATACGCTCTTTGCGAGGGTCAATGATAAATAAAGCATCTGGAAGATTCTTCATATCCTTGATACCGCCTAAGAATTTTTCTAAACGTTCTTGTTCTTTCTTTAATTGAACAACTTCTTTCTTAGGAAGAACGTCGAAAGTTCCGTCTTCTGCCATTCTTTCGATATCTTTTAAGCGAGAAATACGCTTTTGGATTGTTTCGAAGTTTGTTAAAGTACCACCTAACCAACGTTGGTTAACGAAGTACATACCAGAACGAGCTGCTTCTTCTTTTACAGAATCTTGAGCTTGTTTTTTAGTACCTACGAAAAGGATTTTTCCGCCGTTACCAGCTAGTTCCTTAACGAAGTTATAAGCTTCTTCAACCTTTTTAACTGTTTTTTGAAGGTCGATGATATAAATGCCGTTACGCTCTGTGAAGATATATTTCTTCATTTTTGGGTTCCAACGGCGAGTTTGGTGTCCGAAGTGTACACCAGCTTCAAGCAATTGCTTCATAGAAATTACTGACATGTTTTGTTTCCTCCTAAAGGTTTTTGATTTCCTCCGCTAAATTCATCTTTAACCGGAAACTTATAATAAGCACCTGCCGGCTAAATCCATTAGCGTGTGTATTAACACCATCAACTAATATAGCATAAACCGTTTCGACAATCAAGCGCTTCCTGTGTCCAAAGCAGAAAATTTCCTAATCCAAGAAATAAAAAACCCAAATAGATTATAAATCTATCTGGGTTTTGATCTCAACCAGCTATTAGTTAGACTTTAATTTATCTAGTTCAACAAGGAATTTGTCATTAAGAACTTTAATGTAAGTTCCTTTCATCCCTAATGAACGTGATTCAATAACGCCTGCACTTTCAAGTTTACGAAGCGCATTTACAATCACAGAACGAGTGATGCCAACACGGTCAGCAATTTTTGATGCAACTAATAATCCTTCATTGCCGTTTAGTTCTTCAAAAATGTGTTCAATCGCCTCTAGCTCACTATAAGAAAGCGAACTGATCGCCATTTGAACAACCGCTTTACTACGTGCTTCTTCTTCAATTTCTTCAGATTTTTCGCGAAGAATTTCCATTCCTACTACAGTTGCACCGTACTCAGCTAAAATTAAATCATCATCAAGGAAATTTTCTTCCAGGCGTGATAAAATGAGTGTACCTAAACGCTCACCACCACCGATAATAGGAACAATTGTTGTTAAGCCAGAAGTGAATAATGCTTTATTTTCATACGGAAATGCAGAGTACTCACTTTCAATATCGATGTTTGAAGATGTTTCTTGTATATTAAACAAGCTCTTTGTATAATCTTCAGGGAATTGACGGTCCTCAAGCATTTTTTTCATACGTTCATTTTCAATGGATTGTTTAATTGCAAATCCTAATAATTTACCACGACGACTTACAACGAAAACATTTGCCTCGATTACATTTCGTAGAGTTTCGGCCATTTCTTTGAAGTTTACAGGTTTACCTGCAGCTCTTTGCAGCATTGCGTTGATTGTTCTAGTTTTTGTTAATAAATCCATTAATTCTTCCTCCTATGTGCTTCAAACAAAACATCATATTTTATTGTGTATTTTTCTCTATTTTAAAAACCAAAAGGTTATTCACCCATATTTTATTGCCGGATTGATTAGAGGATAAATTGACTTAAATCTTTATCTCTAGAAATGGCTCCAAGTTTCTCTTCTACGTATTGAGGTGTAATCGTAATTTTTTCTAAGGTAATTTCCGGCGCTTCGAAGGATAAATCCTCGAGAAGCTTTTCAAGAATGGTATGCAAACGTCTTGCGCCAATATTGTCGGTATCCTGATTCACTTCAAATGCCACTTCAGCAATCTTACGTATAGCATCGTCAGAAAATTCAATTTGTATACCTTCAGTTTCCAATAATGCTTGATATTGTTTAATCAAAGCATTATCTGGCTCAACTAAAATTTTCACAAAATCATCTACTGTCAGTTTCGTTAATTCCACTCTAATTGGAAAACGTCCTTGTAACTCCGGGATTAAATCAGATGGCTTTGCCATATGGAAAGCACCCGCTGCAATAAATAGAATAAAATCCGTTTTAACCGAGCCATACTTTGTGACCACCGTTGAACCTTCAACAACCGGAAGAATGTCTCTTTGAACACCTTCCCGTGAGACATCAGCAGATGAGCCACCAGAATTTTTGCTCGCAATTTTATCAATTTCATCGATAAAAATGATACCAGTTTGTTCTGCCTTTCTGACAGCTTCACTCGTTACTTCATCCATATCGATTAATTTTTGCGCTTCTTCATTTGTTAGAACTTTTCTAGCTTCACTTACAGTCAGTTTCCGTTTTTTACGGCGTTTTGGCATAAAATTACTTAATGCATCCTGCATATTCATACCCATTTGTTCCATACCAGAACCTTGGAGCATGTCAAACATCGATGGTTGCTGTTCTTCAACTTCTACGGTAACGACTTCATTTTCCAAAGCACCGCTTGCCAGTTTTTCCTGAACCGCACGACGTTTTTCATAATTGGACGCTTCTTGGTCTGAGTCCTGTTCTACTTGGTCGTTTTGGGCAGTATTACCACCAAACAGCATTTCAAGAGGATTTTTGTAGGTTGAAGCCTTCTTTTTAGTTGGAACAAGCAAATCAACTAAACGACGGTTGGCATTCTCTTCAGCTCGATCTTTAACCTTTAACATTTTTTCCTCTTTAACTAGCCGAATTGAGGTTTCTACCAAATCGCGAACCATTGATTCAACATCGCGACCCACATATCCAACCTCAGTAAATTTTGTTGCTTCCACCTTAATAAATGGAGCCCCAACTATTTTAGCGATACGACGGGCAATTTCCGTTTTCCCTACCCCAGTTGGTCCAATCATTAAAATGTTTTTTGGAACGATTTCATCACGAAGATTCTCAGCTAATAGGTTTCGGCGATACCGATTTCGAAGTGCTACTGCAACTGCTTTTTTTGCGTCCTTTTGGCCGACAATATATTGATCGAGCCTTTCAACGATTTGACGAGGCGTTAACGTAGTCATTTTTCCCATAACTTCAAGTCTCCTTTCGTTTACAGCTCTTCCACAATAATATTGCCATTTGTGTAAACACATATTTCTGAAGCAATTTCAAGCGCTGAACGGGCAATTTCTCGTGCGGTTAAATGCTCACCGGAATACTTTTTCAAGGCGCGCCCTGCTGCAAGCGCATAATTGCCTCCAGAACCAATGGCTAATATACCGTCATCCGGTTCAATTACTTCACCAGTACCTGAGATTAACAACAAATCCTGTTGATTCATCACAATTAACATGGCTTCAAGACGCCTTAAAACTTTATCACTTCGCCATTGCTTTGCCAGTTCAACAGCTGCTCTTTGAAGATTGCCATTATACTCCTCAAGCTTTCCTTCAAACATTTCAAATAAAGTAAAAGCATCTGCAACTGATCCAGCAAAACCAGCGATTACTTTTCCATTAAACAATTTTCTAACTTTTCTTGCTGTGTGTTTCATCACAACGGCATTTCCAAATGTAACTTGACCGTCACCAGCCATCGCACAATTTCCATCATGGCGAACAGCAAAAATTGTTGTTGCATGCAATTGAGACATGTACTAAACCCCTTTCTTCCTACTTAGGCTCTAGGATGATGAGACATATACGTATCCTTTAAAAATTCCTTCGTAACATGCGTATAAATCTGTGTCGATGATAGCTCTGAATGCCCCAGTAGCTCTTGGACAGTACGCATATCTGCACCATTGTTTAATAAATGTGTGGCAAAGGTGTGACGGAGCATATGCGGATGAATTTTTCCGCTTATTGCTGACTTATCCATGATTGAATTCAGGATTTTGCGAACACCACGCGGAGTCAATGGACCACCACGAAAATTCACAAAAAGCATACCATGGTCTTCTTTATTCATAACGATTTTATGTCGCCCCTGTTGTATGTATAACTCTAAAGCATCGTGTGCAAAGCTTCCAAATGGAACATATCTTTGTTTTTTCCCTTTTCCATTAACCAAAACTGTCGAAACGAACATATCCAAATCTTTTAAGGTGATTTTACATAATTCACTTACCCGGATACCCGTAGCATATAAAAGCTCTAACAACGCCTTGTTTCTTTGCCCAAGCGGAGTTGATATATCACAAGCTTTGAAAAGTTCGTCCAGTTCGGAATCATAAAAAAAAGAGGGTAGATGCTTTTCTATTTTAGGAATCGACACTAACGAGAATGGGTTTTCATCGATTAGCTCTTCTCGAAGCAGAAATCGATAAAAACTCCGCATGCAGGAAATTCTTCTAGCAACTGTTTTTCTGGCAAGATTTTTCTCGTATAGCTTTGTTAAATAAAGTCTGACATCAGCATATTTTACCTGTTCATACCCTTCAATTGCTTGCTCAGCCATGAACATAGAGAAATCTCTAATGTCATGTTGATAATGTTCAATTGTATATTCTGAACAATTCTTCTCAATTTGTAAATATTCAATAAATAACTTTAAAGAAACGTTCACATTTGCCGACATTTTAGCCACCTCACAAAGGCTACTAAATATTATCATAATATATATAGCTTTACAATAAACTTTACAAACTTTTCACAAAGTTCTGAATTGTTTCTAACGCTCTGTTCGCAAGTTGTTCATATCTTTCCTTCTTACCTTTAATTCTCTCCGGTAATTCAGGTAATAAACCAAAATTAGCATTCATTGGCTGGAATCTTTTTGGATTAGCTGTCGTAATATAATGAGCCATACTGCCAATTGCTGTTTCGATCGGGAATACAACCGGCTCCTTGCCCTGCACCAATCTCGCTACATTAAGGCCTGCAATTAAGCCACTAGCCGCTGATTCTACATAGCCCTCAACACCTGTCATTTGTCCCGCAAAGAAAAGATCATCCCTTGTTCCTAATTGATAGGTTGCCTTTAAAACCTTTGGAGAATTAATAAATGTGTTACGATGCATGACACCATAACGAACAATTTCTGCTTGCTCTAATCCAGGTATTAACGAAAGGACCTCTTTTTGTGGACCCCACTTTAAATGAGTTTGGAAACCAACAATATTATATAGAGTTCCCGCTGCATCATCTTGCCGTAACTGGACAACTGCGAAAGGTCGCTTTCCTGTACGAGGATCCTCTAAACCAACCGGTTTCATCGGTCCAAATAACATTGTTTTCTTACCGCGACTTGCCATTACCTCAATCGGCATACAACCTTCAAAAAAGACTTCCTTTTCAAATTCCTTTAATGGAACTGTTTCAGCTGTAATAAGTGCTTCGTAAAAGCGATTGAATTCTTCCTCAGTCATGGGACAATTTAAATAAGCAGCTTCTCCTTTATCATAACGGGATTTTAAGTATACCTTATCCATATTTATGCTTTCTTTTTCAAGAATAGGTGCAGCTGCGTCATAAAAATATAAATATTCTTCACCCGTAATGTCTTTAAGTTTATGAGACAAAGCTTCACTTGTTAATGGTCCGGTAGCAATCACGGTTGGTCCTTCCGGAATTTCAGTAACTTCCTCATGGATAACCGTCACATTCGGATGGCCTTTAACTAAGTTCGTTACCCGTGAGGCGAATTCATGACGGTCAACCGCAAGCGCTCCTCCAGCAGGAACTGCACAAGCATCAGCAGAACTGATGATAACTGAATTTAGCTTCCGCATTTCTTCTTTTAATACACCGACTGCATTGGTTAATGTATTAGCACGTAAAGAATTACTACAAACAAGCTCGGCAAATTTATCAGTATGATGTGCTGGTGTTTGCTTAACAGGCCTCATTTCATAAAGTCGGACTTTTATGCCACGCTCTGCGATTTGCCATGCCGCTTCACTACCCGCTAAGCCAGCACCAATAACATTAACAATTACTTCCATTAAATATATCCTCCCGATGGTTATGTACAAACCAGTATTACTTTACCCACAATCCTATCCATTTTACCTTTATCCATACGAAAAATTAAGTAAAAAGTTTCACATTAGAAAAGTGCAAGGCGTCCTTACCATAAAAAAGAGTGAGCACGATGCTCACCCTTACTTTTGCTGCTCTTCCTTGTAATCACATTTAATGCACTGAACTTGGACACCCTTTTTCAATTTCTTTTCCACTAGCAAATTGTCACATTTTGGACAATTTCGTGGTAAAGGTTTATCCCAAGAGAGAAACTCGCATCCAGGGTATTGATCACAACCATAAAAGATACGCCGCTTTTTGCTCTTGCGTTCAATGATATTTCCTTCCTTACAGGTAGGACATTTCACGCCGATATCCTTAACAATCGGCTTAGTGTTCCGACAATCAGGGAAATTGCTACAGGCCATGAATTTTCCATAGCGTCCCATTTTAAATACCATTGGGCTGCCACATTGTTCACAATCTTCACCTGCAGGTTCATCTTTTATTTCAACCTTCTGCATTTCCACTTCAGCTATTGCGAGATGCTTTTCAAAATCACGATAAAATTCATCAATGATTTTAATCCAATTTACTTTCCCATCCTCGATATTATCAAGATTTTGTTCCATCGTAGCAGTGAAATCAACATTCAGAATCTCCGGGAAAAACTCCCAAATTAATTCTGTGACAATTTCTCCTAACTCCGTCGGTATAAATCGTTTATTATCTAATGCAATATATCCACGTTTTTGGATGGTATCCAAGGTTGGAGCATAGGTGGATGGTCTACCTATTCCTAATTCCTCTAAAGTTTTAACCAGTCTCGCTTCCGTATAACGTGGCGGCGGTTGAGTGAAATGCTGTTTGGGTTCGATATCTTTTTTTAACACCTTATCTTTACTTACTAAGTCAGGCAACATTTTTTCGCGTTCTTCAGTTTGGTCATCCGTTCCTTCAACATACACTTTCATAAATCCAGGAAACTTGATTTTTGAACCTGTAGCTCGGAAAGTTACGTCACCATTTTTCAAATCGACACTCATTGTATCCATGACCGCTGAGGCCATTTGACTCGCAACAAAACGCTCCCAGATTAATTTGTATAAGCGAAGTTGATCGCGCCCTAAGAACTCCTTCAAGCTATTCGGTTCACGACCTGTACTGGTTGGACGGATTGCTTCATGGGCATCCTGTGCATTGGTTTGCTTCTTTTCCTTCCGCTTTTCAGTTTGCAAATAAGCATCACCGAAGGTACTTTTAATATACTCCACCGCTTCATTTTGAGCGAGATCAGAAACCCTCGTTGAATCTGTTCTCATGTAGGTGATTAAACCAACTGTTCCTTCAGATCCAAGATCGATCCCTTCATAAAGCTGTTGAGCAAGCATCATCGTTTTCTTAGCTCTAAAGTTCAACTTACGTGCTGCTTCCTGCTGCAAGGATGAAGTCGTAAATGGCAAAGCCGGATTTCGTCTTCGTTCCTTCTTGGTCACGGAGTCAACGGTAAAGGAATTCCCTTTAAGTTTGGCTAATACCGCCTTTACTTCAGCTTCCGTTTTAAGCTCGACTTTCTCGTCGCCTATCCCATAAAAGCTTGCTTCAAAAGCTTCGGTCCCTTTTAAAAACTCAGCGGAAATCGTCCAATATTCTTCTGGGACAAAATCTTTAATTTCCTTTTCACGATCCATGATGAGTTTAACGGCGACAGATTGAACTCGGCCGGCGCTTAAACCCTTCTTCACCTTTTTCCATAAAAGTGGACTAATATTATAACCCACTAATCGGTCTAGAACCCGTCTTGCTTGTTGAGCATCCACCAAGTCCATATTAATTGGCCGTGGGTTTTTAAATGATTCCGTAATCGCGTCCTTAGTGATTTCATTAAATACAACGCGACAATCGGAATGAATATCGACATTCAAAGTGTGAGCTAAGTGCCAGGCAATAGCTTCACCTTCTCTATCGGGGTCAGCCGCGAGAAAGATTTTTTTCGCTTTTTTGGCAGCTGTTTTTAATTCCTTCAATACCGGACCCTTACCGCGGATCGTTATGTATTTTAAGTCATAGTTATAATTATCATCTATGTTTACACCCATTTGGCTTTTTGGCAAATCGCGGACATGGCCCATAGATGCTTTCACTTTATATTTTTTCCCAAGATACCGTTCAATCGTTTTAGCTTTTGCTGGTGATTCAACGATTACAAGATAATCTGACATCCAGTAGTCCTCCTTAGAGGGATTATTCGCAAATCTTCATTTCAAGATATTGGTTAAATAAATTAATCACTATTATTGAACAAACAAATTCAATTTGTCAATTAAAAATAAAAACAGAAAACGTTTTCACATACATAATCGAAAAAAAAGTATGAAACACACGATGAATATCTGTTGCAAAATGTATAACAGATTGGCAATAATTTCAACCTTTTTTATAAAAATAATTTAAAAAAGTCATTTTTTTGTAAGATTTATCATGCTAAACAAAGCCATTAAAATGCTAATTCCTCCGTAATATCCTGAACTGTTTTCACGAGCTTTGCACCCTGTTGGATTAATTCATTGGTCCCAACAGATAGTGGATTTAGAATACTTCCCGGAATCGCAAATACCTCTCTTCCCTCATGCAATGCATAATTGGCGGTAATTAAAGAGCCACTTCTTTTTTCTGCTTCGACAATTAATGTGCCACTGCTTATTCCGCTAATGATCCGATTTCTGAGCGGAAAATGCCATCGTTCTGGTCTTGTGTCTGGTGGAAATTCTGAAATTATTAATTGTTCGTTTAGCATCCGTTGTGCTAGGATTAGATTTTCCTTTGGATATATATGATTAATTCCACCAGCTATCACTGCAATAGTTCGTCCACCATAGTTCATTGCTGTTTCATGACTAATTGCATCAATGCCCCTGGCAAGGCCGCTCACTATCGCATATCCTGACCGGATTAAATCTGGAAATAACAGTTGAATCGCTAGTTTCCCGTATGTTGTGGCTTTTCTTGCACCCACCACTGCGAGTTTCTTTGGATGATGTAACAAATTGATATCTCCTTTTGCAAATATCACCCACGGTGGTTGATAGATTTCTTTTAGTAATGTTGGATAATGATCATCAAAAATAGTAATCGGGATGATGCGGCTACTTCCATAGCCTTCGAGGAGAGATATTGTCGAATCCAGTTGTAGATCTTTGTAGGGTGTTGAGCGTGTAGGAAGAAGGAAATTTTGTTTCAGCTCTGCAATTGTAAATTCGTTTATTGACGAAAGCGTCGGATCAGCTTTCAAAATATGATAAATCGCATTCCAACCGACACCCTTCCAATGATGCAGCAAAAGGAGCTTTTGTCTAAATAAATCCATATCCATCAAAAAACCTCCAAGTGAAATGATTCACAAAATATTCAAAATAGAAACTGACATGGAAAGAAATAAAGACTGGTGATAGAGGAAATCTACATGAGGATAAGAGGAAAACTTATCCGTGTTAAATCACACCGTGATAAGTCCTCCCCTTTACTTTTTTACTAGAAGCTGTTAAAAAAGTTCTGACTCACTCTTAATGAGTTCGACACTTTTCGTATAAATCCTTTTCTTTTAACACTTGAATTAAGGTTTCGCCCATAACAGATGGTGTGTCTGCCACTTTTATGCCACATTCATTCATGACGCGGATTTTTTCATCAGCAGTCCCTTTACCGCCCGAAATAATCGCACCAGCATGACCCATCCGCTTTCCTGGAGGAGCAGTACGTCCGCCAATAAATCCAACGACCGGCTTAGTCATATTTGCTTTAATCCACTGAGCAGCTTCTTCTTCCGCTGTACCGCCGATTTCGCCAATCATGATGACTGCATAGGTGTCAGGATCTTCATTGAAAGCGCTTAACACATCGATGAAGTTTGTCCCATTTACAGGGTCCCCACCGATTCCAACAGCTGTTGATTGACCAATTCCGGCCTGTGTTAATTGATGAACCGCCTCATATGTTAACGTTCCAGAACGAGATACAACTCCTACATGGCCTTTTGTATGAATATAGCCTGGCATAATCCCAATTTTACATTCATCAGGAGTAATAACACCTGGGCAGTTTGGACCTACTAGGCGAGTTTTCTTACCTTCCATATAACGTTTAACTTTTACCATATCCAACACTGGAATATGCTCAGTTATACAAATAACAAGATCAAGTTCAGCCTCAACAGCTTCTAAAATAGCATCTGCAGCAAATGGTGCCGGCACATAAATAACGGAAGCAGTTGCACCAGTCGCCTCAACAGCTTCTTTCACCGTATTAAATACTGGAACACCTTCAACTTCAGAGCCACCTTTTCCAGGTGTAGTCCCACCAACGATTTTTGTTCCATATTCTAACATTTGCTTTGTATGAAATAATGCGGTTGACCCTGTAATACCTTGCACAATCACTTTTGTATCTTTATTGATATATACGCTCAACGTAAATTCTCCCTTCTAATCCTATTTCGACACTAGGGAAACGATTTTTTGTGCCCCATCTGCCATCGATTCCGCTGCAATGATATTTAATCCTGATTCTCCAAGGATTTGCTTGCCAAGGTCAACGTTTGTTCCTTCTAAACGAACAACAAGTGGCACTTCTAGACCAACCTGTTTCGCTGCTTCAATGACACCTGTAGCAATAACATCACATTTCATAATTCCTCCAAAGATATTAACAAAAATACCTTTAACGTTTGGATCAGAAAGAATGATTTTGAAGGCTTCTGTAACTTTCTCAGCAGTCGCACCGCCCCCAACATCAAGGAAGTTCGCGGGTTCACCGCCATAATATTTGATAATGTCCATTGTTGACATCGCAAGTCCTGCTCCATTTACCATACAACCGATATTTCCGTCTAAGGAAACATAACTTAAGTCGTATTTTGAAGCCTCGATTTCTTTTTGATCTTCTTCATCAAGATCGCGATATTCCAATACATCTTTTTGTCGATATAAAGCGTTTGCATCAAAGTTTAACTTAGCATCTAGTGCCATTACTTTACCATCACCTGTTACAACAAGTGGATTAATTTCAGCAATGGAACAATCCTTTTCGATAAACGCTGTGTACAAACCTAGCATAAATTTAACCGCTTGGTTTACCAGAGTATTCGGAATATTAATATTGAACGCAATGCGGCGAGCTTGGAAAGCAGTTAAGCCGACAATTGGGTCAATTTCTTCCTTAAAGATTTTTTCAGGCGTTTTTTCAGCCACTTCTTCAATTTCTGTTCCACCTTCTTCTGATGCCATTAATACCACATGAGAAGTCGCACGGTCCAACACTAGACCTACGTAATATTCTTTCTTAATGTCGCAGCCTTCTTCAATAAGTAAGCGTTTTACTTCTTTTCCTTCTGGTCCAGTTTGGTGTGTGACTAAAGTTTTGCCTAGGATTTCATTTGCATATGTACGCACTTCATCTAGGTTCTTTGCTACCTTAACGCCACCGGCTTTACCGCGGCCTCCAGCATGGATTTGTGCTTTGACCACACAAACTTTTGTCGATAATGATTTTGCTACTTCTACTGCTTCTTCAACTGAAAAAGCCACTTTCCCATTCGGTACGGATACCCCGTAAGTCTTGAGGATTTCTTTCCCTTGATACTCATGGATATTCATTTCCCATCCTCCTATCAAACTCTTAAAAAATAGACTGCGTGAAAATATTGTATAAAAAGTATTGCTACTATGTCTACCAATATAACATAAAATTTCATAAATTTGTTATAATTTTCAGAATTTTTTCATATTAATAATATTTTAAATATTAAAAATTTTATTATTTAGGAAATGCCCACAAAAAAGAAGCCGACTCATTCGCTATAAAAGTACATTTATCATAATGAGTCAGCCTCGGCTAAGATTCCATGTTAATTGCCTATGTAATCTTTAATGGGTGCAAAGCTTTTACGATGATAAGAGGTGATTCCGACCGTTTTAATTGCCTCTAGATGCTCCTTTGTTCCATAACCCATATTGTTTACAAAACCATAATCAGGATATTGTTCATGCAGATTTTTCATCATCCGATCTCTTGTGACCTTGGCAACGATTGAGGCTGCAGCAATCGAAATACTCTTTGCATCACCTTTAATAATTGCTTCATACGGGTATGGCGTGGTGAGCTTCATCGCATCAATAAGCAAAAAATCAGGCTTAGTTGAGAGCCCCGCAACACACGCTAGCATCGCTTTTTTCGTTGCTTCATATATATTAATTTGATCAATTTCCGCTGCTGAAATAATGCCAACCTGATAGGCAATGGCTTGTTCTGTAATTTGTGCGTAAAGCTCCTCACGCCTCTGTTCGCTAAGCTTTTTGGAATCATCCACCCCCGGTAAATAGATGTTTTCTGGTAAAATTACGGCTGCAGCAACAACCGGGCCAGCTAGTGGTCCCCGCCCCACTTCGTCGATACCCGCAATATACTGATAGCCTTGTCTGCGAAGCTTCTGTTCATATTGACTCATTTCCAAGAATTTTTCGCGGAGTTGCTTTCTGTGCTCCTGCTCTTTTTGCCATCTTGCAAGCAATTGCTGAACTCCCTTGCGATCGTCTTCTTGTAAGATTTTAATAAAATCTAACTGTTCATTTTCTTGTATAGTTTTTAAGCGCACTTCAATTTGGCTAATTGTTAATTTTTCCATGTCGCAATTCACACCTTCAAAATCAAAATTCAAATTTAATTATACTAAAAAAAGGAGGGAAATTTTATTTATTATTGAATTTGTTATATTAGGAAAAAGGAGGACGATTATGATACATAAACCAAGATCAAAACCGCGAATTCTTCTCTTTAATGAAGCCATTCTCGGCAGAATCCCAGCCAATCATCCAAAGGTCCCGATGATTCTCGACAGCATTAACAGGCACGAAGCAGGCTATGCTGGAGAGCGAAAACTCGATTATTATCTGGAGCAACTTCCCCAAAACTACTATCAAATTCTCCAAGACCTTCGCCTACATAACGGTCATTCATTCTTCCAGCTTGATTCATTCCTATTGACTATGAATACCATCATTTTAGTAGATTCGAAAAACTTTGCTGGAAAATTAGACTTTGACCAGCACTTCGATCAATTAATTCAAAATGCTGAGATTGCTTATGAAAACCCAATTCTTCAGGGAAAACTTCATGCTCGCGATATGCAGAATTGGCTGTTAACACATCAATTCCCTTCTGTTCCAATTGAATATTTAGTTGTTTTAACTAATAATAACTGCCTAATTCAGTCTGTAGAGGATCCAGCAACCCTATTTCGTGTCTGCCGCGGACGAAGCGTTATCGGGCGCATTGAAGGTCTGACGAATCAATATGCTAATGCTCCTAATGTGCTTAGCCCTGAACAATGCCGCCAACTCATCGATCTATTATTAGCAAAACATACTGACCCCGTCTATGATCTTGAAAAAATCTATAACATTTCTCGGTCTGAACTTAAGAGTGGTGTCCATTGTCCTATATGTCTGTTTCTTGGCTGTATTTATCACCGCGGCAAGTGGATTTGTCCTAAATGTCGCTGCGAATCCAATCGCGCTCATGTGAAAGCTCTTCGTGATTATTACTTATTGCATGGCCCTTCGATTACCAATCAACAGTTTTGTGAGTTTTTACATTTCCCATCAATGGGTCTTTCCTATAAAAAACTAATTTCCTTGAATTTACCAAGTACTGGTCCAAAAAAGACGAGAATCTATCAACTTAATTGGGACATTCTTCAGGAGTGAAAATTTTTATCCGACGAATTTTGGTGTTTGTCCGCCATTTTGGGATGTTTGTCCGACTTTTCGGAGTGTTTGTCCGACGATTTTTGCAGTTTATCCGACGATTTGGGCCATTTATCCGAATTTCGACCAAATTCGACAAACTTACTCACCTACTCAGCCTGCAATCCCGCCCAAAAAAAGAACCAAATCTCGATTTTACTCGAAATTTGGTTCTAATTCACTAGTTTGTTTCGACGCTGCATCAGCTTCCGCCTGTTTCTCCAGGTCGCTCGGTTTTTCAAACGATAATCGTCCCAACTTTTCTGTCCGTAGCTCACGGATAACAAGCTCTGACACCTTATCGTAATCTACCAAGCCTCCACCAGCCAAACAGCCGCGATTACGTCCGACTACATCGAACAGCTCAACCGTTTCTTCCGGAACATCGACAAGCTTAAATCGTTCCTTAAGCCGATCTGGATATTCTCGTTCCAAATAGCGCAAGGCGAAATGGGCAAGGTCGTGCATATTTAACAAAGTATCTTTAATTGCACCTGTTACGGCCAGCTTTAGACCAACCTCTTGATCGTCGAATTTAGGCCAAAGAATCCCCGGTGTATCCAGCAGTTCTAATTCTTTACCAACCTTAATCCATTGCTGAGCCTTCGTCACACCAGGTGTGTTTCCCGTCTTCGCGATATTTTTTTTCGCTAAACGGTTAATCAAGGTGGACTTCCCTGCATTAGGAATGCCGACAATCATAGCGCGGATTGCGCGGGGTCTAACTCCCTTCGCCTTCATCCGTTCAAATTTTTCATTCAAAAGCTTTTTAGCCTCGGCTACGATTTCTTTCATGCCTAGGCCAGCTTGAGAATTGATCGCCAACGCCGCAACACCTTGATCTTTAAAGTATTGAATCCATTGATTGGTGATGTCTTTGTCGGCCATATCTGCTTTATTTAATAACACGAGTCTTGGTTTGTGTTGAATAATCTCGTCAATCATTGGATTTCTTGATGAGAAAGGAATCCTCGCATCAACAAGCTCAAAAATAATATCGACAAGCTTCAGCTTTTCGGTAACTTCACGGCGAGCTTTCGCCATATGTCCGGGGAACCATTGAATCGTCATACCTATGTCACCCCTTTTTTAAAAATAATTCTAGAATGGGCTTGCCACAAAACGGCTCGGTCTCGTCCTTAATCTAGTCCACAAGTTGCATGTCTTTAACTGGCCAATAAAGGATGTTCGTTTTTCCAAGCACTTTTTCCATCGGAATCGTACCAATGTGACGGGAATCCTTACTATAGCGGCGATTGTCACCCATAACAAAAAGCTCACCCGCAGGCACCTTGGTTTTACCGATTTTTTCTTGCAATGTAAATGGCTCAGTAAGTGGTCCATCAATCACGGCCTTTTTATATTCTGCCAGATAGGGCTCTTGATAAGCTTTCCCGTTTACATAAAGAGTGTCATCTTTATATTCAATCTCATCACCAGGTAATCCGATTACACGTTTGATGTAATCCTTACCTTCTGGAGCATGAAAAACGATAATATCAAATCGTTTAGGGTCACCAATTTTATAGCTGAATTTATTAACAATCATCCGATCCTGATTATGAAGAGTCGGCATCATCGATAATCCATCCACTACAATCGGTGCAAACAAAAATGTACGAATAATAGCTGCTAAAATTACTGCGATTACTAAAGCCTTTGTCCATTCCCAAAGTTCGTTTTTCTTCTTAGTCATTCGTTTCCCCACCAATCTCCAACAAAAAAGTATCAGTACATATTTATTTTACATAAGTTAGCAACAATTAACACGATGGGAAGCAATTTTTTTGTTAATTTTTTTCTATCATTTACTGACAAAAATAGGGGCTTGAAAAATCCCAAGCCCCCGATTCTTGCTATTAACGAATTTCTTTAATACGAGCTTTTTTACCACGTAATTCACGTAAGTAGTAAAGTTTCGCACGGCGTACTTTACCGCGACGTAGAACTTCAAGCTTCGCAATTTTTGGTGTGTGTACAGGGAATGTACGCTCAACGCCTACACCGTAAGAAATCTTACGAACTGTAAAAGTTTCGCTGATTCCACCACCACGACGCTTAATTACAACACCTTCAAAGATCTGAACACGCTCACGAGTTCCCTCGATAACTTTTACGTGTACACGTACAGTATCACCAGGACGGAACGCTGGAAGATCAGAACGAAGTTGTTCTTTAGTAATTTCATTGATTAATGCTTGCATCGTATTCAACTCCTCCCACAGATGCTCTTGCACTCCTTCTAAATGATGCAGCGGAACATCGTTATCAAGACAATAGACTTTACAGTCCAAGTCACAAAAGATATCTTATCACAAATAGTGCCCATTCGCAATAGTTATTCCTGCTGTTTTTTAAACTCTGCTAACCATTTTTGCTGCTCGTCTGTCAGCTCAATATCCTCTAGCAAATCAGGTCTTCGCAAGTAGGTTCTTCGCAGCGATTCCTTCCTGCGCCACTCTTCAATTAATCGGTGATTCCCAGACATTAACACCTCTGGGACCTTCAAACCACGGAAGTCTGCCGGCCTTGTATAATGTGGATGTTCAAGATAGCCTGTGCTGAATGAATCCTGCTGATGGGATTCTTCGTTCCCAAGCACACCAGGAAGCAACCTGACCACACTATCAATGATCACCATTGCCCCAAGCTCTCCCCCGGTAAGAACATAATCTCCAATCGATATTTCGTCTGTGATTATATGCTCGCGAATTCGTTCATCATAGCCCTCGTAATGACCGCAAATAAAGATTAAATGCTCTTCTTTTGCGAGCTCCTCCGCTTTTTTTTGATGAAAACGTTCCCCTTGTGGACAGAGCAAAATAACCCGAGGCTTACACGGATGCTCCGCGTCGTCAGCCTTGGTCAGATCTGTCACCGCATCAAAAATTGGCTGTGGCTTCAAAACCATTCCAGCTCCGCCCCCGTAAGGATAATCATCGACAGTCTGATGTTTGTTATCTGAGTACTGGCGAAAATTCACTGGATTGTAGGTAACAGCACCACTATCAGCTGCCTTTTTTAAAATCGATTGGGAGAACACGCCGGAGAACATTTCCGGAAAAAGCGTGAGAACATCGATTTTCATCATGACAGGAGCCCTTCCATCGGCTGAATCAAAATGATTTTCTCTTTGACGTCGACCTTTTTAACAATCTGTTCAATATACGGAATTAATATATCACGACCGCCATTTTTCGGTTTAATTACCCAGACATCATTGGCTCCAGGCGTTAATATTTCGGTCACCTTACCAATTTCAACGCCATCCACTGTGAAAACAAGGCATCCAACGATTTCATGAAAATAAAATTCACCTTCATCTAATGCACCTAGCTGATTTTCTGGTACCTTTAAAACACCATTTTTAAACTTTTCCACTTCGTTGACGTTTTCATAACCTTCGAACACCAATAAGTCAAAATTTTTATGAGTTCGATGTGTTTTCACCGTCAATTCTAATGGATCCTTAGTTCCATCCAAAAATAAAAACAAGCGGTTGCCTGGTTTATAGCGTTCTTCCGCAAAATCTGTCTTTGAAACAATCCGGAGCTCACCTTTAATCCCGTGCGTATTTACGATTTTACCAACATTAAACCATTTTTCCATGTTTGTGTTCACCTCTCTCTAATTTCCGTTACCATGCCATCTTTTACGATGATGGTCGAGCCGGCAAGAAAATCATCCCACCGCTCTCCGACATTTATGTCAACCAGCGCTTGGACTTCGCGTTCCTTTAATTCGCTTCCTATTGGTAGGTTATGTAGTTGTTCGATTTGAAAATCAGCTAACTTGATTTTTTCTTGGCGAGCCTGGATTTCTTTGTCGAAATGCTGAATCAGGCTGGTTGGCTGAAATTTTTTCGTTTTTTCGAGCTTTTTCATTTCAAAACGGAGTTGGTCGCATTCTTTTTGGAGCTGGAGCTTTTTGGATTGATATTTTTCAAATAGTTCATGCTTGCTTTGTTCTGTTAAAATTTGTTTAACCACAACTGTTTGCAGCAATTTCATCGCAAGGTTATTCCTCCCCAAGATAAATTGTTGATTTACGCTTCAGACGCTCGCTTTCCGCGGGCAATTAACCTGTCTAGCTCCAGCGGCTAGGGGCTCGGGGTCACAAGCCAATCTGTCCAGAAGGTAAAAAACAACCTTCAGGCCAGCTCGTCTTGTGCCTGTCGCCCCTGTGCGAGCCGCTTCCGCTTTTCTTTTTTTCCATACGAAAAAAGGAGGGTGAGCCCCTCCTTATTCTGAGATTTCTAAAAAAATCTTCTTCTGTTGTGATGATCCTGCTGCATAGACTACTGTTCTAATTGCCTTCGCAACGCGCCCCTGCTTTCCAATTACCTTCCCCATATCGGTTTTGTTAACTGAAAGCTTATAGGTTACGCGCTGATCCTCTTCAATGACATCAACGGTGACGTCGTCCGGAAAATCAACAAGGGGCTTAACGATCGTTTCAATTAGTTGTTTCATAAGAATCTCGAATTACTTGCTGTTCTTAACATTATGGAATTTTTCCATAATGCCTTGGTTAGAGAAAAGGTTACGAACTGTATCAGATGGCTTCGCGCCTGTTTGTAACCATTTAAGAGCTAATTCTTCATTGATATCAACGATCGCTGGATTTGCAACTGGGTTGTAAGTTCCAACTACTTCAATGTAACGTCCATCACGTGGTGAACGAGAATCTGCTACTACAACACGATAGAAAGGAGATTTTTTTGCTCCCATACGTTTTAAACGAATTTTTACTGCCATTTTAAAAAAGCACCTCCGAATAGTTTCACACAAGATATTATATTACCAATGAATAAAAAGTTTGTAAAGTGTTTTTTCTTAACACCTAAAAATTGGCTAGCTAATCTTATCCAAATGGGTTGAATGGAAGCTTAAAGCCACCCTTTTTCTTCCCTTTTTGCTGCATATTTGTCATTTGCTTCATCATTTTCTTCATGTCTTCAAATTGCTTCAATAGGCGATTAACATCTGGAACCGATGTCCCGCTCCCTTTGGCAATCCGCTTTTTGCGATTTGCATTAATGATTTCAGGGTTAATTTTTTCTGCCTTCGTCATCGACTGAATAATCGCTTCGACATGAGAAATTTGTTTTTCATCAATTTGTACGTTGTTTAAACCTTTAATTTTATTGGCGCCTGGTAACATTTTTAAAATATCCTCAAGCGGACCAAGATTACGAACTTGACCAAGCTGATCAAGGAAATCGTCCAATGTAAAGGATGCCGTTCGCATTTTTTGCTCTAGCTCTTTCGCCTTTTCCTCGTCAACACTTGCTTGGGCCTTCTCGATTAGGGTTAATACATCACCCATACCAAGAATCCGTGAGGCCATCCGCTCTGGATGGAACGCCTCCAGCGCATCCATTTTCTCACCAAGACCAACAAATTTAATTGGCGTATTTGTTACAGAACGGATTGAAAGGGCAGCACCACCACGAGTATCACCATCAAGCTTCGTTAACACAACACCCGTCAAACCAAGTGTATCATTAAAGCTTTGCGCTACATTGACAGCATCTTGACCCGTCATCGCATCAACAACGAGGAAGATTTCATCAGGTTTTGATAACTCTTTGATTTGCTTCAGCTCATCCATCAGATTTTCATCGATATGTAAGCGACCAGCAGTATCAATAAGCACGTAATCATGGTGCTCTTCCTTAGCCTTAGCAATGGCTTGTCTAGCAATTTCAACCGGGCTCACTTGATCACCCAGTGAGAAAACTGGCATATTTAATTGTTTACCTAGCGTTTCAAGCTGCTTTATCGCTGCGGGACGGTAAATATCAGCTGCTACCAGCATCGGTTTACGATTGTATTTCTTGCGTAACAAATTGGCAAGTTTCCCGGTTGTTGTCGTTTTACCAGCACCTTGCAAACCAACCATTAAAATGACTGTTGGTGGACGATTGGCAACGGCAATCTTACTTTGCTCACCGCCCATTAGCTCGGTTAATTCCTCTTTAACGACTTTAATAACCTGTTGCCCTGGTGTCAGGCTTTTCAGTACTTCCTGTCCTTGAGCACGCTCACTAACCTTTTTAACAAATTCTTTTACTACTTTAAAGTTAACGTCTGCCTCTAATAGGGCAAGACGAACTTCGCGCATCATTTCCTTTACATCCGCTTCAGAAACCTTACCCTTACCACGAATTTTTTGGATCGTATTTTGCAGTCGGTCGGCTAATCCTTCAAATGCCATTCCTTTTGCCGCCCCCTAATCTAATTTTTCAATATCGGCAATTGCTTCAAGTAACTCCTGTTTAGACGGAGCGTCATTCGTAAGCAGTTCTTTAACCTGAGCAAGTAGTTGATTGCGTTCTTGGAATTTCTTGAACAAGGCGAGTTTTTCCTCGTATTCTTCAAGCATTGCTTCCGTTCGCTTAATGTTATCATACACTGCCTGCCGGCTTACGTCATACTCTTCAGCAATTTCTCCAAGGGAAAAATCATCTAAATAATATAGGGACATATAGCTGCGCTGCTTTGGCGTTAACAACGATTGATAAAAGTCGTACAAGTAATTCATGCGTGTTGTTTTTTCAAGCATCGCCGTTCCCCCTTGTTAAGTGAAAAGCCTTTACATCGTAGTTTACACAAAAACGACGTATTGTGTCAAGATACGCCTGTTTTTTCATGTGACAATCTAGCAATCTTTTACCTTTTCATACGTTTCTTTATTACAGATGATGAACATTTTTGCATTTTCAGCAATCGGCTCGTTTGATCTGCGGGCAATATCCAAATTGCTTCCATCGGATATAAGCGTTGCCCCTAAATCAAATAACTCCATCGCAGCCTCTTTATACGTTTTCCAATGCGGCTTTTTATATATTTCATAGATATTTTCTTCATCAGCATTACTAAGCAATTTTTTAAATAGGCGGCTAGAACCAGGATAAATAGCAGCCTGGGCCATTAATCTGGACACTGATTCCTTCGCTAGCACAAATTCATCAACTTTAGCGTATTCAAATAGAGAAATATGATGCTCCTTCATAATTTCCACGATCGTATAAATACTTTTTTGATAATGCTTCGAGATGGCCTCCACCCTTGAGGCAATCAGGAGCGTTTTTCCATCAGCAAACTCCGAAAGTTCGATTCGCTCATCCGTAAAAACGGAGACGGATTTCGATTCAAGAATATTTGCTTTGAGCAGCACCGATTCATCCGCGGGATCGCCACTAATAAAATGAACGCGGTCATGGTCAATGGGACATTTATCAGCATTGTCGATAATGACTATTTCGGCCTTTTGCTCCGTACAGCAAATTTCCTCAAGCACATTTTGCATTTTTTCCTTTGAAGAACCAATTAATATGTAATGACCAGACCCGGAAAATTTCAATTTACCTTCCTCCTTGAGCTTACGATATAAGCTAAAGCTTTCAAAAATCTTCCCGATGATCAGCCCCATCGCTCCAATGCCGATTGTATACAAAATCAGCATCGTAAACAGCCGGCCGAAAAAGCTTGTTGGATAAAAATCACCATAGCCAACCGTTACAATCGTTGTCATCGTCCACCACAGCGCATCAAAATAGCTTGGGAATGTCTCTGGTTCAACGCTCTTGATGATAAAGCTACAAACCAAAATGACTAAAATTGTTAGCCCTACCAATTTTTTTAAAGGAACCTTACTAAGCTTGGAAAATATCTTGTGTAAAAGCCACATTGTAACCCTCCGTTACTCGCGTTTTACTGGATTCCAATCGGTAAAAAGTAAGATAAATTGTCCGTAATGGCATTCCCAACTCGTAAACCAATACCTCCAGGTCGACCATTCACTAAAAAGCTTCCGATGATCCAATGCCCTGTTTGCTGCCCTTTTTCTGAAGCAAAGGAAACGGTAGGGAGCTCTATATGTTGTTGAAATATCGGCGTGTATCCAGTATATGACGTTTGCTTGTCCGCCATTTGCAAATGGCCAGTGCCATCATATATCTCAACCGTATCGCCTTCACGACCAAAGCTAGGCTTTTTTACGAAAGCTTGACCATTAAGAAGAAAATAGTCTGGCTCTAAGTATGTCGGCAAAAAATGCTGTGCAATCCACTCATGCTCCATGGGAGTAAAAAAATCATTTCTTTCCTGATGCAAACCCCAGATTACTGCTTGAACTGCTTTATTTTGTAATAAAAATGCAGACGGAGGATTAATCAGCTTAAGCTTGCCCTCTGCAACCAAATCCAAAAGCCAAACTCCGATAGGATTTCCCTCGTCATCTTGATCCTCGATTAAATTTTCAATTGGGAAGGTTTGCCGATAAAGCAGATCAATCTTATTTCCAAGTTCATCATAAAGACCATCACCTTTAATGATTTGCAATTGATTAAGTGGAACAAACCGAGATGGTAGTTGACATAGCTCCTGAAGATAACGTGCTGTATTAAAGTCTTCTAAATGGTCATCATGTGCCGTAAACACGAGATGAGCTGGATATTTATCGCCTAACACCGTACTAATACTAGACTGAATCGCATTAGCTAAGCGATTTTCCATCCCAGCATTCGGGTTCTTAACGGCAAAATCTTTACAAATCAATTCATTTATTGAAAATATTTCTTTGATAAAGGTAGGGGTATCGGCGTTTATTTCAAGACATTTAAAGCTGTCGCCGCTTTGAACAAGGTCCAGTCTAGCAATCACGCTTGCAGCTGCAGGAGACAAAAGCCGAACAAAAGAGAGAGTTTCCCGAGGGAAACCCATTTCAAGTAGGATGTCATCATCAGCCACACGAAGCAGTTTTGCCGTTTTGAAAAAAATTTGACCAATTCGATTGGTGGCTTCATGAACTTTAGAAACAAAATTTTGGTTGGTGCGAAATACATCATATAAAGCATATTCCTCACCATAAAGATCCGGCCAAAACTTTTCCACCCTACTGTAAAATTGTTGACGATTGTTCTGGTAGGTTGAAGGCTTCATCGAAATTCTCCTTTTAGTCGGCCTCGATTTCCTTTACGTAGACCACATATACGCCTCTGTCCTCATCAATTTCAGTTGAAGTCGTATAAACCTGACCAACAAATGGAATATCGACCACATCCTTGAGCAGATAACGAATGACCTCAAAGTGGGATTCACACGGGCGGACATGGAGTAGCCGGTAATTCTCTTCTGGAAGAGAACTGCGAAACTCCACATGCAGCCCCTTGCCATGATAATCTTGTTCATCAGACAGGCGGTGATTAGAACCCATTTCTTCTAAAACAAGAATTTCTTCCTCACCCTTCATTTCATTTGAGGTCAATTGGTATTGAAGTCCTTTCATAATGAAATATGTACACAATTGCCGGGCGTAAAATTCATCCTCACCAACGTCGGAACGATGGTATTCATAAAACGGCTCATAATCGCCATTACCACGATCAATAAAATAAGTAAGTATACGCAATGATTACACCTCCATACTAACGATTAGTACGTTAAACACTTCGCGACAACCCAGCCAACAGCGATTGCTAGTGAGAATAGCATAAATCCAACTGCTCGGTTATCTTCCTTAATTGCATTTTCGATGCTGAAGCGAATCGTCAAAACTTCGGCTAAAATAAAGAAAATGATTTGGGCGACAATCCCAACACCACCCCAAATTGCCATATCGACTAATGATACTGAGTTTTCTGCTGCTGAACCAAGGACAACCGCTAAACCTAAAAGTTTTCCTCCTAAGGACAGGGCTGCAGTCAAATTTTTCTCAGCAATTAATTGAAATTCCTTTACCTTGGTTGTTGTAATCTCAAAAAGAAAGATCCCGACCACTAGTAACCCAAGTGAGACTAACAAATACAATGCAAAATTAATGTATAAATCCATTATCATACCTCTTTTCTCGAAGTTTAACCTCCAAAGCTTTTCGAACCACTACCAAAACCGCTGCTCGCCTTGCCTCCACCTTTGAAGGAACTACTTTTTTTGTAACTAGAATAACCTTTATTTTTGTATAGAGACGATTTTGATGAATAGTATGAACCACCATAGTAATAGTGACCATAATATGATGATTCATATTCGTCACATTCCCAGACACCATCATCGCTATCCCATTCCCAATCGTTACAAGCAGTATCATCTGGAACCGGTGGTAAATCATCATTTCCACAGCCGGAAAGGCCAAAAGCAAGTGCCGTTGTAGAAATACCCGCCATTATTCTTTTTGTTTTCTTCATATGCATCCTCCTTCCTAACATTTATCCTTCACTATTTTATCATGATTAGAATTTATTGATTACTAAAATTTTACAAAAATATTAATAATTTGTTAGTTTTCATCCTTTCAATACGATTGGTTTCTCTCCAATAAAAAAGACTGCTGAGAACACCCCTCATGCAGTCTTGATATTATCATGTCACCTTCAAGCTTCTTCTTCAATTTGTTCAGCAAATAAACCGTATACGTATTTCTCTGCGTCAAATTCCTGAAGGTCGTCCATTTTTTCACCAAGTCCTACGAATTTAACTGGAATGTCTAGTTCGTTTCGAATCGCAAGAACGATACCACCCTTGGCAGTCCCATCAAGCTTCGTTAATACAATCCCGCTTACATTGGTTGCTTCCTTGAACGTTTTTGCTTGAATCATTGCATTTTGCCCAGTAGTTGCATCTAGTACAAGTAAAACCTCATGCGGTGCACCAGGAATTTCCCGTTCAATCACCCGCTTAACCTTTTCAAGTTCCTTCATCAAATTTACCTTGTTTTGAAGACGACCTGCCGTATCACAAAGAAGGATATCGGCGTTACGTGCTTTCGCTGCTTGAATGGCATCATACATTACAGCGGCGGGGTCTGAACCGGCTCCCTGTTTAATCACCTCAACGCCAACGCGTTCGCCCCACACCTCTAGTTGTTCAATCGCACCGGCCCGGAATGTATCTCCTGCTGCCATTAGCACGGTTTTACCTTCCGATTTGAATTTATGACCAATCTTACCGATCGTTGTCGTTTTACCAACGCCGTTAACACCTACGAATAGAATGACCGTCAAGCCTTGCTCCTGGATATTCAAATCAGAAGAAGCATCTGAGCTTCCGCCTTGATAGATATCGACCAATTTTTCAGAAATAACATCTTGAACTTCCTTTGGGTCCTGGATGTTTTTCCGTTTTACTTCCATTTTCAATTCGTCAATAAGCTCCATGACGGTATCAAAGCCAACATCGGCTCCAATCAGAATTTCTTCAAGCTCTTCGAAGAAATCCTCATCAACCTTGCGATAGCGGGCCACAAGATCATTTACTTTTCCGGAGAAATTATCACGGGTTTTCGTTAAGCCTTGCTTAAACTTTTCTGTTACCGTATCCGCTTGCTGAGAAATCTTATCTTTTAATTTTTTAAAAAAACTCATCTTCTCACTTCCTCGCCAAATGGTTCATTAAGATTGAACTAAATCTTGGGTTTCCTCTAATCTTACAGACACCAATTTCGATACTCCAGACTCCTGCATCGTAATCCCATAAAGGACATCGGCCTCTTCCATCGTACCTTTACGGTGTGTAATGACAATAAATTGGGTTTCACTGCTATAGCGTTTTAAATACGCACTAAACCTGCTTACATTGGCTTCATCAAGCGCTGCTTCCACCTCATCTAAAATACAGAACGGCACCGGTCGCACCTTTAATATTGAGAACAGCAAGGCAATTGCAGTTAAGGCCCGTTCGCCACCTGATAAAAGTCCAAGGTTTTGCAGCTTCTTACCTGGCGGCTGAGCGACAATTTCAACGCCCGTATTTAACAAATCAGTTGGATCCGTTAGGCGAAGGTCTGCTCGGCCACCACCAAACAAGGCCTTAAAGGTTGGTTCAAAGTAGGAACGGATGCCTGTAAACGTTTGTTCAAACCGCTTTTTCATCTCATCATCCATTTCACTAATGACCTGATACAAAGTATCTTTAGCTTCTTGGAGGTCTGTTTTTTGCTCGAGTAAAAATTCGAAGCGTTCTGATACGCGTTCATATTCATCGATTGCCCCAAGATTGACCGTTCCTAACTCCTCAATCGTTCTCTTGATCAGCCTTACTTTTTTACGAGCTTCCTCAATCGGTAAAGTCAATGGATAATCTGCTTTTGCAGCATCAAAGGTAAGCATATACTCCTCTCTGAGATGAGCCAAGCGTGTTTCAAGCTCAACATCAAACCGGTTCAACTTTACCTCTTCATCCTTTAATACTTCGACTAAACCTTTATGTTGACGTTTTAATTCTTTCACGTCAAGCTCTTCATCTTCAAGCTCCAGCTGAAGTTTTACACGCTCATCACGTCTTTGGGCAATGAACTTAATCGTTTCATTTTTGTCATCAAGCATGTTCTTTGCAGCGATTTCCAGCTGTTCTTCACCAGAGGAACTATTAGTCATTTCTGATGACAAAAGCTGTAAATCCTCTTGAACTGTCTTTTGCTTCTCTTGATTTTCGGTTAACTCAACCGAAGTGCGATTCAGTTTTTCATTGGCAAATGAAAGTTGCTCCTTTTGCGCGGCCAGCTCTACTTTTTTATCGTTAATCTCTGACAACAGAGCTTCTTTAGATGTGGATTCATCATTTCGTTGCTGAGATAACTGCTTAATTTGTTGATCAAGCTCTAGAATCGTCTCAGACAGCTTAGCCAGTTTGTCTGTCAACTCCGCTTTTCGGGTATTAAGTGAGCTCTTTTCCTGATTAGATTGAGTTCGGTCCATATCATACAACGCTAGGCGTTCATTAATCGTTTTCTCTTCAAACTCAATTTCACGCAGGTCGCCCTTGACAGCTTGCTCATGAAGTCTCAGTTCTTCACCGCGTTTTCGTAATTGCTCTAATTCGGCTTCCTTCGTCTGACTGTCAGATTTCAACTGTTTCACCTGTTGCTCAAGCTGGGACGTTTTCCGGTCCATTTCGGCAATTTTAACTTTAAGCTCTTCTAACTCACTTTTTCTGCTCAACAATGAATTGTTTTTTTGTTTTACCGCACCACCCGTCATCGAACCACCAGGATTCACAACGTCTCCATCCAGCGTGACTAAACGACAGCGGTATTGCAGCAGTTTAGCTAATTCATTTGCTCCCTTTAAATCCTTCGTAATCACGACATTACCTAAAAGATTAGTGATAATCTCCTGATATTTGGCATCAAAGCTAATTAATGATGATGCCACACCGATATAGGCTGGATGCTGTTTAGCAGTATCCAGCTGATAAGCGGCCAGGCTTTTCCCTTTAATGACCGATAATGGTAAAAATGTTGCACGACCATAGGAATGCTGTTTTAAAAAGGTAATCGCACTGCGTGCATGTTGCTCATTATCGACGACGATATGCTGCATCGCTGCACCGAGCGCAATTTCTAACGCCGTTTCATATTCCTTTGGAACGGTGATTAATTCTGCAACCGCCCCTTCAATCCCTTGTAATGTAGATTTACGCGCCTTTAAAACTTCCTTTACTCCCTGGAAAAAACCGGAGAAATCTTCTTCCATTTCTTCGAGCATTTCCTTCCGAGATTTCGATTGCTGCAGGTATTGGATTGCCTGGTAAAGTAATTTTTCCTGCTTTTCATATTGATTTTTAACAGTCTCGAGCTTGCGCTGCTCCTGATAGTAGGTCTGAATTTGTTCCTCGAGCTGTTTACTTGCCTCGGCTAATCTTTCTTCGGCAGCCTGCTTTTTCTGGTTAATTTCTTCACGTTTGTGCAAAAATGACTCATTTGTTTCATCCAAACGGCTATTGCGCATTGCTTGCTGCTCTAATTGTTGCTCGATATTGCGGAGCTCATTTTTACTGCTCGCCTGCTCATTTAGTAATTCAATATAATCACTTTTTAATGATTCAATTGTTTGTTCGATATTTTCACTAAATGCATCTAGTTGGCTAAGCTTGTCACTTAAATCCTTTGTCAACTTCGCCACTGCTGCTTTCAGCAATGCAACTTGCTCCGTTTGTAGCTCCTTGTCACGGGCAAATTCTGCAACCTTTTCCGTAAGCTCAGCTAAATTTTTCTCAAGCTGATCTTTATTTTGCGAGGCATTTTTCTTGCGTTCCTTTAAAACTTCCTTCCGACCTTCAAGCTTTTCAAGCTCTTCGGTGGCACGAAGCAATACGGACTGCAAATCATTAATTGATTCATCGATGGCAAAAATTTTGTCGCGCTTTTCTTCAATTTTTGCCTCCTTTATTTGGAGCTGGTTGGAAAGCTTTAATTCATCCTCTTGATGTTTTTCTAAATCTTGTGAGAGCTTTTCCCATTTTGCATGAAAATCTTCAATCTCATACACTGTTAACGCCACTTCAAAATGCTCAAGCTCCTGTTTATTGTCCAAATAATCCTTTGCTAAGGACGCTTGAATTTTTAACGGTTCAACTTGGGCTTCAAGTTCATGAAGAATATCGCTGACACGATTTAAATTCTCCTGCGTTTCGGCAAGCTTGTACTCCGCTTTTTTCTTGCGATTTTTATATTTTAATACACCGGCTGCTTCTTCAAAAATCGTGCGGCGATCCTCTGCCTTGCTATTAAGGATTTCTTCAACCTTCCCCTGACTGATGATTGAAAAGGCCTCACGTCCCAAACCGGAATCCATAAACAAATCAATGATATCCTTCAAGCGGCAGGCTTGTTTGTTGATCAAGAAATCACTATCACCCGAGCGATATACGCGTCTTGTAACACTCACTTCATTGTAATCAACCGGAAGAAATTGGTCCTCATTATCGAGAGTCAGCGTAACCTCCGCGAAATTTAACGGACGTCTAGAATCACTGCCTGCAAAAATAATGTCTTCCATTTTCGAACCACGCAAAGACTTTGCCGATTGCTCGCCTAACACCCAGCGAATCGCATCGGTAACATTACTCTTTCCACTACCGTTAGGACCAACAACTGCAGTAACACCTGGAACAAAATCAACAGAGATTCGTTCGGCAAATGATTTAAAACCGACGACATCTAAACGCTTCAAAAACATGCTGTGTACCTCCTAATTGTCAACTGCTCCAGTGCGAGCTACAGTTCTTGATCTTGTTCCTTTTGAATAAATGCCTTTAGTTTTTCCAACGCCATTTGTGCAGCATGCTGCTCCGCTTCCTTTTTCGACCTGCCTGTTCCAGTCCCAAGTTCCTGCCCGTTTAATGAGACCACTGAACAAAATTCACGATTGTGGGCCGGTCCCTTTTCGAGAAGAATTTTGTACTCAATCGTACCAACACCATCTCTTTGCACCAATTCCTGCAATTGGCTTTTAAAATCCATCACATGAGAAAAAGCACCAGAATTGATTTTTGGGAATACGACTCGTTCTAAAAACTGAATGACACTGTCAATTCCTTTATCCAAATACAATGCGCCAATAAACGCTTCAAAAACATCGGCCAATAACGCTGGTCTTTCTCTCCCACCAGTCATTTCTTCGCCCTTGCCAAGCAAGACAAGCTGGCCAAATGCTAATTCATTGGCAAATCCAACCAACGACGGTTCACATACAACCGCTGCACGAAGCTTCGTTAACTCCCCTTCGCTCATCATTGGATATTTCTTATAAAGGAATTGTGAGACAGTCAGTTCCAAAACTGCATCTCCCAAAAATTCAAGCCGTTCATTATCTTCATACGGCTTTTTGCGATGCTCATTCACATAGGATGAATGTGTGAACGCCTGTTTTAATAAAGTGCTATTTGAAAAATCAAAACCAATTCGTGTTTGAAATTCCTTAAATTGAATTTCTTTTGCGCGACTGAGTTTTATTTCACGGTCATTTCCATTTTTGCGCATTTTGGTCTCCACCTTGATCATATATTAAACATGCCATCCCAATACTTATTTTTACGACTGGAATGAAACACAATCACTTTGACTAAAGTCTATCTTCTATCATATAAAAAAAAGAACTCATTACGCAAAGAAACTTGGAATACCCGCGTGGTAGCCCAAGTTATAAATGTGTACAAAAATTACAGAATAAAGCCCCGTTATTAAAACGGAGCTTCATTAGTCTCTAACGATTAAAGTGTGCTTTTTATGTAATTCACAGCGTCACCAACTGTGGAAATTTTCTCAGCATCATCGTCAGAGATTTCCATATCAAATTCATCTTCTAATTCCATAACTAGTTCTACTACGTCTAAGGAATCAGCGCCAAGATCTTCTTTGAAAGAAGCCTCTAATTTTACTTGAGATTCTTCAACACCTAAACGATCAACGATGATTTTCGTTACACGTTCTAATACATCTGCCATTCTTGTTCACCTCCCCTCAAGCCATTATAGAGTATTTTGATTCATTAATAAATGGTTGTATCGAACTTTCTTTAAAAATTCGCTGATTACATAACCATTCCGCCATTAACATGAAGGGTTTGGCCTGTCATGTAACGACTATCTTCTGAAGCAAGGAAGGTCACCACTTTAGCAATATCACTTGGCTCACCAAAACGCGCTAGTGGGATTTGACTAAGCATCGCTTCCTTTACCTCTTCTGTTAGTTTATCCGTCATATCGGTAGTAATAAACCCTGGAGCGACTGCATTTACAGTAATTCCTCTCGAAGCAAGTTCCTTTGCAGCTGTTTTTGTTAAACCGATTACACCAGCTTTAGCTGCAACATAGTTTGCTTGACCAGGATTTCCGCTCACACCCACTACAGAAGCAATATTAATGATTCGGCCGCTTCTTTGCTTCATCATTTGACGGGTAACACCCTTCGTACAGAGGTACACACCTTTAAGGTTCGTATTAATAACAGAATCCCATTCGTCATCCTTCATGCGCATTAAAAGATTATCGCGGGTAATTCCGGCATTGTTTACTAAAATATCAAGTTTTCCAAAACGCTCAATCGTTGCTTTAATCATTTCCGTTACTGATTCGCTATTGGCAACATCACATTGAACAGCAAATGCTTCACAACCAAGACTTTGGATTTCTGCGACAACTTCTTGTGCTTTTGCTTCACTACCAGAATAGTTTACAGCTACGTTTGCGCCTTCTCTAGCAAGCTCTAACGCAATTTCACGTCCAATTCCTCTTGACGCCCCTGTAACAAGCACTGCTTTACCTTGTAATTTCATTACGCTTCCCCCTTCAATGCTTCAATTGTCGCGTTTAAGCTTTCAACATCAGATATGGAATAAGTCTTAGCTTTTCGGTCTACTTTTTTCACTAATCCAGATAATACTTTACCAGGACCAATTTCAATAAATGTATCTACACCTAATTCAATCATCTTGTTGACTGAATCCTCCCAAAGAACAGGTGAATACAATTGCTCGATTAATTTTTGCTTAATATCTTCCGCATCTGTCATTGGTGCTGCTGTAACATTGGCAATAACAGGAATAGAGACATTACCAATCGTAATTTTATTCAGAACTTCACTAAGCTTCTCGGCAGCAGGCTTCATTAACGAAGAATGAAATGGTCCACTTACCACAAGTGGCAGAACACGTTTCGCGCCATTTTCCTTCGCCTGCTCTGAAGCTAATTCAACACCCGTTTTAGAGCCGGAGATAACGATTTGACCAGGGCAATTCATATTCGCAAGCTGAACCGGATTTCCGCCTTTTGTAATCTCTTCACATACAGCAGTTAACGCATCACGATCCATTCCTAAAACTGCTGCCATCGTTCCCTCGCCAGCTGGGACAGCTTCTTCCATGAATTCACCGCGTTTGCGCACGGCATATACCCCGTCTTCAAACGAAAAGGCACCAGCTGCAACTAAAGCAGTATATTCACCAAGACTGTGACCAGCACAGTAATCAGGCTTAATTCCGGATTGTTTGAAATGCTCTAAAATGGCAATACTTGTTGTCATTAATGAAGGCTGCGCATTTGTTGTAAGCGTCAGTTCCTCTTGTGGTCCTTCAAAAATTAATTTCGTTAATTCAGCTTGTAAAGTTTGGTCTGCCTTTTCAAAAATGGCCCGTGATTCGAGAAACGAATCAGCGACTTCTTTACCCATTCCGACTGTTTGTGAACCTTGGCCTGGAAATAAAAATGCGATTTTACCCATATATCTTCACCTATTTTCCTAATTTTCAACTGGAGTGTTAAGCTTGGCAACCGATTCCTTAATCAATCCCGTCACATCGCCACCAACCATTTCTCTTGTTTGGCGAACGGCATTATAAATCGCATTGGCATCAGAGGAGCCATGCGCTTTAATGACAGGAGCCTTCAAGCCAAACAACCCGGCCCCACCATACTCAGAGTAATCCATTTTATTTTTTAATTTATAAAGATCTGGCTTTAACATTACGGCTGCAATTTTGGTCTTCAATGAGTTCATCAAGGTTGATTTCACCATTTTAAACACTGACATCGCAGTACCTTCAACCGTTTTCAGCACCATATTGCCGGTGAAGCCGTCTGTGACTACAACATCGGCCACGCCATCTAACAAATCGCGTGCCTCAACGTTTCCGATAAAATGAAGATCGGTTTGTTTCAGAAGCTCAAAGGTTTTTTTGGTTAAATCATTTCCCTTTTTTTCTTCTGAACCTATGTTTAATAAACCTACACGAGGCTTGGCAATTCCCCGTACCTTTTGCGAGTATATCGAACCCATAATGGCAAACTGCTGCAAGTGCTCTGGACGCGCATCAGCATTGGCACCGACATCAAGTAGTAAAAAACCTTCCCCACCAATCGTTGGCAAGGTTGGTGATAATGCCGGTCGGTCAATTCCCTCGATTCTGCCGACCACAAACAATCCAGCTGCAACAAGCGCTCCAGTATTTCCCGCCGAAATACAAGCATCTGAGTTTCCATCGGCTACAGTTTGCGCAGCAAGCACCATGGATGCCGTTTTTTTGCGTCGAACGGCTCTAACTGGTTCATCACTTCCGAGGATTACTTCTTCTGTATGTAAAATCGTAATTCTTTCGTTATTAGTTAAATATTGCTTAATTTTCGTCTCATCCCCAACAAGGGTAATCTCGACATCTGGAAATTTGCTAATGGCTTTCATTGCACCAAGCACGATTTCCTTAGGGGCATTGTCCCCACCCATTGCATCGATTGCAATTTTCATAACACTCATCCTTATGTTATTTTTTTGAACGAACCATGTCAAAATCGCCTTTGAAGACAAGTTCATTATTCACAAAACTAGTCACTTCTACTTTTGTTCTTCCTGTCTCATCATCAATTTTTTCAACCTTTGCTTTGGCAATCACACGTTCGTTTTCTTTAACAGGCCGAGTAAAATGAATATTGGCCTTTGCGGTTAACGCCAGTTGATCGTCAATTACCGCAACAGCTAGCGAATTTGCCTGAGCAAACAAATGATGTCCCCTGGCAATTTGATTACGTTTAAACACATGCTCTCGTCTTACGTCAAAGATAGAAATTGCACTTTTATCCAATTCTATATCGATTATTTCACCAATAATTTCATCAATCGGTAGTGAGCGAACTTCGTCATCAAACCGTTTTTCAGCAACATGCTTTATTCGCTCACGCAACTCTGGAATCGATAATTCCAAGCGATCAAGGCGTATCGTTTGCACGCTGACAGAGAACTTTTCGGCAAGTTCTTCATCTGTAATAAAAGGATTTTCCTTAATAGTACTTTTAAGTAATTGTTGACGTTCTTTTTTATTGCGTCTCATATTTATCACACCGTCCGAGCTCTTATGACTAGGTACTAATAGTAGTATATAAGTTGAAATATAAGATTGCAAGAAAAAAATTGGAAAAGCGGAAGCGGCTTGACCAGGGGCGACAGGCATAAGACGAATCACGCAAGAGTCGTTAGACTCTGGAGTGATTTGGCTTATGACCCCGAGCCCCTAGCCGCTGGAGCTAGACACCACTAAGAACCCTAATCTAATTTTTCTCCTGCCATTGCACCTGATTCCTCAAGGTAGGTTCTGAGTGCCTTATACTCGTCTGACTCCCAAAATACCTTCGAATTTATTAAAGTTGCTGCATCGTTCCGAGCCGTTTCAAGCGCGCGGTAATCATGAACCAAATCGGCCAATTTAAACTCTGGCATTCCGCTTTGTTTTCTCCCAAAAAAGTCGCCTGGTCCTCTTAATTCCAAGTCCTTTTCACTGACAACAAAGCCGTCATTGGTCTCTGTCATAATCGTCATCCGTTCTTTACCTACTTCCGTTTTCGGATCAGCTAGTAAAATACAATAGGATTGCTCGGCACCTCGACCAACCCGGCCGCGAAGCTGATGAAGCTGAGCTAATCCAAATCGCTCCGCATCATAAATCACCATAAACGTTGCGTTTGGCACGTTCACTCCAACCTCAACCACCGTTGTTGACACAAGCACCTGTACTTCATTTGTGCTAAATTCCTTCATCACCTGGTCCTTTTCATCACTTGCGAGCTTCCCGTGCATCAAACCGACTTTGGCCCGATTTTGAAAATATTGCGTTAATGTATGGTGGACATCAATTGCATTTTGCAAATCAAGTTTCTCCGATTCTTCAATCAATGGACAAATCACATAGGCTTGTCGACCTTTTCGTAATTCCTTTTCCATAAAAGCTAGGACACGGTCGAGCATTTCATGTTTTGCCCAATACGTTTCAATCGGCTTTCGCCCTGCCGGCATTTCATCAATAATCGATACATCCATTTCACCAAAAACAGTAATCGCCAAAGTCCTTGGAATCGGTGTTGCCGTCATGAATAACACATCTGGACTTACACCCTTTTCCCGTAACACACGGCGCTGCTCAACACCGAAGCGATGCTGTTCATCGGTAATGACAAAGCCTAAACGCTTAAAAACAACCTCATCTTGAATTAAGGCATGGGTACCGATCAAAACATCAATCTCACCATTTTGCAACTGCTCAAGAATTTCTCTGCGCCGTTTCCCTTTAACGGAGCTAGTCAATAATTCACTCCTGACTCCTACCGGCTCTAACAGTGCTTTTAGGCTTTGCGCATGCTGTTCAGCCAGGATTTCAGTTGGCACCATAAGCGCACCTTGATAGCCTGCCGATACACTAGCGAACAATCCAATAGCCGCGACGACCGTCTTACCAGAGCCTACATCTCCCTGTAAGAGCCGATTCATCCGAAATGGCGAGCTAAGGTCGGCTAAAATTTCGCCTACGACTCGCTGTTGGGCATTCGTTAATGGAAACGGCAGACTGCTAATGAACTCGTCCAGCTTTAGTTGGTCAAAGTTTAGAGCAACTCCAGCAGATTGCTCCCGCTCGTATTTCCTGAGCGCCTGCATCTTTAACTGAAACATCAGAAATTCCTCATAGACGAATCTTCTGCGGGCTTGTTTCACTTCATCTTGGTTCAGCGGAAAATGTAAAGCTCTTAGCGCACTTTTGCGATTTAACAGCTTATAGCGGGTAAGCATCGCCTCTGGTAAAATTTCCTCGATTTGATTTTGATATTGTGAAAACGCCAGTTTAATAAACTTCCTTACGCCTTTAACTGTCAATTTCCCTTTGATCGCATAAACCGGCTCAAGCTCCTTCGTTTGTGAAACTGCACCTGCATGAATTTCACTTGCAGTGATTGTCTGACGGTGTGCGTCCCATTTCCCGGTTACGGTCACCTGCTGATTCAAACTAATTTTCTTTTTTAGAAAAGGCTGATTAAAAAACACTACCTGGATTAAATAGCGGTCAACTAATACTCGAATGATTAAGCGCGATTTTTTACGTCCATAAAAAACTAAAGAAGGTTCACTGTGAACCTTCCCTTCTACCGTTACTCTTTCGTCGTGTTTAACCTCTGCTAGATCTCGTAACCGGTAATCTTCATAACGATACGGAAAGTATTCCAATAAATCGCAAACAGTGTGAATATTCAATTCAGCGAGCAATTCCGCCGTTTCTTCCCCAATCCCTTTCAATACGGTTACCGGTTCTCTCAACGTTTGATTCACAATTATTTTAGCGGCTTGCCAAAGATCTTGGCTTCAAGCTTTCGACCCGTCGGCGTTGCCGCCAACCCTCCTTGTCCTGTTTCTCTCAGTGTGGTTGGCATGGTTTGCCCTATTTTAAACATCGCTTCAATGACCTCATCACAAGGTATTCTGCTTGTAATTCCCGCCAATGCCATATCGGCAGCCACCATTGCATTGGCAGCTCCCATTGCGTTTCTTTTTACACACGGGACTTCTACTAATCCCGCAACGGGATCACATACTAAGCCTAACATATTTTTCAAAGAAATGGCCATTGCTTCTGCTGATTGGCTTGGCGTTCCTCCTGCCATTTCGACAATTGCAGCAGCAGCCATCCCTGCAGCTGAGCCAACCTCAGCCTGGCATCCTCCAGCCGCTCCTGAAATGGAGGCATTATTGGCAACAACAAAGCCAAATGCTCCCGCTGTAAACAAAAATTTAAGCATTTGCTCCCTCGTGGGATGTAATTTATTTTTAACCGCAAATAGTGTCCCAGGCACAACCCCAGCACTTCCCGCAGTCGGTGTTGCACAAATAGTACCCATTGCAGCGTTAACTTCATTCGTTGCGACTGCTTTACTTACAGCATCAAGAATGGTTTCGCCAGATAAAAACTGCCCTTTTTTCAAATAGGTTTGCAGCTTAACAGCATCTCCGCCAGTCAGACCAGAATGAGAATGCACACCGTTTATACCGCGCTCGACAGCTTGCTCCATCACCGTTAAATTTCGGTCCATCATTTGCATAACTTCTTGTTTTGTCCGTCCTGTTACAGACATTTCCTGCTCAATCATCATATCGGCAATTTGCTTTTTTTGCGCCTCAGCGAGTTGAACCAATTCAGCTACGTTGCGAAACACGAGATGTCCTCCTTCTTTTGAATTGATTTTGTTTTGTTGGTAAACTTATGCATCTATTACTCTACAATTCTGGTAACTTTTAAGACGTTGGGGAGTTTTTCAATTTCCTGAAGGATCCTATCATCAATGTTTTGATCGACCTCAATCGTCATGAGTGCTTGTTGACCGACATCCTTGCGGGAAACCTCCATGTGTCCAATATTTATTTCATATTTTGCTAAAGTATTGGAGACACTAGCAATTGTTCCAAATTTATCGTTATGGGATACAAGTATGGCAGGATGATTACCAGATAATTTTAACTGAAATCCGTTGAGTTCGATAATCTCAATTTTACCTCCACCAATCGATATACCGACAAGTTCCATTTCACTGTGGTCATCACCAATGCGAACTTTTGCTGTATTAGGATGATCAGGTATGGCATCTTCCTCATAAAAATAAAGCTCGAGTCCTGAATTTTTAGCGATCGTAATCGCATCAATAATTCTCTCATCGAAAGTATCGTAATCAAGGATACCGCCAACAATCGCAACATCCGTACCGTGCCCGCGATAGGTTTGCCGAAATGAACCATAAAAATGAATATGGGCCCATTTAGGCGCACGCCGAAACAAGCTGCGTGCCACTCTGCCAATTCTAGCTGCTCCTGCAGTATGTGAACTTGATGGCCCAATCATCACAGGCCCGATGATGTCAAATACACTTTTGTATTTCACCCTGCTAATCCCCTCTTTTATCTATTTTTCTATTGTATGTCGTTAAAAACAGTTTCGCTCAAAAATGCCCACAAAAAAATAGGAGGGTGCCCCTCCTATTTCAATGATATATCAAAATAATTTTTATTCAACTGAAAAAATAAATGAATATAATGGTTGTTTACCGTTGTGGATTTCGACTTCCACATCTGGGAATTGTCTTTCGATAAAGTCAGTGAGTGCAGCGACATCTGCTTCAGTAGCATCTTCGCCTTGTAAAATTGTTAAGATTTCAGCATCCTCATCAATCATTTCTGTAAGGAGCTCCTCGGCTGCCTGAACTTTATCTTTATTTTTCACAAGGATCTTTCCATCTAAAATCCCCATGAAATCATCTTTTTCGATCGTTAAGCCATCGATGCTTGTATCTCTTACCGCAAAGGTAATTTGTCCAGTCTTCACATGCTGAAGCGCTTCGGTCATCGCCGCTTGATTGTCAGCTAACGATACAGCAGGGTTAAACGCTAATAGCGCTGACATTCCTTGTGGTACAGTTTTTGAAGGAATGACAACTACCTCTTCGTCAACAAGCTCAGCAGCCTGTTCTGCTGCCATGATGATATTCTTGTTATTCGGAAGAACAATAATCTTTTTAGCATTTACTGCTTTAATAGCGGAAACAATATCCTCTGTACTAGGATTCATCGTTTGCCCACCTTCGATTACCGCTTGGGCACCTATGCTTTTGAATAGTTCAGCAATCCCGCTGCCCATTGAGACAGTTACAATCCCGTACTCACGAGGTTCTGCTACCTTTGTGCTTTGCGGTTCTTCAACCGCCATTGTTGGCTCGCCAACGATCGAAGAATGCTGCTCACGCATGTTTTCGATTTTCATATTGACAAGACTTCCATAGCGTTGACCGTAGGATAGAACTTCCCCTGGATACTCCGCATGGATGTGAACTTTTACAAGCTTTTCATCTGCAATAACTAGTAAGGAGTCGCCGTGTTTACTTAAATCTTGACGGAAAGTTTCTTCAGAAAAAGGTTGCTTCTCTCGATCAAGCTTTACCATAAACTCCGTGCAATAGCCAAATTCAATATCTTCTGTTTGAATATGGCTTTGAACGCTTTTGTGATGCTCAGCACTTACTAATTCTTCCATTTTTATTCGGGCAGTTGTTGCATCTGGAAGTGCTTCTCCCTTTAATTCAGCCAAAAAGCCTTCGTATACGAAGACAAGACCTTGACCACCGCTGTCCACTACACCTACCTCTTTTAAAACAGGCAATAGATCAGGAGTACGGTTTAATGAGCTTTGCGCCTCTTTCAACACTTCCTCCATGACAACGATAATATCAGCCTGTTTTTTAGCAACTTGGACTGCCTTTTTCGCAGAATCTTTGGCAACGGTTAAAATCGTTCCTTCAACAGGCTTCATCACCGCTTTATAGGCAGTTTCAACTCCAGATTCAAGCGCAGAGGCAAAGTCTTTTGCTGTAATTTCTGATTTATGCTCAATGGCTCGGGAAAAACCACGGAATAACTGGGATAAAATAACGCCTGAATTCCCTCTTGCACCCATTAGCAGCCCTTTTGACAGCGCTGAACCAACTTTTCCAATATGTGCTTGGGTGTTATTCTTTACTTCCTTAGCCCCGGAAGTCATAGATAAGTTCATATTTGTTCCAGTATCACCATCTGGAACTGGAAATACATTCAACGCATCGACATATTTAGCATTAGCAGAAAGATGATTGGCACCTTGAATAATCATTTCTGCGAAACGGTTTCCATCTAAGACGTTAATCGACACAAAAAATCCTCCTCACTACGGGTTCGTTACACGAACACCCTGAACGTAAATATTTACCGAGTCAACTGCAAGCCCAACGGTTTTGTCCAATGTATATTTCACTTTTGATTGTACATTGTGAGCAACCTCGGAAATTTTCGTTCCGTAACTTACGATAATATACATATCGATATGTACTTCATCATTTTCCTGGCGAACGATTACACCACGCGTGAAATTTTCTCGACGCAATATTTCGGTCAAACCATCTTTTAATTGTTGTTTTGAAGCCATCCCTACGATACCATAGCAATCTGTTGCCGCACCACCAGCTATTGTAGCGATTACCTCATTTGAAATATCAATTTGCCCGTATTGTGTTTTAAGTTCTATTGACATAAATCGTTCCCCCTTTGGAAATTGCTGCTTGACTAAAGTAATTTTACTATAACCGCTTTAAGATTAAAAGCGAATCCTCTTATAGTCTTATTATGAACAAAGTGATTTTTACTATGTCAAGGTTTTTTTCTTGAAACCTTTTTTCCCATCCTATTGCATTCACAAAAGTTGTATGTTAAATTATTAAGGTATCTTTTTATGTCTGAGAAACAAACATGCTCTTTAATTTTTTTAAAATTGTTGGACATAATCTAGCGATTGTAAATACCAGCATGGAAAAATAGTTTCAAGCTTCGGTAGTAAGGAGGGAAAGAAACATGCCACGCAAATGTGTAATCACTGGTAAGAAAACCACTACAGGTAATGCACGTTCCCACGCAATGAACGCTAACAAGCGTACATGGGGTGCAAACCTTCAAAAAGTTCGCATTCTTGTTGACGGTAAGCCTAAACGTGTATGGGTTTCAGCAAGAGCGTTAAAATCTGGTAAAGTAGAACGCGTTTAATGCATTCTTAAAGACACCCGCCGAGGGTGTCTTTTTATTTTGTTAAAATAATGCATTTTGCTTGCCTTGCGGACACTTTCTTCTTTTTTGTGATGTATTTTGTCCCCTAGAGACCCCCTTGCGGACACTTTCTTCTTTTTTGTGATGTGTTTTGTCCCCTAGAGATCTTCTTGCGGACACTTTCTTCTTTTTTGTGATGTGTTTTGTCCCCTAGAGACCTTCTTGCGGACATTTTCTTCTTTTTTGTGATGCGTTTTGTCCCCTAGAGATCTTCTTGCGGACACTTTCTCCTTTTTTGTTATGCGTTTGTCCCCTAGAGACCCTCTTGCGGACATTTTCTTCTTTTTTGTGATGCGTTTTGTCCCCTAGAGACCTTCTTGCGGACATTTTCTTCTTTTTTGTGATGCGTTTTGTCCTCTAGAGAGCTTCTTGCGGACACTTTCTTCTTTTTTGTGATGCGTTTTGTCCTCCAGGTTCCTCCTTGCGGACATTTGTAGAAGATTTCCGCTTCATTTTGTCCTTTTTCAATATAAAAAGCACCCCATTACAGGGTGCAGCGATCTAATTAGAACTATATTTTGTTGCAATACGAAAACCACATAAAACCAACCTTAGTTCTTTTTAAATGCTCCTATCATTACACGGACAAGTCCCCCAAGGAATTTTGGTAGTTTGATCGTATAAAATCTCATAATATTGTCCCTCCTCACCATCTAAACAAATCCATATACGGTTTTCATCTGCCCTTAACATCATATTCAATATAAGTAGATAAGTACTTTTATCAGGTGATTTTTAATCACAACTTCTTATCACCAATAATATGCCTTCAGTAAAAGAAAAAGTACCATATTCACTTAGTAACTCATTACTAATACATAATGTTGAACCTAATGGAATATGACAATTCGTCAATGGATATTTAAACCCGCGAAGCGACAGATTTTTTACCGGTGTGATAGGAATAAATGAGATATACTTCAGGTTGGACATACGTTCGATACCATGAGTTCCCTGTTGTTTGGCGTAGATAATATTTTGCTTGTCAATCATGGTTAACTCTGTCGTTTTTGCTTCCAAAATCGGCTTAAGCAACAATTGAACATTTCCAAAAAAATGATCGAGTCGACCGCCACTCCCGCCAAAAATCCGAATCATATCGGTTTCTTGCTCCAACGCCCAGTTGACGGCTAAGTCCATATCGGTTTCATCTTTTTCAGGTTTAAACCTTTGAATTCCGCTAACAGTTTGCTCAATTTTCAGCCAATCTTCATGAGAGACTGAATCAAAATCACCAAATGCATACGCGGGCGTAATTCCCTTTTCCAGTAATATCGTAACACCTTTATCGACACCAACCCAAATTGAATCATCATCATATTGATGTAAATCAGGTAGGAATTGCGTTGGTCCGCCTCCAACAATATTTATTTTCATCTTATTCACCTGATGTCCTTTTTCTATTTAAGAAAAGAGCCAGCGATTAGCTGACTCTTTAAATGGTAATGATTAACCTCTAATTTCAGCGATTGCTTTTGCCCGGTCTGCTTGATTGTATACTGCAGAGCCAGCAACTAATACCGTTGCTCCTGCTTCAACACAAAGTCGTGCTGTTTCTGGATTTACGCCGCCGTCTACTTCAATCTCAATATCCAGTCCTTTTGCATCAATTGTTTCCTTTAGTTGCTTAATTTTCGGAAGAACCGCAGGGATAAATTTCTGCCCACCAAAGCCCGGATTTACTGTCATAAATAACACCATATCCACATCATCCAAAACATGCTGAATCATTTCCACAGGAGTAGCCGGATTTAACACAACTCCAGCCTTAACACCAAATGATTTAATGTAATTTAGTGTGCGATGAAGGTGCTTACAAGCTTCAACATGAACCGTAAGATAGTCGGCTCCAGCTTTCGCGAATGCTTCTATATACTGGTCTGGATTTTCAATCATCAAATGAACATCCAATGGTAATTTTGTCACAGGACGAATCGCTTCAACGATCAGTGGTCCAATTGTAATATTGGGAACAAAATGACCGTCCATTACATCAACGTGGATATAATCGGCGCCACCACGTTCTACATCTTTAATCTCTTCTCCCAGCTTGGCAAAATCAGCTGATAATATTGATGGTGCAATTTTAACCATGTTAATACCTCGGCTTTCTCTTTTTTATTTCTTGTAAAAAATCTTTATAGTGGTCAAAACGGTACTCAGGAATTTTTCCGGTCTCAACCGCTGCTTTCACAGCGCATTTTGGTTCAGAGAGGTGTAAACAACCTCTAAATTTACAGTGTTCACTCTCAATAGCGATTTCCGGAAAGCAATAGGTCAGCTCTTCAGCTTCAATATCGGTAAATTCTAACGAGCTAAACCCAGGTGTGTCGGCAACAAGTCCATTGCCAATTTCAATCAACTCCACATGTCTGGTCGTATGTTTCCCCCGACCCAGGTGTGATGAAATATCATCTGTCTTTAATTCTAAGTCTGGCCGAAGCACATTTAGTAAGGATGACTTGCCAACACCCGATTGTCCGGCAAAGACGGAGATTTCCCCTTCTAAATATGGAGCAAGCTCGTCTATGCCTAGTTCTGTTTCCGAGGATGTAAGAATGACGGTGTAGCCTGCGTTTCGATAGTCCTCTGCGTATTGGTCTAGCTTTGTTTTTAAGGTCTCATTCGGTAAATCTAATTTAGAAATACAAATGATTGGTTTTATATGGTTGTACTCAACGAGAACAAGAAAACGGTCCAATAGGGTCGTACTGAAATCTGGTTCTACTGCTGAAAATACAAGAATCGCTTGATCGACATTGGAGATTGGTGGTCGGACTAATTCATTTTTCCGCTCCTTAATTTCGAGAATATAACCCTCCAGATCATTTTCAGCTTGATAAACAACATAGTCACCAACTAATGGAGTTACTTTATTTTTTCGAAATACTCCTCTTCCTCGACATTGGACAATTCCTTCATCACCTAGCACATAATAAAAGCCACTAAGTGCTTTAATAATCTTGCCTTCAGGCATAGAACTCCTCCTTATTGAAATGCGGAGGCGGCTCGTTTAGGGGCGACAGGGCAAAGGTCCGCCCTGCAGGAAATCCTGATTTCCGGAAGGGCTTGACTTGTGACCCCGAGCCCCTAGCCGCTGCAGCTGGACACTTTCTTTAATCCGCCGGATAGGAGACGGATTCTTCGATATAGACACTCTTATCGCGAATGACTTTATAGCCTGCAACTTTACCATATGGAACATTCAATTCTATCGTTCTTTTTACGGTTTGGGTGATATACATCGTTTCATACGGCTCTGTCATGCTGTGATTCAAATCCTCAATATAGATGATGACTTCGTTTGCCTGGCCTGGGGCAGCTTCTACATATGGAATGGTAATCTCTTTAATCACTTTTTTAGGCGGAATTTCCTGTTTACCCTTTGACATAATCACAGTAACCTTATCGCCTATATTAAGTTCAGTACCAGGTACAGGATTTTGCGAAATGACTAAACCTTGAGCAATCGTATCATGATATTGCTCTTGTGACATATCTATCGTTAATCCCGAGGACTGCGCATATTCCTGAACACCTTTAGCATTAAATTCAGTTAAATCTTTTAGCGTAATTTTCTCAGGGCCTTTACTGATCGTAAACTCTATCACTGTATCCTCTGGAAGAACCTCTTCCCCCTCTTCTGGGGTCTGCTCTAATATCGTCCCAGGTTCACTGGTATCGTATACTTCGATTGTCCTAATATCTTTGAAATTTTGCTTTTTGAGCAATCTTTCGATATCATCAAAATTACGACCAACATAATCATCAAGCTTCAGCTTTTCTTTTCCGATACTTTGGAATACGTCAATTTTAGTACCTTCCTTAACTGAGCTGCCTGCTTTCGGATCAGTTTTAACAACAAGGCCTTCTTCAACTTCATTACTTGATACTTCGATTGTATCGCCTACTTCAAGCCCTGCAGAAAGAATCTCCGAGATTGCATCTTCAAGCTCCATTTCGCCCACATCAGGCACAGTAACATCATCCGGACCAATTAAGTCAGGGAGTACAGTCACAGCAAGTATTCCAAAAAGAACTAATGCTACAAAAACTGAAACTAGAATAATAGGAAGCTTTTTGCGCTTTTTCTTGGGCTTTTGCGGTTCTTTGTCCTTCTTCCCTGGCTGCTGTGGTTCCTCAACCGCTTTCTCTTTCTCATGAATACGAGTTTCATCCATATTATGAGGATAGTTGCGATCATTCGTAATAATCGGAATGGCCTTGGTTGCCTCATCATCAATCGGAATGACAAATTTCGGCTCATTTAATCGTTCTGGATCAAGCGCTGTTAGCAAATCAGCTTCCATTTCCTCAACGCTATTATAACGATGGAACGGGTCCTTTGCTGTTGCTTTTAAAACAATATTTTCCACACTTTGCGGAATAAGCGGGTTCCAACGTCTTAGTGACGGTGTTTCTGATTGTAAATGCTTTAAAGCAATCGACACAGCTGACTCTCCTGAAAAAGGAAGTCGACCAGTTAGCAATTCAAACATGACAATTCCAAGCGAATAAATATCTGATTTTTTATTGGCCATTCCACCTCTTGCTTGCTCCGGCGATAAATAGTGAACCGAGCCAAGCACTGAGTTAGTTTGGGTAATGCTCGTCGCACTTAACGCCATCGCAATGCCAAAATCGGTAATTTTAACATTCCCTTGATGGTCAATTAATATATTTTGAGGTTTAATATCCCGATGGATAATGTGATTTTGATGCGCATGAGAGATGGCAGACGTTAATTGTTTCATAATGTCTAGCATTTCTACCACTGCAAGCGGCGAATGTTGCTGTATGTATTGTTTTAGCGTTTGTCCATCCACAAATTCCATGACAATATAATAGAGGTCCTGTTCTTCTCCGACATCGTAAATACTGACGATATTAGGATGTACTAAACTTGTTGCCGACTGTGCTTCACGATGAAAACGTCGAATAAATTCTTCGTCATTGGCAAAATCAAGCCGAAGCATTTTTACCGCTACATCGCGATCTAGGATTATATCATGTGCTAAATAAACATTGGCCATACCACCGCCACCGATCATATCGATGATCTTATAACGGCCGCTAACACGCTTTCCAATCATCATGTTTATTCACCACTTTCGCAAGTATCGTAAAATTCTACAATAACTAGAGTGATATTATCCTCACCGCCATAATGGTTGGCCAGTTCAATGAGGCTGGTTGCTTTCTGTTCCAAAGTGGTGTCATCTGTCAATTTTTCACCAAGCTCGCTTTCGCTTACTTTATTAGATAAGCCATCAGAGCATAAAAGGAGCAAATCCCCTTCCTCAAAGGTAATGGTCGTGATATCCATCGCAACATCAGCTTCTGTGCCTAACGCACGTGTTAGAACATTTTTGCGTGGGTGATGTTCAGCATCCTCTTTAGAAATTTGGCCAGAGCGAACAAGTTCATTAACCAATGAGTGATCTTCGGTAATTTGCTTAAAACCAATCTCATTTAGCATATAACAACGACTATCGCCAATATTGGCAATCGTCGTAAACTTATTTGTACAGATTGCTGCCACAATCGTTGTTCCCATTCCTTCACATTCATCGTGAACTTGAGAATGCTGAAAAACTTCACGATTTACAACAAGTATATGCTCACGAATCCAACGTTCCGCAACTTCAGCTGTGGTAATCTCTTCGGTTTTTTCCCAAAAATCTTTAAGAGATTTAATTGCCATTTCACTGGCGACATCCCCGGCGCGATGTCCACCCATCCCATCTGCAACGATGGCTAAGCGTTGACCGGCGAGATTTGCAAAAATCCCACCGTTATCTTCATTATGTTGACGAATTTTTCCTCTATCTGTCATAAAAACTGCTTTCATGCGTTTATCTCGTCTCCTCTTTCCGCTCCTTAGCACGAAGCTGTCCACATGCTGCATCGATATCATGCCCGTGCTCGCGGCGAATCGTCACGTTGATTCCATGTTTTTTTAATGTCTTTTCAAATTCAAAAATTTGATTTCTTGGGGTCCTTACATAATCCCGCTCCGGAACGTAATTGACAGGGATTAAATTCACATGGCATTTTATTCCTTTTATTAGCTTTGCCAACTCTTCCGCATGTTCAACCCGGTCATTTACCCCACCAAACAAGCCATACTCAAAGCTGACGCGACGCCCAGTCTTTTCAATGTAATAACGCACGGCCTTCATTAAGTCTGAGAGCTGGTAAGCGCGATTAATTGGCATGAGCCTGCTCCTAATTTCCGTATTTGGGGCATGAAGTGAAATCGCAAAATTAATTTGCATATTTTCATCAGCAAATTGATAAATTTTGGGAACGATTCCACTAGTCGAAACGGTAATATGGCGTGCTCCGATATTTAAGCCTTCTTCACTATTACAAATTTTTAAGAAAGAAAGCATATTATCATAATTATCAAATGGTTCACCAATCCCCATAATAACAATCGAGCTAACGCGTTCCTCCGTTTCATCCAGTGCCTGTTGAACTTTAACGACTTGAGCAACAATTTCCCCGGCTTCTAAATTACGTTTTAACCCTCCCAATGTTGAAGCACAGAAGGTACAGCCAATTCGGCAACCAACCTGGGTCGTTACGCATACAGAATTTCCATAATCGTGTCGCATAAGAACCGTCTCGATTGAAAAACCATCCTTTAACTCAAACAAAAACTTGATTGTACCATCAGATGAAGTCTGTTGAACAATTGTCTTTAATGTCGTTAACACAAAATGTTCGCCAAGCTTGTCCCGTAATCCTTTCGAAAGGTTTGACATTTCCTCGAACGATGAAACTCTTTTTTTGTAAAGCCAATCATAAATTTGCCCGGCACGAAATGGCTTTTCACCTTGCTCTGTTAACCATTCCTTAATCTCCATTAATCGCAATGAATAAATCGAACGCTTATCATCACTTGTTGTTTGATTCTCTGTTGTTGTTATATTTTCCAACATTACACCCTCTTTCTTAAACACGCGATATAAAACCCATCTGAACCTATGTCCTGAGGTAATATTTGCAGAGAAAATTCGTCTATCAGCGGTTGGACAGCGTCTGGCATCCGCTTTATCATCGACAAATCACCCAAAAATTCAGGGTGGTTTTGCATGAATTTTTCAACTACCATGGTGTTTTCTTCCTTATCTATCGTACATGTAGAATAAACTAAAATTCCATCATTTTTTAACAACGGCGCCACTGCATCAAGCAGATCTAATTGAATCGACTGAAGCCGGCTTAAATCCTCAGGCTTTTTCGTGTACTTCATGTCTGGCTTGCGTCTCATAACCCCTAACCCTGAGCACGGTGCATCAAGCAATATTTTATCAAAACTCTCTTTTGCAAATTGCCCTTGCACCTTCCTTGAATCGAGCGCCTTTGTCTTGATGTTTTCCAAGCCTAACCGCTCGGCATTCGCAGCGATTAATTTCACCTTATGCTCGTGAAGGTCCAAAGAAATGACTGAGCCAGTTAAGTTTAATTTTTCGGCGATATGGGTTGATTTTCCACCAGGAGCAGCACAGGCATCAAGAATCATCTCGTTATGATGGATATCGAGCGCATGCGCAACGAGCATTGAGCTTTCATCTTGAATTGTTAGCAATCCTTCTTTAAAGGCATTAGTTGTCGCCAAGTTACCTCGCATAGCTTTGATTGCTTCTGGTAAAATCGGACTTTTTTCAACCTGGAAACCTTCTCCTTCAAGAATGGTGACACATTCATCGCGGCTTATTTTCGTCAGGTTCACGCGCGCTGTTTGCAGAGGCGCTGTCAGATTCAATTCGCACATGGCCTCGGTTTTCGCAAATCCTAGCTGGTCAACCCAGCGCTTAACAAGCCAAAGCGGATGACTGGTGGCCACAGAAAGCCGTTCAACCGGGTCAGCTATTTTTTCAAGACTCGGTAAACCCTCACGTTGGATGCTGCGCAATACCCCATTGACCATGCCGGAAATCCCTTTATGTCCGCGTTTTTTGGCAATTTCGACCGCCTCAAAAATTGCGGCACGATCTGGTATCTTATCTAAGTAGACCATTTGATAAACTGTCAGCCTAAGCAGGTTTAAGACCCAGCCCTCAAGCTTTTTACTATTTTTTATAAAGGGGGCCAAATAAAAGTCCAGGGTCATTTTGCGCTGCAAGGTCCCATAGATAAGCTCCGTTAAAAGGCCCACATCCACTTTCGGAATTTGATTTTTTTCAATTGTTTTATTAAGTAAAAGATTGCTATAGGCTTGATTTTTATCAATCGCCTCTAGCAACTCTAATGCCGTTTCGCGGACATTTTTTTTCTTATCCTTCATTTTAGTCTCCAATCTTTTCACCTATGCTCATCGAGACTTTTCCTTGTAAAAATTGTGCTGCAGGCATTTTCTTTTTCCCTGAAGGTTGAATCTCTATCATTTTGATTGCCGTTTCATTGCCCGTTGCAATCACAATCCCGTCTTTTTGTAACTCAAGCACCGTACCTGGTGCAGCTTGTTTTGGAGCAGAGACTTTAGCTGCTTCCCAAACTTTCAATGGCAATTCGTTCCACACTGTGAACGCCACCGGCCATGGATTTAACCCGCGAATTTGGTTATAGATTTCTTCACCAGATTTAGTCCAGTCAATTTTCTCCTGCTCCCGTTTGATGTTTGGAGCAAATGTTGCTTTTTCCTCATCTTGGGGAATCGCTGTAAGCTCATTTGCAAGTAATTTTGGCAAAGTATCGATTAGTAACTCGCAGCCGACTTTGCTTAATTTTTCAAAAAGTGTTCCGACATTATCCGCTTCAGTAATATCTATCTCCCGTTGCGTGAGAATATCACCGGCATCCAATTGCTCGGCCATATACATAATCGTTATGCCTGTTGTTTTCTTTCCTTGCAAAATTGCATAATGAATGGGCGCTCCTCCGCGCAATTCCGGCAGTAGGGAGGCATGGACATTAATACAGCCGTACTTTGGTGCCTCAAGTAATGTATTAGGTAAAATTTGTCCAAATGCTGCAGTGACAACTAAATCTGGCTTTAGCTCAAGAATTGGTGCTAGCTCTTCCGGTCGGCGGATTTTTTCAGGTTGAAACACCGGAATTCCATGCGCCAAAGCCTCAACTTTCACAGGTGGTGGCGTTAACACCTTTTTACGTCCAACCGGGCGATCAGGCTGCGTGACTACAGCAACGACATCATAGCCATTTTCCACAAGTGTTCGTAAAATCGGAACCGAAAAATCAGGGGTACCCATGAATACTATTTTGGTCATGATTCCGCTTCGCCTCCTTCCAATTCACTTTCCGTTAAATATCTCGTCACTTTCGTTGTAAACAGGACACCATCCAAATGGTCAAGTTCGTGCTGAATTGCTCGTGCTAAAAATTCTTCTGCCTCAATTAAGTAGGTTCGTCCTTTACGATCTTGTGCTTGAACCTTGACATAATTTGCCCGAGTTACTTCTCCGTAAACTCCCGGAAAGCTTAAACACCCTTCTGGTCCAAGTTGACTGCCGGTTGCTTCGACGATTTTCGGATTGATTAGCTCAATGGTACCCATTTCATCATCAATATCGACAATCGCAATCCGTTTATTTAAACCGATTTGCGGAGCGGCAAGCCCGACTCCATCATGCTCAATCATCGTATCGTACATATCGTCTAAAATTCTCGCTAGCTTTTTATCAAACACTGTGACCGTCTCACACTTCGTTTCTAATATCTCAGCGGGATAGGTTACGATTTTTCGAATAGCCAATTCCGTTCCTCCAATTATCTATATCTTTCATTTTCAACTAAAATCTGCAATCTCATAACTTTACATTAAAATAAATGGATTCATATCTATTGAGATTTGCATTCCATTTCTTGTTGTTTCTGGTAAAAATAATTCATTGATTTTAATTAACGTATTTGTCAATTCTGGTTCCCGTTTGTATTTTATCAAACATTGATATCGATATCTATCCTTGATCCTCGGGATTGGTGAAGCGACCGGGCCTAAAATGACAGCTTTATTTGACAGATGTGATCGTAAATAGCGGGCAATTTTCTCGGTAACCGAGACCACCTTCATGAGCTCCTCGTGGCTTACCGTAATCAGCGTCAAATAAAAGAACGGTGGGTATTGATGAATTTTGCGCATCATCATTTCTTTTGTATAAAATTGATCAAAATCCTGCTCCCCAGCCAATTCAATACTGTAATGCTCAGGGGTATAGGTTTGAATCACAACCTCACCAGGGAGCTGGTGTCGACCTGCTCTTCCACTTACTTGGGTTAACAATTGAAATGTTTTTTCAGAAGCGCGAAAATCAGGCAGATGTAACATGGTATCAGCCGACAGGACGCCAACAAGGGTAATATTCGGAAAATCAAGTCCTTTGGCAATCATCTGCGTTCCTAATAAAATATCAGCTTTTCCCTGCTGAAATTCAGTCAACAGCCTTTCATGCGAACCTTTACGAGTGGTTGTATCCACATCCATTCGAATGACCCTGGCCTCAGGCAGGAGCTTTGCTAGCTCCTCTTCAACCTTCTGAGTACCAGTACCGAAATAGCGAATATGCTCGCTTTGACATTCTGGGCAAAGCTTCGGCACTGCTGATTCATAACCACAATAATGACATTTCATATTATTTTGAACGCGGTGATAGGTTAATGAGATTTCACAGTGCGGACATAATACAACATACCCACAATCCCGACACATCACGAACGAAGAATGACCGCGTTTATTTAGAAATAACACGGTTTGCTGTTTCTTTTGGATGCGATCCTGAAGCTTTTCAAATAAATCTGTCGAGAACATCGAGCGATTGCCGTTGCGAAGCTCCTCACGCATATCAATGATTTTCACAGACGGCAGAGCCTGATCATTCATCCGTTTCGATAGGATTAATGATTGATAAACACCTTTTTGAGCTCTGGCGAAGGTTTCAAGCGCTGGTGTGGCACTTCCTAAGATAACCGGACATGAATAACGCTCGGCGCGGTGAATCGCAACATCTCTGGCATGATACCGTGGGTTCTCCTCTTGCTTATAGCTTGTTTCATGCTCCTCATCAATAATAATAATGCCTAAATTTTCGAATGGTGCAAAAATAGCCGAGCGAGCTCCAACAACCACCGAAACCTCTTTGCGCTGAATTTTCCGCCACTCATCATATTTCTCACCATTTGAAAGTCCGCTATGCAAGACGGCAACTAGGTTGCCAAAGCGCCCTTTAAAACGATTGACCATTTGTGGGGTCAGGGCAATTTCCGGAACAAGCACGATGGCTTCCTTTCCTTTATCAATTACTTCTTGAATTGATTGCAGATAAATTTCCGTTTTACCACTGCCTGTTACTCCATATAAAAGAAAGACACGATGTTGATCATTTTCAATCGAGCTCATTATCGGTGCAATTGCTTGAGACTGCTGGTCTGTTAGCGGAAACGGTTCAGTCCGCTTAAACTCCCGCTCGGCATAGGGATCTCGATACACTTCGATTTCCTCTTGCTGCAATATCCCCTTTTCAACTAAGCTTTTAATTGTTGCACTACCAATGGACAGCTTTTCGAGTAGCTTTTGCAATTCGATTGGTTCGGGATTCGCTAGGAAATAATCAACGAGCTGCAATTGTTTTTTAGCTTTGGTTAGATTGGCTTTTTCTCGTTCAAGCTCAGGACCTGATAATGCTGGAAGGACGTGAAGTCGTTTCTTTTTCTTCGTTTTCTCCTTTACGACATAGTGCACTTCAACCGTTCCTTTTGCTACTTCTTTATGGACAGTCGAAATTAAATCGTGGTGGAGTGCTTCCTTCCAGGACATTTGCTTTGTCGTAAAAAGGTAGTGACGTAGTTTTTCATCAACATCGGCAATCGCTGCTGTTTCAGCCAGTACGATATTTTTTTCATATTGCGCCTTTAAGGCAGCAGGAAGCATCGCTTGAAAGGCCGAGATTTTCGTACAAAGCACCTCATTTGTCAGCCAATGTCCGAGATTTAGCATTTCTGGATTCAGGACAGGTGTCAAATCCATCGGTTCAATGATTTCTTTAAGCTTAGCGATATCGAAATCTGATTCATCCTTCAAAGCTATGACAAAACCTTGAAGCTGACGGGGACCAAATGGCACCACCACTCGCATGCCAGGTTCGATTACACCTTGCCATTGTTCAGGTATAAGATAGTCAAAACCTTTGTCAACTTGTTTAGCTGCAACATCCACAACAACATTAGCTATTTTCATAATTCCTCATCCTATAGTAACTGCGAAATTTGGTCGAGGATGTTCTGTGCCACCTCATGCTTGGACATTAACGGAAGTTCAAGACTACTTCCATCCTTTTTAAAAATCGTGACAATATTCGTTTCAGTCCCAAATCCTGCTCCAGCAGTTTTCACATTATTAGCCACAATCATATCCGTATTTTTCTTTTTCAACTTGCCCATGGCGTATTCTTCGACATGTTCTGTTTCTGCCGCAAAGCCAACCAAAATTTGCTTCGCCTTTCTTTGCCCTAACTCAAACAGAATGTCCTTCGTACGTTCTAATTCCAGTACCTGCTCACCAGGCTGCTTTTTCATTTTATTGTCATGCTGAATTTTTGGTCGGTAATCCGCAACAGCGGCAGTTTTGATGACCACATCTGCTTGATCATATTCCTTTATTACCGCTTGATACATTTCTTCAGCGCTTTTCACCTTCACAACCGTGACACCGTTTGGTGGCGTGATGCTGACAGGTCCTGAGATTAACAAAACATCCGCCCCAGCCTTACTTGCTTCCTCAGCAATTGCATAACCCATTTTTCCAGTCGAATGATTCGTGATATAACGAACCGGGTCAATGGCTTCCTGGGTAGGACCAGCGGTAATAATGACCTTTTTGCCGATTAGCTTTGGATTCTTTTTGGCAAAAGATAGCTTGATAAGCTCAACCATTTTTTCAGGCTCTTCCAATCGACCTTTGCCAACATAGCCACAGGCTAAATAGCCTTCACTTGGCTCGATAAATTGATAGCCATATTGGGCTAAAGTCATAATATTATTTTGAACAGCAGGATGGTCGTACATATGGACGTTCATGGCAGGAGCAATCCAGACTGGAGCCGTTGTTGCCAGCAATGTCGTCGTAATCATATTATCTGCTAAACCGTAAGTCAGTTTCGCAATCGTATTAGCTGTTGCAGGTGCAACAAGAACAAGATCTGCCCAATCCGCCAAATCAATATGCGCAATCACTTTTGAATCTTTTTCATCAAATGTATCCGTATATACATCATTTTTTGATAATGCTTGAAAAGTTAACGGTGTGACGAACTTTGCTGCAGCATCACTGAGAATCACTTTAACAGAAGCCCCTGCTTGGGTAAGTTTACTCGTTAGTGCTGCTGCTTTGTATACCGCAATACCACCGGTTACACAAAGGAGAATCTTTTTTCCGTTTAACATGTATTTGCCCCCACCTTTCGACATTTCTTTCTTTTTATTATGCAAGAAGATTAGAATTTTTTCATTCTTTTAGGCTTTTAGGCACTGCGCTGTCCAACAGCTTACAACCTAAAAAAATAACAACCCATACAGGTTGTTATTTGGTTGACCTTATTCAGTCGGAGCATCATCCATATTTGGCACATTAGCAAATGTTAATTTACCAGCATGAATTTCTTCAAGAGATTTACCTACATTTTTATGGGACACGTATTTTGGAAGCTGATAACTTCCATCCTCTTGTAAAATTCTTGCACGTTTAGCTGCTACTGATACTAGTGAATACTTTGAATCAATCTTAGTTAATAATGAATCAATCGAAGGATAAAGCATGTTTATTCTACCTCCAGCATTTTTTTATAACGTTGTTCAAGCCGTGTTCTACGGCAGTGTTCAGCAATGACAATCGCCTTGATTTTCTCGACGGCATGCTCGACTTGGTCATTTTCAACCACGTAATCGTATAATGACATCATTTCAATTTCTTCTTTTGCCACCGTCATGCGATTATTAATGATTTCTTCAGATTCAGTTCCTCTTGTCGTTATGCGATTTTTCAACTCGCTAAGACTAGGTGGGGCAAGAAAAATGAATAAACCTTCAGGGAACTTTTCGCGAACTTGGCGTGCACCCTGAACCTCAATCTCCAAGAAAACATCTCTGCCTCGATCCAAGGTTTCTCTAACATAATCAACAGGAGTGCCATAATAGTTCCCAACAAACTCGGCATACTCCAAAAGCTTCCCTTGTTCGATTAACCCTTCAAATTCTTGTCTCGATTTAAAGAAATAATCCACGCCATCTACTTCACCTTCACGCGGTGCTCTCGTGGTCATCGAAATGGAATATTCGAACGCTGTATCTGGCTGGGAAAAAATCGCTTTCCGAACAGTCCCCTTTCCAACACCGGATGGCCCGGAAAGAACGATTAATAAGCCTTTTTCGTGCATATTTGTAGATCCTACCCTTCCTCTATTGTTTCCTCACGGTTAATATTTAACCTTTGTGCAACTGTTTCTGGTTGAACAGCCGATAATATCACATGGTCACTATCCATAATCATTACAGCGCGAGTTCGTCTACCGTATGTAGCGTCAATTAACGAGCCTCGATCACGTGCATCTTGGATAATTCGCTTTATCGGTGCGGATTCAGGACTAACAATAGAAATAATTCTGTTTGCAGATACAATGTTCCCAAACCCGATGTTGATTAATTGAATCCCCATAGTAATCCCCCTGTAAACTCTCTTTCCATTTTTACCGCAGACCACAAAGGCTAAACGGTTCTATTCGATATTCTGAACCTGTTCTTTAATTTTCTCTAATAAACTCTTCATTTCGACCACTTCACTGGCAATTGCCGAGTCATTCGCTTTGGAGCCAATCGTGTTAACCTCACGATTCATTTCTTGCACAAGAAAATCAAGCTTTCGGCCAACCGGCTCTTTCAATAATATCGTTTTTTGAAATTGTTGTATATGACTGTTTAATCTTGTAAGTTCTTCATTAATATCGACTTTTTCAGCAAATATAGCAACCTCAGTCACGATTCTCGCTTCATCGATTTGACCGGATAAATAGTCCTGCATTCGCTTCGTAATTCGATCCTTATATTGGTTAACAACTGTCGGAGCATATTCCTTCAATTGAGTTGCCCGATTTTTCAGCTGCGCTAGGTTGTCAGAAACATCCTGTGCCAATGCTTCCCCTTCTGTTTGCCTCATCTCTTTAAGGCTCAGTGCTGCTTCTTCCACAGCAGCGATGACGAGCGCTTCAAGCTCACCGTTTTCCTCATCACTTTCCTCAAATGTGATGATTTCTTCCCGTTCGATAAGCTCCTTTAACGAGACTTGCTCTGATAAACTGTATTTCTCTTTAATTGCGGTTATGTATTGATAGTACTCGTCAAGCAGGTTCCAATCAATGTGAACCTTACGATTAATGACTGCATCTCCAGTCAAGGTAACAAAAACCTCTACCCTGCCTCTTAAGATATAATCACTTAGCTTCTTTTTCAATTTATCTTCAATTTTTAAAAGAACTCTTGGCATTCGAAAATAAAACTCACAAAAACGATGATTCACCGTTTTGATTTCAACCGTGACACTAAGTTGATCAGATTCTTTTTTACTTCGACCAAAACCCGTCATGCTTACGATCATTGTCACACATCCAATCTATGAAGAAACTCTCTCTTTGCATAAGCGAATCTATTTACTAATGAAACAAGATAAGAAAAAGGTAATAGAGACCCCTCTATTACCTTGTGAATTATAACATACTTTATTTTGTTTTTCTTGCGAAAAATGAGCCTGCCAGTAAAAAAGTTGGAATAGAGGATAATGCTGTAATTAAAATCCAATCCTTGGCTACAATCGGAACCGTATGGAAAATTGGCTGTAACGGCGGATAGTAAATCACAACCAACATTAAGATTAACGATGAAATAACCGCCAATACCAAGTATTTATTTTCAAACGGATTTCGGGAAAATATAGAATTTTCACTGCGACAATCAAATACATGGATTAATTGTGCCATGACAAGTGCACTGAAGGCAACAGTCTGAGCGTAGGCAAGCTCGTCCGGGGAGCGGTATGTCGTCATAAACGCGACAATCGTTACCGCCCCTATTAAAAAACCTCTTGAAACGACTTTCCAGCCCAATCCTCTCGCAAAAACACCCTCGCGCGGACTTCGCGGTTTTCGTTTCATCACATCACCTTCAGGCTGGTCAAGCCCAAGTGCCATCGCTGGCAAACCATCTGTGACCAGATTAACCCAGAGGATTTGAATCGGTACTAGTGGTAGCGGTAATCCCATTAACATCGCAAACAACATAACGAGAATCTCACCAACGTTCGATGCAAGTAGATACCGGATAAATTTGCGGATATTTTCGTATATATTGCGACCTTCCTTTATCGCCGCTTTAATCGTCGCAAAGTTATCATCCAACAGAACAAGCGCAGATGCTTCTTTCGCAACATCTGTTCCGGTAATCCCCATGGCTACGCCGATATCAGCAGCCTTGATTGCTGGAGCATCATTCACCCCATCGCCCGTCATCGCAACAATATGTCCACGATTTTGCAAAGCCTTTACAATTTTCAACTTATGTTCAGGCGAAACACGCGCAAATACGGCAACGTCATCAACGACTTCTTCGAGCTCATCAAGCTCCATTTCCGATAACGCTTTCCCCTCAAGCACTTTAGCTTTCCCAGTAAGGATCCCTAACTGTTTGGCAATTGCCTTAGCAGTGATAACATGGTCTCCAGTAATCATCACGGTTTTGATTCCCGCTTCACGACATTCCTTTACAGCTTGTTTCACTTCGGGACGAGGCGGGTCAATCATCCCTTGTAAGCCGATAAAAATTAAATCCTTTTCTGCTTCTGTCTCATGAAGGATAAGCGTATTTGTCTGCAGAGGCTTAAAGCCAATCGCAATGGTTCGAAGCGCCTGTGAGGCAAGCTCATTAATCGCATTCTGGACGTTGGTTTTTGATTCAGCGTTTAAGTATTGAGTCTTATTGTCCCAAAGTGCTGATTGGCATTTACCTAAGAGAACATCAGGCGCACCCTTAGTAATGACAAAATGCTTACCCGTTTGATCTTTGACAATGACGCTCATCATTTTTCGAGTGGAGTCAAATGGGAATTCATTAACAATTTCAAATTGCTTCAATAACTGATTGCGCCCGTAGCCAGCTTTCATTCCAGCAACCAGCAACGCCCCTTCAGTTGGGTCTCCATCGATGATAAATTCTTCATTCTTTTTGGCAATTTCCGCATGATTACAAAGCATCCCAAACATCAACAGTTGTTGAAGTGCTTTTTCGCTGTCAGGACTGCAAGGACGATCCCGATCATAAAAGGTTCCCTTTGGCTGATAACCTACACCATCGACCGTCCATATGCGTCCCCCACTCCAAAGATGGGTAACTGTCATCTTGTTCTGTGTCATGGTTCCTGTTTTATCTGAACAAATGACCGAAGCACATCCGAGCGTTTCTACCGCTGGAAGCTTACGGACAATTGCGTTTTTCTTAATCATGCGCTGTACGCCAAGGCTTAAAGCGACAGTTACGATTGCAGGAAGTCCCTCAGGTATAGCGGCAACAGCAAGTGACACTCCGGCAAGAAACATCGTATATAAATCATGTCCTTGCATGACCCCTAGCGCTACCACCAAGACGGTAAGTAACAGCGCAGCTACAATTAAGATTTTTCCTAATTGCTCTAATCGACGTTGCAGTGGTGTTTCCATTGTTTCTGCTGACTGTAACAAGTCGGCAATTTGCCCCATCGCTGTTTTCATTCCGATTGCACATACAACGCCTATCCCACTGCCTCGGGTTACCATCGTACCCATAAAAGCCATATTTTCCAAGTCACCAATACCTAGGTTTTCAGTTGGATTTAGGGAATCGGTGTGCTTTTGCACGGGTAATGATTCACCAGTTAATGCGGATTCTTCGATTTCTAAGCTTAATGATTCTATTAATCTCACATCGGCACCAATGCGGTCCCCACTTATGAATTTAATTAAGTCACCTGGCACTAATTCCTTAGAAGGAATTTTGACCCACTTGCCGCTTCTGAGCGCCGTCACTTGTGGAGCCGAAAGCTCCTTTAACGCCTGTAGGGATTTCTCGGCCCGTCGTTCTTGAAAAAAGCCTAAAAAGCCATTGACAATCACAATCGCAATGATGGCAATTGCATCAATATACTCTCCCAATAAACCAGAAATCAGTGTGGCAGCAAGCAACACAAGGACCATAAAATCTTTAAATTGACTTAAAAAAAGAAGGATGGCGGACTGTTTTTCCCCTTCTTCGAGCTCATTAAAGCCGTACTGTTTTCTCCTCATTTTTACGTCTTGTTCGGTCAATCCTAAGGATAGGTCGGTGTTTAACGCTTCCCCTACATCATTTCTACTCATCTCGTGGAACTTCATCCGGCCATCTCACTTCCTCCTCTATATACATATACTGCTTATCTAAATAAAGCTTATTCAGCCTCGTCCAAAAAAATGATAGAATGTAGAGAAAAGCTCACACTTGAGCGCTACATAAAGAAAAGGATGTTTTGACTATGTCTTTTGACGGTTTATTTACGCGCGCCATGACCAACGAACTTTCCCAAGCGCTTAAAGGGGGAAGAATTAATAAAGTCCAACAGCCTTTCGCGAATGAATTGCTGCTGGTAATACGTGCCAATGGTAAAAATCATCGCCTTCTGCTTTCGATTCACCCGAGCTATGCACGAGCACAGCTGACGAAGGAAAGCTATGATAACCCGGCCGAACCACCGATGTTTTGTATGCTCATGCGCAAGCACCTCGAAGGGTATATTTTAGAGGACATTCATCAAATGGAACTAGATCGGATTATCGTTTTTGAAGTGAGGGGGCGAAATGAGCTTGGCGACCTTTCATACAAGCAGGTGATTGTAGAAATCATGGGCCGACACAGCAACATCATTCTCGTGGATAAAGACCGGCAAATCATTTTAGATAGCATTAAACACGTCTCCTTTGCCGTAAACAGCCACCGGGCAATATTACCGGGGCAGCCTTATATTCTACCGCCACAGCAGGATAAACAAAATCCTCTAGAACTGAGTGAAGCGGAAATTTTGCGTCGTTTAGACTTTAATGCCGGCAAACTTGATAAACAGTTCGTCAACAGTTTTGCCGGAATCTCGCCGCTTCTTGCCAAAGAGATTTTATTTCAAGCAGGCTTGGCAAATCGGGCTACTTTACCAAAGGCTTTTTTAACCGTACTTGGAAAAATCAAACAGCATGACTATTTGCCTGCGATAACCGAGCATGACGGCAAGGAATCCTTTTATTTATTCCCGCTTCAGTCTTTAGGTGGAGAGGCAAAAACGTTTGTGAGCTTAAGTGAAATGCTTGACCGGTTTTATTTTGGCAAAGCTGGGCGTGACCGCGTGAAGCAACAAGCAACCGATCTGTTGCGCTTCATTGTTAATGAAAAAGAAAAGAATGAGAAGAAAATCGGCAAACTGGAAGCGACTATTAATGAAGCTGAACGTGCCAGTGAGTATCAGCTATATGGAGAATTGCTCACTGCCAATTTATTCGCCGTATCTAGAGGCATGAAGGAAATCGAGGTCATCAACTATTATGATGAAAACGGTGGGACCGTTACGATTCCCCTCGACCCGCAAAAAACACCGTCTGATAATGCTCAAAAGTTTTTCAGCAAATATCAGAAGGCGAAAAACGCCTTGGAGATTGTTCGCGAGCAAATTGCTTTGGCCCGTGATGAAGTAAGCTATTTCGATGCACTTCTGGCTCAGGTCGAAACGGCTTCACCAAAGGATATCGAGGAAATTCGCGAGGAGCTTGTCGAGGGTGGTTATATCCGTGACCGCAGGAAAAGGCAGGCGAAAAAGAATGTGAACGCAAAACCAGTCCTCGATGCCTATACAGCCTCTGACGGTACTGAAATTTTAGTCGGAAAAAATAATAAACAAAATGATTATTTAACCAATAAATTAGCAGCGCGGGACGATTTGTGGTTTCACACAAAAGATATTCCCGGCTCACATGTCGTGATTCGCTCTAAATCTCCGTCTAACGAAACAATTCTGGAGGCTGCTTCACTTGCTGCCTATTATAGTAAAGCACGGGAATCAAGCTCCGTACCGGTTGATTTCACACTCGTCCGTCATGTGAAAAAGCCAAGCGGTGCCAAACCTGGCTTTGTGATTTACGATAACCAGCAGACCGTATATGTAACACCGAGTGAAGAAATTGTATTAAAATTGCAGAAATAAGACTTTGAGATGCTGACTTTGTTTGAGTCAGCATCATTTTTGTGTGATTGAGATTGTGCGGGTTGGAAGCGGGCAAATAGCTTTCAATAGGAGCAAAAAGTAGAAAAGTTGAGCAAATTGGGGTTTTGCCGAGCATATAGCAATATTTTCGAGCATACAAAAATTTACATCAAGCATATATTCTTAAAAGTCGAGCATATTCCTCAAAAATTCGAGCATATTTTCTTGAAAGCCGAGCATAAATCTCTAATAGTCGAACAAATATCTTATACAGAGGTAATGTACATAATTACATCAGTGTTATATTAGCGATTTGCATTCAATTTGATGAAATTCACGTAATTTAATGTACTTTTCAAAATTAGAAATAGAGCATAAAAGACATTTTGCCTTGAAATACACTGATTCCCTTCAAAATTCACAACTTTGTAACATTCTCTCTTCTTTAAGTTTTGCTATTAAAGCTTCGGTACATAAAATTCCACACTTTTCTGCACCCTATCTTTTAGGAGGTGGAGGAAGTGACAGAACCACGACAACCCGGAAGCAAAAATATGCCTGAATTTAAAAATTTAAGCGACAGGATGATTGCTGATAAACCTGATGGTCCATTTTTAGTGATCAAGACGAACCTCGACCCAAAAGATGCAACGGAGGACAATCCATATTATCAAAATAAACAAGAAACTGATAAAAAAGCATTTTTAGATTTTTTTGAGGAGTAGATAAGAATGGATAAGACACTTGGATACCTGCGCGAAACGTTGTCCAATTACACAGATCAATACTCAATTGGAAAAAGAGTTTATCAAAAGCTGGCAAGTCACGATTTTCACAGTGAGGAAGCTTTTGTGCGGGCACTTGATCAGGAGGAAATCGATTTTTTAGATAAAATTTTACCTGATGAAATTAATTATGCAAAGGAAGAACAAGATGCAAAACGCGCTCACCAATTAAACGAGGTGTACGAGCTGCTGCTCTAGAATAGTTTGGGTGGGAAAGGACATATATTTGCCAAAATCTTAATTTATTTGCCGATTTCGTAATTTATTTGCCAAAATCCCCCCACACATCAGAAAAGAGGATGAACAAGTTCATCCTCTCATCTACCTATACCTTAAGCAAATTGCTTGCCCCACTCGGCTGGGTCTACCCGCCACGCTGCTAGCGTTTCGCGATCTTCACCTTTGATATAGCCTTTAGTCTCAGCCACTTCAGATAGAGTCGTAAAGTCAGTTAATGAAAATGCTTTAACACCTGCTTCAGCAAGCATTTCTTCACCTTTTGCAAGCTGATATGTAAAGATGGATACAACGCCAAGCACTTCACAACCTGCCTCACGTAATGCATCAACAGCCGTAATCACGCTGCCGCCTGTAGAGATTAAATCTTCCACTACAACAACCTTTTGACCTTCCGACACACGACCTTCGATTTGATTACCTTTCCCATGACCTTTTGGCTTCGAACGTACATAGCACATCGGTAAATCGAGTAAGTCACTCACCCACGCTGCGTGAGGAATGCCTGCTGTAGCCGTACCAGCAATCACTTCAACCCCGGCAAAGTTTTCTTCAATAAGCGTCTTTAAGCCAGTGGCAATTTCCTTGCGAACAGCAGGATATGATAAAGTTAGGCGATTATCACAATAAATTGGTGAGCGTAGGCCAGAAGCCCAAGTGAATGGATCGTTTGGCTGCAACGCAACCGCTTCGATTTCTAATAGTCTTTCGGCAATTTTACGTTTCATGTTAAACTTGCTCCTTCCCATGCTTGCTTAATATGTCTGTAACTGGCAACTGGATCTTGCGCCTGTGTTATTGGACGACCGACTACAATGGCTGATACACCCGCAAGTCTTGCTGTTTCCGGAGTGGCAATCCGCTTTTGATCCTGCGTTGCATCAGTGCTTAAGCGAATTCCTGGTGTGACAGTTAAAAATTCCGGTCCAAGCACAGTTCGAATTTTACCTGCTTCCCATGTTGAGCAAACAACTCCATCCATTCCCGCACTGTTAGCGACACTTGCATAATGAAGCACCGATTCCTCAATCGAAACTGGAATCAGTTGCTCACGTTGCATTAGCGCCTCTGACGTACTTGTTAACTGGGTTACCGCGATGCAACTTGGGCGCACGCTTCCACTTGGGGTTCCTGCATCCAAGCCGTCGAGTGCAGCTTTCATCATTTCGCTGCCACCAGCAGCATGAACATTCACTAAATCTGCACCAAGTCGAGCCAAGCCTTTCATCGCTTTATGGACTGTGTTTGGAATATCATGCAACTTTAAATCAAGAAACACTTGATGATTTTTTTCTTTTAACTCAGAAATAATCGCAGGACCTTCCTGATAAAATAATTCCATACCGACTTTAACGAACAATGACTCTCCCTCAAACTGGTTAAGAAACTGGAATACCTCTTCTTTTGAGGCAAAATCAAGCGCGATGATGAGCGAGTTTTTCATGAAGTCCCCAGCTCCTTCCCGTACATTCTGAAATGTGTTCATAGCCTAATTTTTTCAATAAAGCTGGTAACTCATCAATAATTGTCGGACAGACAAATGGATCAACGAAATTGGCTGTGCCAACGGCCACTGCGCTTGCACCGGCATAGAAAAATTCGATGACATCTTCGGCTGAAGAAATTCCGCCCATGCCGATGATTGGAATCGAAACAACCTGACTGACATCATGAATCATTCGGATCGCAACTGGTTTAATCGCAGGACCGGACAAGCCACCAGTGCGATTGGCCAAAATTGGCTTTCCGGTTTTTAAGTCAAGGCGCATCCCGAGCAATGTATTAATCATCGTTAAACCGTCTGCACCGCCAGCTTCAACCGCCCGCGCGATTTCGACGATATTGGTGACATTCGGTGATAATTTTACATAAACCGGTACGGAAGAAACTTCCTTAACAAGCTTTGTTAACCGTTTCGCCGTTTCCGGACATGTACCGAAAGCAATTCCGCCCGTTTTAACGTTTGGACAAGAAATATTTAATTCTAACGCGTGAACATTTGGGGCTGTCGAAATTTTCCGAGCCACTTCCACATAGTCCTCTTCCTTTGAACCGGCAACATTAGCAATAATTGGTACACTAAAGCGCTCAGCCAACCACGGAAGTTCTTCGTTCATTACTTTTTCGAGACCCGGATTTTGCAAGCCGATTGCGTTTAACATCCCAGCTTCTGTTTCAGCGACACGTGGAGTTGGATTACCAAAACGTGGTTCACTCGTCGTTGCCTTGATCATGATGGCCCCGAGTTTATCTAAATCAAATAACTGACTGTACTCTTTTCCAAATCCAAAGCAACCGGAAGCAGGCATGACCGGATTCTTCAAGGACAACCCTGGTAATTCAATATTTAATGAACTCATATGACTACCTCCCCTGCCCGGAATACCGGTCCATCTGTACAAACCTTTTTATATGTGTGACCTTCCGGATTATCACTTGTATGACACACGCAAGCAAAGCAGGCGCCAATGCCACAGCCCATCCGCTCTTCTAATGACAAGAAGACTTTTTGATTAGGGAAACTTGTCTCAAGCGCCTTTAACATTGGTTTTGGTCCACAAGCATAAAGGGTATCGAAAGTAATCCCTTCAGAAGTAATAACATCTGTAACAAAGCCCCGGTGGCCATGTGTCCCGTCAACAGTCGCCACATATGTAGCACCGAGTAAGGCAAATTTCTTTTCATAAAAAACCACATTTTCCGTTTGGAAGCCAAGGATGTGAATCACCTTGACTCCCTTCTTGACTAATTGCTTTGATAACTCGTAAAGTGGCGGAACACCGATACCACCGCCAATTAACAGTGCTGTTTGGCCTGCAAAAGTTTCATCAACTGGAAAACCGTGACCTAGCGGGCCTAGCACATCGACGGTATCACCGCTTTTTTTCTGGGAAAGAAGCGTGGTGCCCTTTGCTTCTTTCCGATAAATCATCGTAAACTGATGATTGTCATGATCTATGTTCGAAATACTAATCGGTCTTCTTAATAATGGATCAATGGCGTTTGCAACTTTCAACTGAACAAATTGTCCAGGCTCCTGCATTTCGAGCACGACTTCACCCTGTAACGTTAATTCAAAAATGTCTGATGCGATTTCTTGCTGACTAATAACGGTACACTGCTCTTTTTTGATCACATTAAGACCGCCTTTCGCACCTCAGGAGCACTTTCCATCGCTTCTGCTGAGAAGGTCATCGATTCAATTACTCGAAGTATAGCATCAGCAGTGTCCAAGGATGTCAAACAAGGAACCCCATTTTCGACTGATTCACGACGAATACGGAAGCCGTCACGCTCAGGTTGTTTTCCGCGTGTAAATGTATTGATTACTAACTGCGCTTCTCCTTTTCGAATCACATCAAGAAGATTCGAATCACTTGCATCGATTTTTTCAACTACCATTACTGGAATGCTGTTTTCCTGTAAGTAAGTAGCCGTACCGCTTGTTGCTAACAACTGATACCCAATTGCCGCAAATCTTTTCGCAAGCTGTAAAGCTTCTGCTTTGTCTTTATCAGCAACTGTTAATAGCACAGTTCCAGATTTTTTAATATTCATTTTCGCTGCTACAAAACCTTTATATAAAGCTTTTTCAAACGTTAAATCTTTACCCATTACTTCCCCAGTTGATTTCATTTCAGGTCCAAGCGTGATGTCAACACGACGAAGCTTTTCGAATGAGAAGACTGGTACTTTTACATAAACACCTTTTTTCTCTGGAACTAGACCTGACTGATATCCTTGTTCAGCAAGGCTGTGTCCTAAAATGACTTTGGTAGCGATATTAGCCATCGGAACGTTTGTAATTTTACTTAAGAATGGCACCGTTCTACTTGAACGTGGGTTTACCTCAATGACAAATACATCTTCACCTGCAACGACGTATTGAATGTTAAGTAAGCCGATGATTCCTAAGCCCTTAGCCAACTTATCAGTGTACTCAATCAATTTCGCTTTGACAGAATCAGTGATTCTTTGTGGTGGATAAACGGCGATGGAATCCCCGGAGTGAACTCCTGCGCGTTCGATGTGCTCCATAATCCCAGGAATCACGACATCCTTACCATCACAAATCGCGTCAACCTCGATTTCTTTTCCAGTTACGTAACGGTCAATCAGGATTGGATCAGAATTTTCTTTAACAGCATTCTTCATGTAAAATCTTAACTCATCTTCTTTATGGACAATTTCCATCGCTCTTCCGCCTAGTACATAGGAAGGACGAACAAGTACGGGATAGCCAATTTCCGTAGCAACGGCAACAGCTTCTTCGACTGTTAAAGCCGTTTTCCCTTTAGGCTGTGGTATACCAAGCTTAGAAAGGGCTGCCTCAAATTGATTACGGTCTTCTGTTCGGTCAAGATTTTCTAAGGATGTTCCTAAAATCTTCACGCCTCTTTCAACCAATTGTCCTGCTAGATTGATAGCTGTTTGACCACCAAATTGGACGATGACACCCAGTGGTTTTTCTAAATCGATGATGTGCATGACATCTTCAATGGTAAGTGGCTCAAAGTATAATTTATCGGAAATACTGAAGTCAGTTGAAACTGTTTCCGGGTTGTTATTAATGATAATCGCTTCATAACCAGCTTCTTTAATCGCCCAGACTGCATGAACGGTTGAGTAGTCAAACTCAATTCCCTGTCCGATACGAATCGGACCTGAACCTAACACGATAACACTGTCACGGTCGGTTACAATCGATTCATTTTCATCTTCGTAGGTTCCGTAGAAATATGGTGTTTCTGATTCAAATTCAGCAGCACAAGTGTCGACTGTTTTATAAACAGGAACAATACCATTTTCTGTTCTCCAGTTATAAACTTCAATTTCTTTTGTATTCCATTTTGCTGCTATAGTTTTATCAGAATAACCCATTTCCTTAGCTTGTCTCGCTACTTCAATATCAAACGCATTTTGTTCAACAACCTCATCGAATTTGATGATTCCTTCAAATTTCTTAAGGAAAAATAAATCAATTTTAGACCAGTCATGAATCGTTTCGATGGTCACACCACGTTTTAAGGCTTCAGCGATGTAGAATAAGCGTTCATCGCCTGCTTTCCTAATCCGCTTTTCGATTAATACATCATCAATTTGATCTGCTTCTTTAAGCTCGAAATGATAGATTTTTGCTTCAAGTGAACGAATAGCCTTTAACAGCGACTCTTCAAACGTACGACCAATGGCCATTACCTCACCAGTAGCCTTCATTTGCGTTCCTAATAAGCGGTTAGCTGCTTCAAATTTATCAAATGGCCAACGTGGGATTTTCGTAACGATATAATCAAGTGCTGGTTCAAAGCATGCATATGTTTTTCCAGTTACAGGGTTCATCATTTCATCCAATGTCAGGCCAACCGCAATCTTTGCAGCAAGTTTCGCAATTGGATAGCCAGTTGCTTTTGATGCTAAAGCTGATGAACGGCTTACACGTGGATTTACTTCAATGATGTAGTAGTTAAAGCTGTCAGGATCAAGTGCAAGCTGTACGTTACAACCACCTTCGATACCTAAAGCACGAATAATTTTTAACGATACATTTCTTAATAATTGATACTCGCGATCGCTTAGTGTTTGGCTTGGTGCTACGACGATTGAGTCACCAGTATGAATACCTACCGGGTCGATGTTTTCCATGTTACAAACTACAATGGCACTGTCGTTGGCATCACGCATTACTTCATATTCAATTTCCTTAAAACCAGCGATACTCTTCTCAAGTAAACATTGGTTAACTGGACTGTTTTTCAAACCGCTCGTAACGATTTCAATTAATTCCGCTTCGTTATGACATATACCGCCGCCTGTACCACCTAAAGTGTAAGCAGGTCGAACGATAATCGGATAGCCAACGACACCGACAAAGCGATAGGCTTCCTCTAAACTATGGACGATATCACTTTCTGGTACTGGCTCACCTAGCTCGTTCATTAGGTCTCTGAACAGCTCACGATCCTCCGCTTGCTTAATCGCAGAAAGCTTAGTTCCTAATATTTCGACATTTAATTCTTCAAGAATTCCCGACTCCGCTAATTGAACCGCCAAGTTTAAGCCTGTTTGGCCTCCAAGTGTCGGTACAAGCGCATCTGGGCGTTCTTTACGAATAACACGTGAGATAAATTCAACAGTCAATGGCTCGATGTAAACTGCATCGGCAATTTCTGTATCTGTCATAATGGTTGCAGGGTTAGAGTTAACGAGAATTACACGATAGCCTTCTTCTTTCAGTGCCATACATGCTTGCGTTCCCGCATAGTCAAATTCAGCGGCTTGACCGATGATAATCGGACCTGACCCAATTACTAAAATACTATTGATATCGGTACGTTTAGGCATTATTTAGCACTCTCCCGTTCTCTTGTTTGTGTTCTTCTACCATATTTAAGAAACGATCAAATAATCCGTTTGTGTCTTCTGGTCCAGGTGAAGCCTCTGGATGAAATTGAACAGTAAAGGCTGGGTATTCCTTATGCTTTAAACCTTCTACTGTGCCATCATTCAAGGCAATATGTGTTACTTCAAGTTGAGTTCCGGCAATCGAAGCATCTTCAACGGTATAGCCATGATTTTGCGAAGTTAATGAAACTTTACCTGTAGATAAATCCTTAACAGGGTGGTTGGAACCACGGTGTCCAAATTTCATTTTTTCAGTATTGGCTCCACATGATAAAGCGAAAAGTTGGTGTCCAAGGCAAATTCCGAATAGTGGAACCTTCCCGATTAGACCAGCAATCATTTCTTTAGCTTCTGGTACGCTTTTTGGATCTCCAGGTCCATTTGACAGCATCACGCCATCAGGACTTAATTGTAAAATTTGTTCTGCTGTGAAGTGGTAAGGTACAACAATTACATCGCAGTCACGGTGATTAAGCTCACGTAAAATTCCGTGCTTCATACCAAAATCAACGAGGACAACACGGTTACCACGTCCAGGACTTGCATAAGGTGTAACGGTAGAAACCTGTTTCACCTGATCTGTTTCTAACGGCTTTTCTCTTAACATTTCGACAATTTTTGCTGCATCTTCTTCCATACTGCAGATTGCACCTTTTAATGTACCGTGATTACGGATGATTCTTGTCAATTTTCTTGTATCAATCCCTGAGATTCCTGGGATTTTTTTAATTTTGAAATATTCATCTAGCGATAATTCATTTCGCCAGTTGGATGGAAAATCACAAACTTCCTTTACAATAAACCCTTTAATCGCAGGCTGAATCGATTCAAAATCATCACGATTAATTCCATAGTTACCAATTAACGGATACGTCAAGGTAACAATTTGACCACAATATGATGGATCGGACAAGATTTCCTGATAACCAGTCATCCCTGTATTGAAAACGACCTCACCAATTGTATCGACATCACTTCCAAATCCTTCACCGATCATGATCGTTCCGTCTTCGAGTATCAATTGTCTTTTCATATATCGACTCTCTCCTTTTTCCACGCGATTTTTCCTGCAACGATTGTCAGTACTGGCCAGCCTTTACATTCCCAGCCGTCAAAAGGTGTATTTTTTCCTTTAGATAGGAACTTGCTAGAATCAACAGCATCCTTTTGATTTAAATCAAGTAAAACTATGTCTGCTGGTCGTCCTGCTTCAATTTTTCCAAATGGAAGCTTAAAGGTTTCGGCAGGCCTAATGGTTAAGAAATCCACTAATTGCTTAAGTGTTAAGATTTCTGTTTCAACAAAATGTGTATATAAAAGCGGAAATGCTGTTTCTAGTCCGACAATCCCAAATGGTGCCAGTTGCATTCCTGCACTTTTTTCTTCAGCAGTATGTGGAGCGTGATCTGTTGCGATGCAATCAATCGTTCCATCTAATAATCCTTCAATTAGCGCCAATTTATCTTCGCTTCCACGAAGTGGCGGGTTCATTTTATAATTCGTATCTAGCCCTGGTATGTCTTCATCACATAATAGTAAGTGATGTGGAGTTACTTCTGCCGTTACATTAATGCCTGCTCGCTTTGCATCTCTTACTGCACGAACAGATTCCTTCGTGCTGATATGGCAAACGTGATAGTGACAATTAGCAGCTTCTGCTAATAATACATCACGGGCAATATGTACTGATTCACATACGGATGGGATTCCGTTTAGACCGTTGGCTTCTGAAAATTTTCCCTCATGAACACAGCCTTTATTGATTAAAGAATTGTCCTCGCAATGGGCAACAACTGCCATATCCAATTGTGCAGCCCTTTTCATTGCTTCAAGCATCATTCCTGCTTCTTGAATTCCGACACCATCATCGGTGAAAGCAACTGCGCCAGCTTCCTTCAATTCCGAGAAATTTGTAAGCTCCTGACCGAGTTCACGAACGGTAATCGAAGCATAGGGCAGCACGCGAACGGCTGCTGTTTCGTTAATCCGTGCATTTAGCGATTGTAATTGTTCCTTTGAATCTGGAACTGGTCTTGTATTTGGCATTGCTGCAACAGTCGTAAAACCACCTCTAGCCGCAGCCATTGTTCCTGTAGCAATGGTTTCCTTCTTTTCTCCACCTGGTTCACGAAGATGGACATGTAGGTCGATAAAACCCGGCGCAACCAAAAGCCCGCCCGCATCGATGACTTCATCAGCATCGCGTGTAATTTCCTGGTTTACCTCAATAATTTCCCCTTTGTCGATATAAAGATCTACCTTTGTAAGTTCTCCTGTCTCAGTAAGCAATTGACCATTTTTGATGATGATCGACATTCTCACTACCCCCTTGTGATGATTCTAAAACGCGCTTAAGTACCGCCATTCGAACGAAAACACCATTTTGCATTTGTTTAAAAATTCTTGAACGCTCACATTCAACTAAGCATTCTGCAATTTCAACGCCGCGGTTTACCGGTGCCGGATGCATGATGATGCTGCCTTTTTTCATCGTTTTTTCTCTTTCTATCGTTAAGCCATATTGACGATGATATTCGTTTAAATCGGCAGTTTCCGACCCATTATGACGTTCATGCTGAATTCGGAGCAACATGACGACATCTGCTGTCGAAATTGCGCGGTCTATCGGTTCCATTATACACCCTTGCGGCATTTCTTCATCAAACCAAGCTTCAGGACCTGAAAAAACGACTTGTGCTCCGAGGCGAACGAGCGCATCAGCATTGGAATGAGCAACGCGGCTATGGCGGATATCACCGATGATGGCAACCTTCAATCCTTCAAACTTGCCAAATTCCTGTTGGATTGTTAAGAGATCTAATAATGATTGCGTTGGATGATGTCCACAACCGTCGCCCGCATTGACAATTGATAAATTAAATTTATCTTGTAATTCTGCAAAGAAATTATCCTGTTCATGGCGAATCACCACGGCATCTAAACCAATCGATTCTAATGTCCTAACTGTGTCGTACAGAGTTTCCCCTTTTAGGACACTTGAGCGCCCTGCTTCAAACGGAATCACTTGTAATCCTAATTTTCGCTCAGCCATTTCAAAGCTGGTCTTAGTTCTTGTGCTTGGTTCAAAAAATAAGTTTGCAACATATGTTGGCTTTGCAGGGGCCCATTGCTCTCCCTCAGCAAAACGCTGGGCATCAATTAATATTTTTTTAATCTCATCGGTCGAAAGCTCCGTCGTTTTAAGTAAATCTCTCATTTACTCCCATCTCCTCATCAGGAATTTTCTTCCTTATTTTTATAAAAAAGACACCCAGATATACTGATCATCTGGGTGTCAAAATGAACGTCGTCAAAAGACTGGAAAAAGGCATAGTACTGCTCTTGTTCCGATCATTTTGTTATCACCCTTGTAAGTCTCTCTGGACTTAATTAAAAGGTTCTTAAGAAGCTGCTTCATTTGATTTAGTTTCAGTTTCAAACATATCTTCCTTCACAGGTTCTCTGCCAGGAAGAATTAGATTCAGTAATACACCGATAATGGCTGCAAGCGCCATTCCTTGAATTTGGAAGTCGTCGCTAATCTTGATGAATGCTCCACCTATTCCAATTACAAGTATAACAGAAGAAATCATCAGATTGCGGTTATTTCCAAAATCCACTTTGCTATCAACAAGCATTCTTAAGCCTGATGAAGCGATAATTCCAAACAGGAGAATCGATACTCCGCCCATGACTGGTGTTGGAATGGTTGAAATTAATGCGGTGATTTTCCCGACAAAACCGAAGATCGTGGCAATTACAGCTGCACCTGCTAATACGTAGACACTGTAAACTTTCGTAATCGCTAGAACTCCAATGTTTTCACCGTAAGTGGTTTTTGGCGGTCCGCCAATTAAACCGGAAATCATGGTTGCCATACCGTCTCCTAAAATTGAACGGTGTAAGCCTGGATTTTTTATATAGTCGCGGCCCACCACTTTACTTAGCACAAGCTGATGTCCAATGTGCTCAGATAAGGTGACAATCGCCACGGGTACCATCAATAATATTAATTCCATTGTAACTTTTACTTTATAGTCAACAAACGGGAAGAGAAAATCCGGCATTTCTATCCATTTAGCTTGTTGAACCGGTGAAAAATCCACCACTCCAACTGATAGTGCATAAATGTAGCCAACGACGATTCCGAATAAAATCGGGATTAAGCTGAGCATTCCCTTCATATAAATCGAGCAGATAATAGTTGCTGCTAAAGTGACAAGTGCGATTGAAAAGTGAAGTAAGCTGTATTCTCCCTCAGGATTATTCATTGCCATTCCGACTGCTGTTCCTGATAACGCTAGACCGATGACGATTATAATCGGACCAACTACCACTGGGGGAAGCAAATTCATAATCCAGCGATAGCCTAATTTTTTGATGACGATCGCTACTAGACCATATACAAGTCCGGCTAAAAACGTGCCAATCATCGCAGCTCCAGGACCACCGCTTGCTTTTGCGGCTATAACTGGTGCAATAAATGCAAAGGAAGAACCGAGATACGCAGGTACTTGCCATTTGGTGATAATCAAAAAGGCAAGTGTACCTAAACCACTTGAGATGAGGGCAATCGACGGACTTAATCCGACTAAATATGGAACAAGGATTGTTGCGCCAAACATCGCAAATAGGTGCTGGAGACTAAGTGTTAACCATTTTCCTGGTGTTGGTACTTCGTTGATATCTAATGCTGGTTTACTCATGTTTCATCTCTCTCCTTTATGAAATAACCCTCTCTTGCCTAGGGCAAAAGAGGGTGATAAAGCTTTGGCGAAACACATCGATGTGGTTTGCCCTCCCCCCTTTTGCCAGCCTCTCTGGACTGCACTTAAAAGGGTTATTTATTTGTCATAAATGCTTACTTGATCAATCTCATCTACTTCCGTTAATTCAACTACTATTTTTTCTGAACTCGATGTCGGTATATTTTTCCCAACATAGTCCGCTCTTATCGGCAGTTCGCGATGACCTCTATCTACCAATACTGCCAGCTGTACTGCAGCTGGTCTGCCAAGGTCAATCACTGCATCAATCGCCGCTCTGACTGTTCTTCCTGTAAATAATACATCATCTACTAAAATCACGACTTGATTATTGATATCAATCGGAATGTTATTACCTTTTACCAGTGGTTCCTGATCTGTCGTAATCTTGGTTAAATCATCACGATACAGTGTAATATCAATTTCTCCGACTGGTACCTTCGTACCCTCGATTTGTTCAATTCTTGCACTTAACCGGTCCGCTAAATAAATCCCTCTTGTGCGAATTCCGACTAAGACACAATTTTTGATACCTTTGTTTTTTTCAATAATTTCATGGGCTATTCGTGTAAGTGCGCGCCTTATTGCTTGTTCATCTAAAACAATTGCTTTCTGGCTCATGGTGATCCTCCCCCCAAAAAAATTGAAACAAAAAACCCTCTCACCGATATAGCGAGAGGGTGTGCGTACACAAAGTTAGCTCTTGAGGATTACAAAAATCCCCCAAAAGATATCCGTTTCCTTCTCAGCCTCACGGGACTGTATTAAAGGTTCCTATTAACTATTGTTATCTTAAGATAATCGTCGATTTTTGTCAACGATTATTTCGAAGCTGTTCCAATAAGGACACAAATTCAGATGGAAGCGGTGCTTCAAATTGCAAAAATTCATTCGTACGCGGATGTTCAAAGCCTAGTATCCCCGCATGAAGTGCCTGACCATTAATGTCGAGCGTCTTTTTCGGTCCATACTTTGGATCTCCAACAAGCGGGTAACCGATGTACTTCATATGAACGCGAATTTGATGGGTTCTTCCTGTCTCAAGTTGGCACTCAATCAGTGTATACTCACCAAGCCGCTCGATTACTTGAAAGTGTGTGACGGCATTTTTACCATTATCAACAACCGTCATACTCTGGCGATCTTTAGGATCTCTGCCAACTGGTGCATCAACGGTTCCATAATCATGAGGAATATTGCCATGGACAATCGCCATATATTTTCTAACGACCGTTTTGTTTACCAATTGATTAACGAGACTTTCATGGGCCATATCGTTTTTGGCCACCATCAATAAACCTGATGTATCTTTATCAATTCTATGCACAATCCCCGGGCGAAGAACTCCATTTATTCCCGACAGGTCTTTGCAATGGGCCATCAAACCATTCACTAGTGTTCCACTTAAGTGTCCTGGAGCAGGATGAACAACCATCCCTTTAGGCTTATTGACCACTAGCACATCAGAATCTTCATAATAAATGTCAAGATCCATTTCTTCAGCTTCGACATCCAAATTTTCTGGTTCAGGAATATTAATCGTTAATTCATCAGCAATATGGCATTTGTAATTCGTCTTAACTCCGGCACCATTGACCAGAACATGTCCATCTTTAATCCACTGTTGAACCTGAGTCCGTGACCATTCTGGGTTTAATCCTGAAATCACCTTATCAATTCGGTCATTTTTTTGTTCCTCACTTACGGTATATGTTAAGCTATCCATTCATTTGCTCCTTTAGTTCTCTTTTGTTCGCTTCATCTGTCTTTCTTCCAATAGCATTTGAATCATGAGTAATATAACCCCAATGACCAATGCTGAATCAGCGATATTAAATACCGGGAAGTCATATTCAAATATATACGTGTTGATAAAGTCGACTACTTCTTTGCGTGCAACACGGTCGATAAAGTTACCAATTGCACCACCTAGCATTAACGCAAGTGAAATACCCGTAAGTCTATTTTTATTTTTAATAACCTTTTGAATGTAAACAATTATTCCGATTATCACAATCACTGTTATTATATAAAAAAACCACATTTGACCTTGTAATATTCCCCAGGCTGCCCCACGATTTCGATGCGAGGTGATATAAAGATACTGATCGATTATCGTGATACTCTCTCCAAGCTCAAGATTTTTCACAATTAACCACTTTGTAAATTGATCAAGCAAAATCACAAAAAACGCAATTATGTAATAAAACACAAAGGTAACCCCCAACTTTAGACAAATATATACCTTTGCATTTTAGCATACTCCAGACGAAAACGATATTTTTTTCAAATTGTGTTAAACGGTTTTCGAAAAAAGCTGTTGATGCTGTCAATATCCTTGATTGTTTTGATGGTTGGCATCATTCTCAGAACCTCAAGGGGGATCATCTCCCCTGAAATTTCACACTTACCAAATTCACCAGTTTTAATTTTATTCATGGCGGTTTCAATGTCCGCTAGCTCTTCTTTTAATATCGCCTGAATTTGTGGCGAGCCATTTTGACTTGTCATTCTGGTTAATAATTCATCACTTGTTTTACGGAGTTCGGAATAAAGCTGTGCCATGTTCGCTTCCATATCAATCCCTCCGATTAGCTCATTTGCTTTTATTATGGCTTTTTTGGAGGACTGAACGCATTTAAACTATTGTCAAATGCCACAAAGATTAGCGGAAGTGGAAAACGGTGGATATGTCGTGGTGTACAGTTCCAACCGCCCCTCCCCTCGTTTTGTTACCAATACACCTATCGTTTGCAAAACAAATGGCTCTATTGTAAAAGAATGTTGTGTTTTGGGTGAAGATGGTTGGATACAATAATTAGCGGACATTGAATCCTTTATTTGTGCTAATAACAGTATTTTCGAGATGTAACCGGACATTGAATCCTCTATTTGCCCTAATCACTGTCTAACTTTCAAGATTTTGGCTAAATAAGGTATCTGATGTCCGCAAATCTTTCAAATCAAGGATTTTACTGCAAATAAGGTACTCTGTGTCCGCTAGAAACAGAAGAATAATAAGCAACGGTCATTTATCCTGTGGTTATCCTAATCATGTTCAAAGTGTTTTACCTTGAACGCTAAAAAGCTACATTCTATTCGAAAACAACCAAACAAATAAAAAGAGGCTAACCAAAATTTCGGTTAGCCTCTCACTCATCAAAAATCAAGCTTAATAATTTTCTTTTACGACAGTTGCACAGCGTGGGCAAAGGGTTGGATGCTCTGTATCCTGACCAACCTCAGTTGTGACAATCCAACAGCGTTCACAAGTTTCGCCTTCAGCCTTTGTCACGACAATTGCTGCGTTGTCTAGCTTCACCGCATTTTCAGGGGCATCACCGTAAGTACCGGCAACCTCAAATCCAGACACGATGAAGAGCTGCGTGAGATTCTCATCAATCGAATCGAGCAATTCTCTTGTTGCATCGTTAACATAAAGCGTTACCTTTGCTGTTAAGGATTTTCCGATTACCTTTTCATTACGAGCCTCTTCCAATGCCTTCAGTACATCATCGCGAAGCTTCATAAACAATGACCATTTTTCCTCAAGCGCAGCAGCGTTTGGAAGCTCCTGATACTCAGGTAGATCAGTTAACTGAACACTTTCTTCTTTCGCAGTTGGAATATAGCCCCATACCTCATCAGCAGTATGAGGAAGAATTGGAGTTACTAGCTTCACCAATGCGATTAAGCTTTCATGTAAAACAGTTTGAATCGAGCGACGCTCTCGATTATCAGTTGATTCAATATAAAGTACGTCTTTTGCAAAATCTAAATAGAATGAGCTCAAATCTAATGTACAGAAATTATTAACTGCATGGTAGATTGTCGCAAATTCATAATTTTCATATGACTCACGAACGGATTTAATCACTTTGTTAAGTTTGACCAGCATAAATTGATCCACTTCACGAAGTTGGTCGAAAGCAACTGCATCAGTCTCCGCATTAAAATCAGCAAGATTTCCAAGCAAGAAACGGAATGTATTACGGATCTTACGATACACTTCAGCAACCTGTTTCAAAATCGCATCAGACACACGAACATCCGCTTGATAATCTACTGAAGCTACCCATAGACGAAGGATGTCAGCACCTAATTGCTGCATAACCTTTGCAGGGACAACAACGTTACCGATAGATTTACTCATTTTTCTACCTTCACCATCAAGTGCAAAGCCGTGGCTTAATACTCCTTTATATGGAGCTTTGCCAGTTACAGCAACACCTGTTGATAAGGAAGAGTTAAACCAGCCGCGGTATTGGTCTGAGCCTTCTAAATACAGATCTGCTGGACGCTGCAAGTCTTCGCGCTCTTCCAATACAGCTTGGTGAGACGAACCAGAATCGAACCAAACATCCATGATATCCGTTTCTTTCGTAAATTCACCATTCGGGCTGCCAGGATGTGTAAATCCTTCAGGAAGTAAGTCTTTTGCTTCACGCTCAAACCAAATATTTGAACCATTTTCACGGAATAACATAGATACATGAGCAATCGTTTCATCGGTAATAATCGCTTCACCATTTTCTGCATAGAAGACCGGAATTGGCACACCCCATGCACGCTGACGAGAGATACACCAATCACCACGGTCACGTACCATGTTAAATAAACGAGTTTCGCCCCACTCTGGAACCCATTTCGTTTCTTTAACTGCTTCAAGAAGTTCATTACGGAAATCCTTAATGGAAGCAAACCACTGTGCAGTTGCCCGGAAAATAACTGGCTTTTTCGTTCTCCAATCATGTGGATAGGAGTGTGTAATAAATGAAAGCTTCAATAATGCCCCATTTTCCTCAAGCTTTTCAGTGATCGGCTTATTTGCATTTTCATAAAATAACCCTTCAAACCCTGGCGCTTCATGAGTCATATGCCCCTTATCATCAACAGGATTCAATACATCTAGGCCGTATTTTTGACCAACGTGGAAGTCGTCTTCCCCGTGACCAGGTGCAGTGTGAACGCAGCCAGTACCGGCATCGGTTGTTACGTGTTCACCAAGCATAACAAGAGATTCACGACCGTAGATTGGATGTAATGCTACGATGTATTCTAACTCGCTACCTTGAACTTTTTTAACAACAGTTGGGTTTTCCCAGCCGATTTCGTTCGTAACTGCCTCAAGTAATGCTTCAGCTACTACATATTTATTACCTTCAACTTCAACCACCACGTATGTTAACTCAGGGTGAACAGAGATACCGAGGTTGGCTGGAATGGTCCATGGAGTTGTTGTCCAGATGATGATTTTCGTATCGCTATCTAAAACACCTTTACCGTCTTTTACGTTAAACGCTACATAAATAGATGCTGAGCGTTTGTCTTGATACTCAATTTCCGCTTCAGCCAAGGCTGATTCACTGGATGGAGACCAATAAACAGGCTTAAGACCTTTGTAAATATAGCCCTTCTTCGCCATTTCGCCAAACACTTTAATTTGTTGTGCTTCGTATTCAGGCTTTAAGGTGATGTATGGATTATCCCAATCACCTCGAACACCGAGACGCTTAAATTGTTCACGTTGGTTTTCGATTTGCTCATAAGCATATTGCTCACATAGCTTACGGAACTCAGCAACGCTCATTTCCTTCCGCTTTACGCCTTTGTTTGTTAATGCCTGTTCAATCGGTAAACCGTGCGTATCCCAGCCTGGAACATAAGGAGCTTGGAAGCCACTCATTGATTTGTAACGGACGATAAAATCTTTAAGGATTTTGTTTAAGGCATGGCCCATGTGGATATCGCCGTTTGCATATGGAGGTCCGTCATGCAAAACAAACATTGGTCTTCCCTTTGTTCGTTCCTGAACCTTTTTATAGATGTCGATTTCTGCCCATTTTGCTTGCATGTCCGGCTCGCGTTTCGGAAGGTTTCCGCGCATTGGAAACTCCGTTTGCGGCATTAATAATGTATCTTTATACTCCATTTCTTTTCCTCCTATGGAATTTATTTCGATATTTAAGGTTGTTTTCCGCTCCAATCAACTTTAAAACAAATAAAAAAACCTTCTCGTCCCTCAAAGAAAGGGACGAGAAGGTTTTTGATTCCCGCGGTACCACCCTAATTGACAGCGTAATACGTTTGCTGTCCACTAGTTATTCGTAACGTGAATGTACGCCATAGCTTACTTAGACTATAAAAATAGCTTTCAACTTGGAACTCAAGGGTGATTTTTCGAATTTTCAACTTTCCCGGGCTTGCACCGTCCCCGGTTCGCTATTAAAAGTTTATGAAAAAACGTACTGTCCCTATCATCGTCAATAAATATTAAGATTCTTTTGTGATGACATTATATGCGATTTGACTTTATTTAGTCAAGTTATTCTAGCTTCAGTGGCTAGGAGCTCGGGGTCATAAGCCACTGAAGCTTTATCTTAAGCCAAAGAATCTTCTTCAGAAGCAGCCTTCAATTCTGCTGCGTCTAATTCATATTGTAATAAATGATCCCAATCATCATTGTTTAATAAATCCAACTGAGCTTCAATCAGCATTTTAAAACGAGTGCGGAAAACTTTAGATTGTTTTTTCAAATCCTCTATTTCCAAGGCAATTTTTCTTGCCTTTGTTAATGACTCGTTAACGATGCGATCGGCATTTTTTTCAGCCTCTTTAATAATTAGCTTAGCTTCTTTTTGAGCATTACGTCTCACTTCTTCGCCAGCTTCCTGCGCAATCACAATCGATTTATTTAAGGTCTCTTCGATACTTGAAAAATGACCTAGCCTTTCAGTTTGGTCTTTTAATCTTTCTTCTAATTCCTTCTTTTCGCGGATTAATAATTCATAATCTTTGATGACTTGGTCAAGGAATTCGTTTACTTCATCTTCATCATAGCCTCGAAATCCCTTGCTGAATTCTTTATTGTGTATATCTAACGGTGTTAACGGCATAACGCCACCTCCAAATCAAGACTCGTATGTATATTCAAATATTCGACAGTACCCTTTATAATCCTTCTTAAACATCTAAATTTATTTTTGTAGTTTCGCTAAAATTCGCCATTTGTCCTTTTTTGTCTTACCCTCTATCGCAGCTATCTTAACCCGTCCGTAGCCTCGCACCGACAAAGTATCTCCTTCGCCACATTCAAACGAAACAGATTCTATCACGGTCCAGTTTACTTTGACTAAGCCTTGACCAATTAACAATTGTGCTTTTTGCCGAGAAATTGGATAGATTGACGAAATGATTGTATCTAGGCGCATGGACGAACTTGTAACAGAATGATCCTGCCAAGAATCAGCAACAGTGATTGCTTGATCTAAAGGCAATTCCTGCAAACGGATTTGAGCTCTACCAATCGATTTTAATTCCATTTCGATAAAATCGCTTATTTCTTTTGTTACAAAAAATTGAACAGTATCTCCATGAAACAAAATATCGCCATACTTGCCCCGTTTTAAACCTAACGACATTAACGACCCTAGTACCTGGCGATGTTCAATCGTGACAAATTTTACAGGATAGTCAATCTCATATAGCACCACTTTGAAATCATCATGAGCAGCATGAAAGTAATCAGGCGCAAGAATACCACGCTTTCGTTCATTATTTTCTGCTCCTCCAAAGAATGATACTGTAACATCACCATGTTCACCAATAATCGTTTTGATAATTTGTTGTTCTCGCGGATCTAAAAAGTCAGTTAGCTTCGGGGCATAGGTAGTCTCAACATAGTCCTTCCAATCGACAACTTGATCAATGAATTCCCGTTCTTCCGGTCGAAAATGCTGATAAATATTCATGAAAGCACCCTTTTTTCTTACATATAAGTTGATCTCCGTTCCAATCAACTATTTCATTTTTCCGCCTCAAAAACGAGAAAAAAGGCTCTACTCAAAAGTGGAGAGCCTTTTTCATTAGGCTAGCCAAGCAAATAGTTGATATAATCCGCTTGTTGCAAAGCGAAGCACTAGAATTGCTACGATTGGTGAAATATCGATCATCCCAAGCGGCGGTATAATCCGGCGGAATGGTTCTAGATACGGTTCACAAATATTTGTTAAAAACCTTCCAATCCCAGTATCGCGCGCATTTGGGAACCATGACATTAAAATATAAATAATTAGCGCCCATGAATATATCTGAATAATTTGTCCAAGTACATCAACAACAAAACCCATTCATTCATCACCTCATATTGTGAAAGTCATTATCTTGAAGAAATTCGGTAATATTTCCAGAAACCTCTACATTATCCGGAGTACACAGAAAAATTTCAGCACCAATTTTTGAAATCTCGCCGCCAATTGCATAAACAGTGCCGCTTAAAAAATCAACAATTTGTCTAGCATGATTGGAATCACTTCGTTGAAGATTAACAACAACAGAGCGACGATTTTTTAAATGATCGGCAATTTCCTGTGCTTCTGCGTAAACACGAGGTTCACACAAGATAAGCTTAGAAGATTTCTGAACACTTTGCAGACTGACAACATTTTGCTTGGAAACGGATTGGGACTGGTGCTTTATTTCGCGTCTTGGCTCCTGAATTTCAGTTTGCTCAACCTCTTCGTAATCATAATCCTCATCATCTAAGAAAAAGAATGTTTTAAGTTTTGACTTAATGCTCATCTTAGTTCACCTCCTCGGTTTCATTTCCCACTAATGCAGTGCCGATTCGAACGATAGTCGCACCTTCTTCAACAGCAATTTCATAATCATTTGACATCCCCATCGAAAGCTCCTGGCACGGAGCGTTATCGAGGTTCAATTCGATAATCGCTTCTTTTAGCTTTCGTAAATTCCGAAAACAGTTGCGTAATATGATTTCATCATCAGTATTCGGTGCCATCGTCATTAGACCAGCTACAACAACACGAGGATATTCCTTTAGTGACTTAACAAACTCAATCGCCTCATTTGGAGTAAGTCCGTGCTTTGATTGTTCCCCGGAGGTGTTAACCTGCACAAAACAATTGATTGGCTTGGTCGCTCGTTTGTCTATTTCGGCAGCTAGTGACAGCCGATCAAGAGAATGAATATAGTCGACCTTATCAATCACGTTTTTTACTTTTCGCGTTTGCAAGGTACCGATAAAATGCCAGATAGGCTTGTCCTCGAGGACAGCCCACTTATGAAGCAAGCCTTCATCCCGATTTTCCCCTAAATGTGTCACACCAGCTTCCAATGCCTCTTGAGCTCGCTTTATACTAACATATTTAGTTACGGCAATAATTTTAATATCAGATGGCTTTCGGCCTGATTTTTCACACGCTGAGGTTATCTTTTGCTGGATTTCATGTAAATTTGCTGAAACGTTCATCTCAAACGCTAGTCCTCCTTCCAGCCAATAAAACTTATCATTCTTCCTGTTTTCCCGCCATCCTTGCGATGCGAGAAAAAGGCATCCCAATGACAACTTGTACAAAATTTAGTCTGTTTTATCTTATCTGCGTGTACACCAGCACTTATTAATAATAATTGGTTCACTTCACGCAAGTTTAGTTGATATTGATTGTCTCCTATTAAATTATACGGCTTTTCTTCGACAGCTTCTAGCTTATTTTGCAAATGGGCAATGACAGGCTCATCAACGATATAACAATTCCCACAAATCGAAGGCCCAATTACAACCTCAACCTCATCTGGATTGATCCATTCATTGGTTTGGAGCATTGAGATCATATCTATTGCAATGCCAGCTACTGTTCCTTTCCAACCAGCGTGAGCCACTCCAATCACTCGCTGTTTCGGGGCAAAAAAATATAGCGGAACACAATCTGCATAGGCAAGTGTTAATAAGATACCCGATTCCGTTGTATAAAAGCCATCTGTTTTTTTAAAAGCATCATCATAGGCAAGTGCCCCTTTGCCACAGTCAGCCTTTGTCACCTTGCGGATATTTGTTTCATGGGTCTGTTCTGCACAAACCCACTGCTGCAGTGGAAAATTAATTTGCGCAGCCAAACTTGACCGATTTTCACATACTTTCTCGGGGTTGTCGCCAACATGAAAACCAAAATTCAACGAAGCAAACGGGGCTGTACTAACTCCCCCATGCTTCGTTGTAAAACCCGCGACTAAATCCGGATGTGCTTTTGTCCATTCTTCTATTTCAAAAAAAGATGTTCCTTTTAAAATAAAAGGTTCCATGAATTAACCCCTCATAACATTTTACTTTAGTGTACCACATTGACGTAATTGCTCCCAGCAAAAAAGCGTTTACTTTAGCTCTGTTTCAAGATATTGACTGCTACGAGCATCTTGATAACGAACTAAAATAACATCTTCACCAATTTTAATGATATTCTTCCAAGGGATCACAATTTGATCATCCTTACCGAATATACCGAGCACTTTGCCTGTTCCACCAATCACAACGGCATCTATTTTTCCAGTGTTCAGATTAATATCAATGTCGCCGATATTGCCAAGCCTTTTCCCATCAAACACATTCACAACATCTTTAATTTGAAAATCTGATATTTTGACCATTCTGTTCACCTCACAGTGCTTCTTTTAGATTATATGTCTTCGAATCAGCAAAAATAAATAAAAATACGAAAAGCTGCCGATATTGGCAGCTTTAATGTTGGATGTTTTTATTCATTTGTTTAATTGCCGCTTTTTCTAAACGAGATACTTGCGCTTGGGAGATTCCAATTTCCTCGGCAACTTCCATTTGCGTTTTTCCTTGAAAAAACCGTTTTCGCAAAATTAATTTCTCTCGTTCATTCAAGCGTCTCATGCCTTCCTTTAAGGCAATCTCTTCTATCCATTGAGTGTCTTTATTTTTCTCATCGCTTAGTTGATCCATCACATAAATCGGATCGCCGCCATCATTATAGATTGGCTCAAATAATGAGACAGGGTCTTGAATTGCATCTAAAGCAAAAACAATTTCTTCATGTGGTACTTCTAACACCTTGGCAATTTCCTCAGCTGTTGGCTCACGGGAGGTTTCACTCATCAGTCTCTCCCTGACTTGCAGGGCCTTATAGGCAATATCCCGAAGCGAGCGAGACACCCGGATCGGATTATTATCCCTTAAGTACCTGCGTATTTCGCCAATAATCATCGGAACAGCGTAGGTAGAAAACTTCACGTTTTGACTTAAATCAAAATTATCGATTGATTTCATAAGACCAATACATCCGACTTGAAACAAGTCATCAACAAACTCGCCTCGATTGTTAAAACGTTGAATAACACTTAGTACTAATCTTAAATTGCCATTCACGAGTTTTTCACGAGCTGTAATATCGCCCTTATGCATTTGCTTGAAGAGTTCTCTCATTTCCTCATTTTTTAAAACTGGAAGCTTTGATGTGTCAACCCCGCAAATTTCAACTTTGTTTCGAGTCAATCCATTCCCTCCTCACAGGAGTTGCTGTACAAAAAACAGTATCTCCGCAAGAAGGAAAAATATGCACAAGCCATTTAGACGCAAATCTCGAAAAAAACGGAAAATCCTTGAAAAATTAGGAATGATTGGCCCGAAAAAATATTTTTTTAATATAGAAATTCAATCAAGAACCTGGCTATTTTTATTTAAACCATTTTATTGAATTCTTTACGAAGTCGTTTAATAATGCGCTTTTCTAATCTAGATATATATGACTGTGAAATCCCCAGCATATCCGCGACATCCTTCTGTGTTTTTTCCTCACCGCTACCTAAGCCAAAGCGCAGCTCCATAATTTGTTTTTCGCGATCTGATAGTTGATGAAGCGCCTTCAGTAGCAATTTTCGATCAACATTCGCTTCTAAATCCTTAGTGATAATATCATCCTCTGTCCCGAGAACATCCGACAGTAAGAGCTCATTCCCGTCCCAATCTATATTGAGTGGCTCATCAAATGAAACTTCAGAGCGGATTTTATTATTTCGTCTTAGATACATTAATATTTCATTCTCAATGCACCGGGAGGCATATGTAGCCAGTTTGATTTTCTTTTCCGGATTAAAGGTATTAACTGCCTTAATTAAACCGATTGTACCGATACTGATTAAGTCTTCAATATTGATTCCGGTATTTTCAAACTTCCTGGCGATATAAACGACAAGGCGTAAATTCCGCTCAATCAGCATCGACCTTGCTGTTTTATCACCGTTTGGAAGCTTCTTGAGTAATACTTCCTCTTCTTCTTTCGTTAATGGAGGTGGGAGTGCTTCACTTCCGCCAATATAATATACCTCATCGCTTTTGAGTCCAAGTTTCAATAATAATTTATACCAATAGTAGTAAAGGCGTAGTTTGATTCTTTTCATAATTTATCCTCACCTTCTAAATATTCATTTTACTGAGTATAGTATTATTAACTAACTTTAGTCGTGGTGCGCTCTTTAGGCCCTGACAACATTTTGGGATGAACGATACATTGAAAAGAATCTTCACTTGATAGCTCTTGCATCGTAAAAGAAATTAAATCATTTTTCCTTATAAAACAATGATCATCCTGCTCAATCACAATTTGGTCCGCCTTAAAGGCAATCATGAGCTGGTGTTCTGTCCCGACCACCTTGCAAGGAATAATTCTCATTTTTCCTTCTAAGTTGGTTGGAATATGTTCGTCACCGAACATAACTGAGTCCGGATTGTCGACAATTCGTACAATAGATTCGGGAATTTCCTCCATATATTTTTTGATCGAAACAAACATAACTGGAGCTTTGGAAATCGGGTCATATAACTGATTTCCGCTATCTACTAAGCCAGTTAACTCCAAGATAATCTCTTCAAATTCAACTCGCACCTTTACAAGATGATTCGCCTGAATTTTAACAGTTTCAACTCTGTCGATATTTGATTTTGAAAAATGCCAAGCAATCGGAAAACCTAGGAGAACAAACATCCAACTAATCGGATCACCAAAGCCCTTTACACTTGCTAACATAACGGATGAGGATAACTCAAAATCAAAATGAACAAAATAATGTGTCCCTATCAGAGCACCACCCACGAGAAAGGTTGTGAAGTAAAAAGTCATGAGCCCTGAAATAAAATAACGGAAGCGTTTATAACCAAAGGCTATAAGCACCATAAAAATAGAAAAAAGCAGCTTTGAGAGCGGATGTCCTGACAAATGGTGAACCGGGGTTACCGCTAATAGCACGATAATTGAACCAAGTAACCCACCACAAAAGATACGCCACTTTGATACCTGTCGTTTTAATATGATCGCTGTTAAAAACAAGAGGAGGCTATCAAATAACACGTTTAAAGCCCAGATTACATCAAGGTAAACGGTCACCTTATTCCCCCCTTCCTTGGACCGTTTTAATAAGGTGGGAACAGCTTTTAGTTTTAATCATGAAACAAACTTCTCAAGCGATTCTAGTAGGCTGTTACGAAAAAGTATAACGTATCAAGGTAACAGAAGTATGTCACTTCCTGTACACAAAAAAGGGGAAGTTTTGTAGAAAAGCGTAAGCGGCTCGCTTAGGGGCGGAAGGCGCAAAAAAACAAGACCCAATCAATGGGTCTTGTTTTTAAATATATTCTTATCGTCTGCGATTGCGGTTTCTTAAGAATGTTGGGATATCTAATGTATCTTCAGTTGGTTGTTGTGATTGTACAGTTCGTGGTGCTTCCTGCTGCACTTCTTCACGTTTTGGCTCTCGTTTGATTGAATTCAAGCCAGATTTTACACCGCCAAATGCTGGGCGAGTCATTTTTGGTTGAACCACTTCTTCATTAAAACCTGTTGCAATAACCGTTACGACAATTTCGTCCTTAAGGTTCTCGTTAATGACGGAACCGAAAATCATATTTACTTCTTGGTCAGAGGCTGTTGCAACGATATCTGCCGCTTCTTGAACCTCGTAAAGACTTAAGTTTGTGCCACCGGTAATATTCATCAAGACACCTTGAGCGCCATCGATAGAAGTTTCCAATAATGGAGATGAAATGGCTTTTTTCGCTGCTTCAGTGGCACGATTTTCACCAGAAGCAACACCGATTCCCATTAAAGCAGAACCTTTTGATGACATGATGGTTTTGACGTCAGCAAAATCGAGGTTAATTAGCCCTGGTACGGCAATCAAATCGGAAATACCTTGTACCCCTTGACGAAGTACATTGTCTGCCTCACGGAATGCTTCAAGCATTGGTGTGCTCTTATCAACAATTTCCAATAAACGATCATTTGGAATAACAATCAAGGTATCGACTGCTTCCTTCATTGAAGCAATACCACCAGCCGCTTGTGACGCACGCTTTTTACCTTCAAAAGTAAACGGGCGCGTAACGACTCCAACAGTAAGAGCTCCTAACTCTCGGGCTATTTGCGCGATTACAGGAGCTGCTCCAGTACCAGTGCCACCACCCATTCCAGCAGTTACGAAAACCATGTCGGCACCTTTTAAAGCTTCTTCTATTTGTTCGCGACTTTCTTCGGCAGCTTTTTTACCTACCTCAGGATTTGCCCCGGCACCAAGTCCGCGAGTTAATTTCCCACCAATTTGCATTTTGATTTCTGCTTTTGATAAATTTAACGCCTGAGCATCAGTATTAACTGCAATAAAGTCAACACCTTGAACACCATGCTCAATCATACGATTTACCGCATTGTTTCCGCCGCCACCAACGCCGATGACTTTTATTGTAGCTAGTTGATCTAAATTTGTATCAAACTCCAACATGACAAATCCTCCTAATTCGTCGTATTCCTGATAGCCGTTTACTCAAAAAAGTACCCTAGGAACTTTTTCATTCTAGTTGACATTTTTTCTTCTGGTTGCTGCTTGTCTGGCTTAGCTTTTGGTTGTGGCTGCTTTTGAACACGCTTTTCCATTATATCATGACCATCTCGGTCGTGCTTTCTCCCTTTTAATCTAGCATTTTTATAGGCGAACTGGATTAAACCTACAGCTGTAGTATATTGTGGCTCACGAACACCAATATAATCAGGAATTGCCATTCTCACTCTATTTTGAAAAATAACCTGAGCAAGCTCTAAAACCCCTTGCATATTCGCGACCCCACCGGTTAATACTATTCCACCAGGTAGATCTGAAAAACCTAATCGTCTAATTTCTGCTTGGACTAACTCATATATTTCCTCCAAGCGCGCTTCGATAACGTCTGATAATTCAACCTGATTGAAATGCTGTTGCTGATCACTACCGATTGTTGGAACGCTGAAAACTTCTTCTTCTGAAGCGTGATCATAGAAGGCATGTCCGTATTTAATCTTTATTTTTTCAGCATCCTCAGTGGTTGTTCGTAGACCTACGGAGATATCCTTCGTAATATGGTCCCCTCCAACTGGGATGACACTTGTTGCTTGCAAATATCCATTTTCAAAAATAGCAATCGTTGTAGAACCTCCGCCGATATCCACTAGTGCTACGCCTAAACTTTTTTCATCTTTTGATAAGGCAAAAGAACCAGCAGCCAAAGGATGGAGGGTAATATCGAGAATGTCTAGACCCGCACGTTCAACACAGCGTAGTGTGTTATGTAGGATTGTTTTTGAACCGGTAATGATCGTTCCTTCCATTTCCAAACGAACACCAATCATACCACGAGGGTCGGTAATTTCATCAAGTCCGTCAACGATAAATTGTTTAGGAATAACATCAATGATTTCTCTTTCAGGCGGAATTGAAATGACTTGAGCAGCTTCAATGACTCGTGCTACATCAACATCTGATATTTCTCGATTTTCACTTGATACTGCAACAACACCGTGACACGGTTGTAATGAAACGTGGTTACCGGTAACACCTACGATTACTTGTCTTATTTCCATGCCGATCATTCGCTCTGCTTGCTCAATCGCACGTTTAATTGAATGAACGGTATCATCTATATCCACAATGGAGCCCTTGCGCAAGCCTTCAGACTTCACATTGCCAACACCAATAATATTTAAGGAGTCATTGACCATATCACCAATGATTACTTTTACACTGGATGTACCGATGTCAAGACTTACATATATTTCATTGCTGTTCATTCATTGGCACCTCCTTTTCGCAATTTCTGTTATTGAACAACAAATTTTTAGTTGAAACAGAATATATTATAGAATTATTCGTCACAACATAATTATTCCCTTTTTTATAATTCAATTTTTTTCTATTTTTTCACGTGGTGTTGACCATTTTGTCAATAATATCCGTCTAATTACCGCGATATTTTGGAAGAGCCGCACACCAAACGCAAAAACTGCTGCTAAATACAAGTCTACACCAAGATGTACACCCAGAAAAGCCAAACTTGCAGCTAAAAGTATATTGAAAAAAAATCCGGACACAAATACCTTTTCATCGTAAATATTTTGCAAATGTGCCCTTATTCCACCAAACAAAGTATCAAGTGCAGCTAGTACAGCTATAGACAAATAATTTGAGTATTCATCAGGGATTCGAATATCGGTAAGCAGTCCAAGAACAACTCCGACAATTAATCCCAGAATCGGAAGCCACATCTTATTTACTGCCTCCTTTTTCGGATTCCACTGGTTCCATATTCTTTATTCTGATTGTATCTTCAAACGCAGGAATCGTGAGGTCATCGGATGGTTTGGATACATTTACGCGTAAACTGTCAAATTTATATAACTCCTCTGCAGCCTGTGAAGCTTGCATCCGGTTATAGAGCTTTTCAGCATTTTTGACATTTTCGGCAATAACCTTAATTTCGATTGGAAAATCCTTTAGTGAATGGCCATCAATTTTTGTAATGCCATTAATATCACGAATAACAGATGTATTAATCAACCGTTTCCCGTCAATTGATATATACATGGCACCGTTCATGTTTAGCTCGTTCACCAGACGCTTAAGTGAATCTGGAGAGATAGCTGGAACATCTCCAGCAAACAAAACGTCCTCATAGGCTGGCTCAATCACCAGAATAATTCCTGTTCCAGAAACCTCCGTTAACCCCGCCTGTGTTTTTAGTTCATCAAGGGTTTCCCGTAAAACTTGTTCCTTACTTTTGCTCCGTTCAGTTTCATACTTAGCTAGCTTTTCTTCGTTGGAGCGAATTTCTTGAAGAAGCTTAGAGTAAACCTCTTTTTCTTTTAATAAATCCTCTTGAAGCTGCCAAGTGTCTCGTGTATCTCTTTCCACAGGTTTTTTGACAGTTTGAAATTGGATTGCTAGCATCAGACCGATAATTACAGCTATTGCAGTAAAATTTAAATATTTCATATCCTGGCTTCACCTGTTTTTAGTTTCCCAAAATTGGCTCTAATACAACATTTTCCTTCTTTTCGATTTTAACGACTATATTATCATTAACTAGTTGGTCTTTAACTCCACCTGTCAAATTTATTGCTGCACTCATAACATCTGGATCACCGATTGCCGAAATAATGAAAGGAGCCGGTTGCTGGGTGCCATCAATGGTAATGACTGGACCATTACATATGATATAGGAATTAGACGAGAGTCTTTGGCCATTGATTGCGATGGCCGAGGCCCCGGAAATAAACAGTTCGTTTATCACTTTAAAGACATGTTGTTCATGAACGATATAGTTATTTACATTTTCTTCCTTCGGATTGTAATCTCCATCAGCTAACGTTACTTCAACACCCTTACCCTTAACCTTGACTTTTCCTAGAAACATCCGGTATTTTTCGGTGTCTTCCGCAAGGTTAAAAAACACCTGTGCTTCAGAAGAAAGCTCCTTTTCTATTTCAAGAACCTGCTGCTGTTTTTTCGCAAGTTCGTTTTGCAATTTTCGGTTCAATTCCTCTTGTTCAATCAGTTGATTCCGTAAATCTAAATTTCTTTGCAACTGCTTGTCCGGTATGTTAGCCTGTTTATTTTCAGCTTCTGTCCTTTGATAAGAGAAGGCAATCATAAACCCCAAAACTAAGCAAACTAATGAAAGGATGACGTGCTTACCCTTCACCTTCACTAGCATTTTCACCTTCTTCAGCTCCTTCCTGTTTATAAGCTTTGAAGTAGGAGCCTACCTCCAGGTCGATTATGCCCTTTTCTTCTGGATTTAATTGACTAATAATTGAAGGATAATGTTCCATTTTTTTAGAAAAGCTACGTAAGGTTGCATGAACCTCAAACCCATCATTCATGAAGAGTTTTATGCTATATTCATCAGTTTCTTTCGGTGAGTATTGAACCTCAGAAATTGAATTCACAATGCCTTTTGGAAGGTTTTGAAGCTCAGAAATCATTCTTTTTAAAACTTTCCCCTTCGAAAAACCAACTAATATTGGAGCTTGAACAGGAAAAGCGCCTCGATTCATTTCTGGAAGAATTTCGCCATTTTCAAGTACCGGTGAAAAGCGATCACCTTTATTGATATAAGCAATTTGTTGATGCTCGTCAATTTTAATCGTGACTGTTGAAGGTAGTTGAACTTTCACTGAAACAGCTTTTATTTCTTTAAGTTTTCGTAAATTGGTTTCAACTTGTTTTTCATTGACCTTCCAAATATTTGTCTTTTTTGTCAACCCTGAAAGCTCCCCGATATCTTCTGAAGAATATACTTCATTACCTTTAACATATATATTTCTTACATGACTTAACGGAGATTGAAAATAGATGATGCAGCTCATGAGCAAGAAAAAGCAAAATAATAGAATGGTTAAGCGTTTATTGGCTTTACGTTTGCGTTGTTCCTTGAGCTTTGGAATTCGATCTTCAAGGGAGACAATTTTCCCCTTATCCACATATTTCACCTCTTAAAGGTAGTTGATAATACTTTAAAAGCGAAAAACAACGGCACGAAACCATGCCGTTATTTACTAAGACCATTCTTTGTCCTATTAAAGCATTATAACATAATATGGGATTCAATCGGCATCATTTCTGTAAGTTTTTCCCGATAATTTCAACTTCTGTTTCCATTCTGACATGATATAGCTCATATATTTTATCCTTAATATATTGAATTAAATCAAGGACATCTTGCGCAGTAGCATTGCCGTTGTTAACGATAAAGTTCCCATGCATATCGGAAATTTTAGCACCACCGATTGCAAAGCCCTTTAATCCAGCCTTTTCAATTAATTGACCGGCATAGTTTGGCAGTGGATTGCGAAAAATACTTCCAGCACATGGGTAATTCCAAGGTTGTGTTTTTTTACGATAATCCTTATTTTTCTGCATTTCGGCAATGATTAACTCTTTTTCACCCGGGATCAATTCAAATACGGCTTCCACAACAATTCCCGGCCGTTTCTTCTGAAGCACTGAGGTCCTGTATGAAAATTCCATTTGTTCATTTGTAAGCCACTCCATCGTTCCGTCTGGAAAAAGAACATGGGCTTTTGTTAATATTTTAGAAATATCATTACCATGGGCACCAGCATTCATATACACAGCTCCGCCAACAGAACCTGGTATACCACCGGCGAATTCCAATCCAGATAAACCTCGCTTACAAATAATTGTCGCAAAGCTGACGAGGGAGTAGCCACCGCCAACCTTCACTTCCGTTCCATTTACTTCTAATTGATCAAGACCAGAGCCAAGTTTAAGCACGACCCCTTCAATTCCTTGATCTGATACAAGTAAATTTGAGCCTCTTCCGATGGCCCGCCATGACATATTATATTTTCGAATCAACTGAACTGTTTTTTGTAAATTCTCGATTGAGGAAGGCTCGATGAAAATCTCGGCTGGTCCACCTATTTTCATCGTTGTGTGTGAACTGAGAAGCTCATTTTCTTTAACCTTACCAATCTGTAAAGCAGTTAATTCGGTTAAAAAACCGTTCATAATCTTAAAACCCGCCTTTCATTCGTTAGGTTCGGTGTAATGTAGTTTATGCTTAAGCAACTATCTGGGCACTATTTTCAAGACCTTTTCGTAATTTCCTTCATCACTGCATATAATCTTTCAGCGGCATCAGGAATTCCTAATTGTTTGGCTGCCTGCTTCATTTCCTCTAGTTTGTTTTCGTTTAGAAGAATTTCATCGATTTTTTTAATCAACTTCGCGGAATTCAGTTCGGATTCTAATAGCAAAACAGCCGCATCATGGTCACTAAGGGCACGAGCATTTTTCTCTTGATGATTATTTGTTACATATGGACTAGGGATCAAAATACTTGGAACACCCAGTGAGGTTAACTCAGCTAATGTTGTGGCCCCAGCCCGCGATACTGTTAAATCGATTCCAGCTAGAACTTGCGGCATATTATGAATAAATGGCTTTATAATAACATTATCAGGATTTCCGGAAATTTCAGCCTCGGAAAGCACCTTTTCATAATGAACATCACCCGTTACATATAAAACTTGATATGGCTTTTCTGCTAATTGTGATAATGATTTTAGAACAGCTTCATTAATTGGTCTTGCCCCACGGCTACCACCAAATATCAGTACAGCAGGCTTGTTTGTTGCCAAGCCAACTGATGCTCTTCCCTTATCGCCATCCTGTCCCAATACCTCTGAGGCACGTGGATTTCCAGTCATGACGACTTTTGATTCAGGAAAGTACTGTCTTGCTTCATCAAAGCAAATAGCTACACGGTCAACATAACGGCTTAGAAATTTATTGGTTAAACCGGGAACGCTATTCTGCTCATGAATAATCGTTGGTATCCCCAATTTCGCTGCAGCGTAAACGACCGGTCCGCACACATAACCCCCAGTACCGATCACGACATCTGGTTTAAACTTTCTCAAGAGTTTCTTGCTATCTCGAACGCCTTTTAAAAATCGAAATATAGTTTTGATATTATCGAATGAAAACTTTCGCTTAAAACCAGTAATATGGATTGCTTCAAATGGTATCTGCTCCATCGGTACCAATTTGCTTTCTAATCCTTCTTTTGTTCCAATATATAAAAATTGTGCATTATTTACTTTTTTGTTTATTTCACGGATTAATGCTAACGCAGGATAAATATGTCCTCCCGTTCCTCCACCACTGACAACAATTTTCATTTTTTCACCTCTAATTAGAAAATCCTTAAGCGCTACTTACTATGTTAGAACTAATGATGATTACATATAATCAAATATGATTGTTTAGCAGTCACTTTCCAATTTTACTATAAAAATCTTAATTGTTAATATTTCAATAAAAAGATAATCAAATTGTAATACAAATGAAAGAAACCCTGTTTGAACAGGGTCCCATTATAACCTTGCGTAGCGGCTTATATTTAGGAGCACTCCTATCGCCATGAGCATGAGGGTTAGCGACGAGCCTCCATAGCTTAAAAACGGTAGTGTGATCCCGGTAACAGGCATTAAACCTGTTACAACGCCTATATTAATCATGACCTGAATCGCAATCATTGCAATAATTCCGACAGCTAAAAAGCTGCCATATAGGTCAGGTGCACCTAAGGCAATTCGGATACCTCGCCATAACAGGAGGGCAAAAAGTAGCAAGACAAATGACCCGCCAATGAAACCAAGTTCTTCTGCCAATATCGCAAAGATAAAATCCGTTTGCGGCTCCGGTAGATAGAAAAACTTCTGACGACTTTGCCCCAAACCGAGTCCGAACAAACCTCCCGGCCCAATTGCATAAAGTGATTGGATGATTTGAAATCCACTGCCCAAAGGATCAGACCATGGATCAAGGAACGAGGTAATCCGTTTCATCCGATAAGGAGCTGAGATAATTAATCCAACAAATCCGGCAACACCCAATAATCCCAAACCAGCAAAGTGACTAATTCGCGCTCCAGCAATAAAAATCATGACTACACACGTTCCGACCATCACCGTACCCGTACCCAAATCAGGCTGTAACATGATCATTGCAAATGCCGTAAATACGAGTGCTAAAGATGGTACGAGTCCAAGTCGAAATGATGTAATAAGCTTTTGACGTTCAGATAAAAATTTTGCCAAAAAGGCAATCATCGCCAGCTTCATGAACTCAGAAGGCTGAACTGAAAAGGCCCCGACACCAATCCAACTTCGTGAGCCATTTCGAACATTACCAATTCCGGGTATGAGCACGAGAACCAGCAACACAAAACAGGTGATGATGAGTACCTTCGCCCATGTTCGCCATGTCCAATAATCAATGTTCATAATAAAAAACATCGCAAAGATCCCAACAACAGCAAACAAAAGCTGCCTTTTCGCAAAGAAAAATGAATCATTAAATTTATAATCGGCCCAGACGGCACTGGCACTGTAGACCATAATCAGTCCAACAGCTAACAATGTAAACGTAATGATCATCAGCAACAAATCAGGAGTAGTTTTTTTTTGCGGCAATGTAACACACCTCAACTGTGAGTTTAGAGCCTGATTCCTGAATGCTTTAGGAGGACAAACCCTTATTAAAGCTTATGCACAGCTTCAATAAAAATGTCTCCCCTAACCTCAAAAGTTTTATGTTGATCCCAGCTTGCACACGCCGGAGATAGGAGAATGACATCCCCCGGCTCAGAAAGCTCGAAAGCAACAGGAACGGCCTTTTCCACATTATCGACGCGTTTGATTCCTTTTATTCCAGCCTGTCTAGCGGCATCCTCAATCTTTCCTGCTGTTTGTCCAAAGGTCACCACCGCTTTTACATTGGACAAAAATGGTACCAATTCATCAAAGCTATTGCCACGGTCCAATCCTCCTGCGAGAAGAACAATTGGTGCCTCAAATGCCGAAAGAGCTTTAGATGTTGCTAAAATATTCGTAGCTTTTGAGTCGTTATAAAAACGGCGTCCCGCAGTTTCAGCAATATATTGCAATCGATGCTTAACCCCTTTAAACGTACTTAGGACTTGATAAATTGCTTGATTGGATACACCGCTTAGTTTTGCTGCAGCAACCGCTGATAAGATATTTTCTAAATTATGTACACCAGGAAGAACGATATCCTTTTGAAGAACCACCTGCTCCTGCCCCCACATAACCCAGCCGTTTTCTAGATAAGCTCCCTCATCAAGTTTTTTTGATGTGGAAAAATAATAAACTTTTGCATGAGATTGCTTTGCCAACTCTTGGCACTGCAACTGATCACCATTTACAATTAAATAGTCAGCGCTTGTTTGATGTTTCGTAATATTTCCTTTTGCGCCCCAATATTCTTGTCTTGTTCCATGATAATCTAAGTGAGCGTCATAAAGATTTGTGACGATGGCAATTTTCGGTCTAAACGTCGAAATCCCCATTAATTGAAACGAAGATAATTCGATGACAATCGTATTTTCTTGTTGTGCAGCCTCTGCAACTCCTGAAGCTACCGTTCCGATGTTTCCGGCAATTAATGGTTGCTTTTGACCTTCTTTTAACATTTCAAATATAAGTGTAGTCGTCGTCGTTTTTCCGTTCGTACCCGTAATTCCGATAAATGGTGCTTCAGAAATTTGATAAGCAAGCTCCACCTCAGTTATGACCGGGATTTCACGTTCAATCGCACAGGCAATCATCGGATTATGATAAGGAATTCCAGGGTTTTTTACTATTAGCTCAAAGCCTTCATCCAATAATTCAATCGGATGATCTCCGCAGATTACCTTAATTCCCTGTTCTAGCAACCCTTGTGCCTCAGGGTTTTCAGATAATGGCTTCATATCATTTACTGTCACGAAAGCACCAAGTTTATGTAAAAGTGATGCCGCACTAACACCACTTTTCGCCAAACCTAATACTAAGATTTTTTTATGACGATAGTTCTCAATTTTTTTCATGTTTATAACCACACCTCTAAATAGATTCCTAACACAGCAAACAATAAGCCAACTGTCCAGAATGTCACGACAACCCGCCATTCTGACCAACCGACTAATTCATAATGATGGTGCAATGGACTCATCCGAAATATTCTTTTCCCGGTCGTTTTAAATGAGGCTACTTGGAGAATGACCGATAATGTTTCAATCACAAATACACCACCGATAATAATCAGCAAGATTTCCAGTTTGGTTAAAATCGCAATGGTACAAATAGCTCCGCCAAGAGCCAGTGAACCTGTATCACCCATAAACACCTTAGCCGGATGGGCATTGAACACTAAAAATCCTAATACGGCTCCTACGACCGCCACTGAAAAGATAGCAATCTCAAATTGTGATTGATTCCACGCTAACACCGCAAATGCCCCAAACGCAATTGCAGCTGTACCGGAAACAAGTCCATCCAATCCATCTGTTAAGTTGACGGCATTGGAAAAACCAACTAACCAAAAAATGACGAAGAATAAATAAAACCAACCTAAATCAAACGAAACATCCAGAACAGGAATGTTAACCTCAGTCGAGAAATGATTTTGTGTATAAACGATATAAAAAATCACTGAAATAATAATTTGACCAAGCATTTTTTGTCTTGATGTCAGACCTAAATTCCGTTTCATCACAACCTTAATAAAATCATCCAAAAAGCCTAATAAACCAAAACCAAATGTGACGAACAATAATAAATACGTTTTAACAGTTGGCTCGGCAAATTTCCCGGTCATCACAAGGGTCGTCACAATAATCGACAGGAGAATCATAACTCCTCCCATGGTTGGTGTTCCTGTTTTCTTTTGATGCGATTTTGGACCTTCTTCACGTATGCTTTGTCCGAATTTCAATCTTCTCAAGAATGGAATAAACACTGGAGAAAGTAGTACTGTGATTAAAAAACCCATAATAATTGTAAAAAATATCACCTGCTCCAGCATGTTATCCCCTCCTTGCTACCGCTAATTCTTCCATGATCTGAATAATTTGCGTTAACTTTTTAGAATTATCATATGTTGAAATTTTTTCTTTAAGAAGTTCTACGTCTACTAAAATGGACATTTCCTTTACATCCTCTTCCTGCAATACTTTTTCTTTGTATAAACTTAATAATTTTTCTATATCGGCAAATAGTTGCTTTGTTAAAAAGAGCGGAAAATAGTTCGGCGTATAAGCGGGAATAGGGATAAACTCATCCCATACCGCTGCAATTGCGCCATGATTGATTGCATGAAGCAAATCACCTTCATTTTCCAAAATCGGTAGAAACAGACCTTTGGGCTGCAACGCATCACCAGTGACGGCAATTGAGTGAAATGCCATTTGATGATCATCCAGTCCAACCACTTTTGGAAAAACAGCTTTAAGTATCTCAAACTCTAAATACATCCGCTTTCCCCCTTTATGGCCTCCTTCGCAACAAGTCGATCATCAAAGGCGAGAATTTGATTGCCTATTTGCTGATACGTTTCATGACCTTTCCCTGCTATTAAAATGATATCGCCAGGTTTAGCTGCTTTCACTGCAAAATGAATCGCTTCTTTCCGATCCACTATCACCTGATACGTTTCACCAGAGACACCTGCTTCCATATCTTTAAGAATCGCCAGCGGATCCTCACTGCGAGGATTATCTGAAGTAAAAATTGGATTGGTCCCATATTTCACGGCAATTTGTGCCATAAGTGGACGCTTCGTCCGATCACGGTCACCACCGCAGCCGACAATCACATAGATCCGTTCATTTGCAAATTGCCCAATCGTTTTCAAGACATTCTCCAAACTGTCTGGTGTATGGGCATAATCAACAATAACTGCGTAAGATTGGCCTTCATCGACAAGCTCCATTCGTCCTGGCACACCTTGGACAGCTTCAATCGATTCAATTATCTGTTTTAACGGAATCCGGTAAACAAGTGCAACTGCAATACTAGCCAATACATTGTAAACATTAAATTTCCCAACCAGCTTTGTTGTCACCACAGAAGCACCTAGTGGCGTAACTAATTCAAAGGTGGTTCCGCCTGCGTTCATCGAAATATTGCGAGCACTAATGTCCGCAGGAAGATCAATTCCGTAGCTTATCACATGGGCTGCGGTTGATTTTTCATACATTTTTGTTGCTTCGTCATCAACATTTAAAATGGCAAACTTCGGTTCATGGTCAGAAAACGCATTCCCAAGTTGGGAAAATAACAAGCCTTTTGCCCGTTTATACTCAGCCATTGTCTGATGATAGTCGAGATGATCTTGCGTTAAATTAGTGAATACCGCCGTATCGAAAGCACAGCCATGGACACGCCCCAAATCGAGGGCATGCGAAGACACCTCCATCACGGCAACCTCAACCTTTTCATCTACCATCTGTTTAAACAGTTTTTGCAGGGTGAGACTTTCTGGAGTTGTATTTTTTGTTTCATACATTTGGTTTCCAATCTTGGTATACATCGTCCCGATTAATCCCGTTTTTTTACCAAAATCAGCAAAGATTTTTTCAATCAAATGGCTCGTCGTTGTTTTCCCATTGGTACCAGTGATTCCAATTAAGTGTAGCTTTTGTGTCGGGTGTGAATAAAAAGCATCCCCAAGCACAGCCATAGCCCGAACCGTGTTTGTCACAACGATCACTGGAACAGGTAAGTCTAAGGGCTTTTCTGCTAAAATAGCTACTGCACCATTTTGAACAGCTGATGCTGCAAACTGGTGTCCATCAACGGTATAGCCTTTGACACATACAAACAGGCTTCCTTTAGTGACTTTGCGATTATCATTTTCAATCGAAGTCACCTCAACATCCTCAAACTCAAATGGAGCCAGTGGATGTAAACTCTGAAGCAATGTATGTAATTTCATAAAGTATCATATCCTCTCATCCAAAAGCTTTAGCTAACGTTTTTTTTGACTGTGAATGCTCTTGTAAAAAAGAGTCCTAATTAACAATATAGCGGTTTTATTGTACACGATTCGAGGTAATATAGCCACGACCTATAGGATATTTTTTGGCATAAAAGTGGGTTTCCAAAAAAAAGAAGCGGCGAATGAACCATTTGCCGCCTCTTTAAACCCTTCATGATCATTCTATCCTTGCTTATTAGCTTGTTTGACATAGCTAGTTTGACTTATCCGCTGTCTTTTCCTTTTTGTCTTTATCCTTATTATCCTCTGACTTTACCTTCTTTTTAGCAGCGGCCTTTTCATCACCAAAATAAAGTCTAATCGTCGATCCTTCTTTTATTTTTACACCCGGCTGAGGTGATTGCTTTACGACCGTATCACCGTCACCACTTGAATCAATTTTTAAATTAATAAATAACTCACGAAGTTCATGCTTTTTAAAGCCGACTACGTCCGGTACCTCAATCATCGGCACATCCCCAAAGGCGATTTTCTTATCGATTTGTTGTTTGCGTGGTTCTACTCCCATCACAGGAAGGACATCCTTCATAATATTACCGACAATTGGGGCTGAAACCTGGCTACCAAATTGCACGGTCCCTTTTGGATTATCAACAGCAACATAAACGACAATCTGCGGGTCGTCTGCTGGTGCAAATCCGATGAAAGACACAATATGGTTATTCTCTAAATAATGACCATTTTGCGCCTTTTGCGCTGTACCTGTTTTTCCACCAACCCGATAGCCATCAACAAACGCTTTGCCCCCCGAACCTTGGGCCACGACATTTTCCAATGCATAGCGGACCTTTTCCGATGTTTCCTTGGAAATAACGTTTCGTTTGGCGACAGGTGTTTTCTTCATTACCACTTCTCCGGTCTCAGGATCGACGAGTTCCTTAGCGATATATGGTGTATATAAAGTGCCACCATTGATAGCCGCTGAAATTGCTGCTACCTGTTGAATTGGTGTTACTGAAACCCCTTGACCAAATGCTGTTGTCGCCAATTCAACTGGGCCGACATTTTTTAAATTAAACAAAATCCCTGTTCCTTCACCCTGCAAATCAATTCCTGATTTTTGACCAAAGCCAAAATTCTTAATGTATTTAAACAAAGTGTCCTTTCCTAAACGCTGACCAAGCTCAACAAAGCCCGGGTTACATGAGTTTTGGACAACTTCAAGAAAGGTTTGATCACCATGCCCACCACGCTTCCAACATCTCAGTCTTGATCCTCCTACCTCGACAAACCCAGGGTCATGGAAATGTTCTTTTTCAAGGTCAACCTTCCCCTCCTCTATTGCCGCTGCTAAAGTGATGATTTTAAAAGTTGACCCCGGCTCATACGTACTCCAGACAGGTAAATTTCGATTATAAATTTCCTGGGGAACATTTTTAAAATTGGCTGGGTCAAAGCTAGGACGACTGGACATCCCGAGAATTTCACCCGTATTTGGATTCATCGCAATCGCAATAATCCCTTCAGGCTGATAGCTCGTTTCCGCAATATCCATCTCCCGCTCTAGCACCGTTTGAATTTTCGTATCAATTGTTAATTTTAAATCAAGCCCATCCTTAGGCGGCTGATAATCATCAGCCATGTCATTCATCCGTTTTCCCTTGGCATCAGCATAAAATTGCACAGATCCCTGTTCTCCCATTAATTCCTTATCATAATATAGTTCTAGCCCCATTAGGCCTTGATTGTAAGCTCCAGCAAAGCCTAAAACATGGGACAAATACGTTCCGAACGGATAATGTCGTTTGGAATCCTCACCAATGTATACTCCTTTAAGACCTAGTGAACGAATTTCCTTTGCTTTTTCATGAGAAATTTTCCGTCCTTCAGGTATTCGTTCTATCGATGTTTTTTTTGTAATATGCTGATAGGCCTTTTCTTTTGACATATTTAATGCAGCTGCTAATTTCTCTGAGGTTTTCACCGGATCAACAATCTGTCTCGGAACGACATACACAGTCGGAGAACTCACATTAGTTGCAAGCTTGACACCACTGCGATCTATAATTTCGCCTCGCTTTGGTTCAAATGGGATATTTCGACTCCACGAATCTTTCGCCCGATCCGTAAGTAATTCACCTAAGAAAAACTGCACATATCCCAGCCTCAAATCGATCACTAGGAAGATGGCGAGACCAACAATAAGAGCGATGGCTAATCTTTTCCGAACGGTAACTTGAGATACACGCATGTATGAACGAAACTCCTTTCTCCTACTATCAGACTTCATCTCTAACCAAAGAATCTACCGCTTTCTGATTGGAGAATTTGTCCATTTCAACTAAGCTCCGTTCATTTATATGCTTGTACCCTTTTAAATAGAACGAAGAGGTTCAATCATGAACCTCTTCCTCGCCTTGTTTCGGATTATTTTCTTCGTTCTGTTTCTCTTCCGTTTCCTTCTGTATCTCAGCTGGCGTTTTGCACTCGATGATTAAATAGCTGTCTTTTTCGACCTGAGTTCCCTGGGCAATATTTTGCCCGACGACATACCCATTACCAGTAACGGTGAGTTTTAAATCAGCCATTTTAGCCAAAGTCATCGCTTCGCGGCGAGACCAGCCGGATAAATCAGGGATGACTAGAGAACCGTCCGTTTTTAAGATCACTTTTTCCCCTTCGAGAATTGCTGTATTTTTAGCCGGATATTGCTCAAGAATCAGATCACCATCGCCGATTACGACAGCTTCTAGACCCTTTTTACTTATTTCAGCAAGCGCCTTGTCAAGCGATGAAGCCGTTAAATCTGGCATGTTGTTCGTTTCAGCCTTTTCCATTGTTGCAGGCTTTATATTTAAATATTGCAAGCTATTTTTCATCACTGAATTAAAAATCATTGAAACAGGAATCGAACCATCAAAATAGCTCTCTAATTCAGGCTGTTGCACCGCTACATATACGATTAGTTTCGGATCATCCTTTGGTGCCATACCAAGGAATGAAAAAATATAGTTGGACGCTCCAGTTAAATAACCCTTTGCTCCCGGAATTTGCGCCGTTCCTGTCTTACCAACAACATCATATCCATCAATTTTATAACGGTTTCCTGTTCCCTTCGGGGAAGTAATAACCGTTTCTAAAATGTCTCGAACCTCTTTGGCCGTTTCCGCAGAAATTGGCGTGCCCGCCACTTTTGGTTGGCCACTTTTAATAACCTTACCAGTATTGGGATCGACGATTTTACTAACCACATAAGGCTGCATCATTTTTCCACCGTTTGCCACTGCCGTTGCAGCTTGGACTTGCTGGATTGGTGTGATTGCCGTACCTTGTCCAAATGCAGTCGTAATTTTATCAATTGGATATTGGTAAACAATTTTCCCTGATGTTTCATTTGGCAAATCAATCCCGGTCGGTTGTTCAAATCCGAATTTCGTTAAATATTCTCGATACCTATCAAAACCAAGCTTCTCGTTGGCAATTCTCGCGAATGCAACATTGGAAGAACGCTGAACCCCTTCAAGAAATGAAATCGTTCCCCATCCGCTTCCGTTATGGTCACGAATCGCTTTTGAATTTGGTGTGACTCGGTAGGAACCAGATTGATAGTATTCATTCGGGTTAAATACGCCTTCTTCAACGGCTGCTGCCAAGGTGAAAATTTTCATGGTAGAACCCGGTTCAAACGAATTTTCAATTGCCTCATTATGCCAGCTTTTCTCAATACCTTCTCTTGTTTTTGGATGGAAGGTAGGCCGTTGACCCATCGCCAATATTTCACCCGTTTTTGGGTCAGCCACCACAGCAATGATTTTTTTCGGCTTGTATTCTTCGGCAACCTTATTCAGTGCATCCTCTAAAAACGTTTGAATTTTTTTATCAATCGTTAAATAGATATCATCCCCATTTTGCGCCGGGACGACTTTTTCCTCCCCATCAGGTAGAAGGTAGCCCCAAAGATCACTATCATATTTTACTGATCCATTCTTCCCAGTTAATACATCATTTAACGAACTTTCGATTCCTAGGGCCCCTACTGTTTTATTTGTTCCATCTTTATTTTCCTTTTTCTCAACAAACCCAACTAAGTGGGAAGCAAATACCCCATTTGGATAAAACCTTTTCTTATCACGAATAAAAGTAATCCCTGGAAGCTTCATTGCTTCAATTTCCGTTTTCATTTGATGGGAAATATCGCGCCCTGCCATACCAAATTCGACCTGGAACCTTCCCTTTTGGCTTAGTGCTTCCAAAATCTCCGACTTACTAATTGGAAGAATTTTCGCCAGCTTTTCAGCAGTCATTTCCTTGTCAACAACATGCTTTGGTTTATCGGGGTCGGTCGTCATCTTCTTATCTAATATTGCAATCACTGTATAAGAGGTTGTATCTTTGGCAATCGCTTCTTCATTACGGTCAAAAATCGTTCCTCTTGAAGCCTCGATAACTCTTTCCTTCGTATATTTTTGCTGTGCTTTTGCGGCTAATGATTCACCCTTTGCTTCACCAGAAACTTGAATAGTGATGTAATGGGTAATTAAGACAAAAAAGAGCAGGCTGAATATTACAAATAATATCGCTGCTCCCCGATTCATATTGGGTTGTTTCTTAATCATTATTCTTGCACAACCTTAACATTGTCGTTTAATTGTAGGCCGAGCTCCTTTGTAGCAATAGACCAAATCCGCTCATATGTGCTTAATTCTGCAACCTGAACAGTTAAATCACCATTAACTTTTTGCTGTTCTTGAATTTGTGCCTCAACATCTTGAATTCCCTTGTTTACTTTATAGATTTCTGCTGCGTTCGATACAATCTGAACAGAACCAATGCAAATACAGGCTCCAAACAGCAAAGCTAATATTTTTTCTCCAGGGGAAAACAGTACTTTTCTCTCAACCGCTGTTTTCGTTTGTTGTATTTCCCGCTTTTGTATGTCCTGCTGCAGCTTTTTGGCTAAGTTACTCATTTACTTCCCTCCCGAAATATTGTTTTCTTATTTATTTTTCTCAGCAACACGTAATTTGGCAGACCTAGCCCGGTTATTTGCTTCAAGTTCAGCATCCGATGGCACTACCGGCTTTCTAGTAATAAGCTTTAACTCCGGTTCATATTCTTTAGGAATCATCGGCAAACCAGGCGGTAATTGCGGCAGTTCACTAGCCTTTTTAAAAGTAACCTTACAAATCCGATCCTCTAAAGAATGGAAGGTAATGACGCTTATACGACCACCAGGGTTTAACAGTGAAATCGCATCCTGTAAAGATTTCTCAAATACACCCAATTCATCATTTACAGCAATTCGAATTGCTTGGAAAATTCTTTTTGCGGGGTGTCCACCTTTTCTCCTTGCCGGTGCAGGAATTGCTTCTTTAATGAGCTCGACCAATTCAAAAGTTGTCTCAATTGGCTTCACTTCACGTGCTGCTTCTATTTTTCGAGCAATTTGTTTTGAAAATTTTTCCTCACCATACTGGAAGAAAATGCGGACTAAATCTTCATAACGCCATGAATTGACAACATCATAGGCTGAAACGTTGGATTGTTTGTCCATTCGCATGTCTAAAGGGGCATCATGGTGATAGCTAAAGCCACGTTCAGGAGTGTCTAATTGTGGGGACGATACTCCTAAATCATATAAAACTCCATCAACATGATGTACTCCATAGGCCAATAACTCTTCTTTGAGGTTGGAAAAATTACTTTTAATAATGGTTAGGTTAGATTGGTACTGTGCCAATTTTTCCTTGGCATGGGCGATTGCAGTTTCGTCTTGGTCAAAGGCATATAATCTACCCTCACTTGAAAGCTTTGAAAGAATAAGCTCACTGTGACCTGCTCCTCCCAATGTACAATCAACGTAAACTCCATCTGGTTGTATGTTTAATCCATCAACTGCTTCATGCAGCAACACTGTTGTGTGTTCGAACATGGTGTTTCTTCCACCTTTCTAATCATTCTCGTCGGAGAGGCTAAATATCAAACCCGATCATATTCTCCGCAATGTCTGCAAAGGATTCCTCGGACTTTAAGAAATATTCTTCCCAAATTGCCTTGCTCCAAATTTCAATTCGACTAGAAACGCCAAGAACCACACATTCTTTTTCTAAGTTTGCATATTGAAGCAATGGGGCGGAAATATTAATCCTGCCTGTTTTATCCAGTTCACATTCTGTGGCACCAGAAAAGAAAAATCGAGTAAAAGCACGAGCATCCTTTTTAGTGAGTGGAAGCCCTTTAAGCTTTTCCTCCAGTAGTTTCCATTCAGAAAGTGGGTATCCAAACAAACATTGATCCAGTCCGCGTGTTAAAATAAAAGTCTCACCAAGGTCATCACGGAACTTAGCAGGGACGATTAATCGACCTTTATTATCAACGTTATGATGATACTCACCCATGAACATATCCACTACCCCCACTTTCCTTTCTAAATTTACCACATCCCCCCACTTTTCTCCACATATTTTTAGTATTCTCTAATCGATACTGAATCCCTGCTAATACAACTGCTTTTTCCACTGTGTTTTCATTGTTTTCTTGCGACAATAATTTCTCATCTTGAAAAAAGCCTGATTTTTTCAGGGATTTTGACATAGGTCTTTCTTCATAAAAGTTCAAAAAAATCCAAGTTTTTCTGTAAACCGTGTTTCTTCACAATGATGAGCCTTCATTCCTACATTCCACCGTCATAAAATTGTCGATTTTTAACAAAAATAACCCGCACAAAAACAAAGAGACTAACTCTCGATGAATTAGTCCCTCGTCTTTATAATTTAACAACCTTATGTGTACCATCAAATTGATAATCTAGCATCACCAACTGCTTGATGAATTCAAATCCGTATTTATTTAGAAAATAATACGGATTAAGGATTCGTTCCTGTGGTGCTCCGTTTGGTCTGAGGGCATTGCCGATGCGATCAAGCTTTCTTAAAGTCACCATGTGTTTTTGATAAATCGACTCATGAACCTTATCCTCCAAAAACCTAATTTGCTTTTGGATCAACTGTTCATTTTTCTTGATTAATGTGTTCAAGCCTCGATCGATTTCCTCGATTTTCTCGATAATAACTTCGTACTGCTCCGAAAACTCTTTGTTTAATTTTAAGAAAAGCTGCTCGAGTTCAGGATCCTTTACTGAATGAAGAAACTCCTCTTTGGGTGCGCTAATTCCTTCCTTTAATACTGCCTCAAGTGATAGTCCCAACTCAGCAATATCAGTTTCAATAGGGCGTTCTAATAAAGTTATATTTAGTCTCGGTACTATTGGTGGAAGCTTTATTTGAAATAATTCAAAAGCTTGCTTCAATTCACTCCAATAAGCGATTTCGCCTGGGCCAGCAATGAAGGCAAGCGTCGGAAACAACCACTCCTGGGTCAACGGGCGCGTCACCACGTTATTGCTTAATAAATGGGGTTTTTCCGTTGATAACTCAATCAAGTCTGCATAGGAAAATTGTAGAGAATGATTTTTGCCAATAAAAAGTTTAGTCTCCGGCTGGTATTCAAGTAAAATGCGCGAGTTAGATTCTTCATCATAATAGAAAAGATTAGCAGCTGTCTCTTTCAGTTCAATCGCATTGGAATAGCCACAGGTTTGGAGGATTGCCTGTTGAGCCAATACCGCATCCGTAATTTCCTGACTATTGTTAATAATTGACTGAAAATAGTCCTGTTCTAATTTTCGTAACGCCATGTCACCTGAATCAATAATTAACAAGCCAAAATCCTTAAACATTTCCATAATAATGTGGGCAAAAAAATCAACCAATGTTGTTGATTGCTCAATTGCCTGAGCGGTAAAATCCAGTAACGCCTTTGTATACTCTGTTTCACCAAAGGATTCAATAATTTTCTTAACCCAAGTGTCACAAAGTTCTCTATCAAGGCTTATATCAGAGACCATTTTCTTCCCGTGAACCAATTGAGGATAGGTCATTTTCTCAATTTTTTGATCCGCTTCAGTAAAAATATGATTGACCTCGGCATAGTCGTGGTCTTCTCCCGCAATCCAGAAAATTGGAACAACTGGTATCCCGAGCTCTGACTCTTTTTGTTTTGCGAGAGCAATAATTGAAATCACTTTATGTACCGCATACAGCGGACCAGTTAAGACGCCTGCCTGCTGACCACCAATGACTACTACGCTATTTGATTGCCGAAGCTTTGACAGCGAATGATCCACCGCATAAGAAGTAGGATATTTGGTCATAAAATATTCTATATGGTCTGCTATTTTCTCACGGTTAAACTCACGACCTGCTAACTCGTTTAATCGCTCTATATAATCAGAATGATTTTGATATCGGTAATGAAAAAATTGCATCATATCAGGCGTCTGAGCCAAATATTCTGTTGCAAACCGGTTATTGGCCGGAAGCGAGAGATTTAACATCTCCATCTACTGTACTTCCTTTCTAGTCAACTATTGTAATTCCTTAATGAGTATAGCACTTTCATTTTAGAAAAGGAAAAAACTTTGCCTAATTAATAACGATTTCATCATCTTTAACTGCTTATTCTTTGGACGATTCCAAATACGAGCAAAAAGAAATAGGCTATAAAAAATAGTAAAAAGTTCATGCGCCAAAAGCCCTTCAAAATTGGTTTAATCAATATTTCCTGCTTTACTTTCCAATGAACTAATACAAACCCACTTGCTACGAAAATCATAAATATCGAGAGGAGCCATAAATATGAGTGCTCCCAAATCACCATAATTAGATGATGAACAGCAATAATTAGAAATGCCGTGCTCCAATCAATCGCCATGTGAAACGCTTTTCGATTATTTTTTAAAACATATTTACTAATAAAAAACACGATTAGATAACCTAATAAAGGGATTGTAATGATGGCAGCAATCAAATTCGCAATAAGACTCGACATTTATTCCTCCCCTTTACCGATACTAAATCCTTTAATAAGGTGATAATAGGTTTCTATGATTGGAACATGAATGGCTTTCTTTTCAGCTTCTTCTAAAATATAGCCCAATATAGCATCAATCTCAGTCGGCTGGTGATTTTCAATATCCTTGAGCATCGAGGAACGATTGCCCGCTGTGTTCTGACAAACTGTCACAACATGCTGAAAATACGCATCATGATCATCAACCTCGAGAACACTCATTAGCTCCTTGAACAAACACTTCATGCTGCTAAAATAATAAGGATTAGATAGTAATTCTCCATTTGGTACCTTGAGGACAGCCGTCATTGGATTAATGATGGCGTTGACAATCAGTTTTTTTACAAGCATTTGATAATAATGCTCTTCCACTACAAACGGAAAGGATTTCGGAATTTTATCGATAAACTCTTCAAGAAATGAGTGTTCACCATTAATTACTGCTAAGCGGGTTACCCCCTCACCAGTGTGCGTGACAATATTTTCACTGTTACGATAAGCGCCATGCTCAACAGACCCTACGTATACCTCGCAGTTGGTGATGGCTTTGAGATGCTTGATATGCCCCATTCCATTCTGTAAAAATAGTAATCGGCCTGTTGGTTTAGTTTGTTGACGGATTTTTGTAAACACAGCTTCTAGCTGATATTGCTTAACCGTCACAATCGTTAAATCCTCTTGACCCTGCCAGCTTTCAAGTGTTTTCCCCGAAACGTATGTATGATGCAAATGATCTTGATATTTTAAGCAAAGTCCTTCTCGATTAATCTTATCGGCCTGCTCAAGCGTTCTTGTATATAACGTCACCGATGCAGCTTGATTTAAATAATAGGCAAAAAGCAGCCCAATTGAACCCCCACCAATAATTCCAATCTTCATAAATTTTAACCCCATTTTTTCTATGATAGCTTTTATTTTATCAACAAAATGGAAAATTGAACATTTCGATTCTGCAAACTTTTTTAAACCCTGTTATCCTAGCTTAGGATATAAAAATGCTTATCAAAACACAATATTCAATTTGAAATAGCTTTAGGTGGTTTCGCTTGGGTTTAAAAATGCAGAATTTTTAGACTTTTTAGTATATAATAGAATTATCTAGAAAAATAATGTTTTTTGGTAATAATCAACTAATTGCTTCACAGGTTTTGGACTAATGAAAAATAGGAGGAAACTAAGTGGACGTAAAAGTAGAGAAATTAAGAGTGAATTACAAAACATTAGAGGATTTTAGTAAATTTAAAGAGTATGGTCTTCAAGAATTATCAATGTTAGAAGACCTACAAGCCAACATCATTGAAAATGATAGCGCTTCCCCTTTTTATGGAATCTATTTAGCCGACTTGCTAGTTGCCAGAATGAGCCTATATGAGGTTGATGCAAAATATAATCGATACTTTTCCCCTCCCAAAAATTACCTTGAGCTCTGGAAGTTAGAAGTTCTATCTGATTACCAAGACCATGGCTTAGGCACAGCATTAGTCAATTATGCCAAAAGTTTCGGTTTACCCATAAAAACGAATCCTCGAGCGAAGTCAAAGGAGTTTTGGGAAAAGAAGGATTTCGCTCCGGTTCATTATGAGACAAGCCGAGATCTCGGTGAAAATCCACTGATTTGGTTCCCTAAAGGATATGAAGAACAATTAATATAAAAATACGAATCGAGTAGAGGGAAAATAAGATTATTATTTTCGCCCCTCTCACACCACCGTACGTACGGTTCCGTATACGGCGGTTCAATTTATATTACAGTGTGTA
>NZ_JABAIT010000002.1 GCF_012843265.1 Bacillus sp. DNRA2 | reverse complement strand
CAGTAGGAGATATTTTAGGGGCTGGCAAGCCTTTTTTTATGCAGTTAAGTTCTGCACAAATTCCTCGCAAACCTCTGTACTTTTATTTTGCAATAAACATATCAACTAATCTTTGAGAAAGATCTATAACCCATTCCTCATGTTGGGGACTTGTCCAACTGTATGAAATAAATACTTTTGGTATTGGTATATTTTTTATATGGGGCGGATTTGTAAAATTATTGAAACCATGTTTTCCTTATGTCGTATTACATAATAAATAATCAAATTGTACGTTAATAAAATATTTATACTAAACAGAAAGGGGATATTATTATGGAAAACTCGAGCAAAAAATATGTTAAGTGTGGTAGTACGGAATTTACCGTGACAACAGATTTTATGCCTGAAAAACCTAGCAAAATGTCACTTAGTGGTTCAAATAAAATATACACATTTTGTTTAGATTGCGGCGAAGTGGATTCTATTTCGTATTGAAAACACAACTATTTTTAATAAGTAAATTATTTAATTCATTTTGTTATAAATGTTGGGATGGTTTTAAGTGGATTGATTATATGATGTATTCAACAATCGGGCGCTTATCCATAGCAGGGATAAGTGTTCTTTTACGTTTTTGGTCCAAGTTCTGGAATAAATTATTGTAAAAAATATGGAAATTCGAAATAATTGTTATTATGTTCAGGCATAGAAAAATTGGAGGCGCACTATGAAATCCCAGAGCATGAGAACACATTTTTTAACACTAAAACAACAAAGAGACAGTATTCTTCCTGCACTAAATTTATTATCTATGGCGCAATTATGGGAAAGACCTAATGAAAATAAATGGTCAATTGGAGAATCAATTTATCACTTATTTTTAATTGCAAAAATGTTGCGTGTTGCTGCAATCATTACCATTCCTTGTACAAAGTTTTATGCGAAATTGAGGAGAAACAAACCATTTGATCGTAATATAAATGATATTTATAAAGAATATAAAGAAAAACACGGCAGGGGTATGAAGTCGCCATTTATTTTGAATCCACCAAATAAAATTTATCATAGTATGGGTATTAATGAATTGGATCAACTTCTACTCCATGAAACTATAAAGTTAATGGAACTAGTAGAGGATATTGATCAAGATATTGCGGGACATATCATATTTTTTGACCCTGTAGCAAATAATCCTAATCTTATTCAAGTAATTCAGCTTTTAGCAATACACGAAGCACATCATCTTAGAATCATTCGGAGGGATCTTGAAGCTTTAAATGGTAGAAAAAAGGGAAACAATCCTATGAGTAATTCTTCTAGAATCGGGCGCTTAACCGCAGCAGTTAAGCGCTCATTTTCATTTTTGGGCCAGTTTATTAAAGAAGAGTTCAAGAAATTTATTGGTAATTCATTTAAGTTGTTTGGGATTAATCGGAGTGACCCGTATTATAAGTAAATGAGGTTTTTTGTTTAATGTCAGTGGTCTTATAAATGTGTGATTAATTTTTCAGCGGAACTCAACAAGATTTTAAATGTCAGTGAAAAGGAAAAAAGCATGTAAATCAAGTTCCAATGAAGTCGCTGATTATTTTGCCGACGTCAGCAAATAGTCCAATCAAGTTCAGTATCAGTATGTGAAATTTGGGATGAGAGATTTAATTAATCAATTTAAGTTCTTGTTCCTTATCCTATTAAATTTATATAAAGAAAGGACAGTGACTAAAATAGATGACTGCCCCTTTTTAGAATCGTGCTATCAAATGTATAACTCGATAACCTTCTTGAAATCTTGATTAACAATGGAATTAAATGACTTATTAATTAACACTTTTTTTTGATCGTTTAATATAAGTACTGGATAATAATTCACAACCGGACTTCTTCTGACTTTTATTTTCTGATATTCGATATGGTTAATCTGTTCTTTTGGAATTGAAAGTTCCTGCCCTTTTAAAGTCAAAACAATCGTGTTTTCATAGATTGAAAATGTTTCACTTCGTTTGAATAGAAGTAGGTATAATCCGACGAGTATAAACACGCCTCCAAACACCATTAACATCATTTTTGCATAGATAAAGTTTGCGCCGACAAAGGATATGATTCCTAAGAGAATAAATGCAACACCATTTTTGTTGTTGTCGGTCTTACCAGAATACAAAAGTTCACCAAAATCATTCAAATTTATCCCTCCTAATTGTTTACATATATTACATTTTAGTCCTATCAGGTAGATTATTCCAGTATCAATAGTGCCATTATACAAATGAATGGAATAAAGTTTACGAGAAATGACATCACTTAAAAAGTGAAAGTATAAACTCAAACATGGCAATAATAATCTAGTATGCACGACGAAACATTTACATACGCTTTAACAGATTATCTACAAAACATTCGAAAAGACGTTTCGAGCACAAAATACAGTTGAACATATGGACCCTTATTTAGCGAATGCTCTTATACAAGAAAAACTAATGAAAGACGACGCGTATGAATTTACAGGTTACCAGTTTGAACAATTTCATGATATATTTTCAAAGTATGTAAAATAAAATAAAGTAAAATCTCATTTAGATATACTACGTAGAACTGTACCACAAGTGATAGTATGTGTTAGTTTGAGTTAGTAATTTAATTGATTTAACTAATACAATAAAAAGTCGCCCTATCAACTATGATAGACGGCTTTTTTTCTCCTTAATCTATTAAGAATGTATGCTATCAAACGAAGGTGGATGACAAACTATGATCGGTGGCTATTCAGCAATCGGGCGCATTTCTGCAGCAAGAAATGCGCTCTTCTTAATGAATTGGGTCATATTCTTGAATAACTTGAAAAAATTGCTAGGGCTGAAGAGATTGTGGGAGTTTCTACATAGACTTACGAATCAGCGTAATTTATAAAAAACAAGTAAATAAAATCACATTAAGATTTAAAACGCCCTATTTTCTGATTGTAAGGAAAGTGAGTAAATTACAAATAAAAATAGGGTATAGAATATTCGTTTGATTCTATACCCTATTTTTTATAAATCGTTTACTAGGATTTTCTCTAATTCTTTCTTTCGTTTCTTCTTTAAATCTTCTCTGCCAGTAGCCCAATTTACACATAATATTAACAATAAAATGATGCTAGGAATAATAATACCGACAATCCCTCCATGCCAGTTTTTTACAAACATAACAACTAAAAAGATGAGAAAAGCAACGGGAAGTAATGCTCCCCAATAAACACTCTTTCTTCGAGATAAAAAATGTTGTAATCCAAGAATTCCAAAAGCAATCAACCATCCATATAAATGTTCCACTAAACGCTCCCTCTTTCGTTTCTATATTTATCTATAATTAATTTTGCTGTTTCTATACTGATACGTTCATCAATCACCAAATTCTTAATCATTTTCACAAACTCTACGTCATCTGTCTTACTGTTTAACTCAATTTTCTTTATTAATGCATCTAATTTGGCTCGAACGGTTGGATACGATACATCGTAAATATCAGCCATATTCTTTAGTGAACCAGAGTTCATAATAAATTTTCTTATAAATTCTACAGATTCTTTATCTAAAGCTAATAGCCAGTTTGGAATATCATCCCTATTCATACTTTTCCCTCCTTTATTACCATTATATGCCAGCGGTTAAATAATATTCAATATTTATTTAATAATATTTAAAAATATATAAATAATATTTAAGGAATGAGGTATTTAAAGTCTAATATTTCATTTCCAAAATTATTAGGGAGTCGATTGTTGTGAAGAAATGTACTGAAAAAAGGGTGTGTTAGTTGATGAGCAATTAATTGATATTAATGCTGAGATTATATTTTTGTAATTCCACAAAGAGGAGCATATCAATCAAGAAATGCTCTCTTAACGATTTGGTGCAGGATTGTTAGATAAGATAATAGAAAAATTTATAATAAAGTTAATTGATGACGGAGGTGTAAGAGAATGGATATGAGGAGTTTTATTTTACATGGAGATATTCTCTCGGTTGAAGTTAAAATAAACGAAAGTGATTATAGGTTCGGTGTACAGTGGAAAGCACCTACAAAGCCTTATGGTGATACTTGGGTATTAAAATCTTATGCTAATGTATTGAATGGAGAAAAGGATTTATCAGAGGAAAAAATCGCAGAGTTTTTAGACAGTATCAATGCTAATTGGAATTGGAATATGGATGATTTTAAAAAATAGATTATTGAACGAACGGGGGCTTATCTTCAATATGATCTTCCATTATCGGGCGCTTATCCATAGCAAGGATAAGCGTCCTTTACGTTTTGGGCCAGATAGTGAAGTAATCTGTTTTTAAAAAATTGAAGCATAAAAAGTACATATAATCCTAAAAGTTGAGCAGTTGCAGAAGAAATAAAACAAAGAATAAAAGTATAACTAAGAACAGTTTGTATAATGGTGGGAACAAAATACCTTGACCATTATTAGAGTTGCTTTAAATTGTTCTTAACCATAGAAGTGATAATATTTCCATTAGTAAAATGTTGATAGAAAGTTGTTTATTGCCCATATATGAAACTTATCAGTCGTTAATAACGTATCAATGGTAAGGGATAGTGGGAATTTGAAAATAGTTAATGGAAGGATGGAAAAAGTAGTGGCAGAATTAATTGGTGGTTTGCTTGAAGGGATTTTAATGTCATTTCCATCTAAGAAAAATAGAGCAATTAATAACAAGCTTAGGATGCTACGCAAAGAGTCGTGGTACAAGGAGAAGTATAGTGCATTGATACAGATGAATCATTCAGTGAGGGGCTTTGTGGAACAAACGGATATTGAGAACATCTTAAAAGACACAGAGGATACCAAAAAGTTTCAAAACGAATTTGAGAAGGTATTAAAGAAAGAAGATTTGTAAAAATATTTTTGAAAGAAGATTTGCATAATGATTGCATTTTTAAGTATTCAATTATCGGGCGCTTATTTTGTAAAGAACTGGAATCTAATGAATGATATAATTCAGGAAAAGGCGGCGAGGGATTATTATGATTAGTGTAATGGGTTTTGGGTCTTTACTAATAACAATCGGAATGCCTTTGGCAATGGTTTTTCTTTTAACATGGGTTTATAAGTTAAAAAGAAATAGTGACATTCAAGTGGAGCAAAACAATAAAAATTATTAAATTGTTTGAGAAAAACTTTAATGAATAAATGAGTGTAAATGCTTATTGTGTTAACGGGTAGCGATAGCTGAACAAAGCTGTCGCTCTTCAACTACTTGGCAGGAATTGTTTAAATCGATAATGGATTAGGGGAGGTTCGAATTGGTTGAGATGGTTTTTTGCTATTCCTTTTGTTATTCTTGGATCTCTTTTATTTACATTAACCATTGATGATATTGGAAAAATAGGTCAAATAATCAAGATACTTATAGGAATCGGTTGTTTTTTTATTGCTGGTGTTTTTGTCAGAGGAAAGAAAGAATAAAACAATGTATCATCTTCAATGGGTGCGTTAGTTTAATAAGCTAAAAGCAGCAATCATTATCATTATATTCCGTAAATAGGCGCGATTATCAAAAAGATGATCGCGCCTATGTCATGTTTGGGCCGTATTTTGGAATAAACAATTGTAAATAATATGGAAATTTGAAATAATTGTTATTATGTTCAATCATAGAAAAATTGGAGGTCCATTATGAAATCCCAGAGCATGAGAACACACTTTTTAACACTAAAACAACAAAGAGACAGTATTTTTCCTACACTGAAATCATTATCAATGGCGCAATTATGGGAAAGACCCGAGGAAAATAAATGGTCAATTGGAGAATCAATTTATCACTTACTTTTAATTATAAAAAAGTTGCGTGTTGCTTCAATCATTACTATTCCTTGTACAAGGTTATATGCAAAAATGACGCGAAACAAACCATTTGATTGTGAAATAAATGATATTTATAAAGAATATAAAGAAAAACACGGTAAGGGTATGAAGTCTCCATTTATTTTGAATCCACTAAATAAAATTAATAATACTATGGGTATTAATGAAATGAATCAACTTCTAATCAAAGAAACTGCTAATTTAATGAAACTAGTAGAGGATATTGATGAAGATATTGCAGGGCATATCATCTTTTTGGACCCTATAGCAAATTATCCTAATCTTATTCAAGCTATTCAACTTTTAGCTATACATGAAGAACATCATCTTAGAATCGTTCGGAAGGACCTTGAAGCTTTAAATGGTAGAAAAAAGGAATCTTTATTCTATGAGTAATTCTTCCACAATCGGGCGCAATTTATAATGAATTGTGCTCTTATTTTTTAGGTGGGATTTTAAGCAAGAGTATAGCAGAATAACACGATAAAAAATCATGCGTGGGATGTTTCCTTTCTACCCACATTAATAAGATATGAAATATGTAAAATATCATCAATTATAGTTACACTTATGATAATATACAGATATTGTTAATTCGTATAACTTTTTGAATGAGTGGAGGTATAATAGGTTGCTATGAGGATAGATAAAATTATCTTAACGGGTATATTGGTAGGTGTTTTTTCTGGTATTTTAGATGGATATGAGCAGGATTATGGACTTAATCATATAACAAGCGCAATTATCTTAACTCTTCTAACGATTACAACTGGTAATATTATTCATAAGTTTGGAAGTAATAAAATAAATTCATAAATTCTAAATATTTGTTGTGTTTTTCAATATTCAACTATTGGGCGCTATCCATAACAAGGATCAGCGCCTTTTTTCATTTTGGGGCCATATAATTGAATACACCTTTAAATATGCTGGATATCAATATCAAATTTCAGTTGAAATTATGAAGAATTTTACTTAAACCACCGAACAAGATAATTCAACAAGACTATTGTTTGTGGTACCAAAATTTAGGATAATTTAAAAATGGAACATGTTCGGTTTATGGGATAGGATATAAATGAAATTGGAGGTAGGGTAATGGATAAAAGTGGGATGTTTAAAGATTTTAATTTTAAATTAGTAGTAATAGATTCTTTATTAGATAAAGATCCACTATTTCTGGAAGAATTAACAGACTTAAAAAATAAGTATACAAATAGTTTTGAATGGTATTCTGGAGATGGACCAATTGTTGAAATCAAGGAATATTTAGAAGGGCTAACTTTGGAAATAAGTGACTTAGAAAAGGTTGAATACCTATGCTTTGATGGGGGAAATGAAATTTATCATATTTTAAAGCCAGATTGGGATGGTGAGGATAGCTTATTTGATGTAGAATCTGTTGAAGGTTTTCAGAATCTAAAAAATTTAAAAACAGTGGATTATATTTCAATTTGTTATCCGAAAGTGTTAGAACCATTTATACAAGCTGGAATTGTGGTTAAATATTAATGATGGTTGAGATATTGTACTATCGGTTGCTTTAGCGATACATTTGAGCTTCTATTTTGTAGTCTTTATATTTTTCTATATTCCAGAATCGGGCGCTTAACCGCAGCAGTTAAGCGCTCATTTTCATTCTTGGGCCAGATTCTTGAATAACGTGTATATAGAAAATTGTTATGGAATGAAGAAAATGTGAAAAAATCCACTTAAACTAACAGAGCAGGTTAGTTTAACAAGAAGTGTCAACAATTGAATATAATCTCTTATTTTAAAAGGTAATAAATTCAATATAATGAGAATTAGGAAGTTCACTCCAAGAAAAAAGGAAGCTGTAGAATGAAGAAGGTTTGGGGAGTTTTACTTAAATTTGTCTTTCTGCCTATATTGTGTATTACAGGGTATTTCGGGTTATCGATTTCCTGGTATATTTTAGCATTGTGGAGTTTAGGGTTGAGTTTCGCATTATTAACTGAAAAGAAATTTCTTATTTATATTTTTGCTATAGATTTCCCCTTACAGAAAACCAAACAAGAGGGCAAGATGCTCCGACATATTATAGTTGGATTAGTTTTATCAACTATATGCATTATAATTGGAGTATTTAATTAAAAGTTCCATTTGTTTGTGAGTATTTTCACTTAAACTAATGGGGGCGATGCTTCAATAGCTGAGGATCGCTTTTCCTTATTGAAGTAACGGGTCAGATTTGTTCAATTAGAAAAAGATAAAATGTTATAAACGGGCAAGGTGAGGCGACTAATTTGAAAATAGAATTAGCCACAAATGAAGAGATTGAAAAACTGTATGCAAAGTTTAAAAAATTCAATACCCATCTTATTGAAAATCCAATAGAGATATTTCCCTTTGTAGACATTATGGATATTTATAATCGTAATCTTACGGAACAAGAGGCAAGGGACTTACTAGGCTATGAGCAACATAACTTAAAATATGGTTCTAGTTTCTTAACTGCCATCACCCAGAAAAGGGCGCAATTCTTCAGTAGAATTGCGCCTTTTCTTTATATTAAGGGCCATATTCTTGAGATTTTTAGCTCTGCTTAACTTGACCGTTATTATTACCAACTTAAGAACCATATTCATCCTAAAATATTGAATACGCTTCTTCTCTTTTTCTTGGGGTGAATAATTAATTACAATGAGCTCGATTAGGTAATTATACGAGGTGTATTATATAATTAATCAACTATTTGTTCTCGTATAGAAAATTAATTTCTTCAATACTTTATGTATTCCTCAATGATATCTAATAATATTTGCCCTAAAATTTTAATGTCCTTTTAAAATAGACTTTAAGGATACCACGAAAGTTTGGTATCACTGTCTAATGGTTGGATTTTAATTTCAGCACTCAAGGTATTAAACCATTTACTAAAAATTTCTTCTTTTGCTAGATTTGCATTGTCATCGTCTTCCCAAATTACATGAGAAAACCAAGCTCCAGTTGCCCATTCAAATTGTAGCTCAGCAAATGCAATCTTAGGGTGTTCAACTTGTGCAAAGTTACCATTTACTGCAGAAGAAACAGCAGATGCTTGGGGTAATAACTCATTTCCAACCTTTTCTTTTATCATATTATCTTCAAGTTGATTCCACATAACTAAACTGCCATCTATTTGATAAAAAATATCAAAAGAAGGTTGTTCCCCCATATCTACCAAGATAAAGGCGCGATCTACTGAGTTGTTTGTCGCCTTAACTACATTTACAATAATATTCTGGGCAGTTTCTACCCAGAAATTCATTGCTGCTTCTTCTGGTGACTCTAAATAAAACTCAGATTCAAGTTCAGAAACAGCAGTCTCACCTTTATTAACATCTTCTATTTTCTTAAAAAAACGTTTAAAAAATCCCATTAAATGCACATCCTCCAATTCTATAAATAAAAAGTATTTAGATGTTCATTAGCAATATATCTCAATATAGATTATTATTCTACAAATTTTACCAAAAACCTTATTAGACTATTATTTATGTTAGTGAAATTGGGTTTGAGAACTTATTATAGTTATTCCATTATACTAGCTAATATTTGGTTCATTACTGTTAAATGATCGGGCGCATTTCCATAGCATGGAACTGCGTTTTTTTGTAAATAAGGGTACAATTATACAACATCTGGGGTAGTTAATTATAGCAGTCCATTTTTCTTGGTCTTTAATCAGTTATAGGGCAGTATCTTTTGAAGAAAGAATATCCAAAACCCCCTCCTGAAAGTGGTATTAAATGTTAAAATATTCAAAAAGGAAAATAGGGAGAGAGTTGATTTTGAAAATTAAATATTTAACTCTGATTTTGTTAATTTTCATAATAATGACAGGGTGTCTCAAGGAAAATAAGGTAGCTGTTTCAACAAATCATTTAGAGAAAATCAAGTTGGAATTAATTAATAAACAAACTTCGAAAGAAGGAATTTTATACTCCATTAAATTAATTAATGGTACTGATTTCGTTATTAAGCAAAATAATGTTTTCGTTTCCTTCCCAATTAAAACAAGTCAATCTAGTTATAAAGGCAATGCATATAAAGTAGAGGCTAGAGGAAACAAATTAGATATTAGACCTGGAGAAAAGATTACATTAGATGTTTTTATGCCGTTTGAAGGTATTGGCGATAAATCTTTGCTGGGAATTGATAACCCTAGTATTCAATTAATTGGTTATTTAGAAAAAGTTGATAACAAGCATAAATTCAGTATTGGAGGGGCCTTGATCAAAGACTAAGATTTAAGCTTTATACGTGTTTTTTTAGTACATAATCTAGAGGTTTTCTTGAGATTGTTGTTTAACGAACGGGGCTTTTCTTCAATAAAATGACGGCAATGATCTTCAACAATCGGGCGCGAACAAGGAACAAATGATGGACTGTTTCAGTAGTCCATTTTTTCTGGGGAGTTGAGCAAGAAATTCATATAAGATTGCTAAAAAGGTAAGTTTGTATACTAAAATATTGTAATGTTAATTTGATAACGTGCTGGCGTACTGCTTAACACATTGCCATACTTCCAGCAACGGATGGAGTTGCCGAAAATGAAACACCTCTGAAACCACCAGAATCAACGCCCGTGTATTGGCATGGTAATGTTTTTGTTTTTCAGCCATGCAGAAATTGAATATATGGATGACAGTATGACAAGCAATTTCAGCCAAAGGGTGATCCGTATTGCTTTTGCGCTTTTTGGTGAACTTCCTTGATTTTTGCATTGAATTCCTCTATTAACATCGAATACACATTTGTTATATCTGAATTTATCCATTTCCTGGTTTCTTCTAATATATAAGTATTGTTGACAATTTCTTGTTTTTTCCTTTTCCTGAAAATCAGTTTTTTACCGTTCTTCAGAACATATTTTTCTCAATATCGCCTGTACATCTTAATTATTTCGTTACTCGCTTGGGGTTGTTCGGTCAAAAATAGTTCGTCTATATTCACATTTAGACACCTCACTTTTTTTATTGTAATTTCTGTATAATCATGATTTTTATGCAGAGTATAAGTAAGAAAAATGAGGTGTTTATTTTGTTCAACCAAGTATATGATCCATTGAGTAATATTTGGCTATCAGCCATAGTTGCGGCTACGCCAATATTATTATACGTACTATTATTAACCATTTTTAAAGTTAAAGGACATGTGGCAGGTATAATTACTGCGGTTGTAGCGGGTGTAGTTGCCATAACTATTTACTCTTTTCCCGCAAATAAAACGTTATGGGTTGGGGCTTTTGGAGTTTTAGCGGGCTTATATCCCGTCGCTTCAATTGTTATTGCTGCGATATTCCTTTATAAGCTCACGGTTAAGACAGGAAAATTCGACATTATTAAGAAGTCAATCACTTCAATGTCACCAGATAAGCGAATTCAAGTTATTATAGTAGCTTACTGTTTTGGTGCATTTTTAGAGGGAGCAGCGGGCTTTGGTGCACCAGTTGCTATTACGGCAATCATCTTGGTTGGGTTAGGTTTTAATCCAGTGAAGGCAGCTGGGATTTGCTTGGTGGCTAATGTTGCTAGTGGTTCGTTTGGTGCAATGGGTATTCCTGTCATTACACCATCGCAACTCACTGGACTTAATCCGTTAGATGTGGCGGTGAGGACAAGTTATGTTATACCGTTTATTAGCTTTATTTTGCCCTTTTTACTGGTGTTTTTAGCGGATGGAATAAAAGGGATAGGAAGCGTTATTAAGCCGCTTCTAGTAGCTTCTATAACATTTTCAGTCGTACAGTTCGCAACACTAAACTTTATTGGCGCAACATTAGTTGATATTTTGTCTGCATCGATTACTTTAATTGTTTTGTACATTTATTTAAGACCAAAGCAAGAAGAAAGCGTTGGAACACTTATTAAAGCGTGGAGTCCGTTTATTTTCTTAACTTTACTTGTAGTTGTATTTTCAAAACTTAAATTTGAAAGCTTAATCATTCAATTCCCAATACCAACGGTAAATGGAATGATTTTTAAAGTTCCTCCCATTGTGAATGAACCTACACCGTTTGCGGCTGTATTCAATTTGGACTTACTATCATCAACCGCAAGTGCGATTGTTTATGCAAGCATTATAACGATTGTCATCTTCAAAATTAAAGGACCGGTAATTAGTGATGCTTTTAGTGAAACAATAAAAGAACTTACGATTCCGGTTGTTACGATTTGCTCCGTTTTGGCTTTTGCATATATTTGTAACTATTCGGGCATGAGTTCAACTTTGGGGCTTGCGTTTGCTTCGACCGGTGAATTGTTCCCGTTATTTAGTCCTATTCTCGGCTGGATTGGAGTATTCCTCACAGGATCAGTTGTTAATAGTGGTTCACTATTTGCACCGCTCCAAACTATTACGGCAAGTCAATTAGGCATTAGCGCAGAAGGTATGGTTGCGAGTAATGTTATTGGTGGAGATATGGCGAAAATGATAAGCCCACAATCAATTGCAGTAGCAGCTGCAGCGGTTGGCTTAGTTGGGCGTGAAAGTGAAGTTTTTAAATACACGATTAAAATAAGTGTAATATTTCTCGTATGTGTTGGCATAATAAACTGGCTCATGTATTAAGTCAACCGAAAAGGGGTTACAAACAGAGTATGAATATTAATTTCGAAAATGAAAAAAGACTACATTAATGAGTACCATTGAGTCCTTATTGAAATAGTAAATTCAATGTAAAAAATCCTATGATACTAATGCTGTACAACGACCACGCAATGATTTTGTTATTTTGGGATACCTATTTGTTCTTAAATACTTTGATAAATTTGTATGATATAAATAAAAAACCAAATATAGATAATAAGAAAATTTGCCTCATTTCCATTTTTTTCTATACTCGAAATGATGATACTCTCCATTAAGTAAGAAGGAGTTGGTCGTTGTTTTTTAATCAACAATCGGGCGCGATTATCAAAAAGATGATTGTGCCTATTTCATGTTTGGGACAGATTCTTAAATAAAGTGATCGCTCGAATAATGGAATTTTGAAATAACCTTTTTAAAGTTAAGGGCAGAATTACGAAATAAGACAAGAGGTATATTAATCATGAGGTGATTTTCATGTGGTACAAAATTCTGTTTTTAATGGTCATAGTTCATACTTTTTATAACAGTTATAGTATGACAACAGTATTTGCTGAATCCAAAAAGGTTATTTCAAAGTCTAAAGAAGCAAAGGTTATTTTATATGCAAATGAAATAGATAGAAAAAATGGCATGTACAGAGATTTCGAGATGAAGATTGACGGGGGAACAAGGTATTTTCCTTATTGGATAAATGTAACCAATCCTACATATGCCCCAAGAATCCTATACAATGATTTAAATGAAGATGGGAAGAAGGATTTAACTATTGTATTAACAAAGGGTTATGGCACAGGGGTATTAGATAGTGAAGTTCATGTATTAAATAAAACTCAAACTAGTATAGGGGAGATTCATGAAGAGATTCTAGTAGACAATCCTATATCGGTTATTTTGAAAAATGTAAAAACAAAGCTAACACAACATGAAGCTGTAGTGTCAATTGGCGATAAGACAACAGAAATTGATATTGAAAAATTTCAAATCCCGCCGGACCATTTGTTTAATGATGTTATTTTTGGCAGTATCGTCAATTTTGATGTAGTTGATAATCATCTGGTGGCTTCTGTAGATGGTCAAATTACTCCTGCCATGTTCATTGGTACGATTCAAATTACTTATGAATTTAAAGATAAAATGTATCAAGCAATAAAGATTGAGTTTAAATTAGATTAAGTAGTTTGATACGAACTTTTTAACAAAACTAGCTAATAGAAGTCCAGGTATTTTTTCCGTTAAAGGGCACAAGAGTTAAAGATAGGAAGTGAATATTTTTTGAAGATCATAGCAATTTTAGGTTTAATATTATCTGTGATTTGCATGGTGTTAGTATTTCAACAGTTTTATAGTTTTAAAAAGGAATTTCAAAGACTAGATGAAGACCAAGTTATTACAGATGAATTGGCTAAAAAGTGGGCTAAGCGTTTGTATCGGCTAATTGGTCTGATTATCTTAATTACGATTTTGAGTATTGCAGCTATAATGCTGCCTTATCTGAAATTATAAGTATTGGTTAAAGAGTTTGTGAAGGGTTGTACTTAAAGTAAACGGGTGCTTATAGATGGGCGATTTTTTATTAGGAGCTATGGAACTGGGCTGTTTTTTTAATTCTGTGCGTATTAATTTACATCTTTATAAAATTATCTAGGAAAATATGGTATCTTTTGTTAGTATTTATTAATGTTTAGAAAAAGTAAGTGTTAAAGGGGAATATTAATGAGTTTTACAGAAGTAGATTACAATTGGTTCAATGTTATTAACCGTCAAGTCCTTCAGTCTCCATTATTAGACAACATTATGATTTTGTTTGCGGAATATGTTCAATATGTTTTTGTATTATTAATATTGATTTTATGGCTTCTAAATAAAAGTAATTTTCGTGTTATAGCTTTTCAAGTTATGGTTTCCTTTACTTTGGCCTATTCAATAAATAGATTGATTGAATTATTCATTTTTCGGGAGCGACCTTTTGTATCCCATACCGTGAATCAACTTGTGGAGCATGCTGCAAACTCATCCTTTCCAAGTGATCATGCTACTTCGGCAATAGTGATAGCTTTTACACTGTGGTTATCTTCACTTCGATTTAAGCATTTTTGGGTTTGGCTTGCATTTGGAATAGCATTTTCAAGAATTTGGGTAGGTGTTCACTATCCATTAGATGTAGTTGCTGGAATATTAAATGGATTGATGGTTGCATTATTTACTCATTACATTTTATTTAAATTGAAAATTACAGAAATATTAATTAAAAGACCAATTTTCCAAGGGAAAGTACAATAGGAGATTGTTATTAATGATTAAACATCTCCCAATTTTAACAGATGTTTCTATGCACCACATTTTCTTTACTTTAATAACGGTATTCAACAAACGGGCGCATTTCCAGAATAGAAATTGCGCTCTCTCTTTATGTATCGGTCCATTTTATGGAAGAAGTGGAGGAGCTGTTAGGAAGTAAATCGAACTCTAATTAATGAATAATGACAAGAAACAGGAGTAGAGTTTATGGTTCTTAAAAATCTTACAAAGTTAGCTATTACAGGTCTAATTGCTAGTATTATTTTATTGCTTTTTTTAAATTTTCTTGGTCCGTATAATATGCTCACAGCCTTAACCGCTTCGCAAATAAAGGATATCCCTGAAATAAAAGAAGAGCTAGCAGGATATAAAATCTTGAATATAAAGTATCTTGGGTACGATACTTATCGCATTTATACAGACAAAAAAGACTTTATTGTGGTTAAAAAAGATAGTTCAGATCATTTATTTTGGAGGTATGATATCTTTGAATTCAAATCGGAAGTAGAATACTTTAGAAATCCGATGTAGAAGAACAAAATTGTTTGTATTTATTCCAGAAAAGGACGCGAAAACGCAACAACTTGGACTGTTTTTTGGAGCAGTCCATTTTTCTTGATCCTAAATCAGTTATAGGGGCAGGATAGATTAATATGGTGATTCTAATTTATAAAGCTAAATCTACAGAAAATTTTACGGTATAATATTCAAAAAAGTAAGTATGAATACAGGAGAATTAATGTGATTAATTACGAAAATCGGTTGATAGAAATTATAAAAAATGATGCCTACATAATATCTTTATTAAAAGCCGTTGAAAAGTTAAATTTAAATGATGCTTGGATTTCTGCGGGACTCATTAGAAATAAAGTATGGGACGTTTTACATAACATTAAAACACCAATAAATGACATTGATGTTATTTATTTCGATAGCACGGATACATCGTGGGAAACAGAAAAAGATTTAGAAAAAAATTTAGAAATTTTAGTGCCTAACCAGCCTTGGTCAGTAAAAAATCAAGCAAGAATGCATTTAAAAAATGGATTTAATCCTTATAATTCTTCCTTTGATGGCGTTGCTCATTTTACAGAAATCCCTACTGCAATAGCTGTAAAAATGTGTAATAGTGAACTTAAAATAATGGCTCCATATGGAGTAGAAGATTTGTTTAAAAAGATTGTTGAACCTACTCCATACTTTCAAAATAATAGCAAGTCACACTCAATATATTCTAAACGTATGCAGGAGAAAAAATGGGATACAATTTGGATAGATTTATCAATAGAAGCTTAATGTTATTCTTCATCTAAGGGAGCAAGTTCTTCTTAGGAAAAGTCACCTTTTTAATCCTACTACCATGACAGTAGAATTGAGAAATTTGACGCAGTATTTCTTTTTATTAGTTTTATCGCTCATGTTTTGTGTTGGGATGTCGGCTTATCTTTGGCATATTATTAAAAAGAAGGATGTGTTAAAGTTGAATGTTGATTTCACTTTGATTGAAAAATAAGCGAATAAATTCCGTTTAAATTGGGAAATACCTATATTTCCTTTAAAATAAGCGGAGTTTTTCCGCTTATATAATCTAAATCGATAAATTTTGTTCTATTTAGAGCTGTTAAGCGGAATCTCTCCGCTTATTTTGGCTATTTGAGCTTCCTTCTTTTACATTAGCCGGAAATTCTCCGCTTATGAATTCTCATAACTACAGGAAAATCAACAATGAAGAATAACAAAGCCAAAAAGAAAAAGAACAGATAATGTTTCCTGAAAATTATCAAGGGGCGCAGGAAGGCAGATACTATTGTGAAGTTGAATATTACTCTCGTACCGAACAAGGAAAGTCATTAAAACTTTTTGAATCAAAGGGAGGAAATTTAATAAGTTCAAAATAGGTTTCCTCTTCAGCTGGCCAACTTTACTTTATATAATGGAGGGGCAAAAATGAATGACTTATACGATAGACTTAAAACCCAAAAAATAAAGATAACCGAAATGCCAAAATGGGGACCTTACTTACGAAAACAATGGGAATTAAATTTTGCTGCTCATTTGAATGATAATGATAAGAAATCTATTTATCTTTATGATACAGGTGGTTACTGTGGGTATCTCTGGCACTTGTTTAGTTATAAGAAAAAAGATTGTTTGGATGGAAAAAATTTTTGAAGAGAGTATGAAGGAATTTTGCCGAAGAAGGAGTAGAAAAAACAGGATTAAGATTACTTCACAATAGATTATTATATGAAATGTTTTCTAAGCGAAATAATACAAGAACTCCTTATTATTCAGGAGAGCTTGTATTATTTCAATATTACATCTTGTTTATTTTGTTAATTGATTCCTATCCTGCATTTGTGGAGGCTCTTCAAGCCAGCCATTTTTCGCCATGAGTTTTCCACCCTCTGAGCCATAAGTTAGTATGTCTTTTGCTTCATTAATCATTTTTAATGGGAGGTCACTTCGTAAACTAAATGCTGTTCCTAAAGCATTGCTTCCTAAACCAAAGCTACAAATTAGGCTGGTACAGTACATCATCAGTTTATCTGAAAAAGGAGCTACCTTAGAATCTGTTGCATTTGCCCCCCATGTTGAAGAAGGTTGAATATCACTTTGAAGAAATAATTGAGTATTATCAGTTACAATTTTTTTCGCCAATTCTTTCCCTTTTATGAAGTATTTTTTTACTTCAGGTTCATTTGCCACTTGTGCGAACCCCGTAATTAGTTGCATACCAAGAATATTTGATTCAATTGAGTGATATAAATGAGCTACTTCCACTGTATTCAATGCCCGTTTTTCTGAAAATAAGTTAAAACCACTCATATAATTGGTTCCATCTACAAACTCCACAGACTTTGGCATAGTTACTGCAGGAGGACGTGGTAAAACATCTTTTTCTTGTAAATAATCCACGCATTCATCGTAAGTACTTTGAGCAAATGCAGTTAATTCCTTATAGAGAAGTACGATATCTTTACGATATGCCATAGTTAAATGGAGAGTATGTAACCCCATGCCTATTTCTTGGAGCAGTCGAAGAAACATAATATCAAACATGTTGTCATACAGCTTAGGAACACCAACATTCACATCTTGTTCTGTGTATCCAACAGGAATGACAGCACCCTCATTTTTAAAGATGCCTTTAATATCTTCAAGGTAGTTAATGATTTTCATATGAGTATTTTGCATAATCTCTTTAGCTCGATTGTCATCTGCTTGTTCTATAAAATATTCTAGCATTCTTTGCATCATTGTTTTTTCTTGATAGGTCATCCATAATGTTCCTAATTCACTCGAACTAAAAGCCTGGTTTTGAGTCATATATTTGCCTCCATTATTTATTACCTCAAATTATAACCATGTTCATTGAACCTTAATTCGGGCGAATATACACTTTATCAAATATCCAACCAATAGGCCTGGAATTAAAGATAAAATTGGAAGAAATACTGGGCCAAATAATATTTGTCCCAATTTTAGTGAAGGAGAGTACATAAGCCCAATTGTTACAAAAAAAGCCCCAAATACAAAAGGAAGATAGGAATAAGGAGGAGTTTCTCCTTCGGCATCTTTATATGCATCCCACATAGCAAACATATATAGACAAGGATAGAACATTAGCCATTGATAATTAGTTGCTTCGATTGCTTCTTTAATGTTTCCTTGAAAGCTATGCAAAATAACCATATTAAAATGACTTTTAACATTGACGATGAACTCCAAAAAAATTAAAACTATACCTTTTACAATTTTTCTGTTTAATAATTGAGCAAAGCCTGGTAGAGCTATACTCCACAGAATAGCTTCTAACTTATCAGTCATATAACTTTCCTTATCATCGGTTATAAATCTAATATTTACTATGAGAGAAATAATATGCAATAAATGGATTAATTATCATGTTTCTCTTCAATAAATAAGGATCAGCGCTTATTTTTTGATTTAGGCCTAGATTGTGGAACACAATAGTGATTTTTACTATGAGATTAGGAAGATATTGAGAATAAATATACTTATAATTTTTAAAAGGAGAGCATATATAAATGCTCCCCCTTGTTACTAACGACGATGTTCAACTAGGTCGATTGCTCCTAGTACTATGTGGGCTAAACCAAAACCGAATACTGTGTTTGCAATCATTTTATTGGAACCGCGTTTTTGTTTCAATGCGTAGCCAGTAGCAGTAACTGCGGTACCCAATACTGTTGGGATTATGCCTTCACGAATATTCAAAATTAAATCCCTCCGCATCGAAGTTAGTTGGTGTATTAACACCAATCATATTTTTAGCCGTAAATTCTTTTATTATGCTTTTTAAATTTAAGAGGATGAACATGCGTGAGATAAAGTTTTTTACATTCAGGACCAGATTGCTTAACAGTGAGTAGTTGTTCTTTTGCTAAAGAGTAGTTTAGCATAAAAAATACCATTCCTTAAAAACTATTGTATAATTGGATATATATTCCAATGTTGATGTGGGGGAACTCTTGTGAAAACTATAGGACTAATAGGTGGAATGAGCTGGGAATCTTCGGTTGAATATTATCGAATTATAAATGAAGAAGTAAAAAACAGATTGGGTGGATTACATTCGGCAAAATGTCTTTTATTTAGTGTTGATTTTGAAGAGATCGAACGATTTCAAGCAGAGGGTAAGTGGGAGGAAGCAGGTAATTTGTTAGGGAATGTAGCCTATTCATTAGAAAAAGGAGGGGCAGATTTTATTGTTATTTGTACAAATACGATGCATAAAGTAATCGGATATGTTGAAGGAAAAATAAATATTCCTATTTTACATATTGCTGATGCAACAGCTAATCAAATAAAAAAGTCAAATCTTCATACGGTAGGGCTATTAGGTACTAAGTACACTATGGAGCAGGACTTTTATAAAGCACGAATAAAGTCAAATGGTATAAAGGTTTTGGTGCCAAATAATACAGAACGAGAGAGGATTAACAAGGTAATATATGAAGAGTTATGTTTAGGAAATATCGAGCAATCTTCAAGGGATTATTATAAGAACGTGATCAATAACTTAGTCGATAATGGTGCTGAAGGAATAATACTAGGATGTACAGAAATTGGTTTGTTAATTAACCAAGAGGATTCAAAAGTTCCTTTATTCGATACAACAGTGATACATGCAATTGAATCAGTTAAAAAAGCATTAGAAAGGTAATTTAAATAGAATTTTTTCAAAAGGTGTGATAGTGTTGAATCGATTATCTAAACATATTTTTCAAGAATCAGTGAACTGGATTCAAGAAAATGGTCGTAAGTTGGAACAAGCTTTATTACATCATTCTTTTTCAGATGGATCAGAAACATTGGTGTTAGAAGCTCTGGCAGAGTATCAAAATGAAGATGGCGGTTTTGGACATGGATTAGAAGCAGACTTTAGGTTACCTAATTCATCGCCACTGGCTACTACTGTTGCTATGCAGCATTTGATTCATTTTGACCAGCATGAGCAAGCTGCTAAAATGATAACAAAGGCAATCCACTATTTTGAAAATACATTTGATAAAAAACGAGGTGGCTGGTTTGCAGTTCCAGAAGAAGTGAATCATTACCCACATGCTTTTTGGTGGACAGTCCAAGAAGATGGAATGTCCTTAATCGACCAGCATTGGGGAAATCCAAGCGCCGAAATCATTGGTTACCTATCTAACTATAAATCCAAAGTAAAACAATTAAACGTGAATAAATTACTAGATCAAGCGATTAATCATTTACTTCAATTAAAAAATTTCGAGTCGGAGCATGAAATATACTGTTACCTTCGTATGTATAGATTATTGCCCGAACTTCGGACAAAGGCAGTGAATCAGCAACTTCAACGAGCTGTTCAATCCCTTGTGCAGTTCGATCAAATAAAGTGGAAGGAATACGTACCGTTTCCACTAAAGTTTGTCTATGATCCCTATTCGGAAACCTTTGACATCCCCACTGAAGAAATTAATAAAAATCTAGATTATTTTATTAAACAGTTAGAATCTGAAGGAAAAATAAGTCCTAACTGGAAATGGAATGACTATTTGAGTGTATGGGAACATGCCAAAATGGATTGGACTGGAGTACTAACCTTTGACACTTTACATACCTTAAAACGTTTTGACCGAATAGAAAAGTAATGAATAAAACATAATCTTTTCTATAATTAATTAGAAATAACGATCTTCATTAATCGGGCGCTTTTCTGTAGCAAGGAACAGCGCTTTTTTCCTTTATAGGGCCATTTAATCGAATAAAACTTCTGAATAAAGAAGATAATAAATTGTGTCTAGTGAGGGTTCTTTCTGTTGGTGAAAATTACTATTTATTCCGCAGCGTTAGAGCAGCGGAATGGGGGGTTGAATGAAAAATTCAAAATTGTTGTTAATATCCCTTGCAATTATTCCTTGGTTAACGATACCATTATTGGGTCGAAGGTTGTTTAGAGAATTCCTTCCGGCATCGATGCTTATGTATGTTTATTCAAAAATAATGTCTGTAATCGGTGAAAGAAAAAAATGGTGGGGTTTTTATGAAGGAATACTACCTTTAAACAGTATGGATTTCTTTATGTTAGGTCCTTACTTCGTTACTAGTTTTTGGATGTTGAAATGGTCTTATGGGAAATTTCTTCGATTTTTAATTTATAATACTCTTCTCCATATAGTGTACATTTTCTTAGGATTAAAATATATGAAACGGTATAGAATACTAAATGTTAAATTATCAAAAATTCAATATCTGGGTTATCATTTTTCACGAACACTACTTCTATATGCTTTTGAATTTATTAAGAGAAAAATGATATCCATCTTGGCAGTTGTTAGTGATTGTGGTATTCGACACAACTAGTAAAATAAATACCAACGCAACGGGTTCAACGGTTGTACAAAGGGTTGCTTCGGCAGCTCTTTTATTTTTCAAATTGCAATAATATTACCTTAAATATTGATCTTCAACAATCGGGCGCAAGAATTAAAGATCAAAGCTGTCATTACCGACAGCTTTTTCTTGTTGTGCTAACGCACCATTAATTGAACAAAACTTAAATCAGTAGTTTAATTTAATTACAGAACATTAGAAAAACTAAGGGGGCTAAAATTAGAGATGTGGATTAATAACGGATATTCAATTTCGACAAATAAAGATTATTTAGATTTACCACTAATACATAACTTCTTGAGTCAAGAAGCATATTGGTCAAAAGATATACCAAAGCAAATAGTAAAAAAGGCAATTGAAAATTCTCCTTTATGTTTTGGGGTTTATAAAGGTGAAGCGGGTAAAGACGTTTTTAAACAAGTTGGTTTTGCGAGGGTAATTACTGATTTAGCGACTTTCGCTTATCTTTGTGATGTGTTTGTATTGCCAGATTATCAAAAATTAGGGTTATCAAAATGGTTAATGAAAATTATCACAAACCATTCCGAATTACAGGGAGTTCGTAGATTTATGTTAGCTACAAATGATGCTCATTCATTATATAGCCAATATGGCTTTAAACAGAATGTTAAACCCGAACTATTTATGCAAAAGGTACTTAACAATCCATATCAACAATAAAATTTCTTCAACTAATGGGCGCTCTTGCCTAATAAATAGTGCCTTTAATGTTTGGTTATTGTGTTTTTTTCTTTGTCGCATGTTTTAATACATAAAAAATTACATTGGGGAGGTATTTTATCAATGTCAAACTATTCAAACCCCAGAAGTGATGAAGACCTACAAAATGTCACAGTTGGAAATATTCTACCACTTAATACGTCTAAGCTAAGGGGACGGGTTAGTTGAAGAATGAAACTTATTTTAAATCACATCCGTAAATATATAACATTATGTCTTATTAGATAGGGGGTTTTATTCTGGCATACAATATACTTTTTGAGCCTTTGTAATCGATAGTGGTGGATTATGAAAATTGGTGTTGAAATAAACTTAACTTTTAATGGAAAAAAATGTTAGAATGGAAATAGGATTATGATTATTTATTCTAAACGAAAAGGTGACTTTATTATGGGAAAATCGAGTAACAAATGTGTTAAGTGTGGTAGTACGGAATTTGCAGAGGCTACAGATTATATGCCTGTAAAACCTAGCAAAATGTCACTTAGTGGTTCAAATAAAATATTCACATTTTGTATAGAATGCGGGGAAGTGGATTCTATACGTATTGAAAACACAACTATTTTTAAAAAATAAATGATAAAAAATGGTCCCTTGCTTTCTCCGGAATATACTCATTATCTGGAGTGTTAGCGATTAGCGAATCGTTCTCTTAATTTTTTATTCATTTGTGGCTATTTTGCCTATAGAAATAACAAAAGCAAAGAGTAAGTTATAAAGACTAGGAAAAAGGCACCGATTGATGCCTTTTGTCATTTAGTCATTTTCTTTTTCCACTTTTAGCACTTTTCCACTTTTAGCATCAATTTTGACCTCGTAAACTTGTGTGCCACTTTTTACATCAACCTCGTATACGAGAACGCCATTGTCCGTTTCAAGCTCAACTTTTACAACTTTACCTTTCACTTGCTTAAGTGCAATGTCTTTTGCTTGAGCCTCAGAAATTTTGGTTTGAACTAAGTCTTTTGTTTCTTTGATTTCAATTGAGGCTTCAGCGAATCCCAAGTTCGAAAGCAAGCAAAAGGAGGCTACTCCAACTGCTAACAACCTTTTCAATATAACCCCCCCTTTCATAACAATAGTCTTTCTTTAATTAAGGAAAATATGTGTATTGGAAACTCATTTGAATACTCCTTTTCCCAACTGAAAGAGTCTCCGGGCAACCAAGATTAACCATATCGACCAGGGTACAAGGGAAGCGAGCGAGAAATATAGACCTAACACACCAGCTGTAGATGGTACAATCATCAATACACCAGCTAACATTCCCAAATAGGCAATTGTTTTGCTGAAGATTTTGCTACGAAGCATGACAGGCGAGAATAAAAAGAGCACAATCGTGTTGAGAACATAATAAATGTCGAATGCAGTGCCCTTATATGTTTCAAGCATTGCTTGCCCTGTTGTTAACAACATCACCCTTTGCGCTTCTGATGTTGCTTCAGCATATTGGGTGCTGAGAGAAAGCATTTCAAAAGCTGTATTCGACGCAAAATAGGCAGCAACTCCGGTGATGCCAAAAATAACACCGATTAGCATAGCTGATTCACCGAACCGTTTTAATACTATATATAAGGCAAGATAAATAAGAATTAAGAGTGTGCTATCCACAATATAGAGCAGATCAAGACTTAATAGACCTAAAAGCCAGTTGTTTTGAAATAGTGAAAAGTAAGCTTCGACAGTATGGGGTGGGGGCCAGATAACGAAAACGATGATCTGTATAACCATTAAAACGAACATCGTTATTGCAGCTGCTCCACCTGCATTCAATAGACCCTTCCATCGAGAATCGGCAGTTTGGACATTATTCAACTGATTTTTCTTCGATTTAGACATATAATACATCTCCTTTTGATCTTTCCTGGCAAAGAACACAGTGGATATTTACTAATAAACTAGACATTTATTCTAGTAGTCTTGAAATCAATTCAGAAGTACACATTTTAAAAAATTTTCGAAAACTTCTAACTATAATATATCACATGGTGAACAACTCACCACTTAACACCACCGCAGGTTGTTTGAAGTGGAAGAGTCCTAAGAAATACAGCTTCCTCTAAACAAACATTTTCTAGGAAACTGTTAACAAGGATTGTGTACTCATCTATGTCTGCCTAAATGAATATCATATTGTTAAATCCGCTTTAGGGGGAATACGTGTGGGGTACTATGTTACTGTAGAATCTGGCATAAAATTATATGTAGAAGATGTAAATCCCAAGGGCAGGAAGACGATAGTATTCTTACATGGTTGGCCGTTAAGCCATAAACAGTTTGAATATCAATTTAATGTTCTTCCGGCAATGGGATACCGTTGTATTGGAATTGACTGGAGAGGATTCGGAAAATCAGATAAGCCAATGAGTGGTTACGATTATAACCGATTGGCGGATGATATCCGTACAGTAGTTGGAGTACTTCAATTAGACAATTTCACGCTTATTGGTCATTCTACAGGTGGAGCAATCGCCATACGGTACATGTCCCGATATAATGGTGACGGAGTATCCAAACTTGTCCTTATAGACGCCGCAGCTCCTACCGGCTTTACGATAGAAACCGCGAATAGACTCCTTACTCAAGCGTTAAATGACCGTCCTAAAATGATGCAAGAAGTAACAGAAACCTTTTTCTTTCAATATATAACTCCCGCATTCTCGGAGTGGTTTAATCAATTGGGGTTTCAAGCAGCAGGTTGGTCAACAGCAGCGATTATCATGACACTAAGAGATGAGAAGCTTCATTCCGATTTGCCAAAAATACTTGTCCCTACACTCATCGTTCACGGCGTCCACGACAAAGTGATTCCATTTCTACAAGCACAGGAACTAAATCAAAAAATAAGCAATTCACAGCTTGTTCCGTTTCAATACAGCGGCCACGGCCCTTTCTGGGAAGAACGTGAGAAGTTTAACCAGCTATTAAAGCAATTCATTGGTTAATGGCGAGGTTACCATGTTTGTTGAATCATCCGCGGCATCATGTTAGAATGAAGCTAATAAAAATCGAAAGGAATGATGGGTGGACAATGGATAACTAACCTAACTTTTTTACAATTTGAAATAAAATATTTCAGATAAAAAAATTAGGATTAGTCTGCCCATTTTTCTATATACGACATAAGTATGCTAACGAGCTGAAAGGCGAAATTAGCTTATTTAGGTATGAAAAAAATGCAATGAAACTAATCCTTCCAAAAATAATTTGGGGGGATTTTTATTTTCCCCTGAAACAGAAGGGTTGATTTTTATGATGGAAATATTGCAGTTACAAAATATAAAAGTTGAAATTCAAGATATGATGATTTTTGAAAAAATAACCACAAATGTGCAAAAAGGGGATATTATCGGAATCATCGGTAAAAATGGTGCTGGTAAATCAACTTTGTTGCAATTACTGAACGGTGACTTTTTGCCAACAGAAGGACAAATTAAACATGTGCAGCAGGATCTTGTCTCGGCAATGGTTGAACAAGAAGCCGAGTCCTATTCTTTCGATGGGGTCACACCAGAAGAAGAAGCGTTATTAAGGAAGTGGAAGGTTCCATTCCGTGACTTTTCGAAGTTAAGCGGCGGAGAAAGGGTAAAGGCTCGTCTGGCAAAAGGTTTGGCCAAAGACGCAGATATTTTATTGTTGGATGAACCAACGAACCATTTGGATGAACAGAGTACAGACTTTCTGATAAGGCAGCTGAAAAGTTATCAAGGCACCGTTATTCTCGTATCACATGATCGTTATTTTCTGGATCAAGTTGTCACAAAAATATGGTCGATCGAGGATCAAACGCTTATTAGTCATAGTGGACATTACACCAGCTATATGGAATTTCGTGAACGAAAAAGACTTACACAAAAGCGTGAATATGAGAAACAACAAAAGGCGATTGAACGGATTGAAGGTCAAATGAATCAGCTAACATCATGGTCAAAGTCAGCGCACGCGCAATCAACAAAAAAGGAAGGCTTTAAGGAATATTATCGAGTTAAAGCGAAACGGATGGATTCACAGGTTAAATCAAAACAAAAGCGTCTCGAAAAGGAACTTGAAAAAATGAAGGTTGAGCCGCTTAAGGATGAATACGAGGTGAATTTTTCTATAAAATCGAATCATAAAGTTGGGAAGCGATTCTTAGAAGTTAAAAATTTAGAAAAGTCCTTTGATGGACAAATCCTTTTTAAAGATGCTAATTTTACGATTGGGCATGGTGAAAAGATTGCCGTGACAGGACCAAATGGCTGTGGGAAAACGACTTTTTTAAAAATAATCACTGGAAAAGAAACCGTGACGAAAGGTGATATTTGGATTTCACCATCAGCAAATATTGGCTACTTGACTCAAGAAGTATTTGATTTGCCGCTTCATCAAACTCCTCAAAAGCTATTTGATAAAGAGTCATTTAATGAGCGAGGGCACGTACGAAATTTAATGAAACATTTAGGATTCCAAGAATTTCAGTGGACGGAACCAATTGGTAATATGAGTATGGGTGAGCGTGTGAAGTGTAAGTTAATGAAATATATATTGGAAGAAAGAGATGTACTTATTCTCGATGAACCAACGAACCATCTAGATTTACCCTCACGAGAGCAACTTGAAGAAACCTTGGCGCAATATCATGGCACCCTACTAGTTGTGTCGCACGATCGTTATTTTCTTGAAAAAACAACTAACACGAAACTTATTTTTTCAAATCAAACTATTAATAAGAAATTAGATGTACAGGAAGTGCCTTCGAAAAAGGATGATCAGGAGGAGCTGCGCCTAACCCTTGAAACAGAACGACAAGAAGTTCTAGGAAAGCTTAGCTTTATGACTTCAAATCATAAAGAATATGAGGCGCTTGATTTAAGATTTAAGGAACTTACAAAATTAATAAGAGAGCTCCAATAATTGGTTTGAAAAGAGGGGATAAATTTGAAGAAAAATATTTTACTCATTCTTATGTTAATCGTTGTTTTTCTTACAAGCTGCACGCAGACAGTGGATTATACAATTCTTGATAAAGAAAAAGTAAATAGCATGTCTGCAGTTTCTACTTATATTGACGAATTACAGTCGAGTAACTCGGGATACAAAGGCTACAAAATATTTGACATTTCGGATAGTAATAAAGTTGTTGTCATTTCATCAGGCGAATCAAATAAAACGCTTAAAATCCATAATATCGAAAACTCAAGTAAAGACACTGCTATAACCATAGTGCAAACTGATTTACCTTCAAAACAAAAGAACTCATATGTGGTGATAAGACTTGATGAAATTATCGGGGCCTTCTATGTTTTTGAGAGAGTTCAATACGAAGGAACCGATAATTAATAATAGTTTATTAAGGGTTGAATTTAATAAGGGATTTGAAACAAGTTGGCGCATTTTCATAAGAAATGCGTCTGTTCCATTTTAGGGCAGTATCACTAATAGGGAATAATTTACAAAATATCACCCATAGTGTAAAATTACACTATGGGGATTTATTAAAGAGAATGATATTGTAATGACTTGTCAATTTGAGGGAGAGAAGGTTGTCAAAATGAAGAAAACTATTTTCTTTATTCCTGCTATTATTTTTTCAATTCTTTATGGAGCGATCGCGATAAACGATATAGGAGCTATTTCACCCGTTGTTGTAGTTTGGTTAGCCTTGTTCTTTATTAGTGGTTTTCTTTTAAATAAGAATGCCTTTTGGGGTGGTTTATTGGGAACATTACCTTCAATCCATTTAATTTATATGGGAACACAAGATACTGGACAAATTATCAATGAAATGCCAATAGGAATAGTTCTCTTAATTTTTTATATCATTTGTGGATTCTTTGTCTATAAGAATAACAAAATAGCTGGCCGTCTTGTTTGATGACTGTAGCGGACACAAAAGGACTTATTTTTGGGAATTTGCCATTTTGGATGAATCAAGCGGTCATCAGATGCGTTATTTTATGTGAAATGGGGTTAACCAACCTCCATTTTAGCGAACAACGCATCTGGTGTCCGTTAAGCTAATAAAATCAATCTTTTTGGTCAAATAGGGAATCTGATGTCCGCAATAATATATTTAAGCTAGCTCTTCTCAGGGGAGAGAGCGTCTATGAAACACTTGGTTAGTTTTTTTTGTAGATTTGTTTCATAGCGTGGTTCTATGCTACATTTCCACTTGTTTTTTCATTAGAAGTGTATCGTAGAGCTCGTATATGAAACACTTTGTTAGTTTTTTTCTTTGGATTTGTTTCATAGAGTTGTTCTATGCTACATTTCCACTTGTTTTTTCATTAGAAGTGTAGCGTAGAGCCCGTCTATGAAACACTTTGTTAGTTTTTTTTCTTTAAATTGTTCCATAGAGTAGTACTATGATACATTTTTACTGTTTTTTTCATTAGTAATGTTTCATAGCCTTTTTCTTAAATTTGTTTATTCGTATTTTTTTAAAATAATAGCTGCGTTATGGCCTCTGATACCGAATGAGTTGGAATCTTCCCAAGCTTGCTCTGCCGCATCTAAAGCAAATTGCGCAAAACGATCTAAGCTTCTAGCTTGTTTCTTTCCTAAAACCTTGTCTGCATCAAAATCCTTTGCAAACCCTGCAATTTTCGTTTTATGAGGGGAATTATACAGATTGTGAAACAATCTGTGAAACAAGATTTTTCGGGTGGTGCCTGGCACTGGAGCTGCGCTGAGAGGCGTTGAACGGCGCTGGAGCGCTTATTGACATTTTCATTAGTGGGTTCTAAACTAATATTGTACAGAAAACATTTAGGAGGATTACTAAAAAATGACACATTCTATGAGACTACGTTTCCCATCTTTGAACCAGTAATTGAATACGGTCAAAGGCTCTGTTTGTAGATACAGAGTAAACGGGATTAGTCTGTCCTTTTTTAATAATCTTCAATTTTAGTATCATGATGTAATTTGAAGAAAGTGGATTATTCTACCTTTCTTTAATTTTGCCAAAAAACCTTTCATCGTGAGCGAGGTTTATTTGCTGATGGATTTTTCATCAACCGCTCGATCGGATTGGTTACTCCCTTTTACTCTAAATCACAGACAGTCGTCTGTGATTTTTTTATTTTCACAAATGTTAGGGGAGGGATATTGAATGTTTATGTTACTTTTCTTTTAATACGAGCTTGTTTTATAAGCTCGTATCGATTCTTGCTATCGATACGAAATTATTATTTTTCGGGAGGTAGCAAAATATGGAACAAATTTGTTTTGAAATAGAAAATGTTGAAGTAACTTATTTGGATAAGGAAATCTTAAAGCTTGGCCACTTAGCCATCCACCAATTTGATCGGATTGGCATTGTGGGTAAAAATGGTGCTGGTAAAAGTACGATTTTAAAAATATTAGCTGGGCAAATTCAACCAACAAACGGGAAGGTGCATCGCCATGTCGAGTGTGGATATTTCGAGCAGCTTGATGAGCCAAAAGCACTTGAAGCCGACCCAGCATTGCTAGGGAAATTAGCGATTCCAATGGATTCGGGGCAGTTGAGTGGTGGGGAACAAACAAGGATGAAGCTTGCCCAGTTGTTTACGCATTATTATGAAGCACTGCTCATTGATGAACCGACAACGCATCTAGACCAAGATGGAATATCCTTTTTCCTTGATGAACTTCGCCATTATTATGGAGCGCTAGTGTTAGTTAGTCATGACCGTGCGGTTCTCGATGAATTGGTTACGACAATCTGGGAAATTGATGGGGGCGAGGTCCGAGTTTATGCTGGAAATTATTCTGCATACGAAGCCCAAAAGCAGTTAGAACGGGAACAACAGCAGCAAGCTCATGAGCAGTTTGTTAAAGAAAAGAGTAGGCTCGATAAAGCGGCACAAGAGAAGATGAAAAAAGCGCAAAAGGTTGCACAAGCTGGTCGCATGTCAAAAAGCGAAGCAAATGCCAAACCGAATAAGATGTTTATGACAAAATCAAAGGGCACGAGCCAAAAAGCAATGCAACGTGCTGCGAAAGCAATAGAAAGTCGAATGGAGAGACTTCAGGAAGTGGAAGCTGTGAAAGAAGACAGACCGATAATATTCCAGCAATCGAAAACGCAAGAACTTCATAATAAATTTCCGATTATGGCAGACCACTGCACTCTTCAAATTGACAAGAATGTATTATTGGAAGAAGTGAGTTTTCAGTTGCCGCTTGGTCAAAAAATAGCGATTACCGGTAGCAATGGCAGTGGAAAAAGCACATTACTCAACCAAATTGCGAATCGCGATGAGAATCTGATTATTTCTCCAAAAGCAAAAATTGGCTATTTCCAGCAAATGAGCTATCAATTTACTACTGACGAAACAGTTTTGCAATTTGTGAAAAATCATTCAGAATATGACGAGGCATTTTTAAGGAGTGTTTTGCATTCGATGCAGTTTGTTGGTTCAGACCTACAAAAGAGTGTGAAGTCATTAAGTGGCGGAGAAGCGATTCGACTGCAGCTATGTAGGCTATTCTTGGGGGATTATAATATTCTACTGTTAGATGAACCGACGAATTTTTTAGATATCTATGCGATTAAAGCATTAGAAACCTTTTTTGCTGGGTACAGAGGCACTATTGTATTCGTCTCACATGATCAGCAGTTTATTAAAAACGTTGCTGATTTACAGTTGAAAATTCATGAGTGTAAAATGATTCAAATATAGTTTTATGAGGAGGGACCTCCGATAATCGGCGTCCTCTCTTTTTAATACTACATTTTCATCCTGATAAACCCCTAGCGTTGTGAAACATAATGTGAAACAAGATTTTTCGGGCGGTGCCTGGCACCCTGGGTATGCTAAAATGAAGTATTATGGTGTACACCACCATCCGAAAGGAATGATAAAAATGACAAAAGTAACAATGTGTCAAAGTTGTGGTTTACCTTTTAATGAAGAACACGCGCATTTCATAGCAACGGAACCAGATGGGAGTAAAAGCATTTACTGTACAAATTGCTATAAAGATGGAAAATTTATTCATTCCAAACTATCACTTGAAGAAATGATTGAGATGCTTGTGCCTGTTCTTGGAGAAGCAATGGGCGAAGACGTAGCTAGAAAAGAACTGGAAGCATTACTACCAACTCTTAAACGTTGGAAATAAACATTCATATGTAAAACCACTCAGAAGCAAACCGAGTGCATAAACTCAAATAAGGGATTCGAGACTAGACTGGAGTGGGGCTAGTGGAAATTCATTATAAAACATGTCCCGGTTGTCAGGGGAAATTTCCAGATCAGAATTGGGAAGAAAGTGACCATTACAACGCATTGGGTGAATGTGAAAAAGCGTATCACGATCTCTCAGCTTATTTAATCGAGCTTTTGGATATGGAATTCCCTACCCAACATGCAGTTGACGCCTATGGTGCGCAGCATTCTGGAAAAAAAGTCAAAAATATTAGAACGGCTTTTTCATTAATAGGTTTATATTTGGCAATAGAACATGGATACACGGGGAGACAGGTTCAGAAGGCCCACATGGAATTGGCTAAAAGAAACATTCAATGGCCATCATTTAATCTTCCATCAAGTCCATACAGCTATTCCGTTTCGGATGTCCTTTTTGCTGAGAAAGGGACAAACCGAAATGAGATGTTGATGAAATGGGCTAAGGATGTCTGGGAAACATGGGACCACTATCATGAATGGACTAGAGAAATATCGCGAAAATATCTTCGTAATATGTAAAAATGAACATAATAACTTCCATCGATAAGATAACGTGGATTGGGAATTAGTAATGATGAATTGCTAATTCTCCAATCCATTTTTTTATTTATATCCAAAATAACAATAATTGACTTTATTATCAAAAAATGTAAAAATATGTAGATGTGACTACGAAACTATTAAATATATGGAGCTAAATTGAAATGAATTTTACTAATGTGCAAGAAGGCAAGAATAGTTGGAAGCGGTATGTATTATCATTGGTTGTTATGATTGTCTTTATTACTATTGCCGGTTTTCCATATGCGATTATTGGTGAGCAAATCGTTCAATCAGATGGAAACCCCAATACATATTTCGATGAAGAGTTAGTTGATTATGTGGGACTCAATCCCTTAGTCAACTTTGCATTAATGAATTCGGTGTTCGTCTTTTGGTTAATAGGGATCTTTGTTGCCATTCGTTTCGTCCATAAGCGTAAAATTATCACTCTGATTACACCAAAGAAACACTTAGATTGGAAGAGAATTGGCTATGGGTTTGGTGCGTTTTTTCTCATTCTTAGTACAACGACGATACTCGATGTCATCTTTAACCCAGGGGATTATTCGTTAAATGATATTCATTTATCAGATTTTGTCATTTTGTTCTTCCTTGTGCTAATTTTGACCCCAATCCAAACGACGTGTGAGGAGGTTTTCTTCAGAGGTTATTTGATGCAGTTTATCGGAAAATGGATACGGAATCCTTTGATAATGTCCCTTATTGCTGGTGGAATCTTTGGATCTCTTCATTTTACCAATCCTGAAATGAACTATTCACCGATTTTTGTTGGGGCGGATTACCTGTTAACTGGAATCATCTGGTGTTATATCAGCGCCAAAACAAACAGTATTGAATTATCGATTGGGGCTCATGCGGCAAATAATATGTTCCTTGGCTGGTTTCTTACGATGGATGACTCGGTTATGGGTGGCATTCCATCCTTATTTTTAGTAAAAAATATTGATCCATTAACGACCTTGATATGGGACGCCCTTGCGTTGGGAATCTTTCTGTTTATTTCATTGAAAAAATACAAAGAAAAATTGTAACGATATAGTTTAATTAGAAGAAGAGGCCTAAAAAAGCCTAACGGGTTCCGTTACCTTTTGCAAATGATAAGATTGGATTTAGGTCTAACTGGCATTATCAATTTTCTAAAAGTTTAATGAGTTCTTGATTAGGCGTGGGATAAGTTTTCACGATATCTAAGGCGGTACCATGGTTTTCAGCTGGCTCCTTTAATGCGTAAACGTAGTTTCTATCTGCACCGTGCTCCAATAGCATTTTCACCATTTTAACAGTCTTTTCATCAAGTACGGAGTGTGCATATACTGCGCGAATAAGTGGCGTAGCAATTGTTTCACGATTGACATCTGCTCCTCTTTCTTCAATCAAAAATTCAGCAAGTGAAGTGTTTCCCATATAGGCAGCATTTGATAGTACTTTGTCTATGCTAGACTTTTGAGCTCCTTGTTCTTCTAAATACTTGTAAATGTCAACTATTCTTTGATTGTCGTTTTCGGTGTTATAGTTGAAGTTTCCACATTCAGCTACATAATCCAAATAGACACCTTTTCTCACATTTTCACCATTTGCAACTAGCAGTTTTACCAGATCTAAATCTTCTGGCTCATATCGATCTAAGGCTAGTCCTAACGGTGAATAAGTGTCTCTCACATTTGCAACAGCACCTTTGGCAACTAGCATTTTTGCTGTTTCATAATCTCCAATGTAGCAGGCTGCACTTAATGGTGTAAATGGTGCGGGCATATCAGAGTCTGGGTCTTCTTCAAATTCTGGACAATTAATCTGTTTGTTCTTCTTGATAAGCAGCGACACTTGATTATCATCCTTCTTTTGTATTGCACCAATCAATTCTCTGGCTAATTTATAGTCATTGTCGGTGTATTTTTTTGTTAAAGAGTGTGCGGATGTATATTCTTTATACTTAGCCCTTCCATTATCCCCTCTATCCCCCAAAAAATAGTTGCCTAACAAGAGGACTAATACTATCCCAACAATTATGGTCGATGCAAATATCGTTTTTCTTTTCATAGCTAATTTCCTCGCTTTAAGTAACCAAATGTAAAAAAACATCTTCTTTTTTGTACGAATATATTTAGTGTAAGCATTAACCGATATAATGCTGAATTAACCGGTAAATTGCGATGGAAAGGCCTAAAACACTCGCTTTCATTTTTGCTGGATGGTAACTTTTACTTCGAAACAAATGCAAGAAAACGACGATAAACCCTAAAGGAATCCATAGTTCAAAGACGCCATCTTTGGTGCTATGTGAATAAATTGCAGCTATGTAAGTACTAATCAGAAAGTATAAGAAAATCCTATAACGTCGTGTTTCTAACTGCTTGCTCCATCTAAACAACAGAATAAAGATAATAATAGCAATAATCGTAATATGCAAAGGGGGTAAAAACAGGGTACCGTTCCCAATTTTAAATTCCATTCGACATGCCCTCCTTTTTTTATAGTTTAACATCTAAACGTCAAATACTTTATAATTAAATCCCAAAAATTGCCTATATTTGTATGCTTTTTGGGCAATTTAAGTGTATCACGATTCCAGAAAATGAGAGGATGTTTAGTAAGTGGAGAAAAAGTTGTTAAACTTATTAGTCGCATTATGTGTAGTTTCTTTCCCGTTTTTATTTAAGGGAACAAAAATGAGAGAAAATCTTTTGATTTTTTTCTCAAAAGGGGTTATTGCCACCCTAATTGATGCTTATGTTGTTGGAACCAATAAACTTGAATATCCTGTGCGTCCATTACCTAAAATTTTTAAAACAAATATTATTTATGACATGTTATTTTTTCCGATTTTAAGTGTCATATGGGTAAAAATCTCGTATAATGATCACTTTGGAAAAATTTTATTAAAAAGTTTGATTTTTAGTGTTCCAATGAGTGTTGGGCAATGGATTATGGAAAAATACACCGGATTATTTAAATGGAAAAGGTGGTCAGCTTTTCATACATTTGCAAGTGTTAATTTCACTTTGTTTATTATCAGAGGGCTCGTTGGTTTATTAAAGATATTAGATAAGGTCAAAAGTAAGCAAATTAGAACTGAATATTAAAGGTTGATACTATGATGAAAACGAAAAAACTTGAAGCCATTCTCTGGAGTATTGCTTTTCCAGGCTTTGGTCAGCTGTTAAATGGTCACCATATCAAAGGAATTTTGTTTGTTATTTTAGAATTCACTATTAATGTGAACAGCTTTTTTAATCAGGCTATCATGTTTAGTTTCCTTGGAAAAATAAAAGAGGCTCATGCAGTAGTGGATTACCAATGGCTTATGTTTTATCCTTGTGTCTATTTGTTTGCAATGTATGATGCCTATAAATTTGCGGAAGGGGAAAATCCTCAGCTTTCTTTTGTACCATTTGCTTTTGGAGCTTATTTTGTAACAGTAGGTCTAATGTATTCTCAAAACAGCATTTTTGGTGTATCATTTGGCCCCATTTGGCTTCCAATGATGTCTCTTATTCCAGGAGTAGGAATTGGTTTTATTATTCGTCATATTTTAATAAAAACAGCCTCAAAACCTAATCATACGGAATAATATCAATGGTTGCTCAGGCAAACTTCTTTAATATGAAAGGGAAAATCGACATATATGGAGTGGAATATTCCAAAAAATATGAAATAAGAGGTGGTAGTTGACATAGAGTTTGATAAGTAATATTATTATCTCATATTCGAGATATCTTAATTAAAAATAATTTAAAGGTGGTGAATGAATGAACAGAAAATGTACAAATTTGCCCTTTCTGGTATTGATGCAAGCATCTAAAGGAATTCAGGAGAGTATGAGGTTAGAAATGTCAAAATATAACCTCAGTATTACAGAGTTTTCTGTTCTAGAAGTGCTTTATCTTAAAGGAAAACGAACCATACAACAAATTGGTCATAGTATCTTAATATCAAGCGGTTCTATGACATATGTTATTGATGGATTAGAAAAGAAAGGCCTGATTTATCGAAGTGCTTGTCCAGATGATCGAAGAGCGATACATGTTGCTTTAACAGATGATGGAAATAGCTTTATGGAGGATATTATGCCAAAACATCATCAATGGGTAGAGAATGTGTTTAGTTCTTTAAATCTCGAGGAGTCTGAAATATTCGTTAATCTTTTGAGTAAGGTAAGTCAAAATGTTAAGAAATGATTTTTTTTGAAATAATATCTCGAATTCGAGATAAAATAAATATCTTAGGAGGAAATAAAAAAATGATTAATCTTGGTTTATTAATTATTAGGTTGGTAATTGGTGTTTTATTTATTGGTCACGGAGCTCAAAAATTATTTGGTTCGTTTGGAGGATATGGTTTAAAAGGTACTGGCGGTTGGTTTGAATCTATTGGGATGAAACCAGGTATTACAATTGCTCTAATCGCAGGATTGACTGAACTTATTGGCGGGCTTTTATTTGCTTTAGGATTCCTAACACCTCTTGCCGGAATCATGATCGCTGGGACAATGGTAATTGCTATCGTTAAAGTGCATGGCCCAAACGGATTATGGACTACATCAAATGGATATGAGTATAACCTAACTTTACTTGCGGTATCAATTGGGTTAGCCTTAATCGGACCAGGTCAATATGCTTTGGATACTTTTTTATTCTAAATATCTCGAATTAAAAATTCTTCAATCAAGTGAAATATGAATGTTAAGATAAGGAAGAATTAAAAACGACTAAAAACAACATAAGGAAAGTAGGCTAATCGGTAAGTTTCCGATTAGCCATTTTAATATATTTTATCGCGGGACAATTCCGAAAATTGTGTATAACTTAAATGATTGAACGTTCATTCATTATTGTTTAGTTATTAAATATAGCTCTATAGAAAGTTTGAACCGTTTGTCCAAGTTACAGATTCGTCATGTCTATTCAGTGCAGGGACAGCAAATCGAGAATAGGGTGCAGTAGAAACGGACATAGGTTCCTCTATTTCTCGAAAAAGAGAATGTTAAGAGTCCAAACGGACATAGATGCCTTTATTTGCCGAAATATAGAGTAGTTTGTCATGGTTTTTAGCAAATAACGTACCTGATGTCCACATCAATCCTCAAAACAGTTGTTTTAAGTAAAATAACGAACTACATGTCCGTTCCAAGTAAACCTCCTAGTCCAAAAACTAGTAGATGTTTCCTGTATCTGATAGGTAAAATAATAATTAACGATATCATCAGAATACATACACAGAAAACCGCACAGAATTGTTCACTGTGCTGTGGTAAAGGAGATTACTAGTTTTGGAAGCAAAATGCATTATATTTTACGAATTTGGTAGTCCTAAAGAAGTGCTCAAAATTGAAAACAAAACAATTGAACCACCGAAAGATGATGAAGTCCTTGTCCGCATGCTGGCTCGCCCAATTAATCCTTCTGATTTAATCCCGATTAGAGGCTCATATGCACATCGAATTTCTTTGCCTAATATTCCGGGGTATGAAGGTGTTGGAATTGTTGATGCGGTTGGGTCTTTCGTTTCGAAAAATTTGATTGGTAAGCGGGTTCTGCCATTGCGTGGGGAAGGGACGTGGCAAGAATTCGTTAAAACAAAAGCGGAACATGCAGTGGTCGTACCTGATACAATCGATGATTTTACAGCTGCACAAATGTATATTAATCCCATTACTGCCTGGGTGGTTTGTACGGAGGTATTAAAAATTAGCCCGAATCAGGTTTTGTTAGTCAATGCGTGCGGGTCGGCAATCGGCCATATTTTTGCCCAACTAGCAAAGATTATCGGCTTTCGATTGATTGCTGTGACGAGAAACAACAAACATACTGCTGAATTACTTCAGCTTGGTGCTTCTGAGGTAATCGATACGTCTCAGTCTCCACTTCGCGAAACCGTTATGGAATTAACGAATGGAAAAGGGGCATATGCAGCGATTGATTCGATTGGCGGTTCTGACGGAAATGACTTGGCGTTTTGTGTGCACCCGAATGGAAATTTTATCACAATCGGTCTTTTATCAGGAAAACAGGTCAATTGGGCCGATATTGTAAAAATAGCAAAAGTGAATGCTAATATATTTCATTTGCGTCATTGGAACAAAACCGTAACAGCAGAGAAATGGCAAGGAACGTTTAAACATTTGATTTCACTGATTGAAGCTGGGAAGTTAAAAATGATGAAGGAAGATTCTCGTTACGATTTACTAGACGTGGGTAGTGCTGTTGAAGCTGTTGAATTTTCTAAAATAAGAAATGGAAAGGTGTTTCTAACAAGCTATTAGGTGAAAAAATTTGATGGAGCAGTACAAACGAGGATGGCTGGGATATGGTTTAATTTTTGTAAATGAAAATTCAGATATAAAGAAAACGGTGTACTATTTTTAGTACGCCTTTTTGTGTAAAATAAAGCTAGTAAATATTGTAAAAGGATATTTTTCCAGAAATATAATGAAATGAGATTTGTTTGATTAAAGGAGGAGAACACGGACTTGAATATCATACTTGGCTACTGGCTTGATTCTGCTACATACCCAGATGCGCTTAGGGAAAATGATGCAATCGTAGGTACCGTCATAACCGGTTTTACCGGATTAATCGGCATTTTAGAAACCCAGTTAGGATTAACTGCCCCTAAAGCTTCGGAAAACATCCGGATCGCTGAGTGGCAGGATTTGTTACGAAAACAAGATACTGGAAATCAGCCTTTCTCAAAATCCTTAGCAACAGACTCATGGAACACAACCAGAGAGTTACTTCACAAACGTGATGAGTTAGTGCTATCGGGCTGGAATCCGGCCGTTCATACTGCCGGAAGCAAATGGCTAGAGACGTTGGCACAAATAGAACTAGCTAATGTGAATAAAACATGGGGATTCCCAGATCACGTAAGGGCATTGCTTGCAAAACTGCATGACCAAATCAGTTTAGATATCGATACCATTTCAATCGTGGATGAAGATGAAACAATGTGGGACCCATGGTGTGTTCAATTAATCAATATTTTAAGAGACAAAGGTGTACAAATAGAGAAAAAACCGCTTCGAACAAACAGCATCGACGACCAAGCCGACGCTGCGACGGATCTTTCGATGTTGCAGGAGGTTCTCGCTGCTAAACAATCTAGCGGCAAAGCCCAAGGAGATGGAAGCTTACTGTTAGTTCGATCAGAGCAGGAATGGGATGCAGCTGATTATTTAATCAGCTTGCTTCAACATACATCAGCAGAAAACACCGTGATCATAAAGGGTGAGGGTGCGATGTTTCTTGACGAGCTGCTTCATCGACGCGGTGTTCCAGGAGCAGGCGTTGATACTTCTTCTAAATGGCGTGCGGTGCTTCAAGTTTTACCTCTTACAATCGATACATATTGGGAGCCGATAAGGGTGGACCGAATGATGGAGTTATTAACGATTCCAGCTTCCCCGGTCCCAGGGAAAATCCGCTTTCGGCTTGCTAGGGAGTTAGCAGCAAATCCAGGGATTGGCGGTCCGAAATGGCAACAGGCAATCGAGGACGGGATCCAGGACTATGAGGAAATGTGGGTCGAAGAAGGCTGCGATGCAACCGAAATAAAGAAACGTCGTAAGAATTTAAATGAGAAGCTGGACCTGTGGATTCGCCATGGATATTATAATCCGAACGTTGGAATTCCTTACGAAAAATTCGCCCAGATATGTCAAAAAGTAAGTCATTGGGCGGCAACGAATTATCATCAAAAAAATGACCTCATATACGTTAAGGCCACACAGGTTGCAAACGAAATCCTTGAGGGCGTTAAGTCGCTTGGTGTCAGCAATGTGACCCATCTACAAGTAGCGCGCATACTTGATTCCGTCTTGGGTGAAGGTGCGAAACTAGACAGCTACAAAGAAGAGGCAACAACTTGGCAAGTTATTGACCATCCCGGGCAAATTTGGGACAAAGTCGATACCATTCTTTGGTGGGGGTTTCATAAAAACATGGCGGGACCGAACATCCGCACCTGGACCCGAGCCGAACGTTCATGGTTAAAGGACCATGGTGTTTATTTATTGGAAGAAGACGTTCGCCGGCGGAGGGAAGCTGCAGCGTGGCAGCGTGCGGTGAGATTTGCTAATCGCAAGTTAATCCTGTTTGCGCCTGCAAAAGTAAAAGGGGAGGAAATTCCGCTACATCCATTATGGGACGAAATTCGCTACGCTGTGGCGCAAGATAACACTGCAGTAGAGAACATTAGCGTTGAGGCGTCAGATCTACGCAAACAACCGAGCATTCATTTGTTCGGTAATGTCTTTGAAAGGTCACCTTTACCAAGACGGATGATCCCAGAGCCGATCCGAACCTGGCGGATTCCAGAACAAGTGGTTCTGCCTCGGAAGGAAGAATCAGCGACTAGTTTTGAGGGGTTAATCAGCTGTCCGGTAAAGTGGACATTTAAATATGCTGCCAACGTAAAACCTGGCAATATTTTATCCACGCCAAACGAATCAGTCATGCTTGGAAATCTCGGACATGTCATTTTGGAAACGTTAATTACGGAAAAATCAAACTGGAACGAAGACGAGGCAAGAATTCGGGTCGGCGAATTATTTGATGGATTGACACCAATGCTTGCCGCACCGCTCTTGGAGCCGCAAAACGGAATTGTTCGAAACGAAACTCGCTACAAACTGCAAACATCGATTAGGCACTTTTTTAAAGTGTTGAACCGAGCCGGAATTAAGATTCAACATACCGAATTGGAAGTGCAAAAACCTTGGAATGAAGGAGTAGAATTCAAGGGTCGCTTAGACCTTGTTGGGGAAACCACCACAGGTAAAAAGATTCTCTTTGATGCGAAATGGTCAAAACGACCGGCGAATTATAAAGAACGTCTAGAGAAATTGTCCGTGCAATTATCACTTTACCATTGGTTATTAGCAGACCATGAAGATGAAGAGCTACCCGTTGCTTATTTTATGCTGAGAACTGGTCATTTCTACAGCGTTCCGCATGAGGAATTTCCATCGGACTACCATGTACAGGGGCCGTCGCTCATTGAAACACATCAAATCATAAAAAAATCAGTAGCTGACGTTTGGACACAACTGGCAAAGGGGACAGCGATTGCCCCAGGTGTGCCAGAAAAATCAACGCAAACTTCGGATGATATTGCAGAAGAGGAGCCATTTGTATCATTAATTGACCCTCCATGCAAATTTTGTGAATATCAGAATCTATGTGGGCTTAGGAGGGTGCAAGTATGACCGGAAAGTTAACCATGTTGAGTGCCGGAGCGGGAGCTGGAAAAACGTATCGCCTTTCCGGTGAGATATTAAAATCAATTCAAAATGGCGTGCCACCGGAAAATATTATGGCAACCACCTTTACGACAAAAGCTGCTGAAGAACTCATCGAACGTGTTCGGCTTAGATTGCTAGAATCAGGGGATGCCGAGGCAGCAGCCCGTATTTTGGACGGGTATGTCGGAACGATGAATAGCGTCTTTGGAAGACTTTTACGAGAATTCGCCCTTGAAATGGGCTTGTCACCGGTGCAAAAAGTGTTGGCCGATACCGAAGCTTCCGCTTTGTTTCATGCGATTGCCGATGAAGTGATTATGAAATTTTACCGAGATTATCGCGAAGTATTCCTTCGGCTCGGATTGGACAATTTAGATGAAAACAATAACTGGCGGAAGAAAGTACTGCAAGTGCTAGAGCTTGCTCGTGAGAATGGAATGAGTCCAGCTGAAGTGCAGGCATGTGCCGAATTCTCATGGGATAATATGACAAAATGGCTGCCTGAAGCTTTACCAAATCCAGACCAACTAGATGAAACATTAAGATCTGCTTTACAGGTGGCAAAATCTGAACTGCCTGGTGCTGATACAACTAAAACGACAGCAAAAGCGATGGAAGTGTTAGACGAAGTAATTCGAGAATGGGACCGAAACGGCGTTCTCACCTGGCAGCAATGGGCGAAGCTAAGCAAGCTTGCCCCTGCCAAAAAAAGCATGGATGCCGTTTCCCCGATTCATGCCGCTGCATCAGTTCATGACCGACACCCAAGGTTACATGAGGATATGAAAAACGCCATGTTTGCTGTATTCCATTGTGCATCGGAGGCTATGGAACTTTACGCGGAGGAAAAAAGGAAGCGTGGCTTAATCGACTTTACCGACCAAGAGGCATTGGCGCTTAAGTTGCTGAAGGATCAACAAAATCGAGAAGTGCTTATCGATCGGATTTCGGCAGTGTTTATCGATGAATTCCAAGATTCAAGTCCTTTGCAGATTGCTTTAAACATGCAGCTTCGCGAAATCGCTGAAAGTGCCACGTGGGTTGGGGATGTCAAGCAGGCAATCTATGGTTTTAGGGGAACGGATCCGGAATTGATGCAAACGGCTATGACTAGTATCGATGATTTAGATATTGAAATTTTAGATGCTTCTTATCGTTCGCGTAAGTCGTTGGTTGATTTTGTTAACGCGATTTTTGTTCCGGTTTTTGAAGCAAGAGGAATGGCGGCGGAACGGACTGCACTCGATCCAATGCGGGAGGATAAGCCCGAACAAGCGCTAGCGGTCGAAACCTGGTTCTACCCTCATTCAAAGAATGTAAAAACTGACGCAGCTCATATTGCTCTTGGTGTGAAGAAGGTATTGAGTCAAACAGACCACTACCAAATTATTGATAAAATAACCCGAGAGCTTCGTTCACTTAAAGGAGGCGACGTCGCCATTCTCTGCAGGTCAAATGATGAATGCGTTAGAATTGCCGAAGCACTCTCAAATCTAGGAATTCCTGCAACAGTTGGCGAAAGTGGTTTATTAGATACGCCAGAAGTTGTTTTCGCGGTCGCAGCGATTAGATACCTGGTGGATCCTCGGGATACGCTGGCGTTGGCGGAATTAATCCATTTTTCATCTGCTGAATGGGGTGAAGGACGCTGGCTCTCTGATTGGCTTGATGCCGAGAAGCGAGTAAACATTATTGAAACTGAGCCAGTCATCCATGATTTGGACAAGGCCCGTGCAAAAATTGTTCAAATGAGCCCGAGTGAAGTGGTGGACATGGCGCTTGTTGTATCAAGTGCAGATGAAATCGCCTTAAGCTGGGGACAGCAGGAACAGCGACTTGCGAACTTAGATGCGCTTCGCAAATTGGCAATCAAATATGAAGATGTTGCCGGTACGAATGGAAACGCTGCAACAACGACTGGTTTTATTTTATTCTTAAGTAATGATGTGAAAAGGGATAAAGAATTAAATTTGGTAGCAGAATCCACCAATGACAATGCGGTTCGAGTCTTGACCTACCACAAGGCAAAAGGGTTAGAGTGGCCGTTTGTTATTTTAAATTCTTTAGACAAATCTTCAGACCGAGGCAATTTACCTGTATTTGACCAAGTAACCGCAGTCAGTACGCAAGGCTTTAATGTAGAGGATCCGCTCTACGGACGCCGCCTTTATTATTGGCCTTGGCCATATGGAAAGCAAGCAACCAAGGTAGGACTCGATACCCATGTCCTAGATGCACCTGAGCTCAAGCACAGGCAACGCCAGCTTTTAGACGAAAATCAACGGCTCATGTACGTAGGTATGACGCGAGCTAGGGATTATCTTGTTTTCACAGCAAGGGATTTTTCAAAAGTGGGCTGGCTGAGTGAATTGACGGATGATATGGGCATACCTGTTATTGGAAATCTTGGTGCTGCCGGTGAAGTAGAAGGGGAGTTTCCACCAGATAATCAAACTGGAAAAATAGTGGTGAAGGGAAACAGTTTTCATTGCAAAGTCAGATTGCTTTCTGTTGAGGCTGATTCAGAACTAACCAATCCGAGTTCATCTGAGGAAGAACCTGTTTATGTGGGGAAATCAATTGAAGCAGTACCGTTTGTTCCGGCGAGATTTAACCCGAGTGGGATCAAGAATGATCAAACTGTGGTGGATAGTAGCAGCGAAGTATCGGAAGTGTTTGATGATGTTTCAAGAATTCATCGCATTGGCACACGTCTTCCACTAACAGGCAATCCGGAAATGGCCTTGCTTGGGGATATGGTACATGCATTTTTAGCTGCCGATGACCGAACAAAGCCGAAACAAGAGAGACTGGCACTGGCACAAGCGATCAGTGACCGTCATGGTATATATGCTTTAACAACAGAGTCGATGCTTGAGGCTTCCGACCGGTTACAGCAGTTTATTTTTGAACAGTATCCCGATTTAATTTCGAAACATTCCGAGTGGCCGATCCATATTCGGAAAGGTTTACAGAAGGCGTCAGGCTGGATTGATTTATTGCTTGAAACGCCGAGTGGCTGGGTGATCATTGACCATAAATCGTTCCCAGGTAAAGAAGCCGATTGGCTGTCTAAGAGTATGAGTTACCTGCCGCAGCTCCGGATATACGCTGAGGCACTGACTGTCGCTACAGGCCGGCCAGTTTGTGAAGCATGGATTCATATGCCTGTCGTCGGAGCGATGATTCATTTTGCTAGTGATGAATTATAGAGGGAATTGCCTGTCTGCCAAGTGTTGCTTGGCATGCAGGCTATTTTTTTGTATGGTTTTGAAAAAATGGGAACGATAACGCGAGTATCGTGCCCAAAAATTCGTAGATTCGCTATATTTCATTGCCGGTTTTCATTGAAAGTGTTGCGTAGACCCACTCTAGGATACATTTCGTTGGCTGTTTTGATTGGCAGAGTTGCATAGACTTGCTCTAGGATACATTTCGTTGGCTGTTTTGATTGAAAGTGTTGCGTAGACCCGCTCTAGGATACATTTCATTGGAGGTTTTCGTTGAAAGTGTTGCGTAGACCCGCTCTAGGATACATTTTATTGGCGATTTTGATTGAAAGTGTTGCATAGATTTGCTCTATGATACATTTCATTAGCAGTTTTCGTTGAAAGTGTTGCATAGACCCGCTTTATGATACATTTCATTGGCAGTTTCGATGTAAAGTGCTGCGTAGATTTGCCTTAGTTTCGAAAAATGGGCACGATAGCGGGAGAATTGTTGCCGAAAATTTGTGATTTCGGAAAAACGGGAACGATAGGTCGGGTATCGTGCCCGAAAATTCGTAGATTCGAAAAAAAGGGAACGATAACGCAAGAATCGTGCCCAAAAATTCGTAGATTTGAAAAAAAGGGAACGATAACGCAAGAATCGTGCCCAAAAATTCGTAGATTCGAAAAAAAGGGAACGATAACGCGGGTATCGTGCCCAAAAATTCGTAGATTTGAAAAAAAGGGAACGATAACGCAAGAATCGTGCCCAAAAATTTGTAATTTCGAAAAAATGGGCACGATAGTAGGAGAATCGTGCCCAAAAATTCATAGATTCGAAAGAATGGGAACGATAACGCATGAATCATCTCTCATCTCCGCTCCAACGTCCTCATCTATTAATTCAGATTAAATTTCACTGACGTTAATTGTTCTGAAACAGTCCATAGTTTCACCATGGTTGCTTTGTTATAGACATGCGCTCGAGGTATTTCGATGGCAGGGTTGCCTTTGCGATTGCCTGCACCGTCAGGGCCGATGTATTCGCCACCAACTAGTTTCTCGTCTGTGGCTGCCATGATCGTAGGCAATGCCCCTTTTTCAGCTGGTTGCGCAATGAGCTTGATGATAGGCTTGACATACCAAGGTGCCTTTTCTTTGCCAATTCTAAATAGATTCGTAGAGGAAATGCCGGGATGGGCTGCCAAGCTGATTGTTTTGTATCCGTTTCGTTTTAAGCGTTCGTCGAATTCTTTTGCAAATAGAAGGTTCGCCAGCTTGCTTTGACTATAAAACTTCATGGCACGATACCCCTTTGAACCATCCAAATTATCAAAATCTATGCTGCCATTTCGATGAGCAATGGAACTTAGCGTGACAACACGAGGCTGTTTTGCTTTTTCCAAAAATGGAAGCAGTAATCCAGTCAATGCAAAATGCCCTAAATGATTGCAGCCAAACTGAAGTTCAAAGCCTTCTTCCGTCCTAGAAAAAGGAGGAATCATCACCCCGGCGTTATTAATTAATAAATCTAAGAAATCGTATTTTCGGGAAAAAGCTTCTACAAACTGACGTACAGTAGTTAATTTAGATAAATCAAGATAAAAAACATCAATCTTTGCTTGAGGAAATAACTGGAGTACCTCTGTTTTTGCTGCTTCTCCTTTTTTTACATCTCGGACAGCCATGACTACGGTATTTCCTATGCTTACAAAATACTTTGTTGTTTCAAATCCTAATCCACTATTTGCACCGGTTATGACAACGATTTTTTCAGAAATGATCATACACCCCTTACTATCCTAAATCCCGTTGGCTCCAACGAGGTAAATTTTATATTATTAGGTTAATAGAATACATCTTACGTTAAAATTTTTCTACGATAATAATTATTTTTAATAAAACTTTAATGTTTAGATACCCAGTGTGAAGGTGAGTTTAGTGGGGTTATAAATGTTCGGAAGGAAAAAAACATGTTCTGTTATTTTGTTTAAATAGTTAAAAATTGTTAATAATCAAATAAAAAGAGAAAAAAATTTTCCTACGACCTCCTCCTAACCATATTCAATCCCCAAAATGTTCACTGCGGAAAGACAGATACTTTAGTACAATAGTTTATAGAAACATGTTAAAAATTAGGAGTGAGTCTCGATTGGATCAAATCAAAAAGATGTTCACGACTTTTAAGAAAAAAACGATTGCGTTAACAGAACTTGAAGTGATGTTGAAACCTTATATCCATACATATGAAGAATTTGCCCAAACCATTTTGCAGTTAGAACAGGAAGAAATTCTTGTAATGGTAAAAGCAAAAGGGCGAACAAATCGCTCTCCATCTTTAGCGTTCCAGTATCGGATCAATAAAAGCGAATTAATCGGCGATTACCATAAAGAATTACAGCATTATCGGAGCATCCTGCATCCATCAATTAATTTGGATGAGTATTACCGGATGGACCCGTCACTTTGGAAAAATGACCTCCCATTCTTGCTCAATATCGATCAATATTTGAAGCAATTTTCCTTTCCAGAAGATCAGGTTCCCGCACCAGAACGAAGCTTTGAATTGGTAGGAGACGAGAAATGGATTGTTGAAAATGGCGGGAAGGAAATCCTCGACCGAGTCGGATTGTTTTCTTCTTTGAAAATTATTCCTGTTTCAGAGCCATTGATGTTTGCAATTAATCCCAACAAAATCAATGAAAATACCCAGCTTCACTTAATAGTTGAAAATAAAACAACCTATCAGGGATTACTCCCAGTTTTAACCGAAACGATCTTTTCAACCTTGATTTATGGGGCGGGTAAAGCGGTTGTAAAAAGTATTGAACAGTTCCCCATGCAATATCCGATTAAAGCAAACCATCAGTTTTTATATTTCGGCGATCTTGATCGGGAAGGGATCCTAATCTGGTATTCCTTCAATAACAAACAATCTGCAATGCTAGCGCTTCCTTTTTACTTGAAATGTTTGGAAAAAGAGGCATCAAGGGGAAAGGATTATCAAAAAGAACACCTCATGGCGCTTGAACAATTTCTTGCTTTTTTTCCAACAATAGAACTGCAAGGACAGATCCGTTCGATGTTGGCTGAAGGGAAATATCATCCCCAGGAAACATTGAAGACAAAGGAATTGCAACAGATATGGAGGGAATCCGATTGGACGAGCTTGATGTTAAGGAAATAACCACCGGATACCGTGAACGGATGCGCCGCTTAGCACTGTTTGACCCGTTATATGAACTGGATCGGAAACGGGAGCAGGACCAAACCGAAAAAATCGTAGATATGAAGGGGCTGGGGCTCCTCACGCTACTGTTCTTTTTTGAACAAAAAATTATGCGGCAGTATAAGACGGGCACCAACGAACTAGCTTCATTTTTGCGAAGATTAACAGAATCGCAATATCGCCTTGATTTAGAAGATTATGAACGAATTGCAAGAACCATCATTCAAACGTTCCGGCCAACAACAGGCCGCAAACGAAACTATTCATTTTTTGACTGGGAAGAGAAACAGGATGGGATAATCGAGTACTCGATTTTAAAAGCGAACAACTTTGAGCTCAAAACGAATACACAATACTACACACTTGATGAAGACGGCTTAGAGTTGGTTTTTGCAACAAAAGAATTTTATAGTGAATTCCAGCTTTCAATCAATCAACTGATGTTACGAAAACAATTGGATAAGGGTGAATTCAAAGGCGCACTTAGGCAAATCAATGAGATGCGGATTGATGTAGAAAGCTTGGAAGAACGAATGAAAAAGCTCAAGCACGAAATTCAAAGGAGTATTGTGTCCGAAGAAACTTTTGAACGGTATAAACAACTGCTTGAGGATATTTTTGGGCGCCTGACGCGAGAAGATGAGGAATTTAAGGAACTTCGCCAATTTGTAAAAGAAACACGAGAACGACTCTACTCCAAGGATGTTCATAAAAAAGAACAAAAGACGTACGAATTAATTTTGACGATTACTAGAGAACTTGAATCTGTTCACTATCATCATTCACGATTGCTAGAGCAAACATTTGCCTTAAAAAATACGACTCTAGTCACTGCTCAGGAATCCCTTTATTACACCGGTATCCAGGCATTTAACTTTGATCAGGATCTTGTCTCAAATATGATTTCAACCCCATTGCCGCTCGAGGCCTTGTCTGGTGTCCTTCATCCGCTATTAAAAGTAGAAGAAAATCGGTTTTGGTCACCGCTCACGGTCCTTGCGGAACAAAATATTACCGAAGAGCGACAAGAGCGAGTTGAGCATGGCTTTATTGAAGCAAAAGATGATAACCTGAATGATCCATATCGAAAGGTATTAATCTCAAAATACAAAGAGCTAATGGAATATTTTTTAGAAGCTTATGAGTCAAACCAAGCGAATACACTTTCTGATTTTATGAATTATCTTGACCAAATAGAGCATTCAGCGATGTTTGAGCAACGCTATTTTTATGATTTTTGGCTGATTCTCCATCAGCGCTCGCCTATCATCAAAGGGGAAGTCAACGAAGAAGAAGGAAAAACTCTGCTCGGGGAGGCACTTGCACTCCTGGAAAATCGAAGTCTAACGGTTCAAGAGGGCAAAGGAATCGTGAGCCGAGTGAAAAGATTTTCGATTCAGGAGCTAATCATTACCTTGGAGGGAGAAGACGATGAATTACTCTGAGCAAACAGTCCTAAGGGCTTTTCAAATATATACGAAACTTGCTCGTGATGGTGTTGCCAACAAGGATGCGGTGCAGCTGTATCGGGCCGATGATGAAATTCGCGGCCTTCTTGATGCCTTTAGCCGGGAAGTTGATTGTGTTGTGATTGGTACAAGTGAGCAGTTGTTTTTAATTCCGGAAACAAAGTTGTCACCGTTTCATGTCAGCAATGATTGGATTAAACGCAATTATTTACGGTCGGGTGCCACGAACGGCGACATTTATCTTCTTTATTTTTCAACCATCATTCTGTTTGGTAGCTTTTATGATTCGTATCAAAGTCAGGAGCCGACTAGGCAATTCTTGCGGATTGATGAATGGGTGAGGTTTATCGGAGAACGAATCGACCAATTAAAGACCCATGATGAAGAGGAGCTTAAGCAATTGGAAAAAGAATTCTCTTACAATTGGAGTTTAATCATTGAAAAATGGGAAGACATGGACGATATCAAGGAGACGGCTAAAAAGCAAAGCGGTAACACGATTAGTCGATTTAGTTTTATGGACACCGTCAAAAGATTTATGGTCGATCAAGAGTTGATCCAGGAAATTGGCAATGATGAAGTCACCTTAACTGAAAAAGCCAAAACGATTATCCAGCGTTATTTTATGGAAGTAGAGTACAACAAAGGGATTTTTGAATTTATTTACGGTTTTGAAAGGGAGGATGAGTATGCCGGCAATCAGTAAAATTCGTTTAACAAATGTTGTGTACGAAGAGGGAAACAAACGGTACAATGACGAAATTTTCCTGTTTGACGGTCATAATGGTGCGGTCCTGATAGAAAACGGCGGTGGAAAAACGGTCTTTATCCAAGCTGCTATTCAAGCCATCCTACCGCATGCTGACTTGGCTGACCGGAAAATTAAACATACCCTAGTACTTGAAAATGCTCCTGCACACATTGCGATTGAATGGATTGCCAATGACGTCCCGCGGCGTTATGTCGTCACCGCTGTGTCGCTTTTTACGACCAAACAAGGATTGGATTCATTAAGATATGTGTACGAATATGATGCCAATGATGCCAATGGAATTGAAGGGATTCCATTTGTGCGGGAAGGAAAAGACGGCAAACGAACGGCTGATCGTGGGGAAATGCAGGACTACTACAGTCACATGCGCGATAAAACCTTTAGCGCACGCACGTTTAACACGATTAAAGACTATAAGTACTATCTCGAAGAACAGTACCATATTATTGCGGATGAATGGGAAAGTATTGCGAAAATCAATAGCTCAGAAGGTGGAGTTGAAGCGTTTTTTGATGATTGCAAAAGCACGAACCAGTTATTTGACCGGCTTTTGATTCCTGTTGTTGAAAATTCAATTGTCGGCCATGATGCGGAAATATTTGCAGATATGTTTGAGACACAGCATGCGAGTTTAAAAAATTACAAAAAGCTTAAAGAAACTATTCAAGAAAATAAACGCATAGAGCAGCAACTCACTCAGTATGTCAGTACGTATGAACATTTTCATCAACTTCAGCTTGATTATGAAAAAATCAAGCAAAAAGCAAAAGGGACCTGGAATGAAATCATTAAAGAGATTCAGACTTTCACGGCTGATCGCACAGACATCCTGGAAAAGTTGGAGGAATGGAAAACAAGCAGCACCAATTATAAGGTAAAATCAGCATCCTTCGAAATTTTTCGGGAGGAAACGGAATATAAAAAACTAGAAACTGATTATAAAGAAGCATTGGCAAGAAAAGTCGATCATGAAGAAAGATTGCAACAGAACAATCAAGATTATTACTCTTTAAAACTTGCCGAATTAAAACGGGATATGAAAGAGCAAGAGGATTTATTAAAGCAGATTGAAGCAGAATTGGCAAAATTTGACCAGACTGAAGAAGTTGAGGATTTCCAGACTAAATTAGATGAAACAAAGCAAGCGTTACTTGGTTGGTTTTTGACAAAAATGGAAGAGTTAGAAAAGGACAAACAGAAGCTTGAGTTCCAATTAAAGCCCATCTTAAACCACATTCATGAAGCAGAGGAAAACACGAAAAGACTCGAAACAAACGAGACAAGCCTGCGAATGATTTTATCGAAAAACACTACTATCATAGAAGCGCGTACTGGTGATTTGAAAAAGCTAGAACAGCAATTGCTCGCTAATCCGGAGCAGGAACAAGTAAAAGAGGAATATGGAAAATGGGTTACGAGGGAGCAATTTCTTGATGAAGAAATCATCCATTTAGGCAGCCAAATAAAACAGCAAATACAGGAGTTTGAGGTTACAGAAAACAGTTTAGAACAGCTAAAAAGGACTCAATCAGATACTAATGAAAAGAAAAGTAGATTAAGTTTTGAGCTTGCAGCAATCAAGAACGGGCAAACAAGATTAATCAAGCAGCTAGCTTTGCTAAGACCCCAATGGGTTACGCTGGAAAATGTTTATTTATCCCAAGATACGATTCAAAAAAGGCTCATTGAGACGATTGAAAAATATAAGAATGACAGAAACACCCTTTTATATAAGGAACGAGTGGCACATCGATTTTGTGATGATTATGAAAACCAGTCGGATTTCTTTGGTGATTCTTTCTTGAACGAGCAACTTTCCTCATGGAAAAGTCAGTTCGATTACTTGGTCACAGGGGTCGAATACATGCAAGCAATGGATGAAGCAGAAAGAGAAAAGCGTAGCGGTTATCCATTATGGCCGATTACTTTGGTGACAACCAATCGCTCCAAGCCTAAAGTTATCGCAAAGCTGAAAGCAGTAACGGAGCAATTGTTATTTCCAATTACCGTTCTCACCACTGAAGAAGCTTTAACAATACATGAACGAGAGTCAATTGAAAATTGGATCTCGCCGAATCATTGGCAGCAAAATATAGACCCTGATACATTTAAGCAATGGAAGAAACAAATTGCAGATTTCGCTAAAGAAGCAACTCTTCTGCGTGAACAAAAGGAACAGGAAATCAAGCGATGGGAAGATGGATTGAATCGATTTAATCAGTTTCTTTATGAATATCCATATGAAAAATCAACCAGCTTAAATGAGGAGCTCACTAAGTTAAACAACCTACTAAATGATCTTTTAGGAAAAATTCAACAGGAAAAAAGCTGCTTAGCCGAATTACAGGGAAAGATTAAAGCCAATCGCGATACGATTACTTTGTATCGTGACGAATTAAATGGTCTTGGACGAAAAATCGAAAAGGCAATCGAATATTTCCAATTTGAAAAAGAAATTGAAGAGGCAAGGAAAAAAGAAAAAGTAGCAAATATTGAGCTTGAACAAGTCTTAAAAAAGCTTCAAGGCTTAAAGGTGCAAATAGCTGGTTTTACTGATGAAAGAGATCATCTTCAGGAGCGAATTAGTAATTTGACTGCAGAGTTGCGCTTGTTTAACGAAAATGAAGAGTACATTACATTGCAAACCTATTCACCAAAGTACACAAATGAAAGCAAAAGCATCATTAATGAGAGAATGCGTACACTGGAAATGAAAATCCGCGCAATCACTGTTGCCCAAGGTGAATGGATAGCCAAAAAAGATGGAGCAGTTGCTTCAATTGATTCATTGAAATCACGCATGGAAGAATTACGAACTGAACATGCCGATGTAGATGAAATGAAGGAATTTCCAAGTGATGGGAAGCAATTGTTGCAAATATTGTTGTCGCAAATCACCAATCTGAAAGACAAGGTGGACCAACTTTACAAAGAAACTGAGCGGAAAAAGTCCAAACAGGATAAACAAGAAGGAAAATGGAAATCAAAAATAGAGCAATTCAACCAGGATTTTCCTTCCAAAGGAATTCTTACTTTCGAACAATCCTTGGATGAAATTGCCGTGGAACTAAATTCTGAAAATCAGAGCTTAGTAGACCGAAAAACATATATTGATCGAGAGTTAAACAGAATTGAGAAAGAAATAAAAGACATTAGTGATGCGAGGAATGGGCTGGACCGTTTTGATGAAAGCCACCATTTTAATGCACCGGATATTGAAGCAATTCCTTTGAGCTCAGACGAAGTACGGAATTTTACCTATAACCGGTTACCTTTTGTCCAATTGATAACAACTCAGTTAAATGAACATAAACTACAGGTTTCAGAGGAACAAAAAGAAATTGAACGGGCGAAGCGAAGATTTAGAGAGTTTTGTTTGAACAAAATTACTAATATCAAACTGCAACAGATGGCCATTAATGGTGTTGAAATGAAACAAAACTATGCAGATATCATTGATTTTAAAAGGAATATGCTAAAAAGTATTGAAAATAGTACTCTTTATGCTAATGAACATATTCGAAAAAGTGATGAAGAAATGCAGCTATTCATCAATCAAATCCATTCTCATCTGCTTACACTGGTCGAAGAACTGAAACAAATCCCGAAAAAAACGAAAGTCAAAGTTCTCGATGATTGGAAACAAATATTTTCGTTTAGCATCCCAGAATGGGAAGAAGCCGTTGGGAAAATGCGCATACGTGATTACATTGAATGGATCCTTGGTCAATTGGAGTCCGAACGCTTCCTAAACGACCAAGGCACTCAGGATAACGGAAAAGTTCGCAAAGAAATCGAAATGTGGCTCCAATCCAAGCAACTTTTGCAAATCGTCATGAATAATGAAGTCATGAAAGTAAGCTGCCGCAAAGTGACTAATGATAATAAAGTTACGACGCGTTCTTACTCATGGGAACAAAGTAATGTCTGGTCCGGCGGAGAAAAATGGAGCAAGAACATGACGCTTTTCCTCGGGATTTTAAATTATGTGGCCGAGAAAAAGAAGCACATCCAATCGAACGCCAAGCATCACCGAGCCGTGATACTCGATAATCCTTTTGGAAAAGCTTCCAGTGAACATGTGTTAAGCCCTGTATTTTTTGTCGCCGAGCAGCTCGGATTTCAAATTATTGCTTTGACAGCTCATACGGAAGGGAAATTCCTTCAAGACTATTTTCCAATCATCTATAGTTGCCGACTAAGAGCATCAGCTGATTCCAGCAAAAAAGTAATGACAAAAGAAAAATGGCTCCATTACGCCTATTTTCAGGATCATGAACCAAAAACCATTGAACGCCTAGGGGAAACGGAGCAATTGGGGTTATTTTAATAAAAGTGAGGGAAACACAAACTGCGGTGTTTCCCTTAATAATTCTTAAGTTGGTATTTTTCTACGATAATAATAATTTTCAATAAAACTTTAATAGTGTGATTTATATCATAAATTCCAACCTCCTTCCCTTCTATAATAAGTAAAAAAGGAAAAGTACTTTAGGATGGGGATGGGGTTTTGGAAAACAACAATTCACTATTTACGCAAATTGGCGGTCAGGATACAATCGATAAACTTGTTGATGCCTTTTATCCACGTGTCTATAAAGACCCGGAGTTAAGACCACTTTTTGAAGGAGATATGGAAGAAATCAAGCGGAAGCAGCGCTTGTTTTTACCGCAATTTCTTGGTGGACCGGCATTGTATAGTCAAGAATTTGGACCTCCAGCGATGAGGGAAAGACATCTTCCTTTTGAGATCACTCCAAAGAGAGCAACATGTTGGCTTCGCTGTATGAAAGAAGCATTTGTAGAGGTTGGTCTTGATTCTCATCCGATAGGGCCCCGCTTTTATGACAAGTTAATACAAGTTGCTGGGATTATGGTAAATAGCCCTGATGAAAATTAAGGTAGTTCGGGTGTGGTTTATACCCACCCAGCCTTGACAATACATGTTTGAAATCACTAATCGTTTGTCTGATGCATATGGATAAATAAGTTCATCTTTTGATAAGGAGGACATTGTCATATGTATGAGGACCGACAACAACCATTTTGTGCGCAAACAACTGATAAAGCACCCCTGTTTGTGGCAGAAGCTTACGACAATGTTGCAAAGAAAATAAAAGATATTAACCTCGAAAGCTATCGCAGTAAATGGGTGGTTTTATTTTTTTATCCAAGTGATTTTACATTTGTTTGACAGACAGAGTTGGCAGCGGTCGCTGCTATTCATCCTCAACTCTTGGCTCTAAACACCGAGATTCTTGCAATTAGTACGGACAGTGTATATTCCCATAAGGTTTTTACAGAAGTTTCCCCAGCTGCTGCTCAAGTGACGTTTCCCATGTTAAGTGATCGAACTCATAAAATAAGCAAATCATACAGGACCTTAAATGAAAAAACAGGTGCTGCATTTCGAGTAACAATTATTATTGATCCTGAAGGAACGATTGTTAGCAAATTCGTCAATCCTCTAGAAGTTGGTCGAAACATTTATGAAATCTTAAGGATTGTTCAGGCCATTCAACATAATCGAATAACAGGGAAGCGCGTTCCGGCAAATTGGGTACCAGTGAAACCAGAGTGATTAGAATCCAAATAATTGGGGTAGAAATTAGATGTTATTAATACTTTTTAACCGCACAGTGATTTAGCTTGTGCGGTTTCTTCTAAATTAAGCAAAATTAAGAAGATCATTAGGAGTTAAGATTATGGCGGAAATTTTAATGAAAAGAATTTATGATCCAAAGGACGAAAGTGATGGTTTACGAATTTTAGTCGACAGATTATGGCCGCGGGGTATAAAGAAAGAAGATGCGGGAATTGATTACTGGTATAAGGAGTTGGCACCAAGCGCTGAACTTCGAAAGTGGTTTGCCCATATTCCAGAGCGATTTGAAGAGTTCCGTTTGAAATACTTTATTGAGCTCACCAAAGACGAAATGAAGTCAAACCGAGTAGATGAACTTGTTCAAATAGTGCTCCGTGAAAAAGCAACACTTCTTTATGCAGCTAAAAACCATTCACACAATAATGCGGTTGTTTTAAAAGAAGAACTGCTAAGAAGGATTTCATTGAAACAAAATCCTTATAAGTAAGTAGTCTACAAGACAATTTCAACGGAAAATGACCGTGAAATGTGCCCTAGAGGTGGTCTATGCAACACTTTCAACGAAAACAGCCAATGAAATGTATCATAGAGAAGGTCTATGCAACACTTTCAACTGAAAATGTCTATGAAATGTATCCTAGAGCAAGTCTACGCAACACTTTCAACGAAAACAGCCAACGAAATGTGCCCTAGAGAGGGTTTATGCAACACTTTCAACGAAAACAGTCAACGAAATGTATCCTAGAGCAAGTCTATGCAACATTTTCAGCGAAAATCCCCAGCGAATTGTACCCAAAACGCGAAAACCCCCAAGTTTAAGTTTTAACTTGACAGAATTTTGGAACAGTAGTAATATATCCACTATAATCATAGTGTAAATCAACCGGTAAAATAAAGATTGCTTTAGCATAAAGTTAAATTTTGACTAGATGAAAAAGTAATCCTATTGATACAGTTGTTTTAGACATCGGAACAATTTCCCTTTAAAAATAGTATATAAAGGTAGACTATGTAAAAAACCAATATTTTGGCTAGTTAATAGTAAACCGACAATTTATCAGTTTAATGGTTTTCAATAACCGTTGAACTCATATAATTGTCGGTTTTTTTGTTTGTCTGCAAATCAGTAGAGAGGAAGGATCAAAATGAAACAAATATCAAATAACGATGTTTTCGGGATTTCGGCCGCTTCCATCCCGTTAATGTGTTGGGGGAATGCTACATGTTAATTTCCATCCCAATTGTATTTTTTATATCCATTGCAGTTTCTGTGCTGAGCGCATTATTGTTATTAAACCCAAAGGTTCCCTTGCATTTTGTCCGACTTCATATCGCTTTTCATTCGCTGCCCCCATTGGTCGCCTTGGTAGCGCTGATTATAAATCAAGAGGGGAGGAGCTTAATCGTCGGACCTTGGCGATTTGATCATTTATCATGGCTTTTAGCGTTGTTCGTTCTTACAATTGGCTTAATTGTTCAGCGTTATTCAGTTCGTTATTTACTTGGTGACCACCATTATCGAAAATATTTTGCACTGCTCACCATGACAACTTCTGCTGATGCGCTTGCCTGGCTTAGCAATGATCTTCGCTTTCTTTTGACCTGTTGGGGTGTAACACTTCTTGGGCTTACATTGCTGATTGGTTTAAAAAAGGAGTGGCAAGTGGCAAGACGTGCTGCCGCGTATACAGGAAAGATGTTTGCGCTTAGTTGGTTTATTTTATTCATCGTCATCATCTGGGTAACGCAGACAGCTGGGCACTGGAGGCTATCTGAAATCTTAACGGAAAATAGCTTAGCACAATTCGGCACATGGGAGAAAACCTGTATCAACTTACTGTTCATACTAAGTGTCATGATTCCAGCGGCACAATGGCCGTTTCAACGATGGTTGTTAGATTCAGTCGTGGCGCCGACGCCAATATCAGCTGTGATGCATGCAGGTATTGTAAATGCTGGAGGAATCATGTTGACCAGGTTCGCACCATTTTTTAGCGGCGATCCAGCCCAAATTGTTTTACTCATCATAGCTAGTCTTTCTGTATTAATCGGAACGGGAATGATGTTAGTCCAAGTTGACTATAAACGGCAATTGGTTGGGTCAACGATAGCGCAAATGGGGTTCATGCTTATCCAATGTGCATTAGGTGCCTATTTGGCAGCAATCATTCATGCAATATTGCATGGGCTGTTCAAATCAACCTTATTCCTCCAATCGGGCTCGGCGATTCGCCAGCACCAGCCAATTGAAAAAAACAAGACCACCTCATACATATGGTCAATCATGGGAGTTGTCTTCAGTGTCTTGGTGGGTGTAGGGTATTGGCTTCAAGCACCGATTGAGGCTTATCAAATGGTAAGTGCAGTGGCTTTGGGTTGGTCGGTGTTCTTAGCCTGGATGCAATTGGTGGCTAATGGCAGCGGGCGTCTCGCAAGAATGGCGGGAATGTCTATCTTTGCAGGAGCGGCCATTGTATACATGTTCATTCATTCCGCTTTTTATAAATTGTTAGAAGGTACCATTCCGACAGGGAAGCATGCTCCCGCCTGGACGGCTATTATGCTCGTGCTAGTCTTGTTGATGATTAGTTCGTTGGGTGCTTGGTTAACCCAGCATCGTACATCACCAGCATTCGCCGTCATTTATCTTTGGTTTGTACGAATGGGTGAGCCTCATCAGAATTTGGTTGAAAGCCATCCGAAATATTTGACACAAATCATGTATCGAGGAGGTAAATAACGATGAATACAAGCTTAGCAAAAGTTTTAAAATGGGAAAAAGAGCCTGTAGAACAAAATAATGATATTTATGACTTAGTAAAAAGGGCCAGCAAAGTGATTGTCCCCCTCGGTCCCATTAACAAATTCGCAGCGCGTAATCCGTGGGTGGGTTTAGAAGAAACACCATTTGAACAAGTAGCATGCCGATTTAAATCCACTTGTGATGTGGACCTATTGCCAAATGATTCGGTTTTGTTGGCAGCATGGAAAAACGGTGAGATTCATCAAGAATTTCTGGAAATGAGCCTTCAACAATGGCTTGATTTTCAAAAATTAGAATTACCAAGAGCGGATGCTGAACGATTTTGCAGAGCAGGATTGAATCTAGAAAATCAGTCAGCCAAAATAAAAACCAGTCCAGACTTGAAGGCTATTGTAAAAAAACTAAGTAGATTTCAATCCCAAATCACCAAAAAGCAACCCGTACAGACATACAGTCAGCGTCTTGAAAACATGAACGTTGAAATGACGACTAAGGAGCTCAATAGTCACGTAATCAAGTGGTGTAAATTGTTTTTAGATCAATCACATGCTGCCTGGTCGATGCCGGGTCGGGAAGAAGGCTTCTATCAAGCATGGCGGAGACTTGTTCAATACGATCCATCGCTTAATAAAAAGCAGCGAAATCAACTCAAGAATCTTCAACAGGAGGCATCAGATGCGTTAAAAGAAGCATTGCAGGCACTTGAAATTCCAAATTCGGAAATACAGGAATACTTGGAAGCACATTTACTTGCGTTGCCAGGTTGGGCAGGAACGATGCTTTGGCGCTCCATGGAATCATTGCAAGAAAATTCCCTACTCATGGATTATTTAGCTGTTCGGATTACGCTAGAGAAGCTTTTGGTGCAACCTCATCTTCCAATGCCTAAGCCTTCAAGAGAACAAAGCGTAAACTTAGAATCATTGATTTTATCATGGGAAGATTGGGGGAACTTGCCCATCAGAGCTTGGGTGGAGTTATCCGCCATAGAAATCAAGGCCCGCTTAACACTAGCTGATCGATTTGATCAAGTTCTCCGCAATCGTCTATGGCTAGAGGCTTGGGAGAAAACATACGAGAATCAGCTCATGCAGACGATTAACTCAGCCAAACACTCAAAGATAGAAAATGAGAAACAGGTAAAAGCACAACTTGTATTTTGTATAGACGTTCGTTCAGAGGTTTTTCGCCGAAAACTTGAAGCAGCTGGTCCATTTGAGACTTTAGGAACAGCTGGCTTTTTCGGCTTGCCGATTGAAACGAGTAAGCTTGGCAGCAAACATACCCATCATTCGTTGCCGGTTATGTTCAAACCGCAATTAAAAGTAATCGAATCATCAACTGAGCCGGAGGTAAAACGATATCAACAACGGAAGCAAGCTGGCCATGCTTTAAGAAATACTTTTAAAACGATGAAACAGAATTTGCTTTCCAGTATGCTGCTCCCAGAGATAAGTGGCCCTTGGCAGAGCATTCAAACCTTAGCAAGAAGCTTTACGCCACGAAGCGCGGGGCACCTGTCCCGTAAGATTCGTGAAAAATACCTTAACAAACCAAGTACTGAACTTTCGCTTGAGCATAATCACACAGTGGAAGCTGAGCTCCCGATTGGTTTTACCGAAGAACAGAAAGTACAATATGTTCAACAGGCGTTAACGATGATGGGGCTCACCGAGCATTTCGCTCCATTAGTGGTTATTTGTGGTCACGGTAGTCACAGTAAAAATAATCCCTATTCATCTGCTCTGGACTGCGGAGCATGTGGTGGAGCATCTAGCGGCTTTAATGCGCGGGTACTTGCGTCATTGTGTAATTTGCATGCGGTAAGACGATCTCTTGAAAGAGTGGGAATTTCAATTCCGCAAGAAACGGTTTTTGCTGCAGCAGAACATATCACATCTTTAGATGAATTGCGTTGGCTTTATGTACCACCATTATCGAATAAAGCTAAGGATTCTTTAGAGCTAATCAAAGCGACATTGCCTTATGTCAGAAAAGAAGCGAATACTGAGCGAATCGCTATGTTACCTAAAGTCTGTGCTGATAAAATAGATCCAATCTTGGAAGCCGAGCGCCTTGCTTCAGATTGGAGCGAGGTACGTCCGGAATGGGGGCTAGCCCGAAATGCCTCATTCATTATTGGTGATCGCAAGCTTACGAAAGACTGCCATTTAGATGGAAGAGCTTTTCTCCACAATTACAATTGGCAAAAGGATAAGAACGGAGCTATTCTTGAAAAAATCATAACAGGCCCGACAACGGTAGCCCAATGGATTAATCTGCAATATTATGCATCAACAGTAGCGCCACATTATTATGGCAGCGGGAATAAAGTAACGCAAACCGTGACAAGCGGCATTGGTGTGATGCAAGGTAATGGAAGTGATTTATTATCCGGACTTCCGTGGCAATCTGTCATGAAGTCGGATCAAGAAAGCTACCATGCTCCTTTACGCTTGTTGGTCGTGATTCAGGCGCCAAAAGAATACATTGTACGGGTATTTGATCAAGTCCCAGACTTGAAGCGGAAAATTCAAAACGGCTGGCTCCGTCTCGCTTCGATTGATGCAGACGGAAATTGGATAAGTTGGAGCTAACAGGGGTATTTTTACAAAAGATTGTGTTAACCCCTAGTATTGATTATTACCATGTTGATTGGAGCGGAAGGCACGAAGACTCCTGCAGGAGTAGCTGGTATGGGAGACCCCGCAGGCGCGAATGCGCCGAGGAGGCTCCCAACTAGCCCTGCGGAAAGCGAAGTGCCTGCAGCGGAAATCAACAACTATATTAGAAAAAAAGGAGAGGGATTTAAGGATGATTGTAAAATCAAAAGGAACTCTTGAAGCTGAAATAAGCAAAGCATTAACGCATTGGGAGAAGCATTATCTTGGGCGTGGTTCGGTATCTGTTAAATCAGATATATTACGCGACATGATTATAATTGTATTACGCGGGATCTTAACCCCAGCTGAGTATTCACTTTGTCAGGATAAAGAAGGATTACTATCGGTTAAATTGAATCGAAATAGCTTGGTGGAATCAGGATTAGCGGAATTAAAGGACATCATTTTGAACCTTACAGGTCAAGAAGTAGTTAGTTTTTTCACTGATCTTAGTACTCAGACTGGAGAACGGATCATGGTTTTTAAGCTTTCAAGCGATTTGCAAAGTAAGTTAACCCTTGGCGAACTATAAATCAAGGAGGCGGTGAACGATGAATCAAGAAGAACATAAAAAAGTGCTAATTGTGATTGGGATGGAACACAAATTAGAGAACATCATTAGACAGAATATGAAAATCAATCCGGAGAGTATTTTATTAATTCACGGTTACCGACCGGATGCTTTAGAGCCTTTTGGCCATTTAATGAGGGAAATTATTGTCGCCGTTTATATGGAAAATATTGAGGAAATCTATTTAGTTTCCTCACATGTTGATAAAAAGAAAGACGATGGAGGCATCCTAAATCAAATCTATGAAAAAATCGGTTCCGAAAAGGATATGCAAACCTTAGATTATCTTTTTAAAAATTGTACGCCAGAGTTTCCTAATCGTAATCTAAAACAGTGGCTTGAAGGAGGTAAAACGTTAACGAGTGCTGAAAGGATTGATATGCTTCGAAAGCATCCTTTGATGCCGTCCAATGTAAAAGTGACCGAACTATTAATCCAAAGAGAGGACAAAAAAATCTTTTCAATAGAATAAAAGCCCGACTACCACTAGTTGGGCTTTTATCCGTGCAAAGCTTCGAATTGTCCCTGTAAGATTCGTAGCCCTGTTTCGCTTATGGATTTACAAGTGTCTGGATGAAGAAATGCACACCATCTGCCGCTAAATCTCTATATTTCTTGACGCCTCCTTCAATAACCCATGTCTTGTACGAAAATCCTGTTGCATCCACGCCAATGAGATCAACACTTTCTTCAGTGATAAGCCCGTCTCCTACATGATGGAAATCGCCACAACAAGGGCAACAACTTACTGGATTCGATGTAAGAACAACTACTTCTAAGGGTTTCGGTGGTCCAGCATATACAACAGGTTGATCAAATATTACTTTGTAAACTCCATTTTTTAAGTTGTTATCATGAGTAACTCTAAAGCCTGAGCTACTTTGATCCTCGAGTATAGTACCATTCGGATTTATTACACCATAAAAATTCTTAACAATATACCCATCAGCTTGTTGATTAGATGTAACAACACTTGAATTAATTGGTAATGGTCGTACTATTGGAGGTTGGTCCTCCATAATCAAACTAAAAGGTGGAGAAAATGTTACTAAATATGTTCCAACTGCAGGATGGCTAACAGCAAAGTCGCCAGTCCCACCAAGAATAGTTCCATCTCCATCGATGGAACCACCTATTGATCGCGGGCCAAAATATGGGGGGGTAGGTATAGTGCTAACACCACTTACATTAAAAGAAACCGCAGCATTCACAAGTGCTCCATTGCGAGAAGTAGTGTAAGTAAAACCTCCTGCAGAAAAACCAAACACTTGAATTATTATTGGTCCGTCTTCTCCAAATGAATTGCACTGACAAGGGCACTGACACCCGCAATTATTCTGTTGACAATTGTTACATTTACAGTTGCAGTTGCGATTGCAGTTGCAGTTGCAGTTGTGATGGCTGTGATGCCCATAATTTTCCTCCCGCCGATTGTTACAGTTGAATTTGGAAACATAATGGTACCTATGATCCATCTGTTTTTGACAACAATCAAAAGGGACATTTTCATGCTTTAAATGGTTACCGTTCCACTTTTTGGGGTGGGGAAATGTCACTTTTTTCACTCCTTATTTTATTTCCAAAGGATAAAATTTCTGATTCAAAGCTTGTACCCTTTGGTTAATACATAATATGTATTGGAATCAATAAGGAATGGACTTATATTTAACATAGAAAAAATAGGTATTCGAATGATATCCGCTTTTTAGTCTGAAACTTTGATAAACACTGCAGGTAAACATTGAATAGCACTAAAATATGAAAGTTCCACTTGGATATATACACATGCTGCAATCAAATCATTAACATCTTTACTATTTAATTGACAACTGGGAGAACATGCATCACTTTTGATGTCTAATATACACGTATTTTGATCATTGAATTTTAGCAGTTCCAAAACGGCACAATCTCCATCAAGATCAATGATTCGAAAAATAAATGTTGTAAAACAAACAAACTTTTCTTTGTTTAATTCCTTATTGAAGAATTTAGTTACACCTTCAACTTTAAATGGCTCTAAATTACCATATAGAATGAATGGGATTGTATTGGTAATAGGCATTCCTAATGATTCTAAACACCCGAAGGACTTTTTTTCTATTTCCTTTTTGTTTACTTTTTTTTGTTCATTTATTATTTTCTCTAAAGTTTTTTTCAAACAATTTCCATGTTGTTGAGAGTTCTTTTTATTCAGCTGAAAATACTTACTGTCTTGATGTTGTTTTTCCATAAAATAACGCTCCTTATGTTGAGTCTCCTGTCCTTATAAACTTATATTATGGAAACTAAACATCTTTGGAGTGGGTATTCATCTGTCAATTTTTTAGAACGAAACAGGAAAACGGTTCAGTAAAAAGAATTTTTTCAAAACAGCATTCCTTATGTCGCAAAAAATCTATCACACATCATTGAGTGAAGTTTTTACGACAAAAAACACCCATCCAAACGGAAGGGCGCAATGCCATTTAAGGCGAATAAAAACCAATTTTTATTTTACCAAAAAAATATTAACAAATTGTTAAATCAGTAAGAATAATTTTCATTAAAAATCATTTCCTAATTCAAACACGAATACCTCGATACTATTTTTGAATCGATACGCCCCTTAAAGTTAAATACTGACCGTCGGCAACGGTAATATACATATCAGCTTGGACATTTTCGTTTGTAACGATTCCATCAAGTTGATGTCTGCTACCGGTATTTACCTCAATGTATCCCATACCGGACGAACCGAGTGTCACCTTATATTCACCTGCAGGAATATCTGGCCCAACTTTATACATTCCTTCCTTGTACAATCCATTTTTCGGTATCACCGAAGGAGCTGATGCTACCGGGTACATTTCAGCACCTTGTAATTTAAAATAATCACCATCATTCAATGTAACGTAAGAATGGGATCCAGAAGGTAAGTTGTCGTTGAAAATGATGCTTTCTAATTTTCCCGTAGAATCACTTGCAGCTTCAATATATGCTATACTTTTGGCGAAAACTAAATATTCTCCAGCAGTGAGGTCAGTTCCGACCTTATAGACTCCAGATTTAATTTTGCCTTCAGCTTTTTTAGGTTCTTCTTGTTTTGCAGGTTCAGTAGGTTCAGTCTTTTCTACTTCCTTTGTAGTTTCAGTCTTGGTTGTATCTGTTTTTGTTTCTTCTTTCGTTGTCGTTGATGTTTTATCACTGTCATCATCACCAAGTGAACCGATAAACCCGATAATAATGATCGCTAATACCCAGACCCACCACTTTTTATAAAATGGTTTCTTCATATCCAAGACCCCCTCTTGAATTTATTTGTATAAATAACAAGTCTTTAATAGCTTGTGCAGCAAGAGATGTCTTCATTCTAGGTATTCGTATTTTCAATCATTTACATCGTCATAGCTATTCCTTTATCCTGATTTTTCGATTTTTAAATGATCCTGAATGCTTCAGGGTAATGTGAGCTTCGATTGAGTTTAAACTATCTTGTTGGAGTAAGGAAGCTTGGGTTTTTAGCTTTTTCCAATCGGATGGAGTACATGATTGAAAATACCGATAAAAAGGATGAGCAAAAAGAATAGCTGAGTACGAGAAAAATGCATGTAAACACCACCAAATTAATTCTCACTCGGACAAATTCCGGTTAAATACTCCGCTTAGGAATTTTCATACCAATACGAAAATCAATTCTAAAACCTTTGTCGGAAAATGAAAATCGACAAAATTATTGTAGAAAAATGTCGTAAGTTTGAATTATTAAAAAATTCGGTGTGATGTAAATCACATGCTATACTTTTTATAGCGGTAAAACACTTTAGGATTAGGAAGAGGGGCTGAGTTCTATGTTATTAGAAGACTTAATTCAACGTTTTGTATCTGAGAAAAAGCGAAATCCATTTCATGTTACTGAGTTACATAATTATATTAAAAAAGGATATATTCTTGGTGAATTATGTATTGTTGAATATAAAAAACTCTTCTTTGAACTAGACAAACATAACCCAGAATTGTCTGCCTAATTAATCGATGTCATTATACTCTCTAGGTCTAAAAAAGATATCTAATATTTCCCCAAAATAATAGATGAAATAAGCGGTAGAAAAGCAGAGGAATTACTCCCTCTGCTTCTTCTATTTGTGTAGCGAAGCTTCTTGATCATAAGTTTGAATTATTAAAAAATTAACCGTGATATATAACACGTGATATAATTATATTACAGTAATAAAACATAAAGGATTAGGAAGAGGGGCTGATTTCAATGTTGTTAGAAGATATTATTCAGCGATTTAACTCAGATCAAAATCATAATCCATTACATGTTGCCGAGTTGCATAATTATATTAAAAAATCTTATATACTAGGAGAATTAAGTATTGTCGAATACAAAAAGCTTTTATCCGAAATAGACAAACTTATTCCTAAGTCTGCTTAAAATTTTTCTTTTTTTGGTAAAATAAAATGCTGTAATATAGAGACTTAAAATACGAATTGATATGGTATGGAGCAGAGAATTCAATGATTCTCTGTTTTTTTATTTTTGATAATTAAGGCGAGGTTTTGTGGAAAATGAGTGGGGATGAAATTTAGTTACCTGTTTTGAAGGCTTAAAGGGGAACAGAAGTTGAAATATCTTTGTTCCCACCAGTTCTTACTATTTAAATATGCTGATCATACCAGATGATCAGCTCATCTATTTCAGTTTTCATTTTTGCCTGATTTAGCAGTGCTTTTTCTCTTTCTGGTAATGGATAAAAATCCACATCTAACCCAATTTCCTCTAGAGTGCCTTTTTGAATAATGTGACTAATAAGCTGGTACACCAGATGGGTATCTTTTTCCCTTATACCATCTACCAGAAAATGGATGTCCTCTTTTGGAATAATCATTGAATCACCTCCTGAAATATAAGTTGTTTTTATTATATAAGATTTTTTTGAAAGCGTATACATTTTAGTTCTAAATATTCCTAATAATCTGAAAAATTAACAAGAATGACCTTTAGAATATGAAGAAGTATTATTCTGTAAAAGCTTCATTTACTATTTTCACACAGATACCTTGCTTTTTTTATTAAAAATAAGAACTTTGTTGCACTCTTTTAACAAACATTCAAACAATCGTTTGAATAATGTAAAAGAATAGGATCAAAAATGAAGCAAAGATGCCATTTTCCTTTTTAAACCACATAAGTAATTTGTATATTGAGCATTCTAAAAAGGAAAGGATGTTCATGATGATTAGTAATAAAACACAATATAAATTATTGAAGGTTGCATTTCTTATTAATTTTGTGATTTTAATTCCTTTGATTTTTAGAAAAAAGCCAATAAAAGACTGGATTATTGTTTATTTATTTAATGCTGTTACAAACGAAATTATTGATAAAATCGTTTTAAGGTATCGGGTTGTAAAATATCCAATCCGGCTATTTCCAAAAGTATTCAAAACACACATTTTATTTGATTTATTCATATATCCTACTTTTACAATTTTTTATAACCAAATAACTTATAAAGATAAACTATTTCCTAAAATGTACAAACTGCTTCTTATCACAATACCACCATTTCTTATCGAATTATGTGCTGAGCGGAAAACAGAATTAATTAAATGGACAAAAAAGTGGAAATGGTATTACTCGTTTTTAAGCATCATCATCAAATCATTTACTACAAGGATGTTTATTGATCTGTTAAGGTGGAGTGAGAAAAAAATCAATTGAAATACGTTATTTGATTGCGTCTTTTCAAGCATTAATGGAACGGAATTTAAATATCAACACGAATGATTTCACGATATTAAGTTTTAAAACCCCTTATAATTGGGGTTATTTTTTATGTTTTACGTAATAGATTAATAGAATGAAACAACTTTCATTATTTCAACCGCAATTTTTGGGCTTATTCTTACTTAAGAAGCATAACTATCTACTAATTGGTTTTCACAACAGAAAGGAGAAATACGTATGGATGCTAAAGAAAATGCGAATATTGAAAAGTGCCCGTTTCACGGTGGGACAACAAGTAACAGTGGTAGTGGTACCTCAAATCGAGACTGGTGGCCAAATCAATTGAATTTGAACATTCTACATCAGCATGACAGAAAAGCGAACCCTCTGGGAGAAGATTTTGATTATGCCGAGGAATTTAAGAAATTAGACTACGCTGCCCTTAAGGAAGACCTGCGCATTTTAATGACAAAGAGCCAAGATTGGTGGCCTGCTGATTATGGACATTACGGACCTTTATTTATTCGGATGTCATGGCACGCTGCCGGAACGTATCGGATTGGTGATGGCCGTGGTGGTGCCGGAACTGGGGCACAGCGATTTGCTCCGCTTAACAGTTGGCCCGATAATGGAAACCTTGATAAGGCCCGCAGGCTCCTATGGCCAATAAAGCAAAAGTATGGTAACAAGATTTCTTGGGCCGACTTGCTCGTTTTAGCTGGTAACGTGGCGATTGAAGCGATGGGTGGTAAAACATTTGGTTTTGGAGCCGGACGAGCTGACATTTGGCATCCCGAGGAAGATATTTACTGGGGGACCGAGTCGGAGTGGTTAGGTGATAATCGCTATTCCGGTGATCGAGATTTAGAAAATCCACTTGCTGCTGTGCAAATGGGTCTTATTTATGTGAACCCTGAAGGTCCAAATGGAAAACCAGACCCACTTGCCAGTGCCCGTGACATTCGGGAAACTTTCGCCCGGATGGGAATGAATGATGAAGAAACAGTGGCGCTTATTGCCGGTGGTCATACTTTCGGTAAGGCTCATGGTGCTGGTGATGCTGCAAAAGTTGGTCCGGAACCGGAAGCTGCACCGCTTGAAGCGATGGGCTTAGGTTGGATAAGTTCGCACGGCAGTGGCATAGGCCGAGACACCATTACCAGCGGTCTTGAAGGTTCTTGGACAGCTAATCCGACACAGTGGGATAATGGTTATTTTGATCAATTATTTGGGTACGAATGGTGGCTTACCAAGAGTCCCGCCGGTGCGTTTCAGTGGCTTGCGGTAAATCCAGACGAGAAGGATCTGGCACCAGATGCTGCCGACCCTTCTGTAAAGGTGCAAACGGTGATGTTTACGACTGACTTAGCCTTGCGGTTTGACCCAGAATACGAAAAGATTTCTCGTCGTTTTCATAAAAATCCAGATGAGTTTGCGGATGTATTTGCCCGTGCTTGGTTTAAACTTCTCCACCGGGATATGGGTCCAAAAGCGAGATATTTAGGTCCGGAAGTTCCCGAAGAAGATCTTGTTTGGCAAGACCCTATTCCAACTGTTGATTACGAATTAACCAACACTGAAATAGAAGAGCTGAAAGAAAAAATCTTAAACTCAGGCCTTACCATTAGTGAGCTCATTACAACGGCATGGTCTTCCGCCAGCACCTATCGTGGCACAGATCATCGAGGCGGTGCGAATGGTGCCCGGATTCGACTCGCTCCTCAGAAAAATTGGGAAGTAAATCAGCCGGAATTACTAGAAAAAGTGATTCGTGTATTGGAAGACCTTCAAAGCACTTTAACAAAGAAAGTAAGTCTTGCTGATTTAATCGTACTAGGTGGTAGTACAGCAGTTGAAAAGGCCGCTCGAAATGCCGGCTTTGAAGTAAAAGTACCATTTTCGCCTGGACGTGGTGATGCGACTGAAGCGCAAACCGATGCAGACAGCTTTGCCGTTCTCGAGCCTATTGCTGACGGATTCCGAAACTATCAGAAAAAGCAATACAGGATTAGTTCAGAAGAGCTCCTCTTAGACAAAGCCCAGCTATTAAACCTTACTGCACCAGAAATGACGGTGCTCATAGGCGGTATGCGTGTGCTTGGTACAAACTATCGAGGCACTAAGCATGGGGTATTCACTGATCGGATAGGCACACTCACTAACGATTTCTTTGTCCACTTGCTTGATATGGGAATTGAGTGGAGGCCAGCAGAAGCTGGAATCTATGAAGGGCGCGACCGCAAAACAGGGAAAGTGGTGCGGACCGCAACGAGAGTGGATCTTGTCTTCGGATCCAACTCGGTTCTCCGTGCCATTTCTGAAGTTTATGCCCAAGATGATAACAAAGAGAAGTTTGTCCAAGATTTTATTGCCGCTTGGGTAAAAGTCATGAATGCTGATCGCTTTGATTTAAAGCTAAACGACGCATCTAAATAAGCTGAACAATATCGGTCACGTAGAATCTGCCTACGTGGCCGTTTTTGTATTTGTGATATGCAATCAAAAAAATGATATGATAATAGTCATCACTTCAATGGGAAATACCGGGCACTAGAAACTAGTTAAGGAATTTCCAACGGAAAAGGGAGACCAATGACCACATTTAAAATCTACATAAACGAATGGCAAGAAGCATTGCAGCAGGAAATCAATCATTTGAAAAAATTTGGCGGGAGCCGGTACTCCCTTACAAATGGAAGACAGTTAGCAGTTGGCGACCAATATAGCTATTATTTTGATACATCATTCTCATTGAGGATACCGATTGGCTCAACGGTAAAATTGGAATGGGGTACGGTGACAACAAGCGGTATCGTGCTTTCATCAGAAGGTCGGGGAATGATTCTGGGATTGGAAAAGAATCTTGGTGAACAAGTGTCGGAGGCGTATCTCGTGCATGACCCGTGGGAATTGCTTGAGCAGCTGATACAACGCTTGGATGAAATCAAAAAAAGTAAACAGAAGCGGCTGAGAGTCAAGCGCTTGATGAATCCGTCCCAAGAAACAAAGCATCCGGCAGGAAAGATTACCAGCAATATCCACGAACTCGTTTTGCGCTCTAAATACAATCCGGTCACGTTTGTTTGGGGACCTCCGGGTACTGGAAAAACCTACACACTCGCAAGAACCGCAGCAAACAAATATTTTCGCCGTAAGAAAGTTTTGATTTTATCACATAGCAATCAAGCGGTTGATGTATTAATGCGTGAACTGACTGATTTTATTAAAAAGAAAAAAGTATTCCGATTAGGTGATGTCATTCGCTACGGGGGAAATACGGGGGATGCGACCCAAGATCACGAAATCACCACAAATGTACTGATTGAAAAGCAGGATCCGCGACTTGCACATAATCGAGAAAAATTAATTGAAGAAAGGCGATCGCTCAAGCAAGATCTGACCCATTCATTTAGCAAACGAGATTCGGACAAGTTGCTCGAACTAGAAATAGAAATTGCAAAACTCTTAGAAAAGGTCCGGAGAAAAGAGGTTCAATTAGTTAAAGAGGCGTTTGTTGTTGGGGCGACGCTGGCAAAGGCGGCCAGTGACAGTGCGATTTATGAATCCGATTATGATGTCGTCATTCTCGATGAAGCGAGTATGGCATACGTACCACATGCTGCTTTTGCTGCCTCATTAGGAAAGCGGGTGATTATTTGCGGTGACTTCAAGCAATTGCCCCCAATCGCATCGAGTCGGGCACCACTTGTCGCCAAATGGCTGAAGGAGGATGTGTTCCATCATGCTGGCGTGGTGGATTCGTTACATGAAGGAAAGCTTCATCCACAATTGTTTTTGTTAAAAGAACAACGGAGGATGCACCCAGATATTGCGGAGTTTACAAATCGCTACATATACCATTCGTTAGTAGGAAACCACGAAAGTGTTTATAAAAGTAGACACACAATCGCTAACCTCACTCCGTTTCAAGGTCAAGCCGCTGTGCTTTTAGACACGAGCTTTACCGGTTTCCATTGTGTCAGTGATAAAGCGACAAATTCTAGGTTTAACTTATGGCAGCTTTTGCTGTCGTTCCAATTAATTCAGGAGGCCTATCTTGGCGGAGCAAAATCAATTGGATATGTGACACCATACCGGGCTCAAGCAAATTTGATGGAATGGCTTTTAGAAGAATTGTTGGAAAAAGAGCGAAGTAAAATCGATATCATTGCCGCGACTGTGCACCGATTTCAAGGAAGTGAACGCGATGTCATGATTTTTGATACGGTAGATAGCGCACCGCAAACAAGAGCTGGTATGTTGTTAACAGGCAAGGACAGTGAACGGCTGATAAATGTAGCGATTACAAGAACGAAGGGGAAATTTCTGCACGTTAGCAACAGACATTTTATTGAAAAGTATATCCATCAAGGTAAAACGCTACGCCAGCTCGTTGATCATCAAGTTAAGGAAAATCATACAGTCACCACAAAAGAGATTGGTTCATGGATCAAAAATCAACACCCAAATGTCAGGTGGTTTCATGCGCGGAAAGTGGAACCTGTTTTTCGTGATTTGAAAATGGCTAAGTCATCAATATTCATCTCCTTACCGGAGGGCACCGTGTTAACAGAAGAGTGGAAACAGCAATTGCAAATCAGGGATAAACGATGCCAATTGACGTTGATATCAGAGTCCAGGTGGAGCGAAGCTGATGTTTGGCAAAACCAGAGCTTTCCGTTTACCTTTGTAATGTTGGACGAGAAGGTTTTGTGGCTCGGACTACCGCTTGAAGGCGCCAAAGGGACCAAACCCCCTTACGTCGCAGTGAGATTGAGTTCAAGCAAGATTTGTGAATACCTACTAAAGCAAATTTAAGTAATTTTTTAAAAATCATCAATAAAAATAAAGAGCCTGTCAATCCGCAAAGCAGTTGTCAGGCTCTTTATTTACATTCTATTTATTTTCAATGAAAGCTAATTTTGATGTTTGTGCTGAACAATTGCGAAGCTTTTTAAGCGATCTCATTAAATTGATGTGTTTTACACCAAAATAATCATGCATATCTTTATAGTGAGTAAAGAGCGTTTCATAAATGGCGACACTTTCTTCATTTGGATAGTAGGTCTTTTCAAACGGCGGTGCAATATGCTGAATCGCTACTTTTATGTCGCTATATCCACCATTTTCCGCACCAGCGGCAACAGCTCCTAATACTGCTGCGCCAATTGCTGGTGCATATTCGGACTGAGAAATTTGAATAGGGATATTGAGAATATCAGCATAAATTTGCATTAACAGCGCATTACGCTGTGGTAAGCCACCACAAGCTACGACTTTTGCTACGTTCATACCCCATTCGCGGAACGTTTCGATGATGATTTTAGCACCGAATGCCGTACTTTCCATATAGGCACGATAAATTTCTTCAGGTTTTGTATGAAGGGTTAGCCCAATTAAAACGCCCGACAAATCAGCATCAGATAAGATGGAACGATTACCGTTATGCCAATCGAGCGCAAACATGCCGTTTTCCCCAGGTATAAGCTTGCTTGCTTTCTCTTCTAAAAGGTTGAACACAGATACTCCTAATTCTTGAGCTTGTTCGTAATAAGAATTAGGAACATGGTTTTTAACATAACTGCCGAATAGATCACCGACTGCAGATTGACCAGCTTCATAGGCATATAGGCCAGGTAAAACCCCATCCTTAATAACCCCTGAAATTCCAGGAACCTCTTTTAGTTCAGAGTGCATCATCATATGACAAGTAGAAGTACCCATGACCATAAGGAAGGTTTCAGGTTGATAGACACCGGTGCCCAGTATGGCTGAATGTGCATCAATAATTCCAGTCGCGATTGGTAACCCTTCGGGAAGTGAAAGTTTCTCCGCCCAATCTTTCGAAAGATACCCTGCACGTGAACCAATGTTTTTGACTTCTCCAGCCAATTTGTCAAGGATGGTAGAACCAAATTCACGATCTAGTTCTTTTAGGAACTCTTCAGGAAATCCATCTTCGTCATTCCAAAAAGTTTTGAATCCTAATGAGCAGTTGTTTCTAATTAAGGTTGAAGTAAGCTGAGAGACAAGCCAATCTACTGCTTCGATAAAATAAGTAGTAGCGTCATATACAGCTTTTCCTTCCTCAAATACTTCGAGTAATTTAGGGAACGCCCATTCTTCTGAGATATTGTAGCCTAACCGACGCATCCACTTTTCTTTTCGCTGAGTTGCTAATTTATATATTTTTTCTGTTTGAGTTTTGGTGTGATGGTGTTTCCAAAGTTTTAACCATGCATGATGTGAATCTTGCCATTCTTTGTGAAAGCATAATGGTATTAAGTTTTGATCGACTGGTATTAATGTAGAAGACGTCACGTCAATACCTAACCCGATTATTTGCTCTGGATTGATTCCCGCTTTTGAGATTGCCGCAGGAACTCCTTCTTCTAAAACTTCAATATAATCATTGGGATGTTGTAGAGCACTTCCCTTTGGAATATTAATTTCTGAGTTTGGTAGAGTTTCTGTAATGACTCCGTGTCTGTAAGGAATGACTTGCATCCCTTTGATTTCTCCTGTTGCTATGTCTACAACCAGAACCCTTCCTGATTCGGAGCCATAATCAATTCCAATTGAGTACTTCTTCATTTCCATCTGTCTTGTCCCTCCCGCATGAAAACCTTTACATTGCTTTGTATCATTTTAACAGAATCGAGCAATATTGAGCAATCCTTTTGTCTAAAAAGAGCGTATTAACGAACATCTTTGAGCGTGAGCAGAATTTTAAACGTAAGTGAGCGGTAAATTCTAGCAATCTGATTGTTTTATAAAAAAATATGTTTGAATTTATTTGTTTTTACTTGCTATTGACTTGACACTCAAAAAAACTCTTCGTATATTATAAATATCGAGTGAATATGAACAATAAAGAGCAGAAACAAACACGAAGATGAGTGATCGTGGTTTAGATGATAAAAAACAATCGCATTTCATCTTATCGTGTTTATCATTAGGGGGAGAAATAATGAATAGTACTAAGACAGCAGTTCAATCACGTACATTTCGACTTTTAAGTCCAGGTAAAGTTGAGGAAGTTCTTATTGAACGTAATGTCCGCGAGGGAGAAGTGGTTGTTGAACCAATTCTAGCGAGCATTTGTCATGCAGATTTGCGTTATTACATGGGGCTAAGAAGTCCAGAAGTAATGGCTAAGAAATTACCGATGGCTCTGATTCATGAAGGAATTGCTAGAGTGGTAGAAAGTAAGTCAGATAAGGTAAAAGTCGGCCAAAAAGTGGTCATTGTCCCTAATATACCGGGTAATTTATTAGGTGAGGGAGACACAGAAGAATGTAGTCCTCTTCGTGATAAAGATTTTATTGATAATTATAGTGAAAAAAATAAATTTTTGGGCAGTGGCTATGATGGTATTGCCCAAAACCGTTTAGTTGTACCAGCAGAATGTGCGATTCCTATCGGTGAATCTGTACCAGATGAAATTGCTGTCCTATCTGAATTATGCACCGTTTCTTATCAAGCCTTGAGCCGCATTAAAGAACAATTAACTTCACCAAATTCTACAGTGGCACTTTTTGGCGATGGACCTGTTGGTTATTTAACAGCAGCGATGATTCATCATGTTTATGGCCTTGATGCTTCAAGATTAAAAGTGTTTGGAGCGATTCCAGAGAAGTTGGCCCAATTTGGCTTTGCAGACTGTGCTTTAGTTCAAGAATATGATTTTAAAGCAGGAAAAAGAGTGGATGTAGTTGTAGAATGTACGGGTGGAAAATTTAGCGAAAGTGCTGTAAACCAAGGTATTGACCTGTTAGCACGTGGTGGCACTTTAGTTCTAATGGGAGTATCTGAAGAAAGAGTACCAATTAATACTCGAGATGTACTTGAAAAAGGATTAACGTTACTAGGAAGCAGCCGCAGTGCTTGCAGAGACTTTCATGCGGTTATCACGGCAATGGAAAATGTTGATTATCAAAAGACATTGAGAGCGATTCTTCCAACCGAATTCAATGCGATTCATAATGCCGATGACTTTATGAAAGCAATGGATTATGCTGGCGAGCATCGAAGCTGGGAACGTGTTATTTTGGACTTTAAGTGGTAATTTAAATGAATTTAAAAAAGCCTATCTTCCGTGTTTTTGGGAAGATAGGCTCTTTTTTACCGTTACAAATGGATGTCATAGGCTATTTTAGGTTGTGGAAAATTCTGTCGTTCGGAACGACCACTTCGACGGTCGTGCCTGTCTCCTCGCTGACAAAATTGATCGTTCCACCTAAATCACTGGTTACGATTCCTTGTAAAATAGTTAATCCGAGGCTTTCGCCTTGCTTGGAATAAAAACTCTCCGGAAGTCCTACCCCGTTATCACTAACTTCTAAAAAAATAAATTCATCATTTCGTTTGCATTTTATCTCAATTTTACCTAAATCCATATTTTTAAAAGCATGCTTAAAACAATTAATCACCAATTCATTGATGATAAGTGCTATCGATGTCGCTTTGTTATAGGGAATTAATATATCATCTAATTCAAACGTGATGGTAATGTTAGGGTCTGTATTGATCAGGTCAATCACTGCCTCGATGATTTCTTTCACGTTAATAATACTTCGACCTAATTTGTCTTTTGACAAAAGATTATGGACAGAGGCAATGCTTTTTACTCTGGAAATAATGCTATCTAAGGCATCATCGATTGACATTTCAGGGTTGTTTTTCACAAATGTTTTTTGTAAATAGATGAGTCCAACAATCGATTGAAGATTATTTTTGATGCGGTGATGACTCTCCTGTAAGAAGGCGGACCTTCCGATTAATCTTGTGTCTTCAATCGCTATGGCAGCATGACGGGCCAAAGTCGATAAGTATTTAGCCTCCTCATTTGAATAAACATATAAGTTTTCATAATAAAACTGGATGATGCCGGTCACTTGGTTCCTAATTAAGACGGGAATGCAAATAAAGGTTTTAACCTTCTCGATTTTCTCAAACAGTAAGTTAAATTCTTTATCATTTTCATTCAGATAAAATATACCGTTTCCTTTAGCGATATTCATGATCGCCTCTTTATTTAATTGGGCTTTTAAATTTTTCTCATTAATCCCAAATTCATCAATAATACTCGATGTTTGCTCGTCAATTAACTTGATCGAACAACCATCCGCATTCATGACATTCATTCCTTCTTTAGCCAATAATAACAGTACATCTTTTAGCTCATATTCAGATGTTAAGAATTCAGCAGCCTTAAAAATGGCTTCAAGAACATTTTGGGTATCGTCATCTTTATAGATATTGTTTTCTTTATATTTGTAATCTTCAATGGCTTTGAGCAATTTTTGCGGGTCCCTTTTGGCGATGTCTGCAGATAGTTCATTTCTTATCTTTCCTTTTGATAGGATAGAAATCCGATCAGCTACTTTGATGGCTTCCTCCCATTGTTTCGTAACATAAATGATACTGCCTCCATCTTCTTTGAACTGTTTTAGGACATTATATAATTTGGCAGCATAATTGGCCGAAAGCCCTTCCATTGGTTCTTGCATGATAATCACTTCAGGTTGTTCCATGAATATCCCGGCAATATAGACAATTCTTTTGTTTTCCTCAGATAATTTATTTAATTTTGTTTGATAATTAATTGGGAAATCTAATTTATTCAAGATATATTCCGCTCTTTTTCTCACTTTCCACCAATTGATTAACGGGAGAAATTTTCGAGTGGGTAAAGCCGAATAATTAAGGTTTTCGGCTACTGAAAAGTGATTAAACAGTAATGGTTTTTGTTGCATAATGAGTATTTTATTTTTTCTGAGTTTATGGTTAGCAAGGATTTGACCTTTAAATTTAAATACTCCTTTTTCAGCATGTTTTTCTTGTGCAGCCATTAAGGAATTAATAAAAACATTTTGTTCGGAGCTGCTTTTAATGATCAATGCGTGAATTTCTCCGTACCCAAGATTTAAACTAACGTTTTTCATATTTCCGTCAGGACTGCGATAAGACAAGTTCTGAATTTCAAACAAATATTTTGACAATTTAAACCTCCGTATGGTAATTTTCTTATTCAAATAAAAATTTGAGATGGGTTCGTTTTTGTAGGATTTTAGACTAAAATAAAAAGTGAGAGTGAATTTTGTTTTGGTATAATAATGAATGTGTCATACTATTGTTGCTATTTTATATCATAATAGAAAAAAATTATCACAACAATCATCAAACGAAACCATGTATGTTATACTAATCAAAAGGAAACACATTCCGAACGTATCGCTCCAAATGATTCCGACAGTAAATTTCAGGTTAACGCTATATTACCAAAAAATACATACAGAGAGAATCCTACAACGAAACTATTTTTCGATAATTAATTGCTAACTTGGGTGGGGAAGATTACATGAGAAAATTACGAATTGTTCTTGCTGAAGATGAATTCTTGATTTTAATGTCGTTGAAATCATACGTAGAAAATTTAGGCCATGAAGTGGTTGGAGAGGCTAATGACGGAAAGAAAGCGGTAGAAATCGCGCTAGAAAAAAAGCCGGATTTAGTCATCATGGATATAAATATGCCAAATCTTGATGGAATCGAAGCCATTAAAAAGATAAATGAAACATTATATATTCCGAGTATCATTGTAAGCGGTTATTCTGATGAAAAATTAATTCAAAGAGCGACAGAAGAAGGCGTCCTCTATTATTTGCTAAAACCGATCGATATTAAGGAATTAAAAATTGCGATCAATATTAGTATGGCGAAGTTTGAAGAGTTACAAAAACTGCAAGATGAGTTGAATGACACAAAGATGGCGCTAGAAGCACGTAAATTTGTTGAAAAAGCAAAAGGCATTCTTATGACAAGAATGAATTTACCAGAACCAGAAGCGATGAAACGACTACAGAAAATGAGTAGAGATCACAATAAAAAATTAGTTGTTGTCGCAAAAGAGCTTATTCAAGCAGAGTCATTATTTTATAATGAGTAAAAAATGAACATTTTCGAACATTTTTAAACTAAAATTTAAAAATAATCTTGACTATTGGAAGTGCTGTTAATATAATTTAGTTAACTTAAAAAACTAATTAACTACTAATATTCTAAAGTAAATGACTGAAAATAAAATATTTTATAAATTTTATACTTACGGCTGGTATGAAATTTATAAAGGCTATGGGTGCCTTGTTTATTAAACTTATTATGTTTATTTTTATTGACATAATAGGTTTGTTAAATAAGGCACTTTTTGTTTTTTTTTCAATCATTATGTAAACGTATTCATAACTTGAAGGGGGGGATTAACCAGGAAATTCTGATGGGTATTCTTTATTAAAAAATAATAATCATTTCGGGGGTTACTAATGAAAAAGAAATCATTGGCATTTTTAATTGCTTTAGTTTTTTCAGTGATGTTTGTTGCAGTAGGTTGTTCTTCTGATAAAAGCAGCAGCAGTGGGGAGAAAAAAGAATCAGAAGGTAAAGCAGCTAGTGACGAAGAGTTATTAATTGGTATGTCATTCCAAGAGATGAACAATCCTTACTTTATTTCAATGAATGAAGCCTTTGAAGATGCAGCAAAAGCAGTTGGCGCAAAAACAATTATTGCCGATGCACAACATGATGTTAGCAAACAAATTAGTGATATTGAAGATATGATTCAAAAAGGTGTAGATATTTTATTAATCAACCCAACTGATAGTAAGGGTGTAGAAAGTGCAGTTATCGCAGCTAATAAAGCTGGCGTTATTGTTGTAGCAGTTGACGCTCAAGCATCTGGCCCAATTGATTCTTTCGTAGGTTCAAAAAACTATGATGCAGGTTTACTTGCTGGTGAACAAATGGCAAAAGACCTAAATGGAAAAGGTAAAGTAGCTATCTTAGATGGTATTCCTGTAGTGCCTATTCTAGAGCGTGTTGAAGGTTTCAAAGCGGCTATTGCGAAACATCCTGGTATTGAATTAGTAGATACTCAAAATGGTAAGCAAAACCGTGAAAAAGCAATGAGCGTTACAGAAAATATGTTACAAGCAAATCCAGATCTTAATGCAATCTTCAGTGTAAATGATGAGGGTGCTCTAGGTTCACTTGGTGCAATCGAGGCGTCTGGCCGTGATGTATTCCTTTACTCTGTTGATGGTCATCCAGAAGCAATCGAAGCAATCTTAAAAGGCGGTGCCTTTAAAGCGACTACTGCTCAATTCCCAAGAGACCAAGTAAGAATCGGACTTGGAATGGCTTTAGCTAAATATTGGGGTGCAAAAGTAGTACCAACAGAAGTTCCAATCGATGTTAAATTACAAACTAAAGAAAATGCAAAAGGCTTTAGCTGGTAATCAATCAACAAAAGAGCGCTTTAAGGAAATTTCCTTAAAGCGCTCTCATTCATAACAGTAGGGGGAAGGTGATTTCATTGGATTATATATTAGAAATAGAAAATATAACAAAGGAATTCCCCGGGGTAAAAGCACTGAATGGCGTTAGTTTTAACATAAAACGCGGTGAAGTTCATGCTTTAGTAGGGGAAAACGGTGCAGGCAAGTCAACATTAATGAAAATCCTTTCGGGTGTATACAGTCCTACTAAAGGTAAAATTCGCTTAGATGGAAATGAAGTTACATTTAGAGATCCAAAGGAAGCACAAAAGCTAGGAATTAGCATTATCCATCAAGAGTTTAGCTTAATTCCATATTTAAATGGTGTTGATAATATTTTTCTGGGTCGTGAGATGAAGAAAGTAAATGGTCTATTGGACAAAAGAAAAATGAAAAAACACGCAGAGGAAGTTCTGCAAAGGTTAAATGCCAAAATTGATCTCAATAAACCAGTAGCAAGATTAAGCATTGCGAATCAGCAATTTATTGAAATTGCTAAAGCGATTGCCATTGATACGAAAGTGTTAATCTTTGATGAGCCTACTGCGAGTTTAACTGGGAAAGAAATTGATAAATTATTTGAGCTAATTGAAACGTTGAAAGCAAATGGTGTAACCATTATATATATTTCTCATCACTTGGAAGAAATCTTGCAAATGTGTGATCGCCTTACTTGCTTAAGAGATGGTGAATTCGTCGGAACAAGAGAAGTCGCTGATTGCACAAAACAAGATATTGTCAAAATGATGGTGGGAAGAGAGATTGTAAATGCTTTTCCAGAGCGACCAGCTCCCAAAGGAAGAGACGCTGAAAACCTCTTAGAAGTGGTAAGAATCAATAATCAACATGTTAAAGAAGTAAGCTTTTCATTAAAAAAAGGCGAAATTATTGGGATTGCAGGCTTAGTAGGATCTGGGAGAACAGAAACCGTTCGCGCGCTCATTGGTGCTGATGATGCGAAAGACAAGGAAGTCTTTCTCAATGGGAAAAAGGTCAATATCAAAAACCCTACCGACGCCTTAAATCATGGTATTTGTTTATTGCCGGAAAGCAGAAAGACACACGGATTAGTTCTCGATATGACAGTCAAAAACAATATCACCTTGCCTATTCTTAAGAAACTTTCAAAAGGTATTGGTCTTATTGATAAAAAGAAAGAAGAAGAGCTTGTTTTGCAATCGATTAAAGATTTGCTGATTAAAACCCCAAGTTCAAAGCAAAAGGTCAAACATTTAAGTGGGGGAAATCAACAAAAAGTTGTATTAGCTAAGTGGCTTAATACCGAATGTAATATTTTAATTTTTGATGAACCTACCCGCGGAATTGACATTGGGGCTAAGGAAGAAATATACAAGCTAATGAGAAATTTAGCTGATAAAGGAATTTCGATTATTATGATTTCATCGGAATTACCTGAGATTTTAGGAATGAGTGATAGAGTGCTTGTCATGCATAAAGGGAAAATCCTAAAAGAATTGGATGCAAAAGAAGCAACGTCAGAAAATGTAATGCACTATGCAGTGGGTGGTGTTTAAGTATGAATGGAATCCAAAATGAAGCAAAGACAATCAAGTTAAATAAGGCAAAACCGTTTGATTTAAAAGAAACCTTTAAAAATCCAGAAATTCTAACCTTAATCGGATTTTTTGTACTATGTATATTTTTTAGCTTGTTCACTGAGGAATTTTTCACAGGAACAAACATTTCCAATATCATCAGACAAGTTTCAATTAACGGAATCTTGGCTGTTGGTATGACCTTTGTCATCTTAACGGGTGGAATTGATTTATCAGTTGGGTCAGTGTTGGCTTTAACTGGAACGATTATGGCTGGTTTGATGATCAATGTTGGGCTACCTCCAATCTTAGCTGTATTAATCGGAATTTTGCTTGGTGCCTTGCTTGGATACATAAACGGTATTTTTGTATCATATGCAAGAATTCCAGCGATCATTGTTACTTTAGCGATGATGGAGGCTGCACGTGGTGTAGCACTATTGTATACAGGTGGATATCCTTTATCAGGACTACCTAGTTCATTTGCTTTTATTGGAAGAGGATACCTGTTTGAGGTTATTCCAATGCCAGCAGTTATCATGATTTTAGTGTTTATTGTTGCTTATATTATTCTTAATCATTTACCATTCGGCAGACATATTTATGCGATTGGTGGAAATGAAGAAGCGGTTCGTCTATCTGGTGTTAAGGTAAAAAGAATTAAAACTTTGGTTTATTTAATAAGTGGAATCACTGCGAGCATCAGTGGTTTGATCATGACAGCAAGACTTTCTTCTGGTCAACCGATGGCTGGTGAAGGCTATGAATTAGACGCGATTGCGGCAGTTGTATTAGGTGGAACAAGTATTGCCGGTGGTCGTGGACATATTTTTGGTACTTTACTAGGTGCTTTATTAATGGGTGTCTTAAGTAATGGATTGAACTTAATGGGTGTTTCTCCACACGTTCAACGGGTATTAAAAGGTGTCATCATTGTTGGCGCAATTTACTACAGCAGTAGAAGCCAAAAAGATTAAGTTGTCTAGAAATGAAGAAATAATCTAGTCAGCATGAGAAGTTTTCATGCTGACTTATTCATACTCAGCATAGATGGGAGAGGTTTGTTATGGAAGGGAAAATGAAAGCAGCAGTGCTACACTCACTAGGAAATTTTGAAACTGAGTTAGTTGATATACCTCAAATCGATGAAAATGAAGTGTTAATTAAGGTTGTTTATTGCGGAATATGTGGTTCGGATGTACCGCGTGCCATGATTAGTGGTGCTCGGAAATATCCGCTTATTTTAGGGCATGAATTCACTGGTGTCGTTGCGGAAATCGGCGCAAATGTGAGTAATGTTAAGGTTGGCGATCGAATTGTCGTTGCTCCGCTTGTACCTTGTGGGGAATGTCAATATTGTAAAGCGAGCGATTACGGTTTATGTGAAGACTATAACATTATTGGCACTGGCAGTAATGGCGCTTTTGCGGAGTATGTAAAAGCACCAAAACAACATGTTCTCCGCATAGATGACCGTCTTGATTTTGAAACGGCTGCTGGTATTGAGCCGGCAACGATTGGATATCATGGCTTACAAAAAGCTGATATTCAACCGGGAGAATCAGTGGTTGTCATGGGTTGTGGTCCAATCGGCCAATTAACAGTTCAATGGGCAAAAATATTTGGAGCGACTACTGTTATTGCCGTAGACATTTTTGAAGAAAAGCTAGAATTGGCAAAAGAACTAGGTGCAGACATCACGATTAATGCAAAAGTAGAAAATGTAGTCCAACGAATTCGCGAATTAACGAATGGTGGAGCAGATGTTGTTGCGGAAACGGCAGGAAGCAAAATTACGCAACAGCAATCAATTTTAGCTGCAAAGAAAAAAGGTCGTGTCGTATTCATAGGCATCTCGCATTCAGATCTTCCATTAACAGAAGAAACAACAGAACATATTCTTCGCGGTGAAGTTAAGATTCAAGGTACATGGAATTCATACACCGCTCCGTATCCAGGGATTTCTTGGAAAGCCACTTTAGATTTTATGGCAAAAGGTGATCTTAAGTTCAAGCCAATGATTTCTCATAAAATCCAGGTTAATGAAGTGGGCGAGTATTTAAAAGGTATGGCTGATCGAACATTACAGTTCAACAAAGTGTTAATCTCATTTGACGAAAAATAGTAGATTGCTAGTTATCTAGCTCTGACAATCATATCAAAAATGCTTATAGGGAAGGTGATGCGCGATGCTTGAAAAGTTAAAACAAGAAGTGTTAGAAGCAAACTTAGGATTACCAAAATATGATTTAGTGACATTTACATGGGGAAATGTAAGTGGAATTGATCGAGAATCAGGTCTTGTGGTCATTAAACCAAGTGGAATTGAATATTCAAAGCTAAAAGTTGAAGACTTAGTCGTCGTTGACTTGGACGGAAATGTCGTTGAAGGAAGTTTAAAGCCTTCTTCTGACACAAGCACTCATTTAGTGTTGTACAAAAACTTTCCGGATATTGGCGGAGTCGTTCATACACATTCAACATGGGCAACAATCTGGTCACAAGCAACAAAAGATTTACCAGCCCTTGGTACCACTCAAGCTGACACATTTTATGGTTCAGTTCCGTGCACGCGCAGTTTAACTGAAGCTGAAATTAAAGGGGACTACGAGTTAGAAACCGGAAATGTCATTGTCGAAACCTTTAATCAGCGTGGGATCAACCCAAATGAAGTGCCAGCTGTATTAGTATATAGTCATGGTCCATTTGCTTGGGGGAAAAATGCCGAAGATGCACTTCATAACGCAGTCATTTTAGAAGAAGTATGTAAAATGGCTCATCATACCATTAGTCTAAACTCATCCATTCCGTCAATGGATCAAAACCTATTAGATAAGCATTACCTTAGAAAACATGGCGCATTTGCCTATTACGGGCAAAAGTAAGCAGTGAAATGATAAATAGCTAGAAATGTAGTTTTGAGTGAAATGAGGCTGTCGGCAAATTCGTCCAATCGAATTTGCCGACAGCCTTTTTTTGTAAAATGGGAGTGTTAAAGTTAAATATTTATTTTAAGCAAGTTGATTGGAGCGGAAGGCGAAGTGCCTGAAGTGGAAATCAACATTCATGTTTTACACAACGTTTATTTAAATATATTACAGGCTTGACAATTCTCCTGATTTAAACATAATCTTAATATAAACTAACAAAAATAAACATTATCTGTATAAAAGTTAAGAGCGCTTTTAGTTAAGGAGTGATTCAAATGCTTGCTGCTGAACGAAAATTAAAAATCATCGAGTATGTTAAAAAAAATAATGTGGCTTCAGTCGCTCAACTTTCCGAAGAATTTAATGTCCATGAAGCTACAATCCGCAGAGATTTATCAGAAATAGAAAGAGAAGAAGGTCTGTTAAGAAGAACTCATGGCGGTGTGGTTCTAGCTGAGGGAGTACATTCAGAGCCGTCCTTTACCGTTCGTGTTACCGAAAGGGTTGAAGAAAAACAGCGCATTGGTAAAAGGGCAGCAGAGTTGGTCAATGAAGGAGAGCATATTATTTTAGATTCCGGAACAACGACGCTTCAAATTGCCAAACATCTTTCAAAACGATCAAATATTACAGTTGTCACCAATGATATTAATATTGCCGCAGAGTTTAGAGATTCTAAAGATATTAAAGTGATTGTGACAGGCGGTATATTATACCCAGAAAGCTTCATGTTAAACGGGATGTTTACCAATGAAGTCCTCAAGACATTACATGTACATAAAGCTTTTGTTGCTACACCTGCTATCCATCCTAAATTTGGTCTGACTCATTTTGAGGAACAGCTTGTCTCGGCAAAAATCGGGATGATTGAAGCCGCACAAGAGGTTATCGTCGTAGCAGATCATTTTAAAATAGGGGGAATTTCGCTACATACTGTGGCGCCATCTAACAGAATTCACAAACTGGTGACTGGTATTGAAGCGACAGAACTGCAAATCCACCAATTTGAAGAGATGGGAATCAGTGTTTATACCGCTTAAGTAAAATGCAGAAGATGAATCAAAGATTTCATAATAGAGTTTCAACAGGCTGAATTTTATTTCTGACCTTCTGACTCTATGTGAAATCTTTTTTTATGATGATTTTTGCTCGTATTTGTTTGAAAATGTGCAAAATGCGCTTGATTTTTTCGCCGAATGACATTAATATAGGGCTATGATACGATTCATTATGTTTGATTATTAAAAGTATGCTTGTTTTTGTTTTGAAAGAAGGAGGTTCTTGTTTAAAGAATTTCTTCGTATCAAAACTAAATGTACTAGATAAGGAGAGTGTCAGATGAAGTCAGTATTAAGTCCTACAAGTATGGATCAATTAGCGATTCATACGATTCGAACATTGTCAATTGACGCAATCGAAAAAGCGAAATCCGGACATCCAGGTATGCCGATGGGGGCAGCCCCGATGGCCTATACGTTGTGGGCTAAAGAGATGAGTCACAATCCGGAAAATCCAAACTGGTTCAATCGTGATCGTTTTGTTTTATCAGCAGGACACGGCTCGATGCTATTGTATAGTTTGTTACACTTGTTTCATTATGGTATGACGATAGACGACTTGAAGAATTTCCGCCAATGGGGTAGCAAAACACCTGGGCATCCAGAGTTTGGTCATACTGTTGGAGTGGAAGCAACAACTGGACCGCTTGGACAAGGTGTGGCTATGGCTGTTGGTATGGCGATGGCAGAACGTCATTTGGCAGAAACATATAATAAAGAAGGATTTAATATTGTTGATCATTATACATATAGTTTATGTGGTGATGGAGATTTAATGGAGGGTGTTTCGCAAGAAGCAGCTTCACTTGCAGGACACCTTAAGCTTGGACGCCTAGTTGTTTTATACGATTCAAATGATATTTCTTTAGATGGAGATTTACATCTTTCTTTTTCAGAAAGTGTTGAAAACCGATTTGCTGCATACGGCTGGCAAGTTCTCCGCGTGGAAGATGGGAACGATATTGAAGCGATTCAAGCTGCTATCCAAGCTGCAAAAGCAGATCTAGAGCGTCCAAGTTTAATAGAAATTAAGACCACAATCGGATTTGGTTCTCCTAATAAAGCCGGTAAATCAGCATCACATGGTTCACCGCTTGGAGCAGAAGAAACAAGATTAACAAAAGAATCCTACCAATGGGAATATGAGGAACCGTTCTTTGTACCTGAGGAAGTGGTAACGCATTTTAAACAGTTATCTGCCTTGGGGCAACAAAAGGAAGAAGCATGGAATGAACTGTTTGCAAGTTATCAAAAAGCATATCCAGAGTTAGCGAGTCAATTTGCAAGCGTCTTTACAAACAAACTTCCAGATCAGTGGGAAGCTCAGTTACCTGAATTCCAAGCTGGCGAAAAAATCGCAACGAGAGAGGCTTCTGGAAAAACGCTAAATGCAGCGGCGAAGGCTATTCCACAATTAATCGGCGGTTCGGCCGACTTGGCTGGTTCAAATAAAACACTGCTTACTTTTGAAAAAAATTACGGATTAGATAGCTATGCTTCCCGTAATATTTGGTTTGGAGTACGGGAGTTCGCAATGGGAGCAGCTCTAAATGGGATGGCGCTTCATGGTGGAGTGAAAGTGTTTGGTGCTACATTCTTTGTATTCTCCGATTACTTACGTCCGGCGATTCGTCTAGCGGCACTCATGAAATTGCCCGTTACGTATGTATTTACCCATGATAGTATTGCTGTCGGTGAGGATGGTCCAACACATGAACCGATTGAGCAATTAGCATCCCTTCGCGCGATGCCGGGCTTGTCTGTTATTCGTCCTGCTGATGCAACTGAAACAGCTGCTGCATGGCGCATCGCATTTGAAAGCAGTGATACTCCAACAGTATTAGTGCTAACCCGCCAGGATTTGCCTACTTTAGCTTTAGATAAAAACGAAGCTTATGAAATGGTCAAAAAGGGCGCGTACATTGTTTCACAAGCAAAAGGAGAAGTAGCTGGTTTGCTTCTGGCAACGGGATCTGAAGTTTCTCTTGCGATGCGTGCGCAGCAGAAACTAGAGGAAGAAGGCATTTTTGTCTCAGTAGTTAGTATGCCAAGCTGGGACAGATTTGAGAAACAATCTGTGGAATATAAAGAATCCATCCTTCCTAAAACAGTAAAAACGCGTCTTGCCATCGAAGCAGGTGCTTCACTTGGATGGAGAGAATACATTGGCGATCATGGTGATAAAATTACGATTGATCATTTTGGCGCCTCTGCTCCAGCAAACAAACTTTTTGAAGAGTATGGATTTACGGTTGAAAACATCGTCGAGAAATGTAAACATCTCATCGCGCAAAACAACTAAAAACTTGCACAATATATGAAATAAATAGATTGATAACTTTCTAAAATGGAGGAATTAAACATGAAGTTTTTTATTGATACAGCTAATCTTGAAGATATTAAAAAGGCTTATAAAATCGGCGTTCTAGCTGGGGTAACCACGAATCCTTCTCTAGTTGTGAAAGAAGGGGTCAAATTTGAGGATCGCATTGCAGAAATTTGCCAAGCAGTACCTGATTGTGAATCTGTTTCAGCAGAAGTCAGCCCAGATGCAGTTACAGCAGAAGAAATGATTGCAGAAGCAGAAGAGCTGATTAAAATTAATGGAAATGATGAAAAAATCACGATCAAACTTCCAATGACTCTTGGAGGATTAGAGGCTTGTCGCTATCTTACTAAAAAAGGTGTTAAAACCAACGTTACGTTAATCTTCACTATGAATCAAGCACTGTTAGCAGCTCGAGCTGGGGCGACTTATGTTTCTCCATTTTTAGGAAGATTAGATGATATTTCTGAAGATGGGGTACAGTTAGTTGAAAAGATTGCCGAAGTATTCCGCATTCACAATTTAGATTCGCAAATTATTGCCGCTTCTGTCCGACACCCAGACCATGTTACCCGAGTCGCTTTGGCTGGAGCACATATTGCAACGATTCCATTTTCCGTTATTGAGCAACTTACGAAGCATCCACTAACAGATCAAGGAATTGCAAAGTTTGTTGCAGACTGGGAAAAAACTAAAACTGTAACCATCTAATTGTAAAGCTGGATTCAAAAATGTTTGTTGCCGCACAAAGTATCCCTTTGTGCGGTTTTTACATTTTTGTGGTTATAATGAATGATAGATTATCCATCTCAAAACTAAGGAGGAAAATCGATGTCAAATACAAACCAAATCCTTGTTCCACATTTATGGTATGACAAACATGCAAAAGAAGCAGCTGAATTTTACACTTCAATTTTCCCTGACTCTAAAATTACAAATGTATCAACCATCCATGACACCCCCTCTGGTGACTCTGATATCGTCTCTTTTGAAGTTTGGGGACAGAAGTTTATGGCCATCAGTGCTGGGCCCCATTTCAAACTGAATCCGTCGATATCGTTCATGGTAAATTTTGATCCATCGCGGGAAAAAGATTCAAAAGAAAAACTAGATGAGGTTTGGAACAAGTTATCAGAAGGTGGCAACGTGTTAATGCCGCTGGATGAGTATCCATTCAGTAAAAGGTATGGCTGGATTCAGGATAAGTTTGGTTTGTCCTGGCAGTTAATCCTGACTAATCCCGAAGGTGAAGAACGACCTCCAATTGTGACGTCATTTTTGTTTGTCGGTGACAAGTGCGGTCAAGCAGAAGAGGCGATCAATTTTTATGTATCGGTATTTAAAAACGCCAAGCTTGGTCATTTCGCAAGGTACCCAAAGGGTATGGAGCCTGATCAAGAAGGAACGATTATGTTTGCTGATTTTTGCATTGAAAATCAGTGGTTTTCAGCAATGGATAGCGCCCATGAGCATAAATTCGGTTTTAATGAAGCGATCTCATTTGTGGTGAACTGCAACACTCAAGAGGAGATTGATTACTTTTGGGATAAGCTCTCTTACGTCCCTGAAGCGGAACAATGCGGTTGGCTTAAAGACAAATTTGGCATATCGTGGCAGATTGTTCCGACTGAAATGAACAAGATGATGGCTAACGGGACACCCGATCAGCTTGCGCGCGTAACTAGAGCATTTCTGCAAATGAAAAAATTTGATATTGCGGAGTTACAGAAAGCTTATAATGGGTAAAACTGGTTTGACCATGCATAATGCTCACCATTTTCGGTGAGCATTTTTTGTATTTACATTGATTTCTTTTTGGTGTATAAATCATAAAAAAATTGAAATCCATATAGTAGCAAGGCTCTTGTTACATCAATGGCAAAGTATTTCGATTTCGTTAATTTCACTAAAGTAAAAAACTTAAAATGCTTAACAAGCTTTAACCCACCAAGAAAGATAAAGCAAATATGTAGAATAATATTAGAAAATAAATAGATAGTGAATTTGCCATAGGTCATTTTTAGTATCCATAGACTTGTAACAAAATAAGGACCTAGATTAAAAAAATTCATACTATCAAATGGAGGAATTCCGCGATAGAATTTCCACCACTTTTTCTTTTCCCCATATATATCAATGACTTTAGTGAAGGCACAAATAAATGCTGCAGCAGGAGCATACCTTTTAAACGTCCTGTTTCCCAACAAAGGTATCGTTAACCAAGGTAAAATTAACACCATTAAATAAAAGAGTTTAGACCCTTTCATAATATCACCTCTAATTCTATGGTATACAAATTTACCATTTTTCAACCATCCTGAATGACGAAAAGTGTCGAAATCGGTCGGAATCATTGACTTTATTTGACAAAAAACAGTTATAATATACTTTAAAAGGTGGAATCATTATCATATCTAAATATTTATATAGAGTTATCCGATAAAGGTAGTAACAGAAGGAGGAACCAAACATGATAGAAAGTAATAAAGAATTGTCACTAGATCAATCTCAAGAATTACTCAGTACTTTGAAAGCTCGGTTTGAGAAAAATATGAACCGCCATGAGGGTATTGAGTGGGCTAAAATTCAACTGAAGCTTGAAGCTAATCAAGAAAAGCTCTGGTCGCTCGCTGAAATGGAGAGAACCGGCGGTGAACCTGATGTTGTGGGGTATGATCAAAATGCGGACGAGTATCTTTTTTATGATTGTTCACAAGAAAGTCCTGTCGGGCGCAGAAGTTTGTGTTACGACCGCGAAGCATGGGAATCTAGGAAAAAAAATAAACCTGAAAATAGTGCGATGGATATGGCGGCTGCGATTGGCATTGAGCTTTTAACAGAAGCACAATACAGAGAGTTGCAGATGCTTGGGAATTTCGATATGAAAACATCGAGTTGGGTCATCACACCGTCTGCGATTAGAAAACTCGGTGGTGCTCTTTTTTGCGATTTCCGCTTTGGTCATACGTTTGTGTATCACAACGGTGCTGATTCTTACTATGCAGCCAGAGGATTCCGTGGCTCATTAAGGGTATAAATTTGATAAAAGAGTGACGTCGCTTGGCGTCACTTAATTTTTTTATGATCACTGCTACATCAAGTAATCTGGATGATTTTGGTTTTTACGATCTTTTAATTCTGCAAAGACACTTCCGTTTTCTTGAGAAGTGGTTTGTGGTGGATTCTGTGCCATCGCTTGTAGTTGTGGAAAATATAAATCAAAAAATTGCTTAAACTCGCCAGCAGTTAATGGCTTCGCTTGATCATTTAGCTCATAACCAAGAAGTCCATTTGGTTCTATCGTCGCCATTTTGATATCACTGAATTTTGATATTCCTTGATTTCGCATCCTCATTTCTAGTTGGTCAACGGTTAACCGCAGTTTCCGCAGATTTTTAGTATGTAACTTCCCATTTTCGATTACAATAATCGATTTACCCGTAATAAATTTTTCGAAAAAATTGAATTTCACCTCTAAAAATTCAATCATAACTATGGCAACGACAAAAATGGCTGCACCTATAATAGCCTTTGTGACACTTTTTTCGACAATGGGTTGGACGATGATGGTTCCAATCGAAATCATCACGATTGTTTGCGCAAGAGTCATTTGCGAGATTGATTTTCGCCCAGCAATTCTTAAAAGAATGATTCCAGCCAAAATTAACAAAAATGACTGCCAAATAAACGAAAAGTCCATATGTTAAACCTCCAAATTATTTACTTTATGTTAAATTTCCCAATTCGCCTCTTTATATGTTAGACTGCTCAGCTAATCTGCTTCTTCCGTTAATCCCATTAACGACGATTGTTCAAAAAAATTCTTTATACTTTTTTTACACTTTCCTAGTCTAATTATTTATATCTGCCCTTTATTCTAGATTTATCAACAGTGAAAGGAAGAGGATCATGCCGGAAACGATTTTGAAAGCAACCAATATTTCCAAAATATATGGTAATCATAAAGCACTTGATAAAGTATCGATAGAAATTAAGCGAGGGATGATTTACGGCTTAATTGGCGAGAACGGAGCGGGGAAATCAACGTTCATGCGCACGGTTATGGGCTTAATCTCAATTGATGAAGGAGAAATTGAACTGTTCGGGGAAACGGGTGTTAATGGTTTGCAGCGGGCTCGAAGAAAAATGGGACAATCTATTGAAACACCAGCGCTTTATCCTGAACTAACTGCTCGAGAGAATCTTCGGGTACAAGCGGCAAACGGTGGGGTTAGTGAACGAGAGATTGATGATTTACTTCGCTTGATGAACCTGACCAACACCGGGAAAAAGAAGGCGAAGAATTTCTCGTTAGGGATGCGTCAACGTTTAGCGATTGCCTCAACCCTTATTACAAACCCTGAGTTCCTGATCCTAGATGAGCCGACAAATGGTCTTGATCCTTCTGGAATTGTTGAAATGCGTGAAATCATTCACCGGTTAGTGGCAGAACGTGGCATCACCGTCTTGCTCTCAAGCCATTTGCTTGATGAACTCTCCCAAATTGCCACTCATTACGGGATCTTACATGATGGAAAACTCATTAATGAACTTTCACGGGAGGAATTAGCAAGAGTATCTCGTCAATATATCGAGTTAGAAACAACAGAGGTTCAACAAGCAGTGGTTATTTTAGACGAATTAGGGATCAAGGATTATGAAGTTATCAATGGGACTGATATACAGATTTACGAGCAATTAGATGAAGTTGCCAAAATTAACCGTTCATTAGTATTAGCAAACGTGAATGTTTCGCGGATTGGCACAACAAGACAAAAACTCGAAGAATATTTCCTACAATTAACAGGAGGAAGACCTCATGCTTAATCTATTAACCGCGGAAAGAATAAAATTATTTCATAGTAAAAAATTGTGGATTGTTCTGGCAATTTTAGCCTTGCTACCTATCTACCAAGCTGTGAACAGTAAAATTAGCGTGCATTATGGTGTGAAACTTGTCCAGAGCGTAGATACAGTCATTAATGGTGCGAGCGGAATTCTCATGATGGAGAAAAATTCATTAACGATTTTACTCGTCGTCAGTGCTTTTATTAGTTTCTTTATTGGGGAAGAATTTCAAAATGGAACGATTCGAAATGCGTTGTCATTAGGACGTAGCCGTACGCATTTCTATTTGTCAAAGTGGGTGACAGCTGCCCTTTTGGCACTTGTAGGGATAATTTTGATGACCATGATTGGTATGATAAGCTTCTCAGCGGTATTTGGCTTTGGTGAAGTTGCCAAAATTAACGATTACTTTTGGTTTGCGGTGAAATCGTTTGGTACACTGTATATATTAATTTTAGCCAATATATCGATTTTCATTATGATTAGCTTTCTTGCAAAAAATAGTAGTATTGGACTTGTTTGGAGTTTTATTTATACGATTGGGACAGGCTTTGGTGCCGGGGTATTCCAACACACTGACCACTTTAAATATGTCACGAACTGGTTTACGGAAACGTTTTTATTTTACTATGATTTTGCCAATCCAGCACATATCGCAAAATATCCTCAGATGGTGTTGGTTAGTCTTATTACAATCGTGATATCATCAATTGTAGGAATTCTTTTATTCAAAAGAACAGATATAAAGTAGGTCGATTTAGATGACAACGATATTAATCATTGAAGACGATATGGCCATCCATTCATTAATCAAAGAAACATTGGATTTACATCATTTTCAAACCCTCAGCGCCTACTCCGGGACTGAGGGTAAACTGTTATTTCAGCAAAACGAAATAGATTTGGTCCTATTAGATTTGATGTTGCCTGGCATGAACGGTGAAGAATTTCTTCAGGGACTTCGGGAGAACTCAAGCGTACCTGTCATTGTCATTTCAGCAAAGAACGACCAAATTTCGAAATTAGAGCTCTTAACAAATGGAGCAGATGACTACATCATAAAACCTTTTGATATAAAGGAATTACTGGCGCGAATTCAGATTCAATTACGTCATGCAACAAAGGTGTCTGTTAGTACCCCAAACGAAGTTCATTATAAAAATATCAGAATTAATTTAGATACCCGTGAAGTGACCATTAATCAGCAAATTCTACATCTTACTGGGCGTGAGTTCGCAATCCTATTACTATTTTTAGAAAATCCACAAAAGGTATTCAGCCGTGCCAATATTTATGAAAGTGTTTGGCATGAACCTTATTTTGATGGTGATAAGACAATCAATATGCATATCAGCAATTTACGGAATAAGCTTAACGTTGAAGAGACTAACTACATTAAAACGATTTGGGGCATAGGCTTTAAATTTGATGAATGACGGGAGCGTGAATGTGATGTGGGGTTGGATTTTTATTTTACTAGCATTGGCGCTTCTTGTTTATATTTATTTTTTAAAGCGGGAAATCCGGAAGTTGACATTAGAGGTTAGAGGAATTCCAGCTCGCTCCAGTTTTGGTAGCAGATTATTTCTTGATTTTCGCATCAAGTCATTAATGGAACTGGTCGATGAACTAAACCAAATGATTGATTCTTTTGAAGGAAAAAATCGCCAAGCGAAACAGATGGAAGAGAATGTAAAGCTGTCCATTGCTGGGCTTTCTCATGATTTACGGACACCACTTACGTCCATTAATGGCTATGTACAACTCTTGCATGCGACTTCGGATGAACAAAAGCGATTGCATTATCTTGGAATTATCGAGCACTCTGTTAAACGGTTAATTGAGATGACTGACCATTTTTATGATTTGGCTCGCATTGAAACGAATCAAAAAGAAATGGAAATTGCTTCACTGTCGCTATCCAATTTAGTTGAGGAAATCTTCTTGGCCTTTTATGAACAATTGGAAGAAAAGAAAATTGAACTTCAATTTCCCGAAGAAATCGCAGACAGTCAAATTAATGCTGACAAATTAATGCTAACGCGCGTGCTCCAAAATATTGTCCAAAATATTCTTCGTTATGCAAAAAGTAAAGCAGTGATTAGCTTTAGGAAAGAAGAGAATCATTTAATCTTTATAGTTAAGAATGACATCAAATCGGATAGTAAAGTCGCAGTGGAGAAGGTTTTTATGCGATTTTATACAGAAGATACTAGTCGTTCAAACCCTGAGGCAAGCGGGTTAGGACTGTACCTGTCCAAAAAGTTAGTTGAAAAGATGAACGGGGAAATGAACGCAGAGTTGAATGATCAATGGTTTATCCTTAACATTCATCTCCCTCGTAAAAGAAGTACGAATTAATACCAGGCTATATCCAAAAAGTCATTTGTTCCAGTAGGCTTTTGCTTCTTCCTCTAGTTTCTTTAATCGCTTGTAATAATCAGGAAACTCGTTAAGATGAGCCAGTGCAATTTTCCCTGTTTTAATAGGATCGTCGCTTGTAACATTCGTTTGGCTGGATATTTTCCCGTGTTCAAGCTCTGTATTTACCCCCATCCAAAATTCGTTTAAATCAAACTTGCTTTTTGTAAAATCAATTCCTAAAAGTAAGGCAATAGCTGCTGCTTCTTCTTTAGAAAAAGAGGTGACCCTGAATCCAGGACGGTGGTGACTGTAACCGTTATTGAAGTGGTTCAAATATGGATGATAATAGTAATACAAAGCACATTTCCCCTTAGAACTTATTTATCAACAATGTACGTAAAAGTGAATCCAAAAGTGCAAATAATAAAGTGCCAGGCACCACCCGATTTTTGTCGAAATTCTTTCGACAAAAATCGGGTGGTACCTGGCACTCTGTTTTTAGTATTGGATTTGATATTGTTTGATTTTTGAGTATAGCCAAGGGCGGCTGATGCCAAGCAATTGACTTGCTTTCGTTTTATTTCCATTTGCTTCTTTTAAGGCAGAGATGATCATATCCTTTTCGGTCGAATGGAGCTTATCTTTGTAGCTTGAGGATGACTTTTGGATGAGCACTTTTTCCACGTTAGTTTGGCTGAAAATGGGAAGATCTACTGAATCAATGTAATCACCCGATTTGAGGTTAGCGGCCCTTTCGAGTACGTTTTGCAATTCTCGAACGTTTCCAGGCCATGAATGCTGCATTAGTTGGGTTAAGGCGGAATGGGTGATGCCTTTAATGTAGAATCCGCTTTGGTTTAACCTGTGAATAATGGTCTGAATGATATCTGGTAAATCTTCAATTCTGTCTCTTAAAGGCGGAATATCTAATCGCATGATATTTAATCGGTAATATAAATCTGCTCTAAATTTTCCATCAGCGACTAGATTTTCGATATTTTGGTTGGTGGCAGCGATGATTTTCGTATTTAAATGAATCGTTTTAGAGCTGCCGATGGGCTGGAATTCTTTTTCCTGCAGAACGCGTAAGATTTTCGTTTGAAGCGGAAGGGACATATCGCCAATCTCATCTAAAAAGATGGTTCCGTTTTGGGCAAGTTCAAATTTCCCTTTCATTCCCCCTTTTTTGGCACCAGTAAATGCACCATCTGCATATCCGAAAAATTCAGATTCAAGTAATTCGGGAGGAATCGCAGCACAATTCACTTGAACAAAAGGTCCATGTTGATTTGAGGCGGCATGAATGCCTTGGGCAAATAACTCTTTTCCTGTTCCGCTTTCGCCAATAATCAAAACGGTAGACATCGTTTTAGAAGCTAAGTTAGCCTCGTGTTTTACTTGCCTTATTGCCGCAGATTCCCCGGCAATATCAAATAATGTATATTTTGTTCCCTTCATTTCGTTGATTTCATTTTGGTAGTAAGTCAACCTTTTTTCTAACGTTTTCACTTTCGTGAGAGCTTCATGTAAATGCGTTAGCCCACGATATGTCACTTTACAAATGGCACTAATCGTTTCGCCATTTTCTTTAATGGGTAAAATTGAAATTAACGATTGCTGTCCAGCAATTATGTGTGGGGTGTTGTGAATGCTAATTCCCGTTTTCATCGCCGTTTCAATACCCAAGTCTGGGAATAAATCTGTTGTCGATTTATTCAAAACATCTTTACTTGTTAATCCAAATAATTCGGTAAAGCCTTTATTCACCTTAGTCACCACTGCCTGTTTATTCACGAGAATAATCGCATCATAGGCAAAATCAAGCACGGATGACAATTGACTATAAACTAAATTATAAGACCACAGTAATTGCTGTGTGGAGACAACACCAATTGGATGCAACTCATCATTTACAACAGGGGCATGTCCCACATTATGCTGCAGTAAGTGTTTTCTAGTTTCTTCAAGACCATCAGTTGGATGAAGGAAGATGGGCTTATTATTATAGAAATGGTCAATCGTCAGGTCTAATGAGGGTTGATTAATTAAGAGCTGAAACATTTTATTTTTCGTGATAATCCCAATTAATTTGTTAGAGTCATCAACTACTGAGAGAATATTGGAGGTAGTTTGAAAAAATTTCGGGAGTACTTCTCTAAGAGTTTGGTCCTTGGTACAGCAGATAATATTTGCTGACATAAGATCAGATATGAGCACAGTGATCAACCCCTTACATGCTCATTATATCAAAGCAAATTTGAAGGGTTAATCAATTTTCTAAATATTCTGTAAAATAATTCTTCCTCAATATCCCAATAAGGTCGATTGGTAACAAAAAACACGACAAATCGAAGTACCTATCATCAATGGTTATTGTTTGATATGGCAAGGTTCATCCTAATGATTTCAAAATAACTATAATCGTTTTATGTTCCAAAAGAGCGTATCTAAACCCTTGGCATAATGAACGATCGGCTCTGATTCAGAAGGTTGTAATTGAAAAGGAGTAAACAGGCTATTCTTAGTGATTTCTGTCTTTACCTTTTGAATCGGCCATGCGATATGGTGAATTTCTCCGCAATAGAGGTTGGCCCGCTTATCCGTGCTAAACAGGCAATAGCGCTCTGTTGCCCAATGGTCAAGTGTTTCTTTTTCGGGAAAATAAACATCGGAAAGCGGCTCAAATGCTCCGTAGAATTCAATTGGATGTTTCAATGTTCCGCGACGGCTACTTCGAACCTTGAAGCTTTGTTTTTCTTTTATAAAAGAAACCTGTGCAGGTTGATAAGGTAGGTGATACCATCTGCTTGCGATTATTAATGAAGCCCAATCGCCGACGTCAAGAGATAAAAAATAGACGCCAGGCTTCCCATTAAATTGGACGTATGTCCTCACGTTAATTTCTGGAAATTTTGGTGTAACGGATAAACCTCTCAATCCTCTAAAATAGATGCCTTCCATCTGAAATGCTACGATACTTAACCATGCAGTTCCATTATATGTATCAATTATTAAAGAACTCGGAATATATGGTCTAAGTAATTCAGCTGGTATCGGGTAATGTGCAAAGATTAAATGACTCCAAGTTTGCCTCATGATCCAATTTTTTGAAGGTATCGGCCAAGGTCGATGGCTCATGTCGTTCATTAAGTCCATGATATTGTGCCCCTTAATATTATATGTCCATAGTTTGGTTAAAATTTACAATTTAATACCTTACTACATCACATCATATTGATTTTTTTGGAAATATTAAGTGTGGATAATGCTATTGAAAATGATCGTGAGGTCTATCGTATGGATACAATTGTTTATTATTCAAGTTTTGTCATCCTCACAATAATTTTTGTCATGCTTGTTGTTCTTCTTTCTTGCAGGCGATGGTTAATCAAACACTTTTCTAAACAAATCGGAAAAATCTTATTAACGGACAGTTACCCTGAAAATATTGCAGAGTTGATTCCCGGATTAAGACATATGGGATTCCAAAATGCGCTTGAAAATAATTTCAGAGCACAATCAGGAATGTTGCTCCATCGTCCACTGGGGTCTTCCAAGAAATGGCCACACCTTGATTCAATTACATTTATTCCAGCCCAAACATCTCCTTTTCCGATTGACAGCAAGGAAGAGGTTGATGTGACTGTTACAATTGGCCCAAAAGCGAAGAAACCGTTGAAAATTAATATTCCAATGATGATAAGTGGAATGGGCTATGGAATCGCTGTTAGTGAGCAGGTAAGATATGCAATGGTCGAAGGTGCAAAAAAAGCTGGAACTGCGATAAATTCAGGTGAAGGTGGAATTTTAGCGGCGGAATTACTAAAGGCAGGAAAGTATATTTTACAATTTTCACGTACAGCATGGGCAAAAGATGTAGAGCTTATCAAACGAGCTAATATGATTGAAATTAAACTGGGGCAAGGTGCAGTGGCTGGGATGGGCTGGAAAATACCGAGTTCATCTTTAACAGCTCAAGTTAGTAAGGTACTAGGCCTTCAGATACATGAAGACGCTGTCATTCATGAAACCTTTTTTGAAAATCAAACCATAGCCGAACTGAAAGAGTTGGTTGATGAGCTTCGACATTTATCAGGCGGTGTTCCGATTGGTGTGAAAATTGGCGCTGGCGGAAAAATTGAAGAAGATATCGACCATGTAATGGAGCTTGGTGTTGATTTCATTGCGATCGATGGTGGGCAAGGCGGCTCTTACGGTGCGCCGCCTCTGTTATCAGATGATATGGGAATTCCTACCTTACATGGAATTGTCCGGGCAGCTCATCACCTCAAAAAGCGAAAAATGAAGGAAGAAATAAGTTTAATTTCGTCAGCAGGACTTTATACTCCAGGCCACTTTTTAAAAATGCTTGCGCTTGGTGCTGATGCTGTTTATTTAGGCTCTAGCATCTTATTTGCTGTCTCCCATAAACAAAACCTCCAAACATTTCCATTCGAGCCTCCGACACAAATTGTTTGGGAAGATGGAAAAATGAAGGACCAATTTGTAGTGGCAGAAGGAGCAAAAGCAGTAGAAAAATTCTTAACATCGAGTACAGAAGAGATCAAAACAGCCTTAAGAGCAATGGGTAAGCGCTCATTAAAAGAGTTATCGAACAAAGATTTAGTATCTCATGATCGATTGACAGCCAGGATGATTGGAATTCCTTTTTCTTTTGAACCGTTGGAGTGTACTCCGATTTCGATAAGAGGGGACAAAAACATATGAACAATGTGATTCTTTATTTGAATTTTGGCATGATCATCATATTATTTTTAGGCTTTTTATCAATGCTAGTTGGCTGGCGTTTGATTGCCAAAATCATCGTAAGACGAGTTGGAAAAATCATCTTAACGGACGAATATCAAGAAAATATTATGGAAATGTTGCCAGGACTTAGGCATGTTGGATTACAAAATGTTCTCGAGAATACGATGCGCGCCCATACAGGAATTCTCCTAGACCGTCCGCTTGGCGGTTCTGCCAAGAAGTGGCCGCATTTTGATTCGATCACCTTTATCCCTGCTCAAACAACACCGTTTCCAACTGATAGTGATGTTGATATTGATGTCTCAGTAACCATTGGTCCAAGGGCAAAAAAACCGATGAAAATAAACATTCCCTTAATGATTAGCGGAATGGGATATGGCCTTTCCCTAAGCGAGCAAGCAAGACTAGCCCTAGCACAAGCGACTAAAAATGTCGGAACAGCACTTAACTCAGGACAAGGCGGGATATTACCTGAAGAACTAAGTGCTGCCGGAAAATACATCTTACAATTTTCGAAAACAGAATGGGGGAAGGATGAGGAGCTTATTAAACGTGCGGATATGATCGAAATTAGGCTCGGACAGGGTGCAACAGCAGGAATGGGGAAGAAAGTCTTACCCAAGAATTTAAAAGGGCGGGCCCGCGATATTATGGGACTTAAGGCTAATGAGGATGCTATCATCAGTGAGAATTTTTTTGAAAATCAATCATTAGATGATTTGAAACAACTGGTCGAGGAGCTCCGTGAATTATCAGGTGGAGTTCCGATTGGGGTGAAAATTGGTGCGGGTGGCAAAATTGAAGAAGATATTGAAAATTTACTTTATCTAGGACCAGATTTTATCGTGATTGACGGTGGACAAGCAGCCATGGTTGGTACTGCACCAATTTTATTTGATGACTTTGGAATTCCCACCCTTCACGCAATCGTTAGGGCAGTAAATTATTTAGAAAAAAGAAAGCTGAAGGGGGAGATTAGTTTAATCGTTTCTGGAGGGCTTTTGGTTCCAGGCCATTTTTTAAAAGCACTTGCCCTTGGAGCTGATGCAGTATATTTGGGTTCAGCCATTTTATTTGCCCTGGCACATGATCAAGTTTTAAATGCGATTCCATTTGAACCGCCTACTCAAGCGATTTGGTATGACGGCAAGTTTAAGGACAAATTTAAGATTGACAAAGGTGTGAAAGCTGCAGAAAGATTTTTAACTGCCAGCACAGAGGAAATAAAAACTGGATTAAGGGCAATGGGAAAACGTTCATTAACTGAATTGTCAAAACGCGATTTGGTTTCCTATGATGAACTAACAGCTAAAATGGTCGGAATTCCGTTTACTTTTGAATCATGCGAAACAAAACAAGGGAGACAAAAAGAAAGATTTTAACTAACAAATTTACTAGTCATGTTGAATGGGAAATCTCCTATTTTAACAGAGGGATTACATATTTTCTCCAAAAATACCAATGCTATAGAAAAGTATTGAAAAGGGGGGAATTCAGTTGAATCAGCAATCTAAAATCAAAAAAATTCTTAAGCATTTTAAAGAAAAAAATAGTGGAACAGAAACTGAATTCATTGAAACCTCATTACCATTTTCCACTGAGCTTAACAAAAATGAACAAGAGCTGAAACAATTGTTGGGAAAAAGTCCAGATTTGATTTTCCGGAACTTCCCAATCCATTTTGCGGATGGTGACACGCAGCAAGCGCTAATCGTATACCTAGATGGATTGGTTCTTGAAGCAGCGATTCGAGAAAGTGTCATAAAACCCCTTGTGGATGATAAGCCATTACAAAAGGATAATCTGCAGACTTTAGGCCAAATCCAAGAACGACTTTCTACTAAAAGGATAACAGAGGAAAATAATCTATCAACAGCGATTCAGCAAATGTATAAAGGAAAAGTCTTGTTAATCGTAGATGGGATTGATAAGGGCTTAATCATTCATGTTGAAGCATTCGAGTTTCTTCGTGCCGTTGAAGAGCCTACTTCAGAGAAAAACGTTCGTGGAGCGCGTGACGGGTTTATTGAATCTGCATCAGCCAATATTTCCTTACTGCGCCGGAGGATTTCCCATCCATCTTTAAAGTTTGATGTCTTGAAGCTTGGAGAAATCAGCCAAACCACTATCGTGATCGCATATGTAGACGGTATTTGTGATCAAGCCCTACTCAATCGAATAAAGGGCAGGTTAAACCAAATTAAAGTGGATGCGATTAATAATGGAGGGGAAATTGAACAGCTCATTGAGGACCATCCCTATTCAATTTTTCCGACAATCGGAAATACCGAAAGGCCTGATAAAGGAGCATTTTTACTATTAGAAGGAAGAATATTGATTTTCTGTGATGGGGATCCAGTCAGTTTGTTTATCCCTACACTTTTCATGGATAATACGAAAGCGATTGAAGATTACTATTCCAGGCCGTATTTTAGCTCGTTCGTTCGCTTATTACGTTTTGCAGCGATGTTAATCAGCACAACTCTACCTGCTTTATACTTGTCAGCGCTTAATTTTAATAAAGAACTTATTCCGTCTGATCTGCTAGTACCGATTATTCAAGCGCGGGAAATGGTTCCTTTTTCGCTTTGGATGGAGTTGTTCTTTATGATCGGAATGTTTGAAGTAGTTCGTGAGGCAGGGGTTAGACTTCCTCAGCAAGTAGGAGCCGCTTTGAGTATAGTTGGAGCCTTAATTCTGGGGCAAGTAGCTGTATCTGCTGGCATTGTCGGTGCACCGACAATTGTTGTAATTTCGATTACATACATATCTGCCTTCGTTTTGACACCAATGATGGAAATCGTATCATTAGTCCGGATTGGGTTGCTGATAGCTAGTATGATATTAGGACCATTTGGGTTAATTGTAACAATACTGGGGTTGCTTACTCATATGGTGTCATTGACTTCTCTAAATGTTCCTTATATGTCACCATTGGCACCCGCAATCCTAACTGATTTTAAGGATACCTTCATTCGTTTTCCAACAAGATTGTTGAAAAATCGCCGCAGATCAGTGCCAAATAAAAAAGATATTAAAATTCAGTCTTTGCCGGATACAGGTGAAAAACAATGAAGGTAACCATTCTATTGATGGTATTGATACAACTCTTGTTAACAGGTTGCTGGGATAATCAAGAGTTTGAGGAAGCTGCCTTTGTTCAAGGGGTGGGTTTAGATAAAGCTGACAATAAGATTAATGTTATTGCTGAAATTACGAAACCATCAGGTGGAACTGAAGGGGCTTCATCTGGACAGAGTGGCGCACAGCATATCATTTTCCAAAAAGAAGCGGACACGTTATTAGAAGCATTTCGTGGGATGATTAGAACCGCAAAAAGGCGGATGGATTTCACTCATACTCAGATATATATCATTAGTGAAAAACTGGCACGAGAAACAGAATTTCCGTTAGAACTTGACCTAATACGTCGTGATACAATGTTTCGCTTAAATAGCTATCTGTTTATTTCAGACAAAAATCCGGTGGAAATTTTTAATACCCCCACTTTGTATAAAAGTCTCACCTCAAATGAGCTTGCATCTGTAATTGAGCAAACGAAATTTATTACGGAATATTTACCTATATTCCATTATGAATTTTTTCGATTTCTCAAAGATCATCATACCAAAGCCTATATACCAATTATTTCGATTAAAAAAAGTGATGGTCATCAAAAAGTGACGGAAATAACTGGTACTGCAGTTATAAAAAACAATAGAATGGTGGGGAAGCTGAACATAAAAGAATCAGCTGGACTTAATTGGCTTTTAAATCAAGTAAAGGGTGGTAGTGTCACGGTTGTATTCACTGATCCTAAACCAAGTAGGTTATCGATTGAAGTAAGAAACGCTGAAACTAAAATTAAACCATATTTAGATGGAAATCAACTGAAGGTGGATATTCATACGAAGGTTGAGGCAACACTTGCAGATAATATGTCAAGACAGAAAGTTGATCGGGCATTTTTCAATAATGCAGAAACAAAAATCGGCAGTGAAGTTGAAAGGCTCATGTTTTCGAGCTTGAAGAAGCTAAAAAAGCTAGAAACAGACATTACTGATTTTGAATTGAACCTCCGTCGGAACAATCCTAAAGAATGGAAAAAGGTTAAAGCCAATTGGGATCAACTCTACGCTAATGCCGACGTGAAGATTGATGTTGATGTCAACATCAATCATCGAGGGATGATCAACGAAAGTTTTCATTTTGAGCAGAAGAGACCAAGTAACAATCCTTACCGGTTTATCAAGACTTTTTTGGGATGGTGAAGAAATTTTGTTAACCAAGTGGGAAACATTCGTTTTACTATTTATGACCATTCCGATCATGAGTCATGTTGTGATTCTTCCGCTGTTAATTGACGTAGTTGGAAGGGATGCTTGGATTTCTGTATTACTTTCACTTCCAGCGGCACTGATTTTCGCTTTAGTGATTTATAAGCTAAGGCTTCAATTCCCAACTATGAACATAACAGAAATCCTCGTCCAATTGTTAGGGAAATGGCTAGGTAAAGGTGTTCAACTCATCATGATGCTGTATTTTATGTTTTTAACAATTCTTTCGTTTGCCTGCTTAGTCGATCTGATCTATATTGCTTTTCTACCAAGCACACCCCGTGCATTTACTTTAGTTTGGTTTTGGGCTTTTGTCGTTTATGCAGCGTCAAAAGGGATCAAACGGATTGCTTTAACCGCGTGTCTGTTAGCATTGATTTCCGCGGTGATAGGTCCATTCATATCGTTTATGGCCACTTTTCTTAAACATTGGGCTCAGCTGAAGCCGTTAGTAGAATATGGCTGGAATCCTGTATTGTTGGGTACTCTTATTCTAGTTAGTGTTTGGATGGAATTACTGTTGTTATTATGTATACCAATTGAAAATATCCATGTAAAACGACTTTATATATTTTGGGTAGTTGGAATTAGTATAAACGCCATTTTAATGCTGTCGACTGCAACAGGTGCGATAACAATCTTTGGATTAAGACAGGCAGATAATTTTGTCTATCCTGCGTTAGAAATTATTCGACTCATCAATTTAGGTATCATCGATCGTGTCGATGTATATGCACTAATCGTCATGACATTTGGATCTTATATTCGTTGCAGTCTTTATTTACGATTGGCATTTGATGTGGGGGTCAAGAATACCGCATCAAAACTCATCAAACGCTCGACATTTGCTCTATTAGCCGTTATTGCGTTGGTCGGATCCTATTTTATTGCTAAAGAGCACTTCCGTGTTGATCGAGGAATCATTGCCTATACATACATGATTGTTCTATATCCGCTTCCGTTTTTGTTATTAGGAATTTCACTTTTTAAAAGGAAAAAAGCAGACACCTCCGAAGAATATCCAGTTCAACAATGAAAAAAACTCAATTTCTCCTATGACGGGGAGGAATTGAGTTTTTTGATTGTTAGTCATTCGATTGCCTTAATTTCCGCTTGGATTTGGTGTAGGTTGTTCACTACCGGTTGAATCAGTGCCAGTGCCAGTATCAGCACCACCGCCAGTATCAGTACCACCGCCAGTATCAGTACCACCGCCAGTACCAGTGCCACCACCAGTACCGGTGCCACCGCCAGTACCAGTGCCACCACCAGTGCCAGTGCCACCACCAGTATCAGTACCAGTACCAGTTTGTCCCTGTGGTGGCTGATTGCTCGTACCACTGCTACTTTGACCTGTTGAATTTTGGGTCTTTGGCTGGGTGGTAGTCGTTTCTTTGGTTTCTTGTGTATTGGTTTCCGTATTTGTTTGTGTTGTGGTCTTGCTTTCAACCTTGTTTTTAGACGTATTTGGCTTAATTTTTGTTAAAGAAAGCCCTAGGTGTTCACGCAATAAATCAGATAGTTCTTGTCTTGTTTCGTCTTCGACGATGTAGTAATATACATTTTGTTTTCCGGTAAAGAAGAGACCACCTGTACCTTTAATCTCGATTTTTTCGATTGTTTCAGCTGCTGGTTTGTAGATTTTTTGGATACCAAGCATGTCGTCAAGGGTTAGGTTTGTTTTGATATTATTTTCTAATGCTTTAAGAATGTCATTGTATTTTGTTAAAGCTTTGAGTGATGTTCCCTTTTCAATAACCTTGGAAATAACCTCTCGTTGCCGTTCTTGGCGACCAAAGTCACCACGAGGGTCTTGTTTACGCATCCGAGAATACATAAGTGCTTCATTGCCATCTAAATGTTGTTCACCTTCTGTAAGATGTACTCCATCTAAATCAAATTCGTATTTATTGTTAACATCAATTCCACCAACGGCATCAACAATATCTCTAAAACCTTCCATGTTGACTTCAACATAATAATCAATTGGAATATTTAAGAAGTTCTCGATTGAATTAATCGTCATTTCAATGCCACCAAAGGCGTATGAATGATTCATTTTATCGTAAGAATAAGTTTTTCCATCTTCATCAATTAGCTCAGCGCGAGTATCCCGTGCAATACTAATTAGTTTACTGGTTTTTAATTTAGGATTTAAGGTTAATACCAGCATGGAGTCAGTACGACCTGAATCACCATCACGTTCGTCCACTCCAACTAATAAAATGGAAATTGGATCTTTTCGATTAAACTTTATTTCATCTTCACGCTTGTCAGAAACCTTCCGATTAATTGGCTTATTCATAGTGTCAACTGCACTAGCAATATTAGAATATACGTTATATAGATACGCAGATAAACCTATTATTATAACTCCCAAGATACTTAAAGAATATCGAATCCATTTCCGTTTTTTAGTTGATTTTACTCTACTTCTCATTCACACAAATCCCTTCACATTTTAGGGTCGAATATTGCCTTTTTTTGCTACAAAAACAATAAAATTATAATACTGTAAGCAACCTTTATCAAGCACAAATGTATAAGTGGAAGAACGTGGCCAAGATTTTAGCGTAAAATTGTTGAAAATTTGTTTGATTTATTAAGCAGGAAGTTTAATAGTTCGGGAGTTTCATAGGGGGAATTCTTAAAGAAGCACTAAAATATGTTATAATGTAATTCCTTGGCAGGGGCAGCAAAAAAAGCAGGGCTCATCACGAGTATAGTGATGAACCCTGCTTTTTTCATTGCTTTATTATTATTATTTTGGAAGAAGGTGTGATTTATATCACTAATCTGTTGTTATTTTTATCATATAATCACTATCGAAATAATGATTATTACATAAGGGGTGTTATAATTTGTTGAATCAACAGACAATTAGCATTATTAAATCAACAGTACCAGTTTTAGAACAGCATGGTGAGGCGATCACAACACGTTTCTATCAATTATTGTTTGGCAATCATCCTGAACTATTAAATATTTTTAATCATGCAAATCAAAAACAAGGTAGGCAGCAAAAGGCCCTAGCGAGTGCCGTTTACGCTGCTGCGGTATATATTGATAACTTAGAAGCGATCATTCCAGCCGTAAAGCAAATTGGTCATAAACATAGAAGTCTTGGAATTAAACCAGAACATTACCCAATTGTCGGAGAGCATCTATTGCTTGCGATTAAGGATGTTTTAGGAGAAGCAGCAACCGATGAAATCATCGATGCGTGGGGACAAGCCTATGGTGTCATTGCCGATGCGTTTATTGGTGTAGAAGCCGAGATGTACGAAGCAGCTGCAAGCGGGGTCGGCGGCTGGGACGGTTTCCGTGAGTTTGTAGTTGATAAGAAAGTGAAAGAAAGTGACGTTATTACTTCGTTTTATTTAAAACCTGTCGACGGCAAAGAGATTGCTTCATTTTTACCTGGTCAATACATTAGTGTGAAAATGGAAATGGAAGGCGAAGAGTATACGCATATCCGTCAATATAGTTTATCCGATGCCTCAGGGCAAGATTATTACCGCATCAGCGTCAAGCGTGAAGGTGGGACTGTCAACCCTGATGGAAAAGTATCAAACTACCTTCATGATCAGGTAAAAGCAGGGGATGTGTTAAAGATTAGCGCACCAGCAGGTGATTTCGTACTTGATACAATTCGTAATACTCCGATTGTGCTGTTAAGCGGTGGGGTTGGTTTAACTCCGATGATGAGTATGTTAAAAACAGTTGTTTCCACTCAGCCAGACCGACGTGTTACGTTCATCCATGCTTGTGAAAATGGAAATGTCCATGCACTGAGAGAAGAAGTGGAAGCATTGTCAGTACACGAAAACCTGAAATCGTTCGTATTTTATGCTGCACCAACGGATGACGACCGCAGTAACAATCGCTTTGATGTTGAAGGCTATGTTACACAAGCTTGGCTTGAGAAAAATCTGGCAGTAAAAGAAGCAGAATTTTATTTTTGCGGACCATTACCGTTTATGAAAGCCATCAATCAATCCTTGAAGGCGTTAGGTGCAAGCGATGACCACATTCACTTCGAGTTCTTTGGACCGAAGGGTGATTTAGAAGAACAAGCGAAAATTGAAGCAGTTAGAGTATAAGCTTTCATATTTTGAATGGATGAAGTCTCAGCCCTAGTTTGTTTTAGGGGTGAGACTTTTGTCGTCTTTACGAATTCGATCGTAAACTAATTTCCGAGAAAAACTAGCTGATTGTATGATAATGAAATACATGACAAGCAAATATCGAAATTGCTTTACTTTTAACAATTTGCTTTTTATGAAAACGAGGTCGGTCATCATCATGACAAGTAAAGATTTAAGTTTAGGGAGGATTCCGGCATCCTTCATCCACCATGCTGTAAAAGTTGAAACAATATACACCCAAAAAGGTGAGAGTTTAAAATGCTCTTTCCAACTCAAGATCGGAGGTAAACCATAACGTATTTTTTTCATCAGGGCAAGGACATAGGCGAGGTTATTCCCTGTCATCTGAATGATATTGAAATGTGATAAAAATAAAAAAAACTTGTTCCTTTTTTCAAGTTGTTTGTCCCATATATCATTAATTAAAAAGGAGATAAATGTAAACACAAATGTATATACTGTTTTCCACCAGTTATTTTTATAGACACCTAAATAAATAAATAATCGCTCAATCAATATGAAATAGGTGCTAAATAACAATTTAATCTTCCAGCTTAAGCCAAAAACAGTAATAAATAAAGCAGCGACAGGAACATAAAAAGCTTGGGACCAGACTGCACCAAATATACTATCTACCATTTTATCCTTAAAGAATTTTGGTTTATAAACATAGCCATTGAAAAGAGGCACGACAAAGTATTCGAAAATATATGCAATCCCTACATAATTAAAGAAGAGGACTAAATGCTTTTTTCTATCGGTACTTTTATAAAATGAGAGAACTAATAGAACGAATTGGATGACGCCTAAAATAATATAAGGGTATTTATTTCGTGATTTTTTGGATCGCATCAATAACACTCCGTCATGTTTTTGTTAGTATTTGTTCCTTTACTAACTTCTAAACAGCTCAGACTTAAGCTCTCTAACAAAATTTTTTGTGATCAGCGATAGTTGTTTTTTCTCAGAACGAACTAAACCGAGGCAATTTGTATTGTCATAACCAGTAATTTCAATTGGAACACCTTCGCCCTGAAGGATATAAGGGTCGTTTTTGATAATGAATTCAGAGCCGACTGTAATCGCTAAACCTTCCCGAACAGCGCTTCTAATCGCATCAAGATTATTTGTCCAAAACAATATATCTACCGGACCGTATTTGGAAGTAAGGTCATCAATGAACCATCGCACTGAGTCCTCTTGATATAACACAAAAGCATGATGGTGCAATTCCTGTTCTGACAGTGATTCATAAAGTGCAAGTGGTGAATGCCTACTTACAGCAACGATCATTTTCCCTTTCATTAAAACCTCAATATCGACTGTCACGGCATTGAGCTTGTCCTCTTTTATACTAATTACACCAATGTCCAGTTTATTTTGCTTGATTTCCTCGATAATTTCTCTTGAGCTTTTTTCGGTCATTTCAACGCGTACATTTGGATAGCTTATTTTAAAAGTAGATAATGCTTTTACTAAGAAGGTCATCGTGCCAGGAACCGTTGCTACTCGCAATTCGCCACTTATAAAATTAGAATGGACTTCTGCTTCTTCTTTCAGTTCCCCTATTTTACTTAACACCTCATATGCCTTACGGATAATAGGTTTTCCTTCAGCCGTTGGCTCTGCGCCGAGTCGAGAACGCCGGAAAATTTTTACCCCTAATTCTGTTTCAAAATTGGTAATCGATTGACTGATAGCTGATTGGGTAACATGAAGCTGCTGTGACGCCGTTGAAAGAGAACCTGTTTTTGCTACTGCAACGATATATTCCAATTGTTCAAGGTTGATAAAAATCTCCCCTTTATATTAGTTTGGCTAAAGGAATTATTATTTTTATTAATTTTACTTTAAAAAAAGTGAATTGTACAATTAATTTAGAAAATTCAAATAAATATTAAAGGAGGTAATGAAAGCGCATCCAAAAAAACTGCGATAACTGCCTGATTTTAAAATTAAGTCAATTGAAAATATAGTGAATTGGAGGATTATCATGACCAACATTCGTAAAGCCGTTGTTATTGGTTCTGGCGTCATGGGTTCTGGCATTGCAGCGCACCTGGCCAATGTCGGAATTAAAACGCTGCTGTTAGATATCGTTCCGCACGTCTTAACTGAAGACGACCGTAAGAAAGGTTTGACAGAGGACAGCCTATCTTTTCGCAATAAATTTGCACGAACAGCAAAGGAGAGCATGCTGAAGGCTAAGCCAAGCCCGCTTTATAGTCGGGAAGATATCGATTTAATCAGTGTTGGAAATATTGACGATCATCTGAGCCAGATTTCTGATGCGGATTGGATCATTGAGGTCATCGTCGAAAATCTTCAAGCGAAACAGGAACTTTTTCGTAAAATCGAGCAGTATTGGAATCCGGGAACGATTGTTAGTTCAAACACTTCAGGTGTTTCAATTGAAGCAATGGTGGAGCAGTGCCAAGAGCCGTTTCGGAAATGTTTTCTAGGGACACACTTTTTCAATCCACCCAGGTACATGAAACTACTCGAAATCATTCCACATCCAGACACAGAGCCACAGATTATATCCTTTATGAAAGAATTTAGTGAAACGAAGTTAGGTAGAGGCGTTGTGATAGCAAAGGACACCCCGAACTTTATCGCCAATCGGATAGGGACTTACGGCTTAATGGTCACCATCGAGGAAATGTTGAAGCGTGAACTCACAGTGGAGCAAGTTGATGAACTCACTGGCACCGTGCTCGGTCGTCCAAAAAGCGCCACGTTCCGGACGTTGGATATGGTCGGGTTAGATACATTTGTTAGTGTCGCGAATAATGTTTACGAAAATGTTGCAGATGAAGCGGAGAAAGCAGTCTTTCAGGTTCCAGACTTTCTGCAGCAAATGGTTAAAGCGCGAATGTTAGGAGATAAAACGCGCCGTGGATTTTATCAAAAAATAAGGAATGAAAAGGGCACTGACATTCAGGTCCTTGATTACAACGAACTACAATATCGCTCAAAATTGAAACCATCATTTCCTTCGCTAGAGCAGGCGAAGAGTATGAAAAAATTACCAGAGAAAATTCGCACCCTGCTATTTACCAAGGATGTTGCCGGAGAATTTGCCTGGGCAATTACGAAGAGAGTTCTGCTTTATTCTGCAAACAAAATACCGGAAATTGCTGATGATCTTGTCGCTATTGACCAAGCGATGAAATGGGGCTTCAACTGGGAATTGGGTCCGTTTGAGTTATGGGATGCGCTAGGTGTTCGAGAGTCAGTTGCAAGAATGAAGCAAGAAGGCGAAGTCATTCCGACATGGGTTGACGCAATGCTCGAATCTGGACAAGCTTCATTTTATACAAAAGAAAAACAGCAAACCTTCTACATTACCTTAAGTGGTGATATGTCCTCAATTCAAGAATCTGAAAAAATTATTCATTTAGCAAAGTTAAAAGAACAAAACAACATCATTTTCAAAAACAGCGGTGCCTCTCTAATCGATATCGGTGATGACGTGGCCTGCCTAGAATTTCATTCACCTAATAATGCGATTGGAGCAGACATTATCCAGATGGTGAATCGCTCCCTGGATGAAGTGTCAAAAAATTATCGTGGACTTGTCATTGGTAACCAAGGTAAGAACTTCTGTGTCGGAGCAAATCTGATGATGCTCCTAATGGAAGCACAGGATGAAAACTGGTTTGAAATTGAACAAATTGTCAAAGCGTTCCAAGATATGACGATGGCAGTCAAGTATTTTGAAAAGCCTGTCGTTGCCGCGCCATTTGCGATGACGCTTGGTGGGGGAACGGAAATATGCTTGCCAACCGCAAGCATCCAAGCAGCAGCCGAAACTTATATGGGGCTTGTTGAAGTGGGTGTCGGCTTAATTCCAGGTGGTGGCGGTAATAAAGAATTACTGCTTCGAAATATTGAATCCGTCGATGTGGATGGAGTCGTGGATTTGCAACCATTTGTGAACCGAACTTTTGAGGCAATAGGAATGGCAAAAGTATCAACGAGCGCTAAGGATGCCAAATCATTAGGGATTTTAACATACAAAGATCGGACATCGGTCAACAAAGAACATCTATTATATGATGCGAAACAGAATGTGCTAGCGCTAAGTGCAAGCGGATTTAAGCCAAGGCAGCCAAAGAAGATTCGCGTGGTTGGAGCACCTGGTGAGGCAGTAATGAAGCTTGGCATCTACCAAATGAAGTGCAGCGGTTATATCAGCGAGCATGATGAAAAGATTGCGAAAAAACTGGCACACGTTCTCGCAGGTGGAGATATTGCAGCCAATTCTTATGTGACTGAACAATATTTGCTTGATTTAGAGCGAGAAGCGTTTATCAGCTTGTGCGGTGAAATTAAAACGCAACAAAGAATACAGCACATGTTGCTAAAGGGCAAGCCGTTAAGGAACTAGATCTAGTCAAATTTTAATAGAAATTGAGAGTGACTCTAAAAAGCCACCAAACAGCTCGTAAAAGGAGGTAAATCATTTGAGAGAAGCAGTAATCGTCGCAGGAGTAAGAACAGCAGTTGGAAAGTCAGGGAAGGGGACGCTGCGGTTTGTGAGACCAGAAGATTTAGGTGGAATTGTTGTAAAAGAGAGCATCAACAGAGCAGCTGGACTGAATCCCGAAGAGGTAGAAGATGTCATTATTGGCTGTGCGATGCCGGAAGGAGAGCAGGGGTTAAATTTAGGGAGGATTGTTGCCTTACGTGCGGGTCTACCATCGTCTGTACCTGGTTATGTGATTAATCGATTTTGTTCCTCCGGCTTACAAGCGATTGCGATTGCAGCGGAGAGAATTATGGCTGGATTTGCAGATTGCATTGTAGCTGGCGGTGTCGAAAGCATGAGCCATGTACCAATGTCAGGCTATAAACCATTACCGAATCCTTATCTGGTGGAGCATGCACCTGAAATCTACTGCTCAATGGGTCATACAGCGGAGCAGGTCGCACAACGTTTCGGGGTGTCACGCGAGGAGCAGGACCGTTTTGCTGTAAAAAGTCACGAAAAGGCTGCACGTGCCATTGCTGAGGGTAGGTTTAAGGAGGAGATCTTCCCGGTCGAAGTGACCAATCGTTATCCGAATGCGGAAGGTCAAATCGTTGAAGAAAGCATTATTTTTGATACAGATGAAGGGGTTCGCCCAGGGACAAATCTTGAGTCGCTTGCGAAATTAAAGCCGGCGTTTCATGTTCAGGGCAGTGTGACGGCAGGAAATTCCTCGCAAACAAGTGATGGAGCAGCAGCGGTAGTGGTCATGTCTAGGGAAAAGGCCGAGTCATTGGGACTCACACCACTGGCGATATTCCGCTCGTTTGCAGTCGGGGGTGTTGAACCCGATGTGATGGGAATCGGTCCTGTTGTAGCCATTCCAAAAGCGTTGCAAATGGCTGGAATCACTAAGGAACAGGTTGATTTATTTGAAATAAATGAAGCGTTTGCCTCCCAGTGCAAATATGTTATCGATTATTTGGAATTGGCTGAGGAAAAGGTAAACGTGAATGGAGGAGCGATTGCTTTAGGGCATCCATTAGGCTGTACTGGTGCAAAACTTACCGTCTCACTCATGCACGAAGCACGCAGGCGTCAGAGTAAATACGGCGTGGTGTCGATGTGTATCGGTGGCGGAATGGGAGCAGCGGGAGTATTCGAATTTCCGAATCGATAATTCTACTTTTGATAGAAAGATAAGTTTTGTTTAAAAAAATAAAAAAATGGAGGAACTGAATATGACTGTTAAACAAGAATTCATTCGCGGTGGTAGCTTTTTACTAGGTGAAACAAAGCCAGAAACCATTTTCACACCTGAGGACCTTTCAGATGAGCACAAAATGATTGCGAAAATGACAGCTGACTTTATCGAAGGCGAAGTTTTTCCGCATGATGAAGAAATTGAAAAGCAAAACCTTGACCTGACAGTTCGCCTCCTAAAGCAAGCTGGAGAGCTTGGCCTGCTTGGAGCTGACGTCCCCGAGGCTTATGGCGGCACAGGTCTTGATAAAGTTAGTTCATCAATGATTACTGAAAATATGGTAAGAGGCTCTTCGTTCGCATTAAGCCATGGCGCTCATGTCGGTATCGGTAGTCTCCCGATTGTCCTGTTTGGAAACGAAGAGCAGAAGCATAAATATCTACCAAGCCTTGCTACTGGCGAGAAGCTTGCTGCCTATTGTTTGACTGAACCAGCTTCTGGCTCAGATGCCTTAGGTGCGAAAACGACTGCAGTCTTAAATGAGGAAGGGTCGCATTATGTTCTAAACGGAACAAAGCAGTTTATTACAAACGCCGGCTTTGCTGATGTATTTATAGTCTACGCGAAAGTTGACGGTGAAAAATTCACCGCGTTTATCGTTGAAAAAGGATACCTAGGTGTGTCAACTGGTGTGGAAGAAAAGAAAATGGGCATCAAAGGCTCCTCAACCCGAACCCTCATTTTAGAAGGGTGCCAGGTACCTGTCGAAAATGTTTTGGGTGAAGTGGGTAGAGGTCATGTAATTGCGTTTAATATTTTAAATATTGGCCGGTACAAGCTGGCAGTTGGAACGGTTGGTTCTTCGAAGTGGGGGCTAGAACTCGCAGTCAAATATGGCAGGAATCGTCAGCAATTTGGCAAGTCGCTTACTAATTTCCCGCTCATTCAGAAGAAAATTGCGGAGATGGCAATTCGTACGTATGTCGCAGAAAGCCTAGTTTACCGCACGACAGGACTGATTGATCAAGCGATGGAGGCGATTGATAAAAATTCACCGACTTATGGGCGGGAGATTGCCAAAGCGGTTGAGGAATATGCGATAGAATGCTCCATTAACAAAGTATTTGGCTCAGAATGTCTTGATTTTGTCGCGGATGAAGGTTTGCAAATTCATGGTGGCTATGGATTTACACAGGAATATCCAATCGAACGAATCTACCGTGATTCTAGAATTAACCGGATTTTCGAAGGAACCAATGAAATCAATCGCCTGCTAATTCCGGGAACACTTTTAAAGAAAGCGATGAAAGGTGAACTGCCACTATTACAAGAAGCGCAAAAGCTTCAAAAAGAGTTAATCGCTTATATGCCAACCATCGTCGATGACGAAATGTTAGCGAAAGAATCAGCAATGTTACAAGCTGCCAAGAAAATATTCTTGATGGTCGGTGGTAGCGCTGTGATGAAATATCAGCAAAAGTTAGAGCGTGAACAGGAAGTGCTTGAGGCACTTGCTGATATGATCATTGAAATTTTCGCCATAGAAAGTGCAATTTTAAGGACGAAAAAATCGATCGAGACAGAAGGACTAGCCAAAGCGCAACATAAATTAAAGATGACCCAAGTCTACTGCCAAGAAGCGTTTAACACGATTGAGGAAAAGACAAAGTCAACATTAGCCGCAATCGAAACGGACGAAATGCTCAGCATGCAATTGTCGATTTTGAAAAAACTAACCCGCTTTACGCCTAGTAATACGATTTCCTTAAAACGTGATATTGCTTCACATATTATCGAAGCCGAAAAATATCTTGCCTAGTTTCATCATCTGTGGCTGAAAGATTAAGAGATTCACTAATATAATTTATCATTCTGATAGGAGGCAGGGCACTTGAGCTGGAACTTAAGCGAGAATTTAAAAAGGATAGCAAATGGTTTCCCAGATCGAATTGTGTATCAATTTATGGATCAGAGCACCACGTATGCCGAATTAGACTTCTTAGTTGATCGATTTGCTGCGGCGCTGGCTAAAGAAGGTATCGGTAAAGGGGACGCCGTTGCTTTATTGCTTGGAAATACGCCGCATTTTGTCATTGCTTACTACGGAATTCTAAGGTCAGGAGCTGCTGCCGTACCAATTAATCCGATTTTTAGTCCGCGAGAGATCGAGTATATTTTGGTGAATAGTGAAGCGAAAGCGGTAATCTCTATTCCCCAACTACAACTCGTACTGTCTGCGTTAAAGCAGAAATTGAATCACCTGGGGCTCGTCGTGTATACCGATCAGCTTGATTCGGAATGGAATTTTGACCAATTTGTCCGCATTGCCAATCTTAATTTTATCAGCCCTGTAATCGAAAAGGATGATCTGGCGGTTATTCTTTATACTTCAGGGACGACAGGAGATCCTAAAGGAGCGATGCTGACTCACTTGAATATGGGGTCGAACGCCCAAGCCTGTACGAAATTGTTTGAGTTGACCCATGAGGATCGAATTATAACGGTGTTGCCAATCTTTCACGTGTTTTGCATGACGGTTTGCATGAATGCAACGATTACCTGCAGTGCAACCATGGTGCTTATGCCAAAATTCAGCCCGACTGAAGTAGTCAAAACCATTAAGGAACAACAAGCAACGATTTTCGTCGGTGTACCAACGATGTACAATTTCCTGCTTCAAGTTCCGAATGCAACACTTGAGGATTTTCAATCCATTCGTAGCTGTGTCTCAGGTGGTGCACCGCTGCCAGTCGCTTTGCTGCATAAATTCGAGCAAAAGTATCAGGTGAAAATTATGGAAGGCTATGGTTTATCTGAGGCATCACCTGTGACGGCGTTTAATCCGATTCATGGTGTTCGTAAGCCTGGCTCAATCGGGATTGATATTCCGTACGTCACCAACAAAGTTGTCGACCCATATGGTCAGGAAGTGCCACGCGGTGAAATCGGCGAGCTGATTGTTCAAGGGCCGAACGTGATGAAAGGCTACTTAGGAATGCCTGAGGCTACCGAAATCGCTTTGCGTGACGGCTGGCTCTACACTGGTGATATGGCGAGAATGGATGAAGACGGTTACCTGTATATTGTGGATCGCAAGAAGGATATGATTCTAGTTGGTGGATATAATGTCTATCCGCGCGAGGTCGAAGAAGTTCTCTATGAACACCCAGCAATTGTTGAAACGGCCGTCATCGGTGTCCCTGATCCAGAATATGGGGAAGCCGTTAAAGCATTTGTCGTTTGTGAAGGGGTGTCATTGACTGAAGCTGATTTGATTGATTACTGTAGCGGTAAAATTGCAAAGTATAAAATCCCCAAATCGATTGTGTTTGTCGATGAATTGCCGAAAAATACAACCGGAAAAATCCTTCGCCGAATGTTACAAAGCTAAATATGAAACTTTTGGTTCATGGCTGTATGTTGAGCCAGGGTGATAGACTAATAGATAAACGACAAATGGCTTGAGCTAAGTTCAAGCCATTTGTTTACTATTTTTAAAAGAAAGAAGGGGAAGCAATGGAACACAATACATATATCAAAACGAGATATTGTGAAACGGATGACTTTGGTCATGTCAATAATGTAAGTTATTTCATTTATCTTGAACAAGCCCGCGTCGATTTCTTTATCGACACTGGTAGGTTTAAAAACATAGAAGACTGGAATTTCGTCGTTGCTTCTGCCCACTGCGACTATGTTAGCCAAGCATATGTGAATCAAAATCTTATCGTGAAAACATGGGTGAGTAGGCTTGGCAACTCCAGTGTCACGTTAAAACATAAGATTGTCGACCAAACAACTGAAGTGGTCATCGCAACCGGCGAAGTGGTCTTAGTTGCGTTTGATTTTACTAGCCAAAAAAGCGAACCATTAAATACGCAAATGCTAGAGCATTTGAAGCAATATTTACATGATTGACACCTACATCAACCTCACCAAATGAAATTTACAGCACCAATGCAGTATAATAAAAAGTATTAGCTTCATTTTCCATCCAATTCAGTCAAAATAAGGAGTGTGCTAAATGAAATATACTGATACTTGGGATTTAGACGCGATTTTCCCTGGTGGGACAAAATCGCCTCAATTACAAACAAAATTGCAGCAAATCCAAACGGAAATTCAATCCTTACAGAATTTAATCCATGCCTGGGATTTCAGCGAAGACCAAACCGCAGCACCGTTACTAGCGATATTAGACAAGCAAGAGGAAATCAGCAAAGGTCTTGGCCAGGCGGGGACTTTCGTCCATATGTATCACGATGCCCATACAAATGATGAACATGCCAATGTCGTAAAGGGACAAGTCATCGACTTAGGCAGCCAAATTGAAAATCTCTCAACGATTTTCACGAAAAAGCTGGTAGCGATTCCCGATGAAGCTTGGCCAGAGCTCTTGGAAGCCCCACAATTAAAGCAAATTTCCTTTGCCTTATCCGAAATTCGCGATCAAGGCAAGCGATTGTTATCAGAAGCAGAAGAAAAATTGATCACCGACCTAAGTAAGGATGGAATCACCGCTTGGAGCCATTTATACGATACCGTTGTATCAATCATGACCATTCCATTCACAGATAAACAAGGAAAAACAACAGAGTATTCCGTTGGTCAAGCGATGAATCGAATGTATGCAGACCCAGATCCTGAGGTGCGCCAGCAATTATTTGAAAATTGGGAAGCGGCCTGGAGCAAATATGCTCCGATTTTCGCCGATACTTTAAATCATTTAGACGGGTACCGAATAACCCTACAAAAAGCACATGACCGTGAGCACTTTTTGGATGAGCCGTTAGAATATAACCGAATGTCCAAAGAAACGCTTGATGCGATGTGGACTGCCGTCGCGCAAAATAAACAACCTTTCATAGATTTCCTTAATCAAAAGGCCAAAATCTTAGGAATGGAAAAATTAGGCTGGCAGGACGTCGATGCTCCGGTTGCATTAGGTGATTTTAAACCACTGCGCTTCACATACGATGAAGCATGTGATTTCATCGTCGAAAATTTTGCTAGCTTTGGTGAGCAGATTTCAGCTTTCGCTAAACATGCCCTGACCAATCGATGGGTGGAGGCGGAGGATCGTCCGAATAAGCGCCCAGGCGGATATTGTACCAGTCTTCCGGAAGCGGAGGAATCGCGGATTTTTATGACCTTCACTGGTTCTCCGTCGGATACGAGCACACTTGCACACGAATTGGGGCATGCGTTTCATAGCTATGTGATGCGAGATTTGCCGGCACTGAATCGCCGCTATGCAATGAATGTTGCGGAAACAGCGAGTACTTTTGCTGAAACGATTATCGGCAATGCGACCGTGGCCAATGCCAAATCGAAGGAAGAGAAGATTTCCCTGCTTGATGCAAAATTAGGGAACGCAACAGCGATGTTCTTGAATATTCATGCCCGTTTTATTTTTGAAAATAACTATTATGAAGAACGTACGAATGGAATCGTATCCCAGCAACGATTGAACGAACTTATGGTTAACGCCCAGAAAGAAGCCTATGGTGATAGCTTATCAACCTACCACCCGCATTTCTGGTGCAGTAAACTTCATTTCTTTATTGATGATATTCCGTTTTACAATTTCCCATATACCTTTGGCTATTTGTTCAGCTTGGGAATCTATGCGGAATTTTTGAAAAATCCAGAAGGCTTCGAGGAAAAATATATTGCCTTATTGCGCGATACAGGCTCAATGAAGGTAGAAGAGCTTGCCATGAACCACTTAAATGTCGACTTAACTACCACGGCATTTTGGGAAGCGGGAATACAGTTAATGGAAAAAGACGTAATAGAATTTACTCGCTTAATCAGCGAAAACTAAACGAAACATCATCATCCAGCAGGAGTCGCGTCATGTGACTCCTGTTTTCTTGTCCATTAGTCCATTGTTGGCAATAAAAAACTAAATTTCCGTAAAATGGTATACCCCTAGGAATGTTTCCATCTCCACAGGCATATTAATGTAAGAGATCAATAAACTTTTGTAAATAGAAAAGGGGGAATTGATCATGGAAAGATGTATTTCCTGTGGAACTGAACTCTGTAGAATGGAGCGAAATCGCTGTGAGTGTTGGGACTGTCGCGAAAGGACGTATGAAGCATACGGCGAAGAACCAACTGAAGAGTAAATAATATTATTTGAAAAAACTGGATAAAAATGGGGTAGTTTCCGATATGGAAACTACCCCATTTGAAGTTTATTAAAAAAGGAGGGCTTTCTGATGAGTCTAGATTTGCAAAAGGCTGTTGATGCAACTGAAGACTCGATGTATGCATCTAATACAACAGGTCCGACGATTGCGACGATTTTAGGCGGAACTAATATCCCACTTGCAAATAATCAAAATTTAAGTAGTTTTACTGTCAATGGTGCTAATGACACATTTACAGTGCCAATGACGGGTCGATATTTAATTTCATACCAAGTAAATACTACTACGGCCTTGTTGGTAAATACTAGGATAATACTTAACGGCGCTACACCGATTCCAGGCTCAATTATTGACCCGGTTCTTAGTCTCGCAGTGTTTAACAATAGTATGATTGTACCTCTTAACGCTGGGGATACGATTACACTGCAGCTGTTTGGATTGCTTGGATCTGTTACATTAATTGGCGGTGGCGCAACTGGGGCAGCACTCACCATCATTCGTTTAGCGTAAGGAAACATTTAAACTCTAGTAAATTTCGAGAGAAAATTACGGATTACGAATATTAGTCCAAGCACTAGAAACGATGATGAATAAACTATAACAGATTCGTTTGAAAGGGGGGATTTACATGGCACTTCAATTAATGAAGCTATTCGTAGGTGTTACGACAACAACGACTGCAGGCCCTGCAGATACAAGATTCTTCTATACAACGCTTGCGCCTGTTGGTGCTGGTTCAACTTTAACGATTGATGCAGCTGATTTCCTAATGGATGATGGGAACAATGTCGTTTCTTTACCTGACCTTGAATTGAACAATAGCTATTTCAATGTTTACGTCAATGCTGTCTTACAGATGTCTGGTATTTCAACTTACACCGCTGGTGCTACTGGAGTTGGTTCACTTGAGATTGCTGTTCCAGCAGTTGGTCAGGGTATTCCACTAAACACGCCGATTGTTCTTGAGGTCGTTAACTTCACTCCAGATTCACAAAATACAGTTACAACTTAATGAATTACCTCCAAAACGGGTCAGATTTAAGACCCGTTTTATCTTAACGTTTAAAAAAGAATTCTACTATTTCGATAATAATAGGGGTGGCGGTATAAATAGTACCGCCAACATTTTTGATTGTTAAACCTTTAGTTGATAGAGAATAAATGCTACTCTGCTGCATGACACCATTAATATATAAATTGATATAGCCATTTTGTTTCTGATAAGGAAAGCCAGTTATCAAATTTCCTTGGTCGCTTACAAACTTATTCGCTGGAAGAAAATGATCTTCGGTAAGCTGGATGTCTTCCTCACAAATGAAAAAAAATCTCCTTACAGATGGGATCACTCTTAAAGGCTTGTTCTGGTTTGAGTGATTTGCATTATAAGATGGTTTTGGAGGTTTAGGGGGCACTTGTGATACGCTCCTTTCTTAAAATGTCTATACACTATAGTAAATTGATGAAAGTGAAAAATGGTTAGAGACAAACGCCTATTTATGGGAAAAAATTGTACATATATTAGGCATATTGATCAGCGAGATAGAGAACCTTTACAAATAATCCATTAATCGTTTACTTAAATTTACAATTTATTCAAACTAGATTAATAGTAAGCTTGTATATTTTAACTTGTAGAACAAATGACAAACTAATCTCTAGGGGGAACAAGTAAATGAAAAGCACGAAAAAATGGAGCCTACTACTTTTAATTGCGGCAATCATGATGTTCACAGCTGCATGTGGGGGCAAAGATTCAGCAAACGGAAAAGCAGATAAAAATAAAGCAGAATTAGATGGCGAAGTTGTAATTGACGGTTCAGGTACGGTTTATCCGTTTATGGCTAAAATGGCAGAAAATTATATGACAAATGAACAAGAAGGCGTGTCTGTAGAAGTTAGCCGTGCTGGTACTTCAGCTGGTTTCAAAAAGTTCCTAGTAGAAAATGGTACTGATTTTAATAATGCATCTCGCACAATTAAAGACGAAGAAAAAGCAGAAGCTGAAAAATTAGGAATGGACGTACAAGAATTAAAAGTAGCTTTAGATGGAATCACGATTGTTATTAACAAAGATAATGATTGGGCAACTAAGTTAACAAAAGAAGAAATTGTTGATATTTTCTTAGATAGCAAAGGTAAGAAAAACTGGTCTGACGTTCGTCCTGACTTCCCTAAACAACCTATTAAAACTTACGGACCAAACGAAAACCACGGCACATATGAATTCTTTTATGAAACAATTTTAGGTGAGCAAGATTTAGTAAAAGGCATTAATTTACAACAGGATTATTCAACATTAGTGGATTTAGTTTCAAAGGATAAAAATGCGATCGGATTCTTCGGTTATGGTTATTATGCAAGCAACACTGATAAACTAACAGCTGTTAAAGTTGACTTCGGTAATGGTCCTGTAGCACCAACACTTGACACAATTGCTGAAGATGGTGATTATGCACCATTCACTCGTCCAGTATTCACTTACCTAAACATTCAACATGCTAAAGATAAGCCACAAGTGCTAGATTATGCGAAATATACAATGAAAAATGCTCAAGCTGTTGCCAAGGAAACTGGCTTTGCACCGTTAGCAGATGAAGACATCGACACAGCGCTTAATAATTTAGATAAAATCAAGAAATAAAAGAGTAGAGTAAGTAGAAAGAGCGGGTTTACTTCTTCACTGTGAAACTCGTTCCCTTCATAAAAAAGTGCCTTTTCGACGATGCGAAAGGGCACTTTTTAATATGCGTTAGAGTCGATTATTTTGCTATGTTAAAGATTTCTAATAAATCTGCTTCGTGCAATTTGACAAAATTTCCAAGCGGACCACGTTCTGTGCCTTTCTTGGCCATTTCCGCAAAGTGCTCATCACTAATGTTTGCTTCAGACAGGCGAACTGGCATGCCGATAGAGCGGAAGAACTGTTCGGTTTTGAGGATGCCTCGTTTCGCAGTTCTCTCAAGATTATTCAAATCAATCTCGACATCCCAAACACGATGAGCAAATTGAGCAAATCGATTGATATCATGTTTGTATACATATTTCATCCAAGCTGGAAAAATAATCGCCAACCCGGCACCGTGAGCGATATCATAAATCCCGCTAATTTCATGCTCAATATCGTGACTTCCCCAATCACCGACACGGCCAGTACCTAACAAATCATTATGAGCAAGCGTGCCTGACCACATAATCTCTGCGCGAGACTGATAGTTGGTCGGGTCATCTAGGACAAGATGGGCATGATTGATAATCGTTTTAAGGGAAGCTTCACATAAACGATCGGTTAACTCAACATTTTTTTCGTTCGTAAAATATCTTTCCAAAATATGCGCCATCATATCTGTAATCCCGCAGGCTGTTTGATAAGCTGGCAAGCTATAGGATAGCTCAGGATTTAAAATGGCAAATACTGGTCGCATGATGTCATGACCCGTTGACCGCTTATACCAGCCATCTTCATTGGTAATCACAGACCCGCTGCTCGACTCACTGCCTGCTGCAGGAATTGTTAATACGACTCCAAGTGGGAGCGATTCAGTCACTTCTTTCTTTCCATCAAAGAAATCCCAAACATCTCCATCGTATGTAGCGCCAATCGCGATTGCTTTAGCAGAATCGATGACACTGCCTCCACCAACTGCAAGGATGAATTGAATATTTTGCTCTTTGCAAAGTTTAACACCTTCACGTACCAAGCTAACTCTTGGATTCGGCTTCACTCCACCTAATTCAAAAATTTCAATTCCTTGCTCATGCAGTGAATGAATGATCTTTTGGTACAATCCAGTTGCTTTAATACTTCCGCCACCAAAATGAAGTAGGAGCTTTTTGCCGTAGCTGGCACATTCTTCACCAACAAGCTGCTCTTTATTTTTTCCAAAGATAATCTTTGTTCGATTTTGAAACACAAAATCCTGCATACCATTCCCTCCTAAACTGCGTCAATCTCTTCATTCGTTATTTTAATATAACTAATTGGTAAAAGAAACAAAAGCCACCTGGATGTAATCACTTAGCAATAAAACAGGGAAGATATCTGTTAACTATCTTCCCCAAACTTTACTGTCCTTGTTGGTGTTCATTAATTTAACTTTAGAATCACCAGGGTTTGTTTCGTATTTAGATTGATAATGATGATGAACGTCCATCAATTTTTCAACAGCTTCCGAAAATTGCTGCTGAGTAATTTGTTTGTTTGCATATGATAAGCATAATAAGGCAAGTGCGATCGGCATCGTATCTAAATTCACGTGAACCTTCACATCAACATCGGAATTACCGCTGTGATTAACGGCAGATGAGACGTCTGCTTTCACTTCATTAATTGTTCTGTCTTTTACTAGCATTAAATCATCAAAAAAACGGCTCGTGACTTTTAAATCTTCACTCTTCAAAAGGATTACCTCATTTCTATTCATCATGTTTAAGAAGGGGATACGCTGATCCCCTTATAAATTAATACTTGTGTTTCGAATTTTGATCATGGTCTTTTTCTTGACTTTGTTTGCCGAAAAAATGATCGTTTTGTTTGCTTTTTTGTTGTTGTTTCTGATTTTGATATTGATCTTGATCCTGATCAGATTCAGCACGAGCACGAACTTTAGCATTCGTATCGGAGTACACTTTTGCATCAACATAGACATTGGAGTTACCACTTTTGAATACTTTTGCGACGGCGCTGTTTTTGTTTTTGGATTTACTCTCGCTATCTGTATCGAATTCATTATCAAAATCTAAATCGGACTTTGCTTTGGAATCGCTGTCGCTGTAGGATTTGTTGTCACTTTTGTTGGAGCCTTTGTTAAAACCTTTGTTATTGCCTGAAAACCAAGGATTGTTCAATAATATCCCCCCCTTCTACATTCCTAACATCAATATATTCACACTTGGCCAATTTGGTTGGACAAACTGATTAGGGGAAGGGTGGAATTTTTGATTGGGAATAATATGTTGTTATGGTGTATATAGGAATAAAGGTGTATAATACTTTTGTATATTTTTAAAATAAGGAAGGTATTGAATATTATGGAATGGAATCAAGATGCAAAGGATTTATTAGAAGAATTAGTTTCACCTATTCCGGTTTTTGTTCGCCCAATGGCAAAGAAAAAAATCGAAAATACAATCTTAGCAGGCGTCAGCGGCAGTATTGTAACAAAAGACGATGTTGTTAAAGGCTATCTTGCGGGTTCACCTGGTGATATGCAAGAGCGCGCTGTTAAGCTATTAAAAGCAAAAGGTGTAGATTTAACACCGTACGCAGAATTACTTAACAAGTAACATAATGAAAAAGGTTAACCAAAAAATGGTTAACCTTTTTTTAATAGCTTATCAATTCCAGCGCCAATCAAGATCCCAGTCGTATAACGAACTAGATCGATGAACAGAAAACCTTTCCCCCATATTAATGCTCCGAGAACTGTCGCGCGAATGTCATTGAGCCATTCCGCCTGGTATAGTTGGCTAAATTCTATTGCGAAGCTAAATATTATACTGAACAAAAATGACCATCCAACCTTTTTAGAAATCAGTAAAAAACGGAATCCAAAATAAACCATCATCCCCCACAGTGCATCGCCGGCATGTTCTGCGACAAAAAACGGTAGCATTGCCGCGTATTGGCGAGAAGCCAGTCCTAACAAAATCGTGATGATGATTGCGATAAAATAAATGACCCGTTGCGAGCGGGATTGAACTGTTTTCCTGGAACCCATCATCCATAATCACTACTTTAAATAGAATTTTGACCAAATTATATATAATTATGTGTAATCTAGCAAACTATTAAGAGATGGTATTGACCAAAATAAGTAATACTGATAAAATTTAAAATTATTGCACAATAACTTGTTGGGCGACTAGGACGGTGCATAATGAAAATTGAATAGCGGGCTATGATTGCTATGGGTCACACTATAGCAGGAGCAGCTTCTGGAGAGACCGCAACCTGTTGCGGCGCCGAAGGGTTCACAATCTCAGGCAAAAGGACAGAAGAGTATCGAATTCGTTTGTTTTCCCAAATAGGGGACAAATCTATTTGTTATTCTGTCAAACAATGAGATTGGAGCAATTCCAGTCTCTTTTTATTTTTCAAAAAAGAATACAAGAGTAACAAATTGGGGGAATTCATTATGGAGCAGAAGGAATTAAAGAAAGACCTGAAAAATCGCCACGTACAATTGATTGCCATCGGTGGAACAATTGGAACAGGCCTTTTTCTAGGCTCGGGGAAAGCGATTTCACTAGCTGGACCGTCCATTATCTTTTCGTATTTAATTATTGGTATCATGGTATTCTTTGTGATGAGAGCTTTAGGTGAACTGCTGTTATCGAACGCAGGCTATCAGTCGTTTACTGATTTTGCAGCAGATTATATTGGACCGTGGGCCGGTTATGTGACAGGTTGGACGTATTGGTTTTGCTGGATTATGATCGGTATGGCCGATATTATTGCAGTTGGAATGTATGTTCAATATTGGTTCGATATTCCACAGTGGGTTCCGGCTGTAGTGTGTTTAGTTATTTTATTAGGGCTAAATCTGTTGACGGTAAAGCTGTTTGGTGAATTGGAATTTTGGTTTGCCTTAATTAAAGTCATCACCATTTTAGCGTTAATTGCCATCGGCGTAGTTTTATTAATAATGGGCTTTAAGACTGATGCAGGTGCAGTTACAGTAACGAACTTATGGAACTATGGCGGTCTATTTCCAAATGGAATCGGCGGTTTCTTACTATCATTTCAAATGGTATTGTTCGCGTTCGTTGGGGTTGAACTGGTTGGAGTGTCAGCGGCAGAAACCTCAGACCCTCAGAAAAACATTCCATCGGCAATCAACAAAATTCCATTGCGGATTCTGTTTTTCTACGTTGGCGCCATCTTGGTTATTTTAACGATAAATCCATGGGAGAAATTGAATGCAACGAGCAGTCCGTTTGTGCAAGTATTTGGGCTAGTCGGTATTCCTGTAGCAGCTGGAATTATTAACTTTGTTGTATTAACCTCAGCAGCCTCGGCCTGCAACAGCGGTTTATTTTCAACAAGCCGGATTCTTTATAATTTAAGTCAAAACGGGCAAGGGCCAAGCCTGTTTTCTAAGTTAAATAAAAATCATGTTCCGAGTAATGCCTTATTTACTTCAACCATTGTCATTTCAATTGGAGCGCTCTTAAGTAAGTTGATACCTGGTCAAGCATTTGGAATTGTGACAACGATTAGTGCGATTTGTTTCATTTGGGTTTGGGGTATTATCCTCGTTTCACATATTCGTTATATGAAAACCCGTCCAGATTTACGCGAAAAATCAAGCTTTAAGGCACCACTTACACCATTTATCAACTATGTTGTGCTCGCATTTTTCGCATTTCTATTGATTGTCATGTTGTTTGCTGAAGAAACGCGAACGGCTCTATTGCTTACACCGCTTTGGTTTGTGTTATTGTTCGGATTATATGCGATGAAAAAGAAGAAAGAAACAGTGGTCGAATTCAAACAAGAAAAAGCAATGTAAATATAAGAAAAGTACATGGCACCAGATTACAGCTTATGAGCTCGTGCCGAAGGCGCTTTACGCTAGCCAATAAAAAACACCGCACTGGTAAATACCGGTGCGGTGTTTTATGTTGTTATTTAGGGTTTGAGCTTCTTAATTTCTTCGGCGATTTTATTAGCAATTTCTTCATGGTCTAAGCCATCCTCTAAAACTATTGGCTTTCCAAAAATAATCCCCGCAGGTTTAAACCAGCCTGATCTTGTACCATAAATAAAGGTAGGCACAACAGGGGCTTTACTTTTTGCGACAATAAAGCCGATTCCTTTTTTTGCTTCTTGCATTTCTCCAGTTTTAGACCGAGTTCCTTCTATAAAAATAGAGAAAATATTTCCATCTTTTAATAGTCTTAATGTATGTTTAAGAGACTTGATATCAGCTTGACCCCGTTTAATCGGGAAACAGCCTAACTCAGTAATGAGCGAGCTAAAGAACTTATTGCGAAACAGCTCCTCTTTTCCCATAATATACATTTTTCTTGGGGTGTAGACGCCAGCCATTGGTGCATCAAAATTACTAGTATGATTCATCGCTAAAATCGTCGCACCTTCAGGAATATTTTCTAAACCAGTCACTTTCACTTTAAATCGAATATTTAAGAAAATTCTTACGGCCGTTATCGCAACTCTATAAAACAATCCAATCAACCTCTCCAATTTTAAGCATAATATCTGTATATTAACATATCGTAAAGCACAAAAAAACATTGAGATGATAATAATTAATTTCGATGCCAGATTATGTATATTTCGGCTGAGATTTCAAATAATACAAGCATTATGAATAAAACAAGGATGATTTTTATTGAGCGGTTCTGGCTTCAAACGGTCCGATAAACATAATGTTGTTGCATACATCAATCCATTTTCCATCAATTCGATTGGAATTGTTAAACCTGGAATTATTGCTTGGTGGTCTGCAGCTTCTCCAGGTTTTGGTCATATGATTTTGGGCCATTATCCAATTGGGATAATTTTAATTATCCATGAAATCATCTTAAATACATTGACTGGTTTAAATTCGGCCATCTTTCATTCCCTGACAGGTGATATTGAGATGGCTAAACAGATCCTAAATAAGAAATGGATTATTGCCTATATTTGTCCTTATATATTTGCGATTTACGATAGCTACTTTCGCACCATTCAATTGAATGAGGACTATCGGAATGCAGTGCGTAAAGGCTATGCAATTGTTTCCAAATCATATTCCTTTTTCGGAATAAACAAGCTAGACAATAAAAAACCGATTCTTGCCGTCATTTGGTCGCTTTTGGTGCCGGGGATAGGCCATGTTTATATCAATCGGCTACCAGTTATCATTTTAGTACCATGGTTTATTCTGGTTGTACATTTATCCAATTTACTTCCATCCATACACCACGCATTACTTGGCGATTTTCAACATGCGATGCTCACCATTGACCCACAATGGATTTTACATTTACCATCATTGTACGGCTTTATGATGTATGACGCATATGTAAACAGCCTGGCAAATAATCAGATTTACAAATTGCAGCTGAAACATACCCTTGAGAGAAACTATCAAAATCAGGATTTTTCCATGGGCTTTTTTAATCATTTAAAGGAGAAATCAGATCAATGAATGTTATTGCATCCTTTAAATTAAATAAACAACTAGAAAGGGCATTAGCCGAATTAGAGCAGCTTGGGATAGGGAGCAGCTCTATTTTAGCATTACCATTAGAAACAAAGTTTGACCGGAAATACCATTATGATAAACAAAATATGATTTTTGAATCAGCACCGATTATTGGAATGATTTTGATGTTGCTTGGTACGATTTACGGCTTTGTGCTTGATTGGGGTCCAATATTTTGGGCAATTATTGGCTTGGTCTCAGGTATGGGTCTAGGTTTTTTGATTGACTCTTTAAGGATAAAGCGTAAAGATTATAGAAATAACCAGATCAAGGCTGATACTGAAGTTTTTTTGATGATACACTGCAACGACAATTACCAGGCTCTTTTTGTAAAAGAGAAATTGTGGGAGCATGACCCTGTTGGGGTAACAATATATGACGGAAGCCGAAAGAGTTCGGAAATTTAAACAAGCTTTAAGAACGGTATTTTGATAAAATAAAATCAAAACTGCTCATTTGAGGAGATGCCGATGGAAGAAAAAAATCAAATGTTATCAGTAATTGATGAGTACATTTCGCAATTTACGCCTGATATTCAAGAAAAGCTTCAGGCATTAAGAACGGTAATCAAGGAAGCGGCACCAGCTGCTACAGAAAAAATTAGCTATCAAATGCCTACTTTTTATCTTCATGGAAATTTAGTTCATTTTGCTGTACAAAAAAAGCATATTGGTTTTTATCCAGCACCAAGTGGGATATCCAATTTCGAAGCACTTCTAAATGAATACAAAAGCTCAAAGGGAGCAGTCCAATTTCCATTGGATCAACCGCTGCCATTAAAAACAATTCAGAAAATCGTTCAGTTTAGAGTAGAAGAAAATATCCAAAAACACCAAACAAAACAGAAAAAAAGTAAATAATTGTTGACTTTTGCATGTTGATTGGAGCGAAGTGCCTGAAGCGAAAATCAACATTCCTTTTTAACGGCGTCAAAAATAATTACAAAGGACAATTTTCATTTTTACAATGGAAGTTGTCTTTTTTTATGAAAAAGACGCAAAAAAAGCCATGTAATTGTGAACGATTTGTGGAAAATGTCGTATTATGTAGCAATTGAAATATAATTGTAATGTTTTTATAACAAGACTGACAAATTACAATGCTATACTTCAAAATGTGCGTTGAAGGTTAAGGTTTTCAACGTTGTTTCATATGATAAAATTTCAAAACATTTAAACATTAAATATGTGTATCGACTATACATAAATAGAATGAATAGAAAGCAGGGAAATAATGATTAAGAAGAAGCTCCTAGTGCTAAATACAACGATGTTGATTGGTTTAGGAAGTGTTTTCTCGCTTCCTGTTGCACATGCGGATTCCATTTCGGCACAACGATCCAGTATTCAATCTCAAATTTCTCAGGCAAATCAGCAAATTTCAGCTGTTCAAGACGAACTTTCCAAACTTAATGAACAAATCAATCGTGTTGAACAAGCGATTAGTGATAATGAAAATATGATGAAGAAAACGCAAAGCGATATTGATGCTGCGAATCTTGAAGTCCAAAAATTGGAAGCAGAGATTGCTAGTTTACAAGACGCTATTGCTAAACGTAATGAAGTCTTAAAGGAACGTGCTCGCTCGTATCAAGAGACGGGTAACATTCAATATGTAGATGTCATTCTAGGATCAAAAAACTTTGGTGATTTCATCGATCGAATGGATGCCGTTGCTACCATCATTAATGCAGACAAAGAATTACGGGACAAGCATGAAGCTGATGTGAAGGCAGTTGAAACAAAGCAAGCATCAGTAAAGGAAAAGCTTGGTAGTCTTAATGATCAGAAAGCGGAACTAGAAGGAATGCGTGCTCAGATTCTTGAGCAAAAGTCACAAAATGATCAATTGCGTGCAGAGTTAAAGGAGAAAGAAGCAGCAGGTATTTCGACGAAGGCATCGTTGCAACAGCAGGATCGCAGTTTAGCTGCCCAACAAGCGCCTGTTACTACTACAACAGCTAGCAAGAAATTTAGCACTGCTGTTCCGTCTTATGTAACATCAGCATCTGCTAGTGAGAAAATCCAAATAGTTACAAATGTTGGTAAACGTTATATTGGTAATTCCGTTTATGTATTTGGTGGCGGTAGATCTGCTTACGATATTGAAAATGGTCGCTTTGATTGTTCAGGCTTTGTTCATTGGGCATATTCTCAAGCAGGAATCGGTATTGGTTCAAGTACTGATAGCTTAAAAGGTAGTGGTCGCAGAGTTTCAACAAGTGAAATGAGACCTGGTGACTTAGTGTTTTTCGATACTTATAAAACAGACGGGCATGTTGGAATCTATTTAGGTGGTGGACAATTTATTGGTTCACAATCTTCAACAGGCGTGGCAATCGCCAATATGTCAGGCGGCTATTGGGCTGATACCTTTAATGGCCGGGTCGTTCGAATTATTGAATAATTTTATCAGCAAGAGCTTATTTCCATTCTAGTAAATGGGAGTAAGCTTTTTTATTTTAGGAGAAATATAATAGACGGAAAATTTTATTAAAATAGTAATTTCGGTGGGAATTTTATGGAATTTATAGTAAAATATAAAATATAGGAGAAAGGGGGCACTATGAGTGATCTTGATTTAATTAGACATCGAAATCAGTTGATGGTAAAGATGTATTGGATCTTATTTTTCATAGGATTAACCGCTTTTCTATTTTTAGATAATACTTCAATGGCGCAAGCTCTAGTCATCACTGCACTTCCTCCAATGCTATTGATTACGTACTATATTCCTAAACTTCAATTTCCTAAATACACTCTGTACCTTATTTCCATTATATTTATCACAGAGTTGACTATGGTCAAAATGAATGACATTCCTCAATTTCTTCTATTCTCTATCATTTTTGGTGGATTAGTGATCTATAAAGCAATGTATTCAGATTCTATCCGGAGCCAACTAACGAATGAGCTAACGCGTGTTACCCAGTTACAAAGTAAGCTATTTGAAAATGAGGCACGTTTTAAAGCGATGGTCAAACAATCATCAGATGGGATATTTGCGTTCAATCCACTCACAAAAGCGGTCGTTGAAACAAATGAACGATTTTGTCATATGCTCGGCTATGAAGAACACGAGCTTTTAAAGCTGACAATATCTGATTTTATTGTCAGTGATAGTAATGAAATCGATGAAAATATATATAAAGTGTTCCAAAAGGAACGGTTTTTTATAGGAGATAAATTGTATCGATGTAAAGACAATAGTTTGATTCTTGTTGAGGTAAGTGGTTCAGTTATTCATTTAGAAGATAATAGTTTTATTTTAGCTAATGTCCGTGATATTACAGAGAGAATGGAGTCTGAGGCATTAATTCAAAAACAGGGTCGTCTTCTAAATGGTGTCGCAGAAGCGCTGAATTGTCTATTGACCAATGAAGACAATCATGTCGCTATCTATGATGCCATAGAAATCATTGGTAGGGCTGTTCAAGTTGAGCGTGTATATATTTATGAGAATCACCTTTATCTAGATCAAATGGTGATGAGCAAACGTTATGAGTGGGGAATCTCTGAAAAGATTGCCCACAGGTTTGCGCCAAACCTTCAAAATTTCCCCTATCAGAAAATAGGGGAGGGAAGATGGTACCATGAACTTTCTGCCGGTCGAACCATTCACGGTCCGCTTAAAACGTTCCCTGAAAACGAACAAGCCTTTTTGGAAAATCACCCAAGGAAGTCAGTTATCATTGTTCCAATTTTTATCCTAGAAAAATTATGGGGTTTTATCGGTTTTGATGATTACGATAATGAAAGATACTGGACCAAAAATGAGGAAAGTATTTTACTTGCTGCCGCTGCTGGTATAGGCGGGGCAATCAAGCTAAATCAAGATGGGACACTGCTTCAAGAAAGTGAGGCAAAGTACAGGCTTCTCTCAGCTCGACTTGAAGCATTAATCTCCCATATGCATTACGGGATTCTCGCTGAGGACCATAATAGTCAACTCATTTTGTCAAATCAAAGATTTAAGGAAATATTCAAACTGCCAAAGGCTTTGAATATTAATGGGCAAAAGCATATTGATTTTCTTAAGTGGCACCATGAACTTTGTGGTGATTATTCGTTGATCAAATCAAGGACCAAGGAAATTATTAGAGAACGCTCAAAAGTTCTCGGTGAAGAATGGTTATTAAAAGATGGACGCATCATTAGTCGTGACGCTATTCCAATCTTCACCAATAATCAGTTTGATGGATATTTATGGCTGTTCAATGATATTACCAAGCAAAAGGAGATTGAGCAAAAACTAACTGAAGCGTCGATTCTCGATGGACTTACGAGTATTTTTAATCGTCGTTATTTTGATGAGAACATACAAGTTGAATGGAAACGGTGCTCTAGGAATATTCAGCCACTTTCATTAATTATGCTCGATATTGATTGTTTTAAAGATTTTAATGATAACTATGGTCACCAGAGCGGGGACCAATGTCTCAAGGTGGTTGCTAGAACAATTAAGGAATCGTTGCGCAGGCCGTCTGATTTTGTCTGCCGATATGGTGGTGAAGAATTTGCGGTAGTATTGCCAGAAACCCATCAAGAAGGTGGGTTGCAGCTTGCTGAAAAGATCAGCGAGGCAATCGAATTGCTACAAATACCACATGCCAAATCGGATGTGAGTAATTTTGTCACCTGTAGTATTGGCGTGGCAACATTAATTCCTTCTCCGATAAATGATGTTTCCGAATTAATTCAGTTAGCAGACCAAGCATTATATCAATCTAAAGATAGCGGACGAAATTGTGTGAGTTTCTAGGGCGAGGGAGTTATTCTCTTGCTTTTTTTGTTTGGGGAATTTTTGTCCATTTTGTGAAAAAAAGACGAAGTTGTTGACAATTTTAAGAAAAATCGTGTATATTTAATACAAATATATTTTCAGAAAATTCCGAATTAACGTTATATTCACGCGATTACGGAATCTTCTGTAATAAATGCAAGGCATCTTTGCCCCTCATGGTGTGTGACTTGTATAAGAGTATGCTCAATAACGAACATTTTAGGGAGGTTTTATGATGAAAAAGAATACTGGTAAATTGGCACACGAGCATGCTCTCAAGGCTCTATCGATTCTCATGAATGAAGCTTGGTCCTTTGAAATACTGGGCTTAGTGCGCTACGAATTAGGTCAGGCATATTACAATTTAAAAAAGGATTTGAAAAAAGGAAAATGCTCATGCGGAGACAAACCTGAAGATCTTGAATTCTACCGTGGCATGTTAATCGATGTCAGCACTGCTATCAGCAGCTATTCCATGAATCCGATTCCGATTGTTGTAGAAGAGCTTAGAACCTATTTTGCGGATCGAAAAGACGCACATCACTGCATACGTTTTATTTTAAACAAACATTCGATGACACATGACGTCTAAATTGTTTTAAAAATAAACATTTCGGGAGTATCGCAATGGTTGAATTTAATAGCCAATGAATGAAAGGTCATGTTCAAGCATGGCCTTTTATTCATCTATTGCGAGATGTGACAATATTTTGTCAAAAATTCCAATCTCCATGAGTGCTATAATTTAATATAGTTGAAAACAAACAAGATCAACACCTCATGCTACTTACAAGGGGATAGTTCGATGAAATTGCTAGAATTAAAAAGTATTAATAAGTCATACACGTTGTATGATAAAGAGCGGGTTCAGATTCTCCACGACTTGAATTTGAACTTTGAAACAGGTGAATTTGTCTCGATCCTTGGTGAATCTGGGTGCGGTAAATCAACGCTAATGAATATTATCGGCGGAATGGATTCCGATTTTGAAGGAGATATCCTGATACAAGGAAAAAGCATGAAGAGCATGAAGGAACGGGAAATTGATGATTACCGTAAAAGTAAAATTGGATTTGTGTTCCAGGCCTTTAACTTAATTCCACATTTGACCGTGTTGGAAAACGTGACCATCGCCATGCAAATGACTGATACAAGTGAAAAGGAAAGAAATCAACGAGCTAAACAAATATTAGTAGAGCTTGGCTTAGCAGATCAAGTAACAAAAAAACCGAATCAACTGTCGGGTGGTCAAAAGCAGCGTGTCGCCATTGCTAGGGCGTTAGCTAACGATCCGGAAATCATTTTGGCCGACGAACCAACAGGGGCACTCGATCAGGAAACAAGTGATCAAATCTTAAGTCTGCTTGATAGCATCGCGCAAAAAGGGATTCTGATCATTACCGTCACGCACTCACAAAGAGTAGCAGATAAGAGCAGTCGAATCGTCAAAATGGAAGACGGAAAAATCAAAGAGGATATAAAACTAAAGGAACGCTATCATACCGTTCCCGAAAAAATACATAATAAAGCTAAGTCATTCAGCTTAAGTGCCTCCTTTAAGCTGGCATTACGAAATATGCGCTTAAAGGCTAGCCGTAATTTATTAGTGGCATTAGGAAGTTCAATTGGAATCTTGAGCGTCATTTTGATGTTAAGCCTGGGAAGTGGTGTGACCAAATATATAAATGATGAGATTAATTCCAGTCTCAATCCTTTGATGATTGATGTAACCAAACCAGATAATAAGGCACCTAAAGAACAAGCCCATCCTGGAGCAGCCGTACAGCAAACCCAGCTTCCGTTTGATCAGGCTGATATTGATAAAATAAAGGCAATGGAGCATGTTGAAAGCGTGGATACGGTTGCGGCGCTCATTCAGCAAAGCAGTGTCGTTTATGATACAAAAAGAACAGAAATTAGTCGGCTGTCTACGCTAACGAAGGATACGGATGAAGAAATTTTGGTTGCAGGTAAATTCCCGACATCCAATGAAATTGTCTTAACAGCTTCACAAGCAAAGGCATTAACAAGTGACAAGACGTTTAAAAAGCTGGTTGGCAAAAAATTAATGTTTTATGTAAATGAAATTGATGCTGACAATAAGCCCATCATTTTAGAAAAAGAACTGACAGTTTCAGGCATAGCTGAAATTGAAAATGCCAACGTCGCCAATGCTAATATCGCTTATGTTCCGTATAATACCTTGGATAACATGTATGAGGGCAGCGGAAAGACACTTGAACCGATGCAATTAAATGTCTATGCAACTGACAAAAAATATGTAGAAGGTATTAAAGCGGATATCGAAAAAGTAGGTTATTCTAGTGCGAATTTAGAAAAATTGTTAAAGCAAGTAACGAATTATTTAGACATGGCCACCTTCGTTTTAGCTGGTATTGCCGGTATTTCATTAATTGTCTCTGGAATCATGATTTTAGTCGTGCTTTATATTAGTGTGGTAGAGCGTACAAGAGAAATTGGTATTTTGCGAGCGATAGGTGCCCGCAAGAAGGATATTAAACGCATCTTCTTTTCCGAATCGGCATTATTGGGGCTATTAAGCGGATTGATTGGTGTCGTGGCTGCGGTGGCCATCGGTGCGATCTTAAACAGAGTCCTTGTGGACAGTTTTGGTGCAGAGTTGATAAACCTTTCCTTGGGGAATATCCTGTTTGGTATTGGAGTTAGTACGATTATTAGTATCATTGCCGGATTATTACCATCCTCCAAAGCCGCAAAACTAGATCCGATTGAATCTTTACGATATGAATAATACGGAACCTTGATTTGTACTCATTGGAGCTATGTATTATATGTTAGACCGATGAAAGTAGCGCCAATGTGTGTCATTGGCGCTATATTTTCACTGATTCGCCCAAAAAAGTAGCGCCAATAAGGGTCATTGGTGCTATATTTTCACGATATGCTTCAAAAAAGTAGCTCCAATCGAGGTCATTGGAGCTATATTTTTCAGGATAGGCCCAAAAAAGTAGTTCCTATCAAGGCCATATCTTCTTAAAAATGGCATTTCCAAGCATGTATAAAGAAAATTAACTAAAGGAGACAAAAATTATGGAGTTTTGGGAATCCAGTTTTATCGAAAAACAAACGATGTGGGGCTTTGAACCTACAGACTCCGCAATCAAAGCTAAGGATTTCTTTCTTGAAAAGAAGCTGAAGGACATTTTGATACCTGGGATTGGATACGGAAGAAACGCAAAGGTTTTTATTGACGCAGGAATGAATGTTAAGGGTATTGAGATTTCAAAAACAGCGATTGATTTAGCGCGGCAAAATGGGATCCATATTCCGATATTTCACGGCTCTGTAACGGACATGCCTTTTAATCAGGAACTCTATGATGGTATATTTAGCCATGCGCTCCTTCATTTATTAAATAAACAGGATAGAGAAGCGTTTATTAAGGCTTGCTATGATCAATTAAAGCCTGATGGATATCTGATTTTTACAACTGTATCAAAAAATGCCCCCATGTTCGGTAAGGGCAAACAATTGGCCGAAGACTACTATGAGATCATGGAAGGCGTAAAAATGTTCTTTTATGATTCTGATTCCATAAACCAAGAATTTGGAAATTACGGATTGGAAGAGTATACAGAAATGGTCGAGCCAAATAAGGAAAATGAGAACAAACCCCCAGTATCCTTTTTATTTGTAAAATGTAAAAAACGTAATAGATTAAATGCAGGCACGACACCTAAATAAAAGGCGCTGTTATTCTTCATCGTTGATTTTCCTGTAGTTATGAGAATTCATTAGCGGAGAATTTCCGGCTAATGTAAATGAAGGTGCTTCAAATAGCCCAAATAAGCGGAGAGATTCCGCTTAAGAGTTCTAAATAGAGCAAAAATTTATAGATTTTGATCATATAAGCGGAAAAACTCCGTTTATTATTAAGGAAATGTAGGTATTTCCCAACTTAAACGGAATTTTTCCGCTTATTTTACAATCAAAGTGAATCAACTTTCATCTTTAACACAGCCCAAAAAACAAAGTCTTTGTCCTTTCAGGTCAGAGACTTTATTTTTTTTCGAAGAAAATGCGCGAATGAATTATTGATAAATTTTAACTGTTTGAAATAATTGTATATGAACATATGTGTCAAAAGGAGGGATTACGTGAAAAGTTATTATGTTTTATTCTTTTGCTTAGCAATAACCTTACATAATTTAGAAGAAGCTCTTTGGCTACCAAAATGGTCTCAGCTAGAATCACCCTTTCAAAAGCCTGTATCGTCAAATGAATTTCATTTTGCTGTATTGATGATTACCGCACTTGCTTATTTCGTGTCCTTTCTGTATTTAAGTTTTTCAAAATCAAAAATATTAAAATGGGCATTCATTGGTTTTTTAGGCTCGATGGTACTTAACGCAATATTTCCACATTTAATCGTTACAATTTTAATGGATACGTATGCACCTGGGTTAGCAACAGCTCTATTTCTTAATTTACCTATCAACACCGTTATTCTCTATAAATTGCATGCATCAAACGTGATTACTCTTAAAGAAATCACAATCTCATCAGTTATCATGGGAATTATTTTAATCGGTATGATCCCCATTTTATTTATGGTGGGAGGAAGGCTGATTAATTATTAATTGAAGGGCAAAATCTTGTTTTTCATCATTTCTTAACACCACCATTTGACAGCTCACAACAAATATAATATATTATCCTTAGTTCGAGATATTTTAATTAGAGATAATTCTCTACGGTCATGTTTTGAAAGAATGACCTGTTTTGATTTTACGAATACTGTGGAACATAAGGGGGACATGAATATGTTAAAGAAACTTGATCATAAAAATATGGGTACAGGGAATCATGGTTGGTTGAAAAGTATTTTTCACTTTTCGTTTGCCGATTATTATAATCCGGAAAATATCCACTTTGGGAAACTACGAGTGATCAATGACGATTTAGTTGAAGCTGGCAAAGGCTTTGGGCTCCATCCGCATAAAGACATGGAGATTATTTCATACGTAGTCGACGGGAAACTTACTCATGGTGATAGCATGGGGAATAACAATACTGTTAGCCGCGGCCATGTTCAATATATGAGTGCTGGTACTGGCGTTTATCACAGTGAGTATAATTATGGCGATTCGACGTTACGATTTTTACAAATCTGGATTATGCCAGACAGGTCAGGCTACACTCCGAATTATGGAGATTATCGATTTGATTGGAACGAGCGCTCAAACCAATGGCTTCATATGGTATCAAGTAAAGCAGGCGATGCACCAATAAAAATAAATCAGGATGCCAATATTTACTCGTTAGCGCTTGATGCGGGCCATGAAATATCCTTCGCGGTTAGAGAAGATCGCCAAGCATATTTAGTGCAAATTGAAGGAAGTTCAACGATTAATCAAGTGGAGCTTGCGATGAGGGATTCACTCGAAATTGTCGAAGAGGAAATTGTCATTAACGCTCATAAAACCTCACATTTCCTAATGGTGGAACTGAAAAAGGCATAATAATTTTTTATCGAAGTTTGGTCCTGTATAGTTCATTCCAAACGTTCACTCATATACTATAGGGAATCGCCTAAATGGTTGCAAAGGAGTGCGCCACGAATGGAAGAAAAACAGGTCCGATTTGAAACAGAGGTAATTCATGCTGGCTACGACCCTGATGCTCATCAGGATAGTTTGGTTCCGCCGCTTTACCAAAGCTCGACCTTCACGTTTTCATCGAGTGAGCAGGGTGAAAAACGTTTTGCTGGTGAAGAAGCGGGCTTTGTTTACTCGCGGCTCGGGAATCCGACGGTGCAAATTTTGGAGGACCGAATTGCGGCTTTGGAAAAAGGCGAAGCGGGTTTAGCGTTCTCGTCAGGCATGGCTGCGGTTTCGGCAGTGTTACTAGCGTTAACAAAGACTGGTGACCACATTCTGGTTTCAAAAGGAATCTACGGCTGTACGTTTGGCTTATTGCAGTTGTTAAAAGAAAAATATCAAATTGCTCACGATTTTTCTCAAATGAATTCAAAAGAAGAATTGGAAAAACAAATTCTCCCGAACACGGTTTGTATTTATATAGAAACACCGATTAATCCGACGATGCAGTTGATAGATTTAGAGCTGGTCGCGCGTGTTGCTAAGCAAAAAAGAATTCCTATCATCGTGGATAATACGTTTTGCTCTCCCTATTTACAAACACCGTTAACGCTTGGTTGTGATATTGTCATTCATAGTGCGACGAAATATATATGTGGCCATGGTGATGTCATCGCTGGTTTGGTTGTAGGCAAAAAATCATTTATCGATAAAGTATCGAGAACTACGCAAAAGGATGTCGGTGGCACGATGTCGCCATTTGATGCTTGGTTATTGCTCAGAGGACTCAAAACCCTTCCGGTCAGGCTCGATCGTCATTGTGAGAATGCTGCAAAACTGTTCAAGTTTTTACGGGAGCATCCGAAAATTGCCGCTGTTTACTATCCAGGTGATATAAAACATCCTGATTATCATATAATGAGGAAGCAAATGAAGCAGGCGGGGGGATTGATTTCTTTTTGTCTAAAAGGGACAAAGCAAACAGCTCAATATTTTATGAACCAATTAAAGTTAATCAAGCTTGCAGTTAGTTTAGGGGATGCAGAAACATTGATCCAGCATCCAGCAACGATGACTCATGCGGTTGTTCCAAAACAGGAACGTGAAAAAATGGGAATTAGTGATAGCTTATTGCGATTATCGGTTGGCTTAGAGGCTTCCGAGGATATTCAAGAGGATTTAGCTCAAGCTTTAGCAAAAATATAATCAATGAAACAAACGGGCCCTTTGCACTCTTGGAATGTGAAGGGCTTTTGTTGAAGTGGAAATACGACCCATTTTTATAAATGATTGCTAATTAAATTATTTGAAAAGTGAATCGTCAATTAACATGGGGTATGTATATTTTGATATAATAAAATGTGTTCGGATTATTTTTATAAGAGGTGGTTATGTGACAGAACTGACAAAGACGGTAGAATTAGCTGGTGTTACGGTCGGGCACCGAAAACTTACAGCAAGAAAAAAGATTATGAGAACCATAGGGATTACCCTTGGAGCCATTTTAATGGCTACTGGATTAGAAATATTTTTAGTTCCAAACCATGTTATTGATGGCGGAATTACCGGGATATCCATCATGCTTTCACATTTAACAGGCGTGGCACTAGGAATCTTTCTTTTCCTATTAAACTTACCGTTTGTGTATTTAGGGTTTAAACAAATGGGGAAAACCTTTGCCATCTCGACCGTGTTTGGGATTATTGTGTTATCGGTTTTCACTACTCTTTTCCATCCGGTACCGGCTTTCACTGACGATATTCTTTTAGCAACAGTGTTTGGCGGAATCATTCTCGGGGTCGGAGTAGGCCTTGTGATTCGTAATGGTGGTGCACTCGATGGTACAGAGATTCTTTCAATTTTAATCAACAAGAAGGTACCATTTTCAGTTGGCGAAATCATCATGTTTATTAATGTATTTATTCTCGGAACAGCCGGATTTGTGTTTGGATGGGACAGAGCCATGTATTCGTTGCTGGCCTATGTCATTGCCGCAAAAGCGATTGATACCGTTGTAGCAGGCTTAGAGGAATCGAAGTCGGTTTGGATCATTAGCGACGATGCCGACAAAATCGGTGAAGTGGTCAATGCCCGCTTAGGGCGTGGTGTTACTTACTTAAAAGGTGAAGGGGCCTTTACCGGGGATGAAAAGAAAGTGGTCTTTTCCATCATCACTCGACTTGAGGAATCCAAGTTAAAATCCATTGTCGAGGAAATTGATCCAACCGCATTTTTAGCGATTGCTGATATCACTGAGGTAAGAGGTGGACGCTTTAAAAAGCGTGATATTCACTAGAATTTTGAGGACCTATCATGTGACTAAGAAAGGCTGCTGCGGCAGCCTTTTTTGTCGACTAAAAGGCAAGTTTGTAGAAGTAACATGGTTTAGCTTTGTTCAACGATTGGGGTTATTTGATATATTTGTTTGTTATTGAGCTATTTTGCGGAATGAACGTACTTTGAAATGGCGCTTGATTATTTTAGGACAAATTTAACTTCTTATTGTGACGAGATGGTAGTAGCCGTCTCGTTTTCTGATTTGTCTGTTCTATTTAATGTAAAAATATTGTAAATATTACAATTTTTCACAAAAATTTCAGAAATGACTGTTAATCTAGTTCAAGAAGGGAGGTAATTATATTTCAATGGTTTAACATAACCGTTTGTCTGTTAGGCCAGCAAAGTTGTTTATTGTTGCTACTGTAGTTGCAAAAAGTTTAATATTTGTGGTTATTGTTCTGCGAAAATGAAAAGTCTATCTTCCATATCTCAGGTCATAGCAAAATCGAAATTGGTAAGTGGTAGTTAGGAGGACAGTAATGGAAAAAACAAATCTGTTAAAAAGAAGTATTGCCGAAGGAATTGGTACTGCTTTATTGATCCTTATTGGTGCAGGAACAGCTGCATATAACGGAATTATTACTGCTCACGGAAGTGCGGCAACTTTAGCTGATGCAGGGATTGTTGCGTTTGCTCATGCAATTACAATTATGGGGATGATTTATACAATTGGTAAATTTACGGGAGCACATATTAATCCAGCCGTGACAATTGGTTTAGCATCAATCGGCAAATTCCCCTGGAAAGAAGTACCTGCGTATCTAATTGCACAATTTGCAGGCAGTATTGCAGGGGCCTATGGAATTGTAGTTATTTTAGGTTTGGACGGCGTAATTTTGGGTAATTTAGGTGCACCTGGGCTTGGAATGACAACGGGTTATCTTCAAGGAATAGCGGTTGAAGCAATCGCAACTTTCATTTTAATGTTTGTCATAATGGGAACTGCAGTAGATCAAAGGGCGTATAAAGGATTGGAAGGCATTGCTATCGGCTTAATGGCTGGGGGAATAATCATGTTGGCAGGTGGTGCAACTGGCGCCGCGTTTAATCCAGCAAGAGCATTTGGACCTTACTTGGTTAACAGTGTATTAGATGGAAACATCAACTGGAGTCAACTTGCTATCTATTTTATAGGACCGATAATTGGTTCAATTGTTGCAGCATTTACTTACAGAATGATCGACAGTTCGAGGGAGTATCCTGTATCCACTAAAACCTCTTTTACTGAATCCGTGAAATAAAAGGAAATAAGTTAGTTGAAATGAAATGAGCCTACGGATGTTTTTACGCATTTTATAAGCTTCTATATACTTATAAAATTATTGTTGTTCGATCTTCAATACGAAGGGCGCATTTCCTGCAAAGGATCTACGCTCAATTTTCTTTTTAGGCCAGATTGTTGAATAACAATGTTAATTGTGTTGGAAAGATTGTAAAGAAATATACTTAAATTAGCGGATCAGTTTAGTGTAATAAGAAATTACAATTATGTTTAATTTTTCTATTTAATTCCTTAAATATTTAGTATGCTACAATTAAATTATTACAAGTGAAAAGCAGTGTATATTTATGTTTATAAATTGTTGCATTTCTCTTCTATTAGGTTGTTTTATTTTTCCTTTAAAAATATTCCGGGTAAAGCTTTGAATATGAAAGGTAATAGTTATATGTTACCGTTGGAGTTGATTTGATATGGTTGACTTTTTATTTGATTTATTCAATTGAAAAGGTATTGAAGTTGATTATTCCCAATCGAACGCGAAAAATAATGCAACATGGACTGTTAATTATAGAGCAGTCCATTTTTTTTTATTTACTTTGTTAAAAAGAAGGTTGGTGAAATATGGTAAAATTTGTTTAGGGGGGTGTAAGATGAAACCATTATCGATTTTCATCTTTTCTTTGCTATTATTAGTAGGGTGTAATCAAAGTAGTGTTCAACATAATACAGAATTAGAGGAATCTTTTTATTCGATTGTTGAAAACAAAAATAATAGTGAGGTAAGTATAAAATCTTTGGCAAATTTTAATTGGGACAAAGCAATACTCTTTGAACCTTATACTACGCAAGAAGAAATAAATGAACTTTTAGGTGTTGATTTTAAAGACCCAAGTAATATGGATATGAGAGATGATATATACCTATTGGTTTTCCTTAGCGATAGTAAGGTTGTTCAATATGCAGAAATAAATCGCCAACAATCTGATTTTTCCATAGAGGAAAAAGAGGATCTTACCCCATCTAATGATTTAATAATAATAGAAAGGTATTAAAATAGAATTTTCTAAATGATGTAACGGGCGCAAAAATGCAACAACTTGGACAGTTATATTTAGCAGTCCATTTTTCTTGGCCATTAATTAAAGGCTGTGTTAAACATAAATGTTGATTTCCGCTGCAGGCACTTCGCGCACCTTAGGGGCTAGTTGGGAGCCTCCTCGGCGCATTCGCGCCTGTGGGGTCTCCCATACCAGCTACTCCCGCAGGAGTCTTCGTGCCTTCCGTTCCAATCAACTTGCAACAAATCAACACTAAGCTTTAAAACAGCCTAATTAAATAAAGGGGAGTAGAGTTGAGGAAGCGTAATGTATAATTTCCATTTTTTGAGATGATGTTACTGTACTTGTAATGGGGGGATTATGATTTTAATTTTATTCGGTTTCTTTGTATCTTTCATTACCGTTATATTATTTTTGATTTTATGCGTTAAGATAATAAACTCTATCATCAACAAGAAACCCTTTCCGAAAAAAATACTTATTGCAACGTTGTCTGGAGTGGTTCTGTTTTCTTCTATTTATATATATGAAACGTACTTTTATACATTTAGTGATATTGATAGAGAATTTATCCAAAAGGGGCCTGGACCTATATCATCACCCACTGAAAAATATACAGCTAATGCTTATTACGAACCATATGGCGGTGCAGCAGGCGGTGTTAACGTATGGGTTGAAATCACAAACAATAATGAGAATAATAAAGTTAAAACTGTTTATTATAGTGATGCAAAAAGTAACTTTTCTATGGAATGGTTGGATGAAGATACACTTTACATTCTAAATGACGAACCAGATTATCCAAATTCGAATAGAAGTATTGCATTAAAGATAGGGAAAGAAATTTATCACGAAAACGGTTTGGCTTGTAAAAGTTTTTTAATGAAAGACGAGTATGAGACTTGCTATCAAAACTAATACTCAAATTGTGCAAACTGACGTTAGTTGACGAACCATTAAATGATTTTATGCAAAAATGACATTGTTTAGTTACTCAATACGAAGGGTGCAATCATCGATATGGTTGCGCCCTTTTCATGTTTGGATCAGATTGCCAGTAACTCTTTAAGGGGAAATCTGATCTCGATGTTACCTTTAAAAGAAATTATGAAATATTAAATTAAAAATAACGGTCAGATTTGTTTGAAATGTAATGGAAATAAAAACCATTAAAGCCAAATATTATGTTAGTATTAAAGTGTAATTATAAAGGGGGAACCATGTTATGCAGAAAATATTTATAATTATTTCCTATTTTTTATTCCTTGTTCCACTAATATTTATTGTGAATTTTTTGTTTGATATTATTACATTTGAAAAGCTTCAAGGGTTACCTATATTTTTTCCTTTGATTTTTTGTTCTTTTGGTCTTTATTTAGCATCAAGCGCTTATCAGAAACAGAAAAGTACTTTGACACTAGGTGCAATAATTGTTAATGCAACATTATTGTTATTTCCTTTTATTTACATAGTTAGTACTACATTGATATTTGGTATTTAGTAATATTATTGAGAAGTTTTTCCACATATCTTGTGATTTCGTGGATAGGGTGAAGGGGGGAACACGATGGATTTAGATGAGGCGTTTGAAGCATATGTACCGGAAAAAAATCAAACAGGACTGATTCAAGCAAGCAGAAATCATGCATTAAGGACAAATATTATGATCAGTCTGGCTGTCATATTGCTTATTGTGCCAGTGCTGACATTAAGCAGCTATTTGTATTATGCGATTGGTGGAAAAGCGAACCGTTTAATTGAGATTGCAACAAAAACCATTTATGTGACTGAGCCGAACATGAGCTTGGAAGAGATGGAGCTTGAAGAGGATATTGGCTTTTTTAATATGAATTTATATTTTGATGTGTTTAAGCGGATTGGAAAAGAGGATTATCAAGCAGGGGAGTACTCGGTTAATTTTGTGTTGGACAAGCCAAATTTTCCCGAGCGTGATATGAAGCTTGAAAGGCCGCTTCCGATGGTGGGCGACATGGAGACGGACATGCTTTATCATCCAGACGGTCCATTTGGTAAAACAGTTGCATCTGATTGGGATATTCTTGATTACCTCCCAGATGGGACCGTGGGGGAAATCTATCTTTCTTTGAATCAATTACTGAAGCCAGAGGAGCTTGAAAAGCAGCTTGGGAACAAATTGGAGGTAAGATGGGTCGCAGTTGATACGGGGATTGAGGCTAAAAAAATATATGAAGCAGGCTACTCGATTGCACCAATCGGCTATCCGCTGCAGGTTGATGACACGACATGGTCACCGTTTAATGGTAGAGACCAGACAAACGAGAAAGTATTTTTAGATATTTTAAAATTCCTGGCCAAGGATGAAAAAACAGCCGAGCAAATAGCGCGGGCAAGATCTTTAGTGTTAAAAGATAGAATCCACTATATCGAGAAAAATGGAATCCAAGTCTATGGAGCAGTTGTTACCGGACCAACTCAGGAATTAAGAAAACTGAAGGATCATGATCAAATCAGAGTGATGAAGGTGGGGGAAGTAAAGCTATGGAACTGGAAGTGAACAATAAGAACGAGGAAAAGCAAAGAAAACTACCAACCATTTCAGGTTTCTTATCCTTTCTGATTTCTCTGATTGCACTGACAGGTTTAAATATTACATTATTAATGGATATCGATGATTTTCCGAAAACGTTTCTCGTCACCTTGCCGATTGCTGGTTTTTTCCTCGGGCTGCTTGGGTTGATAACATCTAAAAAATCGAGAATATATGCCCTTTGGGGAATTGGGATTAGTTTGTTTATCTTATTATTTACATTTTTAATGATTGGGCTATCTTGGGTAAGCATAAATCCGAAGCCTTGATAGATTAGTTTGGAAAACTCTTTTAATTTATTCATTATGCAGCAATCAGGCGCGAAAATGTTTTACTGGACTGTTAATTTTGCAGTCCATTTTTTTATCTTAATCAGAAATCATTTCATGGATAAGCCCTCAAGTAAAAATGAATATTTGTATAAACAGCAGGGCGAAGTTTGTGAAGTAATTCGCTTAAACTGATAGGTGTTAGTTTGATAAGCAACTCAGAATTTAAGTGATTTCCCCGTGAATTATTCCTAATTAAAAGGGAAAATTAAGATAAAAAGGGGAAATTATTTATATGCCTAATATAATTAGAATCATTCAGCTGATATTGCCTTGGATTTCTATCGTTTTTCTTCCAAAAAAGTCATTTAAACATTATTTACCTGTTTCTCTTTTTTGCCTCATTACTTGTTACAGGAATATGTTTGTTAGCTGTCCCATATAAGTGGTGGGTTGTTAAAGGGGGATGGAAAGCTAAACTTTTAAACGATGGTAGCTTTATTTTTGGCCCTTTCTTTATAGGAACATTATGGATTTTTCATATAACCTTTGGAAATTTAAAACGTTATTTTGGGGTTAACTTACTGATGGATACCCTTTTTTCTTTCCCGCTGAGCTTTCTATATCAAAAGTTAAAACTTTTTAAGCTAGTTAACTTTCGACCTAAACACATATTTTTTTCATTTATTACTTTCTCTTTAATTATTTATGGGTATGAGGTTTTAATAAAAAGAATTAAATAATCCTATATTATTACTCTAACTAGGGCGATTGCGTACAAAGGTAATTGTTTTTTGATATTCAAGCATCTCCTTGTGAGGTGCTTGTGATTAAGATTAGTTCAATATAGACAAAACCTCAATTCAATATATGGAATTTATTCTAAGCAAAATAATACAAGAAATCCCAATAATTCGAGAGAGCTTGTATTATTTCAGTATTGCATCTTGATTATTTTGTTAATTGATTCCGATCCTGCATTTGTGGAGGCTCTTCAAGCCATCCATTTTTCGCCATGAGTTTTCCGCCCTCCGACCCATAAGTTAGTATGTCTTTTGCTTCATTAACCATTTTTAATGGGAGGTCACTTCGTAAACTAAATGCTGTTCCTAATGCATTGCTTCCTAAACCAAAGCTACAAAACAGGCTGGTACAGTACATCATCAGCTTATCTGAAAAAGGAGCCACCTTAGAATCTGTTGCATTTGCCCCCCATGTTGAAGGCGGTTGAATATCACTTTGAAGAAATAATTGAGTATTATCACTTACAATTTTTTTCGCCAATTCTTTACCTTTTATGAAGTATTTTTTTACTTCGGATTCATTTGCCACTTGTGCGAACCCCGTAATTAATTGCATACCAATAATATTTGATTCAATTGCATGATGTAAATGTGATACTTCCACTGTATTCAATGCTCGTTTTTCTGAAAATAAGTTAAAACCACTCATATAATTGGTTCCCTCTACAAACTCCACAGACTTTGGCATGGTTACTGCAGGAGGACGTGGTAAAACATCTTTTTCTTGTAGATAATCCACGCATTCATCGTAAACATTTTGAGTAAATGCAGTTAATTCCTTATAGAGAAGTACGATATCTTTACGATATGCCATATATAAATGGAGAGTATGTAACCCCATGCTTATTTCTTGGAGCAGTCGAAGAAACATAATATCAAACATGTTGTCATACAGCTTAGGCACCCCAACATTCACATCTTGTTCCGTGTATCCAACAGGAATGACAGCACCCTCATTTTTAAAGATGCCTTTTATATCTTCAAGATAGTTAATAATTTTCATATGTGTATTTTGCATTATCTCTTTCGCTCGATTGTCATCTGCTTGTTCTATAAAATATTCAAGTATTCTTTGTATCATTGTTTTTTCCTGATAGGTCATCCATAATGTTCCTAATTCACTCGAACTTAAAGCATGTTTTTGAGTCATAATATTTGCCTCCATCTTTTATTTCCTCAAATAATTACCATTTTCATTGAACCTTAATACGGGCTAATATACACTTTATAAAATTTCCAACCAATATGACATTTAATAATTGAGCAAAGCCTGGTAGAGCTATACTCCACAGAATAGCTTCTAAACTTATCAGTCATATAACTTTCCTTATCATGGGTTATAAATCTAATATTTACTTTGAGAGAAATAATATGCAATAAATGGGTTCTTCTTCAATATACAAGTAAAGGGTGTCATATAAGGTTTGAGTAATGACCTTCCATAATCGGACGAATGAATTTGAATTAATGTTGCTCTGTATACTAAAGACTTAAATGGGGATTTTGAATTTTGGGGTATTGATAGTACTTCAATGTAGTTTTAGATAAATGTTCAACGATCGGGCGCGATTGTAAAATTATCGTACGATTGATTGGAGTGGAAGGTGCGAAGACTCCTGCGGGTACTTCAAAAGAGGACGGATTTTCATATGACAGGTCCTCTTTTGAGAATTGATCGTTAAATTAATGATTTAAATGCGTGCCTGATGATGTCACCACGACTGATAATTCCAACCAAAACACCTTTCCGAATGACGGGTACTTTTTTTATTTGTCTGTTTCCTAATAATGCAGCGATTTCCTCAATAGTTTCCTGCCAATCAACTGTAACGATTTTCTTTCTGGCGATTTCGAGGACATTTAGCTCGAGTAATCTCCGCTCGCGTTCTTCAAAATCCTCCATATCGTCTTTTATGACAAAAGAATAATAGATGTTATCTAAATAAATATCCTTGCGTTTACCAATGTAACGCATCACATCACCGTCACTAATATAGCCGACTATTTCATTTCGGTCATTTACGACAGGTAGACCGCTTATGCGATACTTTATAAATTTTTCAATCACTGTTTTAACAGTATCATCTTCTTTTACTTTGTAAACCTCACGAATCATCATTTCATGTGCTTTCAAACTTTATCACCTTATCTTGAGTCTATGTTAAACGTGTCAGTTGATTTCCGTTCCAGGCGCTTCGCGCACCTTAGGGGCGGGCGGTGAGCCTCCTCGGCGCAATAGCGCCTGTGGGGTCTCACCTGTCCCGCTGCTCCCGCAGGAGTCTTCGCGCCTTCCACTTCAATCAACTTCCAAAAAACAACATTCAGAATTAACATAGCCTATTTTTAATATCATTTACTTTTATTTTAACCTATGTAACTAATTGTGTCATACAAGTATTTTTTAGGTTGGTTAATTTGTGGCATTTATCCGAAAAATCATACAAAAATTCAAGACTCCATGCTATGATGAGCATAACAATATTACGGCATTGTGAGGTTGGATTGTTATGGAACAGGATGGTTTAGAATTAATTAGCTTAGAATTGGCTGTGTTAATTCGAAGCATTACATATGTATCTAATAAACAAAAGTTTGGGAATATTGATCGCTCGGGTTTTCTGTTATTGCATCAACTTACTTCACACGGGACTGTCGGAGTGAAACAGTTGGCAAATGAATTTCATTTGGATATTTCGACGGTAAGTCGCCAAGCTAGTGCGCTTGAGAATAAAGGATTCATAGTTAGAAAGCCCGATCCATCTGATGGAAGAGCCTATACTTTGCATATTACCGAGCAAGGAGTCAAAGAATTCAACTTATATCGAAATAATCGGTTAAAAGCTATCAACGAGGTTTTGAGCGACTGGCCCGAAGAAGAACGGCAAGTCCTTGCTAGGCTACTTAAAAAATTTAATTGTTCACTCATTTCGAAAAACTATCCTTAACTTGGATAGTTTTAATTTTTTGTGAAATTTCTCGTTTTCACCAGTCGAAAAGTTATATTTATATAAAAATTCCAGCTGTTTTTCATTGCCATTCTGATGGAAATATTTTAAAATTTTAACAGCGTCTATGTTTGGTGGTGATCAGTTCAGTTGGAAATGACAAAGCATTTGCTTTTTAATTTGTCGTTACTTTTGGTATTATTGTTTTTTATGCAAATGTGGTTTCATCAAAATTTTATTAGTAAAAAGCCGAATGTCGCTGCTTATGTCTACGGTATCTTTGCAATTATCCTCTGTATAATTTTTTCTAGATATTTAAATCCTGGCCTACGAATTGATTTAAGATTAGTACCCTTAATCATTTCTGGTTTGTACTTAGGATCGAGTTTCCTATTCGCGGTTGTTGCCATTATCGTTCGGGCCATGATTGGAATCGACTCCGGCTTTTTGGTCTCGATATACTTAAATCTCTCTGTCGCGCTCTTATTATTATTGGCAAAACCATTTTTCTTGAAACTTTCTTCAAAAAGTAGAATCTTTGTTTCGGTTATTCTAAGTATTACCGCATCGATGATTTTTTTCCTAATCGCTACAGTATTTCCACAATTAGACTACGGAATAGATGTTTGGATTCCATATTTTATTATTGCTGCGCTGGGAACCGGAATCATTTCCTATTCAATTGAAGCGATGCACGCAAATATGAAATTACGAGAACAATTGCTGAAATCAAAGCGGATTGAAGCAGTGAGTCAAATGGGAGCTGCGATTTCACATGAAATCCGAAATCCTTTAACATCAGCACGCGGATTTTTGCAATTTCTTAATGAGAGCAATAACCTAGATGCATCTCAGAAAACATATATTGATATAGCAATTTCTGAATTGGATCAAGCCGAGGAAGTAATTGGAAACTATTTGACCTTTGCAAAGCCTTCCCTTGAAAAAATTGAGGACATAAATGCAAACTGGATTTTCCTTCAAGTGTTAACGGACTTATCGATGTTTCTAGAAAACACGAATATTAAGATTGAAAAAAAGTTCACTTCGAAACATACACTGTCCGGTGATAAAGAAATGCTGCACCGTTGTTTCTATAATTTACTTAAAAACAGCATCGAATCAATGCCTGGAGGCGGAACACTGACGATTCAAACCTATGATCGAAAAGGGTCAGTCATCATTTCCATATCAGATACAGGCTTGGGCATGTCAGAGGAAATTTTAAAACGACTGGGTGAACCTTTTTATTATATCAACGAAGGGAACGGTACGGGTCTTGGGATGATGGTGGTTCATAGTATTATTAGAGCGATGAATGGTACAATTGACATCATTAGCAGGCCAAACCATGGCACTCAATTCATAGTGAAATTTCCCAAAACGGAGAGAACGAGGCAGATTATCTAGCCTCGTTCTTTTTTTAGTATTGATTGTTTCTGTATGAGCATAACTTGTAACGGGGGTTGTTCATTCTACTATTTTTCTTTTGAAAAAAAAGAATGCTTCACGAGCTGGTGACCATAAACTGAAATACCGGCAGCAACAAGCCCATTCACAATTGCATCAATACTAAAACCATAGGAATAGGCAGCTAAGCCGAGTGATAAGATTGTTATAATCCAAATAATTGACCAGTTTGGAACTTTTGGTGTTTGTTTTAGCGCAAAACCTAACACCCATAACGCTGGAACGAGCATTAAATAATTCTCATTTAAAGCATTTAGTAGGTCCAATTTATTCACCTCCAATCATTCTACTAGCATGATATGGAAGAGAGGTGAAGTGGATTGGACTAGTATCTATCCTGATTAAAATAATTACTAGTGAGAGAGGCGACCTTTAGGCCACCTTGATTGCTTTGCCAAACGGCACCTTTGGAACAAAGTCATTTGGAACAAGCCAAAATACATCAAAGTTTAACTTCTCCATGTCCTCATAAAAATGCCCTGTTACATCTGTAATATAGAATAATGTATCAATCTCTTCAGTTTTGGCCCATTCCAGTACCAATGTATAAGATGATTTACCATGGCTGTAATATTTTACGGTATCAGATTTGATTGGCGTAATACTACGGATTTTGTAATCTGCCTGAACCAGCAGCGTATCAGGCTTAAGTTGCTCAAATAATTTCACAATATTATTAATTAAAATCGTATTTACTTGGTCGGACGAAGTATCAATCGCTAAGGCAATTTTCCTCGCCTGACGCTCCTGAATTAAGGATAATACCCTTTTGTGCCATCTCAAATAGACCAGCTCCCTTTGTTAGAAATCAAACAACAATTGTTATTTTTACAAAACCCTATCCAAATTATGATGGGTTTCTCTTGGTATTCTACCATTAATTCCTTAAAAATAGGAAAAACTTGTGAGGAACCTATCGATTATGATGACGTTCACAAGGTTGTCATAAAAAAACAAAAATGACCATGTCTTTTTTCGTCCTAACTCTCTATATAAGGGGTGAAAGGAGGTGAAGGGAACATGGCACAGGAAATGTTAAAAGAAACACAATTACGTTTAATGTTTGAAACGGGACTGAACGAAAAAGGAGAACCAATTTTTAAAGCTAAAACATTTAACAATGTGAAAAAGGAGGCGACTGTTGACGATCTTTATCAAGTGGCATTGGCGATTTCGTCATTATGCTCCTATCCGCTAGCAACAGTTGAGCGAAATAACAGCTTTGATGTAATTGGCTAATTCGGTTAAACAAATTCAATTTGAGGAGGTGTAAAGGATGGCTAAAACTTTGGAACTAGTATTCGTTACCGATATTGGCAAGAGCGCTAAACTATCGTTTGAAAGTCCAATTGAACCGATTGATCCAGTTGCTGTGAAACAGGCGATGGAGCAAATTATCGCGACAGATGCATTTTATACAGCTAATGGAAATTTAGCACAAATTAGTGGCGCCAGAGTAGTTGATCGCAACGTGACTGAATACGAGCTTTAATATGTTCAGAAACAAGACCGGTTTCAATGATGATTCCGGTCTTGTTTTACGAGTGAGATATTATATCAACAAAATAATTTGATTTGAACAGGATCAACTTAGAAAGGAGCGATTTCTTGTGGAGCAACTCATACCTTTCATTAGCGACGTCGGCTTTCCCATCGTAGTCACTTTGTATTTATTGCATCGCATTGAAGCGAAATTAGATACCGTAGTACTATCGATTCAAAGCCTTCCAGACCGCATGAAAGAGGGATTGTAAACCGTTGAGAATATTGACATTCTGGGGAAAAAATGTTATATTTATCCTAGCCGTTGCACCGTGTTAGATTTATGGTAAAAGCTTGTTCTAATGTTAATTAAATACGTTTGGATGAGTAATGAAGGTAAAGCTATCTACGTTGTTAATTGGTGAATTTACAAATGGTCTCTCCTAAGAAGACCAGCCAATAGGAGGATTTTTTTACATGAAAAACGGTAAAGTTAAATGGTTCAACTCAGAAAAAGGTTTCGGATTCATCGAAGCTGAAGACGGAAATGACGTTTTCGTTCATTACTCTGCTATCCAAACAGAAGGCTTCAAAACATTAGAAGAAGGTCAAGAAGTATCTTTCGAAGTTGTTGAAGGTGCTCGTGGACCACAAGCTGCAAACGTTCAAAAGAAATAATCTAATTCACACATTCCAAACAGCTCAACCCCATATCGGTTGAGCTGTTTTTTTATTGTGTTTGTTGTGTATATCGACTAATGACTTTTCCCTAGTTGATTGAAGCGGAAGGCACGAAGACTCCTGCGGGAGCAGCGGGACAGGTGAGACCCCACAGGCGCCTATGCGCCGAGGAGGCTCACCGCCCGCCCCGCGGAAAGCGAAGTGCCTGGAGCGGAAATCAACATTCATGATAAAAACAGCCATTTAGGACTGATCAAAACATTCGAACATTATCTTAAAATAGCGAAATTTGACGAAAAATTTTATTGAAGGTAGCTACTCTTCCAAATCATTTCTAATAAAGAAAATTTCATGAAAATCCTCCACTTTTAAAAATCATTACGAATAGATGTTTGCTATAATGGAACTTAGCGAGTAAGCAAGCTCCATATTGTTTACGAGAAAGGGTTGATAGGCATGAAATTTATTCATACTGCTGATTGGCATTTGGGTAAGCTTGTGCATGGCAAGTATATGACCGAGGACCAAAAAATTGTTCTGGATGAATTCATAGAACTTGTAGCGGAAGAAAAGCCTGATGCCATCATCATCGCTGGTGATTTATACGACCGCTCAGTGCCACCAACAGAAGCGGTTGACCTACTAGATGAAGTACTATATAAACTCAATGTTGAATTAAATACACCGGTTGTTGCCATTGCTGGAAACCATGATAGTGCGGAACGCCTTTCATTCGGTAGTTCATGGTATCGAAACAGCCATTTTTACTTAACAGGTAAATTGGCGAATGATTTTCGGCCTGTTCGTATAAATGGTGTTAATTTTTATTTAGTTCCATACGCGGAGCCAGGAATTGTAAGGCAGTTATTAAATGATGATCGAATCCATTCGCATCAAGAAGCGATGCGTGCTATCATCGATCAAATTGAGAAAAATATGAATCCCCATGAACCGAATGTTTTCGTTGGACATGCCTTTGTATTAGGCGGACAAACCTCTGATTCAGAACGGACGTTGTCAGTCGGTGGATCAGGTTGTATTGGTGCGGAGTTATTTGCCCCGTTTTCCTATACAGCATTAGGCCATTTACATAGCCCAGATGCGATTCGTCATGATACCGTGAAATATTCAGGTTCGTTACTGAAGTATTCCTTTTCAGAAGCGAAACAGCAAAAATCAATTTCAATAATTGAGATGAACGAGTTGGGGCAATTTACTCAGCGATATCGTTCGTTAACACCGAAATTTGATATGCGTGAGATTGAAGGTCATCTCGACGAATTGCTTGATCCGAGTTTTTATGAAAAACAAAAATGCGATGATTATTTGAAGGTGACCCTTCTTGACGAAGGGGCGTTGATCGACCCGATAAGTAAGCTGCGTCAGGTATATGAAAATGTTCTTCACCTTGAACGTAAACTTGCTATTACGGACATGAAGAAAAAGGTATCTTTTTCAATTCAAAAAGAAGAACGAAAATCAGAATTAGAGCTATTTGAACAATTTTATCAAGAAATGACAACCGCTGAGTTTTCTGATGAAAAACGTGCAGTGATGACCAAGGTGATTAATAAGGTTCACAAAGAGGAAGGTGTGTAGGATGAAGCCGATTCATTTAATGATGCAAGCATTTGGTCCATACGCCGGTAAGGAAGAAATTGATTTTTCGCTATTAGGAAATCGGACGATGTTCGTCATCTCTGGTAAAACCGGTGCAGGAAAAACAACGATTTTTGATGGGATTAGCTATGCCATCTACGGAAAAGCTAGTGGAGAAGATCGGAACGGCCCCGAATTGCGCAGCCATTTTGCACAGGAAGATGATCCAACCGAGGTTGCGCTCGATTTTACGTTACGGGGGAAACGTTATTACATTTGGCGTTCACCACAACAGCAGAAGAAGAAAAAGAGCGGCGATGGATTTACAACGATCAATGCCAAAGCTGAACTTTATGAATATGATGAGAACGGTTCGAAACAGCTGCTCGCAGCCAATGTCCGCGATGTTGACGAGCGGATAAAAGAGCTTATGTTAATCGATAGCAATCAGTTTCGGCAAATCCTGATGATTCCTCAAGGTGAATTCCGCAAGCTGTTAATTTCTGACAGTAAAGATAAGGAAGTAATCCTACAGCGATTGTTCCATACAGAAATGTATAAAAGAATTGAGGAAAAGCTTAAAGAGGAAGCGACTGAACTAAAGCGAACCGTTGAGAAACAGATTGAAACTCGAAATCAAACGATTCGCGGGATTCAAGTGCTCGTAAACGAAGAATTAAAGGAATATTTGGCTGCTGATAGTGTCAATGATACGCTTATTCTTCCTTTGCTCATCGAAGAAATAAACGTCCAAAGGACAAAATTAGCAGAAATTAAAGTCGAGACTGACAGCAAGCAAGTTGAGCGAGATAACCTCCAACAGAGCATTTATGAGGCTGAACTCATTGTTAAGCAGCTAAATACGAAACAAGAGCTTTTGATAAAAAAAACGCAGCTTGAAGGTCAACAGGATCACTATGCCAAAATTGAAAAAACTGTCGAGCTAGGTCAAAAGGCTACAATTTTAGCCAAGCAAGAAGAAATTTGCACTCATTTAAAAACAGAGCTTGACGAAGCACAGAAAGCGGCTAAAGAATTACAAATAAATGTTGATAAGCTAAACACTTTAGTTATCCAACATAAAGAGCAGCTTGAACAGGAAAAAGCCCGTGAGCCCGAACGGCAAGAAGCGAGTGACTATGTAAACCGACTCCAACAAATGAAGGAGGATGTCTATTCATTTGCCAAGCTTGAAGCGACGGTGCAGCAACTTGATAATCAATTATCGACCGCAAAACAAGAGCGACAAATAAACGATGAAAACATTAACAAAGCGAACGGAAATTTCGTAAAACTTCAAGTTGAAAAATCGCTCATTGACGAAGGGCAAATAACCTACCTTGAAAACAAACGAAAAATTGAATTACTCGGTGCGGAAATCGAGCAATTTCAGAAATATGAGGTATTATTCGGCCGGATTGAAAAATCAAAACCGATCGTAGCTCAAGCAAAGCAACATTTTGAAAATGCAGTCCTTCGGCTAGCTGATGCCAAAGCATTAGTCGAAGAGCTCGAGCAAAAGTGGCTTCAAAGTCAAGCCGCTATTCTAGCTAGCACCTTAACAGAAGGGGATGCGTGTCCAGTATGTGGCTCACCACATCATCCGCAACCAGCACTACATAGAGAAGACCTTGTTCCGTCACAAGAGGATCTTAAAGCAGCAAAATCACAAGTTTCCGTGTTAGAAGCTGAAAAGGGGAAGGCGGAATCAAACCTTTACCAATACCAGTCTGGGCAAAGTACTTTAATTCAATCATTAACCGAGTTGAAAGCTGAAATTGGCGAAAATCGTCCTGATTTTACCGAGGAAAGCTTTGAACCTCTCAAGAATATGATCCAGGCTGAACAGGCAGACTTAAAAGAAAAACAGCAGCAATTGCAAGCTAAAATCAATCAGTTAAGCAGCATAATGAAGCAAATGGACTTAACAGAAAAGCAAAAACAGCAATACAGTGAAAAAATGAAACAATTGACGGAACTAATCCATCAATTGACCATTGAGCATACGCAAAATCGGACAACCTTGGAAAGAATGGTTGATCAAATTCCTGAGGAGCTCAGAACCATTCAAGCCTATGAGGCAGCAGTTAAAGCAGCCGTTGCTAAGAATGCTGAATTACAAACCCGCTTTGAAAAAGTCAGTCAAGATTATCTGAAGGCACGAGAAAGCTTTGCCACAGAAACAGCACGACTAGAGACGGTAAATTCTCAGGTGACAACCACTACTGCCAAGCTGGAACTGGAGCGTGCAGCCTTTCTAGAAAAGTTAACGAAGCAAGGTTTTGCAACCTACAATGACTATGAGGTAGCCAAAAAATCGGAACAAGAACTAAAAAACCTTTCGGATATGCTACGTGCCTATCGTGAAGAGTTACGCTCTGTCACAGACCGCTATCATGAACTTGAAGAGCTTTTGAAAGATGTAAAAGCTCCTGATTTAGACATGCTTACGGAAGCATTTGCTGACCTGAAGCAGCAATTAAGCATGCTTCAGGAACAATATACAAGCCTATTTATGCAAAAAAGGACAAATGAGGAAATTTTCGATAAAGTGAATGCAATAAATCAGCAGCTGAAGGAATTGGAAGATCGCTACAAACTAATTGGCCATTTACATGAAATCGCTAAGGGACAAAATACGTATCGAATTACCTTCGAGCGGTTTGTTTTAGCTTCATTTTTGGATGATATCCTCACTCAAGCCAATGCTCGCTTGACGAAAATGACTAGTGGTCGCTATCAATTACTGCGAAAAACTGATCGTTCAAAAGGTGCGGGGCAAAGTGGTTTGGAATTGCTCGTTTTTGACCAATATACTGGTCAAGAGCGTCATGTCAAAACACTCTCTGGCGGTGAAAGCTTTAAAGCGGCATTAGCACTTGCATTAGGCCTTGCTGAGGTTGTTCAGGCCTATGCTGGAGGTGTATCATTAGAGACGATGTTTATTGATGAGGGCTTTGGTACCTTAGACCCTGAATCACTCGATCAAGCGATTGAATCATTAATAGATATCCAAAGCAGCGGACGTCTTGTGGGAATCATTTCGCACGTTCCTGAGCTAAAAGAAAGAATCGATGCCCGTCTCGAAGTATTTGCGACTCAGACCGGAAGCCGTACAGAATTTCAGCTAATGAATTAACAAGATAGAAGGTTAGGTGTCAAAATTGGAGCACAAAAGATATTTTACCATCGGCATGGCCGGTCATATTGATCACGGAAAAACCTCGCTCACAAAAGCGCTGACAAACGTTGATACAGATCGGTTGAAAGAGGAAAAGGAACGACAAATTTCCATCGAATTAGGGTTTGCCCCGCTATATGAAGACGAAGAAATCCAAATATCGGTTATTGATGTACCAGGTCATGAACGGTTTATTCGTCAGATGATTGCAGGAGTGGCTGGGATTGATTTAGTCGTTTTGGTTGTTGCGGCAGATGAAGGTGTCATGCCGCAAACGCGGGAACATTTAGATATCCTTGGATTTCTCGGAATTAAAAACGGCGTTGTCGCAATTACCAAGATCGACCGAGTTGACGAGGAATTCATTGATTTAGTAAAAGATGATATTTTTGAAGAATTACAGGGAACTGTTTTCGAACATTCTCCGTTCGTACTCGTTGATAGTCTGTCCAAAAAAGGGATCGATGATTTGAAACAATTAATTATTGATACCTTGAAGGAACAAGAAATGCGCGATGCAAAAGGTGCATTTCGACTGCCGATTGACCAGGTGTTTACGGTAAAAGGGCAGGGGACGGTTGTACGTGGAACGGTTTATGAAGGAACAGTAGAAGAAGGCCAACCATTAGTGATTCTGCCAAAGGGAATTGAAGTACGGGCAAGACAATTGCAGGTCCATCATAAGCCAGCCAAAAAGGCTTTTGCCGGACAAAGGGCTGCCATTAATCTTTCCAATGTGTCTAAGGAGGATTTGGAGCGCGGCGATGTTGTCGTGTCGTCTGAGCACTTTAACGTAACGAGAACGATAGACGTGGCAATCCGTGTTGTCGAGGACCTAGACTACATGGTAAAGCAACGTATGCCAATTAAATGCCATATCGGTACAGCTGAAGTAATGGGAAGAATCGTCTTTTTCGATCGTAATGAACTGAAAGAGGAAAATGATGAAATTTTGTGCCAGTTGCGTTTGGATGAGGAAATTGTAACGAAGCGGGGTGACCGCTTTATCATTCGGCGTCCAAGTCCGCAGGAAACGGTAGGGGGCGGCTGGGTCATTGATCCACGTGGTGAAAAATACCGTTACGGCGTCCAAACAATCGAAGAGCTCGAAAAGAAGAAGGTAGGAACGCCTCATGAGCGGATTGTAGCGGCATTGACTGAAGGGAAAAGCCTTGGTTTAGCTGATTTAATTAAACGAACCGCATTGGATGATGAAACTCTATCAAGTGAACTAAGCAACGAGGACTTTCTTCTTTATAATGGCAAAGAGTATACCCTTAAATCGCTGGTATTATTAATTGAGGATGAAATTTATGATCGTTTGGGTGACTATCACCGCGAGCATTCGATGAAACAGGGAATCAATAAAGCGGAAATCCTGCAATCATTGCAGAAACATTATCCGAAAACCTTGCTTGATTATGTTATCGAACAGGGTGTCAGTAACGGCACGTTTGGCCGGAAAGAGCAATTTGTGTTCCAGAAGGATTTCGCACCTCATGTTCCGCAAAGTTGGGCAAAACGAACTGAGAATATGCTACAAGTAATCAAAAAGGATGGCTTAAAGGTCCGCTATCTTCAGGATTATTTGAAGGAAGCAGGAATTCCGGATTCGCTAACAGGTGATTTAAGAAGATTTCTTGAAGAACAGGGACTGATTGTGCCACTGGATGATCAATACTACTGGTATGGTGACTTGTTTAATCATGCAGTTGAAACGCTGCAGAGTAAGACAGGACCTGAGTTTGAGGTTGGCGATGCCAAAGATGTGTTGGACCTTTCCCGAAAATATATGATACCGTTTTTAGAACGTCTTGATGCGAAGGGGTACACAAAGCGGATTGAAAATAAGCGGGTTTGGCAGAAATAGAAACTAAAGGTACTAATAAAAAAGAGAGGGGCTGTCCGAGTAATCATCATCTGATTTCTCGGACAGCCCCTTTTATGCATCTATTATTGAGCCTGTTTAACCTGAACTTCGGTTGGTTGTGGCTTGCGTTTCATGAATTGCTTGATCATGAATGAAGGGCCATTTAAGTAAAATAGGTATCTGCACTCGATTACTTCTTTCATAAACGCTGCAAACTTTCCTTTAATGACAAGTGGTCCAACTTTTCCGACAGCATGTCCGCCACCGATTGAAGCAACAGAACCCTTATGATGGTATTCAAATGCCTCTAATTGTTCACCACGGATAGCAGCAACAATGTTTTTCGCACAAACTGGTGCTTGTTGTAGTGCAACCTGTGCAGTTGGCGGAAGCGCAGTCTTCTCGTCCTTCATAAACCAAGCGTTATCACCGATACAGAAAACATTTTCTAATTCTGGAACACGTAATTGCTTATCAACTGGTAATTTACCGCGAATAGTTTTTAATCCAGCTTTTTCGAATAGCTCATGACCACGAACTCCACAAGACCAAATGAGCGTTTTTGTTGGGATTTCAATACCAGGAGCTACTTTTACATAGTTTTCAGCAACTTCAAGAATTTTTGTAGAAGTCATGACTTGAACGCCGCTTTCAATTAAAAGCTTGTTTGTGTACTCAACTGCTTCTTTTTCAAAACCAGGTAAAATCGTAGGAGCAGCTTCAATATTAACGATTTTTACTTTATCGTACGGAACGCCGTATGTTTTTGCGATTTCCGGTAGCTTCTCAATTAATTCTCCAACCATTTCAATACCAGTAAAACCTGAGCCTGCAACTGCAAAAGTTAGGCGGGTTTCATCTTGATCTTGTTTGTATAGAGAAAATTGTTTAAGAATATGTGGAAAAACTGTTTTTGAAGTGCGGAAGCTTCTTAGGTTGAAGCCATACTCATTCACTCCAGGTGTACCAAATGTTTCAACTTTAAAGCCGAGAGCTACAAGCAAATAGTCGTAGCTAATTGCTTCGCCGCCTTCGAAAAGAATCTTTTTATGGTCAAAGTCAAGTGAGTCAACAGTTGCTTTTTTGAAAGTGGTTTTGCTTGCATCAATTAAGTCGCGGATTGGCATCGCGATTTTTTCATCTGAAGCAGTGCCCGCACAAGTTTTGTGTAACTGAGTTGTCACATAGTGATAGTCGTGCTTGTTGATAAGTAAAACTTCAGCTTCGTTTGGATTTAATAGTTTTTCTAAATTTTTCGCGGTCATAATACCGCCGTAACCTGCTCCTAATATGACGATTCTTGTTTTTGCCATGTTAATCTCTCTCCTTTTTAATGGTCCGTTAATGTGAAAGTATTCACATTCAAAATGAAAAAAATAAGTACGAATAAATACAAATATTTTTGTGAAGTGATTCACAATTAAGTATGTATAAATATTACGATACCAATATCACTCTGACAAGGTGTAAAACCAAGTAAATGTGACAAATTAATTAATTCACAAACTTAGTATAAAAGCAGGCATCAAAATCGTGATGATCTTGATGCCTGAGTAAGATGTTAAGAATTAATTGGTTCTTTGTCCTTCTTGCGCATGGCTTCAGGAATGTAAACACAGTATGGTTCGCTTTCGAGATAATCTCCAGTTACACCATATGCGCGTGAACGTGATCCTCCACAAACGAAGCGGAATTCACAAACTCCACATTTTCCTTTGTATAGGTTAGGGTTGCGCAGTTCTTTTAACACAGGGGATTCACGGTAAATTTCAGCTAGCGATTTTTCACGAACATTTCCAACAACAATTGGAAGGAGTCCGGAAGGCAGTACTTCACCAGTATGGGAAACGAAGATGAAACCAACCCCATCATTTACCCCTTTTGGTGCACGTTTTAAGCCGTCAATTTTTGAAGCCATATCTTTTGTTAGAGTATCTTCATAATTGATATCATGCTTGTCTACGCCATCAACATGCTCGCGCGCCTTTTGTTGGAACACAACGCGGCGGTAATGTTGAGAAGCGGTAGTTTTGATATCGAAAGGAGCGGTTTTACTTAAGTCGTATAACCAGCGGAATACCTTTTCGTGCTCCGCAGGGGTGATACAAGCATCCTCTTGTCCACGACCTGTTGGAACAAGCAAGAAAATGTACCACATAATCGCACCAAGGTCAGCCACTAATTTTGCCATTTCTTCAAGGTGATCATAGTTGTAACGAGAAATTACCGTATTGATTTGTAAAGGCATTCCAAGTTCAACTAACTCCTTGATTTTTTCAACCGTTAAATCAAACGAACCAGGAGTTCCACGGAATTGGTCGTGAATTTCAGGTGTAGGACCGTCTAAGCTGAAGCCCCAACGAGATAGACCAACCTCTTGCGCTTTGATCATTTTTTCTTTTGTTACGTTAGCAGTGGCACTAGGTACCATTGAGACACGCATGCCTTTTTTAACAGCGTAATCAGCTAACTCGAATAAATCTTCGCGCATCATACAATCTCCGCCTGTAAAAACAAGCATTGGATTATTCATATCATAGATTTGGTCGATAAGATTAATGCCTTCCTCATGTGTTAACTCACGTGGATCTGGAGTAAGCTGTGCGTCAGCACGGCAGTGAACACATTTCAATTGACAGGCTCTAGTTACTTCCCAAATAACAATAAATGGATTTTCATTATAATCAATTTGAGCTGCGGCACCATGAGGATGTCCGCCTGGGTGACCACCTGGGTGTCCGCCCGGATGTCCCATACTATGTGGATGCCCCATTCCATGTGGATGTCCATTCATATTTTATCACCAAACCTTACTAGTTTTGTATTACACCAAACACTATTGGCATGTAGTTTAACAGTTTATCTCTTACCTTCTTCATTATAAAATTAACGAAAACTAAATGACGGTAGTGGTTATTACAAAATTGCTACAGAAATGAACCAATTTTGTGAACAAATATAGTTCTAATTTTTCGGAAGACCAAAAAGACCGAAAGCTAGACGATATCTTCTTCATCTTGATAAAATAAAAAGAACATTTTCTGAAAATTAATTCAACTTTGCTGATAAGAAAGAAGGAAGGGTATGTCTTATATCGAAACAGGATCAGCAGAATATAAACGAGCAAGTGGTGCACTGTTTATCGGAGCATTTGTTACGTTTGCGATTTTATATACCACTCAACCGTTAATGCCGGAGTTCGCAGCGGAATTTCATGTTTCGGCACCGCTTGCCAGTTTAACCTTGTCATTATCGACAGGTGTTATGGCAGTGGCAATGCTTGGAGCAGCATCACTCTCTGACAAAGTAGGCAAGAAAAACATCATGGTTTTTTCGATGTTTTCGACGTCCATTCTCAGCATACTGACTGCGTACAGTCCAAATTTTTTCATTTTATTATTGCTTAGGGCGTCCTTAGGGATATTTATTGCCGGTGTTCCGTCGATTGCGATGGCTTATGTTGCTGAAGAGTTTAACCCAAATGGCATTGGTAAAATGATGGGGCTTTATATAAGTGGTACAAGCATTGGGGGCATGGCCGGACGCATCATAACGGGCGTGCTCACCGATGCCTTTTCGTGGCGATTTGCCATCCTTGCGATTGGAATCATTACCCTTGGCTTAAGTGTTTTGTTTTACATCAGTTTGCCAGCACCACGGCGACAAGCGAACCGTCCACACCTTGAAAAAACGGGCTTTCATGCGTATGTGGATCATGTTAAAAATAAACCTTTATTGCTATTGATCATGCTTCCGTTTTTGTTAATGGGCAGCTTTGTGACCTTGTTTAATTACATCGGTTTTTTATTGAAAGAACCGCCGTATCATTTAAGTCAAACGGCGATTGGTTTTATATTTATTTTATATTTATTCGGAACTTTTAGCTCAGTTTATATGGGCAAAAAAGCTGATTTGTATGGATCAAGCGTCGTGATCAAAATGAGCCTTACGATCATGATTTTAGGCGCAATCGTGACGATGCTACCTTCACTTGTTGGGAAAGTAGTTGGAATTGCTATTTTTACATTTGGCTTTTTTGCGAGTCATTCTGTAGCAAGCTCGTGGATGGGGGAGTTTGCTTTGAAAAATAAAGCTCAGGCCTCATCTCTTTATCTTTTTTCCTATTATATAGGTTCAAGTATTGTCGGCTCGGTGGGGGGCTTTTTTTGGCAGCACCATCATTGGGGTGGTGTGATTGGGTTTGTATCGATGTTAATGCTATTTGCGTTTAGTATTGTTTATCTCATTGAAAGAAGCCATTCAAGTTCAGCTATATCTCAGTATCAGTCAAAGGTCAATGGTTAATGGTGTCAGTCCGTGTGGATATTTCAATAACGAATAATTGAATAAGACAGACGATAGCCAAGGTTTATTTTCAATAAATCTTGGCTATATTTGCTAATAACTATTTTTATTAGTGGAGGGGAAATCGTCTTGGAATCAACTTTTTCCGAAATGGATGAAATATTCACACGGACCAGACAGGCTTTAAATGAATTCATGAGCATGATTACGCCGATTATTGATCATGCGACGGACGATCATGAAAGACTCTACTGGCATCACATTTATGAAGAGGAGGATCATCGCTCGGATCGTTTAAACCTACTCATGCCAAAGCTTGAAGAAATCATTAATGAAGGAATTAATCTAGGCGAGAAGCATGGTGATTTTTTGCACCTGCTTCAAGATATCAGTTTGGAGAAGTTTGGATTACATAATTTTCTTGAACATTTAGACCTGTCGCTGTTTCAATTTAAAGGCACAGAAGTCGAACCAAGAATTCAGGAATTGCGAGATTTTACTTATGAAGATTACCAGCGGATGAAGGTGATTTTGGATGTCCTTAACCAAGAGTTTAAGGGCGGAATTCAATTTAACACTTCGGTTCCGACTGATGAAAAAGAAGGTATAAGTGAGCAATTAAAAATTGCCGCGTATGTCGGAGAAGAGCATGATCACGACCATGACCATGACCATGGTCAAGCATCTAGTGCCACTGGACAAAATACAGAAGCAGCGCAAGTGTATACGAAAAGAGGCTTAACCGTCGGCAGTTTAAAACAATAACAAGGGAGTGAACGATATGGATAAAACGAATGTCTTTCCAGAAGCACCGCTAACGCAAGCGGAATGGCATGAACTTGAACAAACGGTTTTTGAAAGTGTAAAGAAGCAACTGGTTGGAAGAAGATTTATTGATATTTATGGTCCACTTGGCGAAGGGGTACAGTCAGTTACAAACGATATTTATGAAAACCCTGAATCGGGAGCGATTAGTTTTCATGGTGAGGATTCTGAATTATCGGTGCCGTCGCGCCGCGTGAACTTGACGATTCCGATGCTTTATAAGGATTTTGTTCTGTATTGGCGTGATATTCAGCAAGCAAAGACGTTAAGAAGTCCGATTGATTTTTCTGCTTCGGCCAATGCTGCTCAGCAATGTGCTTTGCTTGAGGATGATATCATTTTTAACGGATCGAAGGATTTTCATATTCAAGGAATCATGAATGTGAAGGGGAAGTTATCGCACATTCGCAGCGATTGGATGGGATCAGGTAATGCCTTCGGTGATGTTGTTGAAGCACGAAATAAATTGCTGAGGATGGGGCATACGGGACCATATGCTTTAGTATTATCTCCGGAATTATATGCACTCGTACACCGTGTTCATCAAGGGACACATGTGCTTGAGATTGAGCATATTCGTGAGCTGATGACTGCTGGGGTATACCAATCACCGATGATTAAAAGCGGGACTGGTGTCGTCGTCGATGCAGGTAGGCAAAATCTTGATTTAGCTATTGCCAGTGACTTCGACACCGTATTCCTAGATTTGGATAATATGAACTATCATTTCCGCGTATACGAAGCAATCGTCCCAAGAATCAAACGCCCAACCGCTATCTGTACATTAGAGGATTTTAATGAATAACCTGATATCTTTCGGACATTAAGTACCTTATTTTGATAAAATAACCCTTTTTTTGGCTTAAGGGGACACGGAGGCCTCTATTTCACTATAAATCCATGATGAATGCCAATTTTTTATCAAATAACGAACCTGTTGTCCGTTTAGTTTGGCAAAATAGCACTTTTGGTGAAAATAACGGATTAAATGTCCGCAACAAAAAAATGTGGGGGTACAAACTTCATTGTACCCCCACAAATTAAAGAGTTGACATGAACTTTTCCACCTTAGGCAATGGAAACTAATTTTTCCTTAGGATAAACCATACTTGTATCGACTTCCTTATTAGCGGCAGGTAGACCAATATCTTCAATAATCATTTTTGCTTCTTCTCGGAAGATCGGCGTCGGGCTTCCTTCGTTTACTTCAAATAAACGCTTTAAATATTTCAACTTTTCCAGAGTTTTTGTTTGCTTATACGCTTCATTGTTAAGCTCGTAAATCCGTTTATGTTTTGGTTCATGAAGCAAGCCTAACTCTGAAATGTTAATGATAAGATTTTGGCCTTCAGCAGTAACAAATCCGATGGAATAAATCGATAATCCAAGTAAATCGACGTTGGTAATGACCGCATTTTGGTATGTTTCGCCTGTGCGGAGACGAAGTGCGCCAACTTCAATTACACCGCCAATTTTTCGTTCATTTACAAGCAGCTTATGGATATCCTTTAAACCATTAATTTGATAAGTCATGTTGAGACCTCCTATGAGAGGATAGTATTTTTAATGAAATGAATTAAATGAGAACGGTTATCAATTTCGAATATAAGTTTATTCTACAATGATAATCATTATCGGTCAATAGAATTCATCGTGACGAATTTGTTAACGATTTTATTGGAAAATAGAGGGGTAAGGATGAAGAGATTAACGATTGGGAGTTTAAAGGCGGAGGCAAGTGAGACTTTAGCGTTAAAAGAAACGCAAGTACATTCTATTGTTATTGCCAAGAAAGCTTTCCGAGAAATAAAACGGATTCTGGAAATTGAACAAAAACAGAATTACTTCAAGTTTGAAATTGGTTCAGGGCAAAAAATTCTTGATGCGGCAATTGAACAAGGTGTTGCACTAGAATATAAATGCCGAAAAGGCACGTGTGGCAAATGTAAGCTACGCGTTGTTAGCGGCCAAAACTATTTATGTGAACCAAATCAAACAGAGGTTAATAAACTGGAAAATCAACTTAACGCAGGTTTTCGCCTAGCCTGCCAAGCTTCAGCACAGTAAAGCGGTGGGGGACTGTCCCCCACCGCTTTACTGTGCTGAAGTGTTTTAATTGACTCTTTAAAATATTTGCAAAATAATGTAGAATAATGACGAAGGTTTTTGCGAAAACGCTTTAAAGCGGTGTAGCGGTAAAATTGATAATAGTGAAAAAGCAACTAGATCACAAACGACATGGTAATCAGGTAAGCCTAACATCCTTGATTCGACATACAATTCATTTGAGGAGATGGAAAGTAATGTCAAAAGTTAAGTTTTATTCTGGGGAAAATGTTCCATTGGAAATGCACAAGGTTCGTATTGTGCAAAAATTAAATCTACCACCTATTGAGCGTCGGCTCGAAGCGATGGAAGAAGCAGGCTACAATACGTTTCTCTTAAAAAATGTCGATGTATTTATGGATATGCTTACTGATAGCGGTGTAAATGCGATGAGCGATAAGCAGCAGGCAGCTATGCTTGAAGCAGATGACAGTTATGCGGGTTCAGCTACATTTACTAAACTTGAAAATAAATTAAAGGAAATTTTCGGTAAAGACTATTTCCTTCCAGCACACCAAGGACGCGCCTGTGAAAATATCATCTCTCAGGCCTTCGTCACAAAGGGTTCAATCGTGCCTATGAACTACCATTTTACAACCACTAAGGCTCATATTGTTCTTAATGGTGGACGAGTTGAAGAAATCTTTGGTGATGAAGCATTAAATACTGAAAGCACCAACCCATTTAAAGGGAATATCAATATTGCCAAGTTAACAGATCTTATTGAAACAAATGGTGCTGATAAAATTGCCTTTATTCGCATGGAAGCAGGAACCAACCTAATTGGCGGTCAGCCTTTCGCTGTTGAAAACATGCGGGAAGTGCGCAAGGTTTGTGATGAGCACGGGATCATGCTCGTCCTAGATGCGAGTTTATTAGCCGACAATCTCTATTTTATAAAAGAACGAGAGGAAGCCTATCAGGATAAGAGTATCCGTGAAATTACCCGTGATATTGCGGACCTCTCTGATATTATTTATTTCTCTGCACGTAAATTAGGCAGTGCCCGTGGTGGCGGTATCTGCACGAGCAACCAAGAGTTTTATATGAAAATGCGGGAATATATCACGCTATATGAGGGATTCTTAACCTACGGTGGAATGTCCGTACGTGAAATGGAAGCATTAACGGTTGGTCTGGAAGAAACGATGGACGAAAATATGATCAATCAAGGACCGCAATTTATTGCTTATATGACAGAGGAATTGCTAAAACACGGAGTTCCGGTTGTGACACCTGCAGGTGGTCTGGGCTGTCATCTCAATGCATCAAAATTTGTTGACCATATTCCGCAAACGGAGTATCCTGCTGGTGCACTAGCTGCAGCGTTATACATTGTTAGTGGCGTACGTGGAATGGAACGCGGAACCTTATCTGAGCAACGTGACGAGAATGGCAACGAAACATTATCGCAAATGGAGTTAGTTCGACTAGCGATGCCGCGTCGAGTTTTTACGCTATCACAAGTGAAATATGCGGTTGACCGTGTTGTTTGGCTTTATGAAAATCGTCACTTAATCGGCGGATTGAAGTTTATTGAGGAGCCTAGTGTGTTACGATTCTTCTTTGGAAAATTAACCACGACTTCTGACTGGCAACAGGAACTAGTAGCGAAATTTAGAGCCGATTTTGGCGATAGTTTATAGCACAAGATTATTTAGAAACTCCAGGTCAGCGTCAGACCTGGAGTTTTTCTATTAGCTATTTTGCAATTGGAAGCTTGGTCGATCCTTCACGTATTGATAGATGTTAATAGCCAAATGGATATTGAAAATTTGTTTATTATCTATTAATTCAACGGAGAGAATCTCTTCGATCCGCTTTAAGCGATAATTTAGCGTATTTGGGTGAATATGAAGTGTATCAGCGGTTTTTTTGATATTTTGATTTTGATCAAAATAGACAAATAGTGTTTGCAGCAATTCAGCTTTGCGCGATTTTTCATATTCTATCAGTGAACCAAGCACCTCGTGGGTAAAGTCCACCAATTCTTCCTCAGAATTTTGGAGAATGAACCTTTGCACGCCCAAGTCAGTATAGCATAGGACGTTATCATCAAAATGATATTTTTCAATAAAATTAATACATTTCGTCGCATCCTTAAACGATTGGTGTCCATAAATCAAACCGGATTTAACTCGTCCAATCCCAATTGACCCCTCTAAATCATACTTCACTTGGATTTCCTTCAAATACGATTTTGCTAACGCTTTCAATTGCGAATTAATCGATGATGCTGACATCTTGCTATCAAAAGACAACAACACAACAATTTGCTGATCAATTGGAACCGCCATTCCTTGTGGATTGTATTGAAGGAAGATTTGATTAGCATAATGGAGCAGGTTGCGCATCATATTTTCACGATTGATTTTCAGCTTATTCGAATCACCAAAATTAATCATTAAGGTGACATAATTTCGCTTTGGATCCAGATTTAAATTTTTCGCTCGTTGCAGGAGTGTTTCGTCCATTTGACCTGATAAAAGCTTACTGACAAAATCCCCGCGCAATCTTTGCTGCGTATCAAAAATGGCCTGTTCCTTCACCAACTCCAATGATATGACAGTACAGGCATGCTCTAGGGCGGCAATGTCGAGTTGACTCATTCTTTGTTTGGATAAAATCAACAAAATTCCTAACGACTTTGGTTTTGAACCTAGCGATAGGGCAACAAGCTGATACGATTCGCCGTAAATCTCGATTTCGGTTACCGAACGAGAATTTTCAAGCGAAAGAATAAATTGAATCGCCTGCAGCTTAATATAGTTGATCGTATCAGTTGAAAGCGAATGGTCGTAAGCAGATGCAATCAATTCACCGAGGTCATCAAATAAAAAGGTTGGTTCACCGATTGTTTGTTGAATGTAGCTCAAAATTGATTGTAAGCCTTCACCGTTTAACACAAGATTCGCCAAGCTTGTATGAATATTAATAGAATTGGTGAGCATCTGCACCGTTTTTTCCTTTTCGTGGTACAGACTTGATTTATCGAGGGCAATCGCAGCCTGATGGGCGATCGCCTCTAATAGTTTGATATCTTCTTGTTTAAACGTTAACGAATCCTGAAAAGAGTCCAGTGTGATGACCCCAATACATTCTCCCTTTAAGATGATAGGAGAGGAAATGACGGATGTAAAATGAAAGTTGTTGGCAATCGATTGATCTAACAATCCACGATTATGAGGTCTTAACGTTGTCAGCGCTTTTTTGATTACCTCTTCGTTTGGATAATGAAGACCCTTTCCTGCTGCAAAGGTTGTCCCGGTCAAGGATTCTCCAGGCTTCAGTCGGATTTGTCTGAAGATATGTGGATAAAAATTTCCTTGGGCTGATTGTGCGACTAGGCAATTTTCTTCTTTATTATATAACCAAAAAGACCCTCCACCTGCCGCTTCTACAACAGAAATTGTTTCTATCATAATAGAATCAATAATGATATCGATATCAAAAGATGAGTTAATGACGTTGGAAACATGGATTAAAGACTTCAACTGCCGATGTGTGAGCGTATCTTGCAAATTCTATCATCCTTCTCTGTTGTGGTATTTTTTTACAAAAAATTACTAAAATACATATTTGTGTAAATTACACAAAATTCTGAAGAATATATTCAGAGGATTAAACATAGTATTCTATTTTCTAATTGTTATAATTATAAGAAAGTTTTGAAAATAATGAAAGGAGTTGATATATAAGGATTTCTGAGGTGTTTTGACAAAATCCTTTATCGCTAAATTAAAGAATTATTGTTATTTTGCTAGAATATGTGAAATTGTGTCGAAAAAAGTCAGAATATTAAGAAAAAGGGGATGTATTATAGATGAACTTTGAACTAACAAAAGAACAAGAAATGATCCGTAAGCTTATCCGTGATTTTGCAGAGGCAGAAGTAGCACCAGGTGCCGACGATCGTGACCGAACAAAAGAATTCCCAAAAGAGATTTTTGCGAAATTATCTGAACTAGGTATCATGGGTCTCCCTTTCTCAGAACAATATGGCGGTGGGGATGCTGATACAACAAGCTTTGCGATTGTGGTTGAAGAATTAAGCCGTGTATGTGGATCAACAGGGATTACATATTCTGCACATATTTCATTAGGTGGAGCACCACTGAACTTATTTGGTACACATGAGCAGAAACTAAAATACTTAACTCCAATTTGTACAGGCGAATCATTCGGTGCGTTTGGATTAACTGAACCAAATGCTGGATCTGATGCATCTGGTACACAAACGACTGCTGTTCTTGATGGTGATGAGTGGGTTCTTAACGGTTCTAAATGCTTCATTACAAATGCTAGCTATGCAAAACATCTTGCTGTAACAGCGGTTACTGATCGTTCAAAAGGAATTAACGGAATCTCAGCATTCATCGTGCCAACAGATGCACCTGGTTTCACTGTCATCAGCAATTATGAAAAAATGGGTCTTCACTCTTCAAATACAACAGAATTAATTTTGGAAAATGTTCGGATTCCAAAAGAAAACCTTTTAGGCGTAGAAGGAAATGGCTACAAACAATTCCTAGCTACTCTTGATGGTGGACGTATCGGTATCGGCGCAATGGCTGTCGGTCTTGCTCAAGGAGCTTATGAGAAAGCGCTTCAATATGCAAAAGAAAGAAAGCAATTCGGTAAAAGCCTATCTAACTTCCAAGCAATCCAATTCAAATTAGCAGATATGGCGATGTATATCGATCTTGCTAGAACTGCAGTTTACAAAGCAGCATGGTTGAAGGACCAAGGAAAGAACTTCAAAAAAGAAGCAGCTTATGCAAAATTATTTGCTTCTGAAATTTGTATGAAGGTTTGTGACCAAGCTGTCCAAATCCATGGTGGATACGGCTACATGAAGGAATACCAAGTAGAACGCTTCTTCCGTGATGCAAAACTATTAGAAATTGGTGAAGGTACATCTGAAGTTCAACGCATAGTCATTGCAAAACAAATTGGCTGTTAGAAATCTCTTATATCGTAAGCATCCTGATGGTTGCGAAAACTTTAAATTTTTTCAATCAAAATAAAAAATTTTAAATAAGAGGTGGAACTTCATAATGGGTGAGATTTTAAAAATTTCGGTTGGTAAATTGCTTGAAAATGTTGCAAAGGAAAGACCAGACCACGAAGCGTTAGTCTATCCTGATCGCAATCTTCGCTACACATATAAGCAATTCGATGAGCTTTGCCGGAAAGTGGCAAAGGGATATATGAAGCTTGGATTAGACAAAGGCGATCATATGGCGATTTGGGCTACAAATTATCCAGAATGGGTAACGACTCAATTTGCAACCGGTAAGATGGGAGCTGTTCTTGTAACGGTTAATACAAGCTATCAATCAGCAGAGCTTGAGTATCTATTAAAGCAATCTGATTCTACTACGCTTGTATTAATGGAAGAATATCGCGGAACGTCATACATCGATACCCTATATAGCATTATCCCAGAGCTGAAAACATCAGTACCAGGTCAGTTAAATTCTGCGAAGCTACCATACTTGAAAAATGTCATCGTGTTAGGTGAAAACTCTTATCCAGGCATGTATAACTGGTCTGATTTATTGGAGATGGCAGATGAGGTTTCAGAGGAATTACTAGATGCGAGAATGGCTTCACTTGAACCTGATGATGTCATTAATATGCAATATACATCTGGAACAACCGGATTTCCAAAAGGGGTTATGCTCACCCATAGTAACCTAGTGAATAACGCAGTGAATGTTGCAGCATGTCAGAATTTAACATATAAAGATCGCATGTGTATTCCAGTTCCGTTCTTTCACTGCTTTGGCTGCGTGCTTGGAACGCTAACATGTGTAACAGTAGGCGCAACAATGGTGCCTGTTCAAGAATTTAATCCATTAGAAGTTTTACAAGCTGTAGAAAAAGAAAGATGTACTGCATTACATGGAGTTCCAACGATGTTTATTGCTGAACTAAACCATCCTGATTTTGCAAAATTTGACTTATCTTCTCTTCGCACCGGAATCATGGCCGGGTCCACTTGCCCAGAGGAAGTCATGAAGGCCGTAACAGAAACAATGGGAGCAAGTGAAATCACGATTACTTACGGTCAAACAGAATCTTCACCAGGTATTACGATGACTAGAACGAATGATCCGCTTCATTTACGGGTTGGTTCAGTTGGAAGAGCCATGCCAGATGTTGAAGTGAAAATTGTCGACCCGACAACTAATGAAGAAGTTCCGGTTGGAGAATCAGGTGAGCTTTGCACAAGAGGATATCACGTAATGAAGGGTTATTATAAAAATCTTGGTGCTACAGCATCGGCCATTGATGAAGAAGGTTGGTTGCATACTGGAGATTTAGCAGAAATGGATGAAAACGGTTACTGCAAAATTACCGGTCGTCTAAAAGATATGATAATCCGTGGCGGTGAAAACATTTATCCGCGTGAAATCGAAGAATTTTTATACACTCATCCAAAAGTTCTTGATGTTCAGGTCGTTGGTGTGCCTGATCCGAAATTTGGCGAAGAAGTAATGGCTTGGGTGCAATTAAAGGAAAACGAAACAGCAACAGTTGATGAAATTAAGGAATATTGCAAAGGAAAAATTTCTCGTTTTAAGATCCCAAGATATATTGAGTTTTGTGTCTCATTCCCAATGACAGCATCTGGAAAAATTCAGAAGTTTAAGCTTCGCGAAAATGCTGAAAAAGCGTTGAACCTACTTAAATAATTAAGAAATGGGTGAAAAATCAATGTTCAAAAAAGTTCTAATCGCTAACCGCGGTGAAATTGCAGCACGGGTGATGCGTACATGTAAAGCGTTAGGGATTTCTACTGTTGGCGTATATTCAGAAGCAGATCAAGAGGCACCACATGTGAAATTGGCGGATGAGTCGTATTTCATCGGCGGTTCCCGAGTTGCCGAAAGCTATTTAAATGTTAATAAAATTTTAGAGGTTGCCAAGCTTTCAGGTGCAGAAGCGATCCACCCAGGTTATGGATTATTATCAGAAAATGCCGAGTTTGCACGGCGTTGTGAGGCAGAAGGACTAGTTTTCATCGGTCCTTCTCCTGAAGTCATTTCGCAAATGGGCTCAAAAATTGAATCCCGCAAAGTAATGGAGGACGCAGGTGTTCCTGTCGTCCCTGGGATTACTTATCCATTAGCTGATGCTGAGGAAGCCGTTCAAGTTGCTAACACTTTTGGCTATCCGGTAATGCTGAAGGCTTCAGCCGGTGGCGGTGGAATCGGAATGCAGGTTGTTAAAAGCGACGATGAAATTCGTAAAGCCTTCGAAGGAAATCGCAAACGTGCGACCGATTTTTTCGGAGATGGGGCGATGTATGTTGAAAAATACGTTGAAAATCCACGCCACATCGAAATTCAAATCTTAGCAGACGCATTAGGAAGTACCGTTTACCTTTGGGAACGTGAATGTTCCGTGCAGCGACGTCATCAAAAAGTAGTCGAAGAAGCACCATCTTCCTTCATTACTGAAGAGACGCGCCAAAAAATGGGACAGGCAGCCGTTACTGCAGCCAAAGCGATCGGTTACAAAAATGCCGGTACAATCGAATTCTTAGTAGATGAACAACAAAATTTCTACTTTTTAGAAATGAACACCCGCTTACAAGTAGAACATCCTGTAACAGAAGAAATCACAGGTTTGGATTTAGTCGAACAACAATTACTCATTGCTCATGGAGAACCACTACGCTTCTCTCAAGAGGATATTAAACGCTATGGACATGCCATTGAAGTAAGAATATATGCTGAAGATCCAAAAACGTTCTTCCCATCACCAGGAAAAATTACGAAATTAGTGTTGCCACAAGGTGCGGGAGTTCGCCATGAACTGGCAGTTCACGATCAATCAGCGGTCACTCCGTTTTATGATCCAATGATTGCAAAGCTAATCGTGAAAGGCTCAACGCGTGATGAAGCAATTGAAAACATGCTCGAAGCATTAAAAGGATACGAGGTTGAAGGAATTAAAACAAACATTCCAATGCTTAAAGAGGTTGTGGCGCATGAAGCGTTTCGTGCAGGTGATACCCAAACAAACTTTGTAGAAAAGCACTTACAACCGAACAAAAAATCCGCAAAAAGCGTGAAATAGGAGGAAATCAGGATGAATGAAGTATATGCAAGCATGGCAGGAAACGTGTGGAAGGTATTAGTTAAGCCGGGCGACCAAGTTGAAGAGGGTCAAGATGTAGTGATTCTTGAATCTATGAAAATGGAAATTCCAATCGCTGCTGAGTGCGATGGAACGGTTAAAGAAGTAAAGATTAACGAAGGTGACTTCGTTAATGAAGGCGATGTAATCGTCGAAATCGAGGAGTAATCGACACAGCGAACTTTTTTGAAAGAAGGTGGACGACCGATGAAGTTCCCCCAAAATGTCACGATAAAAGAAGTAGGACCAAGAGATGGATTGCAAAACGAAAAAGTATTTATTTCAACGGAAGATAAAATCGCTTGGATCAACCAACTGTCTGATACAGGTTTAAAGCATATTGAAATCACCTCATTTGTGAATCCAAAATGGATTCCAGCGCTATCGGATGCTGTGGCTGTTGCAACAGGCATCAAGCGGGCACCAGGTGTGATCTATTCGGCACTTGTTCCAAACCAACAAGGTTTGGAGCGAGCTTTTGCCGCTAACATAGATGAAATCGCTGTATTTATGTCGGCAAGTGAAACTCATAATCTAAAAAATATTAATAAGTCCATTGAGCAAACCTTTCCCATTTTAAAAGCAATCGTCCAGGATTCGATTTCAGCAGGAAAGCAAACTAGAGGCTATGTTTCTACTGTATTCGGTTGCCCTTATGAAGGAAAAGTAGATGTTGAGCAAGTCATTCGCGTTTCTGAAAACTTGTTCGAGATGGGAATTGACGAGCTCTCACTCGGTGACACGATTGGGGTTGCCAATCCCAAGCAGGTTGCTGAGGTATTAGATATTTTATTAAAACGATTCCCGATTGATAAGTTAGCGATGCATTTCCACGATACTCGTGGAACAGCCTTAGCGAATATATTGGTGTCCTTAGATATGGGGATCACGACCCTTGATGCTTCAATCGGCGGTTTGGGTGGATGTCCATACGCACCGGGAGCAAGCGGGAACGTGGCGACAGATGATCTCATTTATATGCTTGAGCAAATGGGAGTTCAAACCGGAATTAACCAGGAAAAGCTCCTAAACGCTTCAAGATATATACAAGAGAAAATCGGGAAGCCATTACCTAGTAAAAGCCTGCAGGTTGCATGCTCAGCCGTAAAGTAGGATTGATTTTTAGGGAGGGAAGGATCGATGGGAAACCCTGTATTGGTTACGAAAACAGATAATGGTGTGGCCATCATCACGCTAAACCGCGCAGAAGCGGCAAATGCCTTATCTGTACAAATGTTAAAAATACTTCAAGAAACAATCAATGACATAAAATTCGATAAAAATGTCCGCTGTGTGATCATTACCGGAGACGGTGAGAAAGCTTTCTGTGCTGGAGCCGACTTGAAGGAACGCGCCGGAATGGAACCAGTCGAAGTCAAAAAAACCGTCGCCTTAATTCGCGGAAATATCAATGCGATTGAGGGATTACCACAGCCTGTTATTGCAGCTGTTAATGGGGTTGCTTTTGGCGGCGGAACGGAGCTTGCCTTAGCCTGTGATATTCGCATCGCCTCCGAAACAGCGAAAATGGGCTTAACGGAAACAGCGCTCGGAATTATTCCAGGTGCTGGCGGCACACAGCGTTTACCACGATTAGTTGGTAAAGGTCGTGCCAAAGAACTTATTTTCACAGCAAGAAGAATTGATGCCTGGGAAGCACGGGAAATCGGCTTAGTTGAATATGTGACACCGGCAAACAGCTTGCTTGAAAAAGCAATGGAAGTGGCTGAGCAAATCGTGAAAAATGGACCAATCGCTGTAGCGCAAGCAAAATTTGCGATTGACAAGGGCTATGATGTAGACCTTAACACAGGGCTTGCAATCGAGCAAAATGCATACGAAATTACAATCCCAACAAAAGATCGCCTCGAAGGTCTGCAAGCATTCAAAGAAAAGCGACCACCTGTTTATATTGGAGAATAAGCTGAGCGAGGGCTCGTTCAAAGGCATATCCCGGGCCCGAAGCTCGTTTGAAGATAAATAGAAATTTAATGAAAGAAGGAGAGATAGAAATGACAGTTGATGTTCAGTCCCTTCAGAAAGCGCTTGAACAAAAAGTAGACCAAATTAAAAAGGGCGGTGCGCCAAAATACCACGAAAAAAACACTGAGCAAGGCAAGTTATTCGTCCGCGATCGCTTAAAGCTTTTATTTGACCCTGGCTTTGAGCTTGAGGATGCGCTATTTGCGAACTGCCTCGCTGGAGACCTTCCGGCTGATGGTGTTTACACTGGTATGGGGAAAATCAACGGCCAACTTGTGTGCGTAATGGCTAATGACTCAACGATTAAAGCTGGTTCATGGGGATCACGGACAGTTGAAAAAATTATCCGCATTCAGGAAACAGCAGAAAAACTACGAGTTCCATTACTATACTTAGTCGATTCAGCAGGTGCTCGTATCACTGACCAAATTGAAATGTTCCCAGGGCGCCGCGGTGCTGGACGGATTTTCTACAATCAAGTTAAATTTTCTGGTCGTGTTCCACAAGTATGTCTTTTATTCGGACCTTCAGCAGCGGGTGGTGCATACATACCAGCTTTCTGTGACATCGTGATCATGGTTGATAAAAATGCTTCCATGTATCTTGGCTCACCGCGGATGGCTGAAATGGTTATCGGTGAACAAGTAACATTAGAACAAATGGGTGGCGCCCGCATGCACTGTTCAGTATCAGGCTGTGGTGATGTATTGGCCAAAAATGAAGAAGAAGCGATTTCTTTAGCGCGAAAATATCTTTCTTACTTCCCAGCTAACTACTCAGAAAAACCGCCTGTACAAGAAGCGGTAGCGCCAAAGCAATTGAAGAAACCGTTGGAAGAAATCATTCCAGCCAATCAAAATGCAGCTTTCAACATGTTAGATCTTATTAACGGAATCATTGATGAAGGTTCATTCTTCGAAATTAAGAAGCTATTTGCAGGCGAATTAATTACGGGTCTTGCGCGCATTGATGGGAAAGCGGTAGGAATTATTGCGAACCAACCACGAGTTAAAGGTGGTGTGCTTTTCCACGATACAGCTGATAAGGCAGCGAAGTTTATTAACTTATGTGATGCGTTCCATATTCCGCTCTTGTTCTTAGTTGACGTACCAGGCTTCATGATTGGAACAGCTGTTGAGCGCGCTGGTATTATCCGTCATGGTGCGAAAATGATTTCGGCTATGTCTGAAGCAACTGTGCCAAAAATTTCAGTCATCGTTCGTAAAGCATACGGTGCAGGTCTGTACGCTATGGCCGGCCCAGCCTTTGAACCAGATGCATGCTTAGCCTTACCATCTGCTTCCATTGCCGTTATGGGACCTGAAGCAGCTGTAAACGCTGTTTATGCCAATAAAATTGCAGCATTACCTGAAGAAGAGCGTGCAACATTCATTGCTGAAAAACGTGAAGAATACACGAAAGACATTGATATTTACCGACTAGCATCAGAAATGGTAATTGACGGTATCATCCCAGTTACTTCACTTCGCGATGAATTAACGAAGCGTTACGAAGCCTATTCATCCAAATACGTTCAATTCACCGATCGCAAACACCCGGTATATCCGGTTTAATATTAACAATAAATGTTTTAAATGCTTGGTCCGTTTTATTTCGGAGGTTGATTGGAGTGGAAGGCACGAAGACTCCTGCGGGAGTACGGGGCAGGGGAGACCCCGCAGGCGCATAGCGCCGAGGAGGCTCCCCGCTACCGCCCGCGGAAAGCGAAGTGCCTGGAACGGAAATCAACCTCCCAGTTTCAACAGACAAGTATTTAAGAGGAGGTAAGGAAAATGACAAAAAGTAAAGTAGTCGATTCATTTGCTGAAGCCGTTAAGGATATTAAAGATGGTGATACCATCATCGTTGGCGGTTTCGGACTATGCGGAATTCCCGAAAAAGCCATTCTCGCATTACGTGACCAAGGTACAAAAGATTTAACCGTCGTCAGCAACAACTGCGGTGTCGATGACTGGGGCTTAGGCCTCCTTCTTGCCAACAAACAAATCAAAAAAATGATCTCATCATATGTAGGCGAAAACAAAATCTTTGAGACTCAATTCTTAAGCGGTGAGCTTGAGGTGGAACTAGTACCACAAGGCACGCTTGCTGAGCGGATTCGTGCCGGCGGTGCTGGAATCCCAGGCTTCTATACAGCAACTGGTGTTGGTACACCAATAGCAGAAGGCAAAGAACATAAGGAATTTAACGGTCGTACTTACTTGCTTGAAGAAGGAATCGTGGGCGATTTTGCATTAGTAAAAGCATGGAAGGCAGATCCACTTGGAAACCTTGTTTTCCGCAAAACTGCCCGTAACTTCAACCCAATGGCAGCAACTGCTGGGAAAATCACGATTGTTGAGGTTGAGGAAATCGTTGGCATCGGCGAATTAGATCCAGATGAAATCCACACACCTGGTATTTACGTTCAACGTGTGCTACTAGGCACTAACTATGAAAAACGCATTGAACGTCGCACAGTCATTCAAGCTTAATTTTTTGTGAAAAATAACAAAAGAGACGAGGGAGTAGTTTATGAAAGATACACGCCAAATCATCGTCAAACGTGCCGTGAAGGAAATACAAGATGGAATGAATGTAAACTTAGGAATTGGGATTCCAACTCTAATTGCGAACGAAATTCCTAGTGATTATAATGTGTTACTACAATCAGAGAATGGCTTACTAGGCATTGGACCTTACCCAATTGCCGGTGATGAAGATCCAGATTTAATTAATGCCGGAAAAGAAACAGTTACTGCAGTACCTAGCGCTTCTTATTTTGACAGTGCTGAATCTTTTGCGATGATTCGCGGAGGTCATATCGACCTTGCTATTCTAGGTGGTATGGAAGTCTCTGAATCTGGCGATTTAGCTAACTGGATGATTCCTGGGAAAATGGTGAAGGGTATGGGCGGTGCAATGGACTTAGTCAATGGTGCTAAGCGGGTCGTTGTCATCATGGAACATGTTAACAAGCATGGTGAATCAAAGGTGAAAAAGGCATGTACACTTCCATTAACAGGTAAGGCTGTCGTTCATCGCTTAATTACCGACCTAGCTGTGTTCGATTTTACTCCAGAGGGTATGTTACTTGTTGAAACACAACCAGGAGTGACCGTTGAAGAAGTAATCGAGAACACTGAAGCAAGCTTTAAAGTTGCTGTTTCAAGTTAAAAACAATGATAAGTAATATAAGAAAACCTGCTACGATGGCAGGTTTTCTTAGTATTAAAATGCAATTAAGATTTTGTTGGGAAATTTTCAGATTAACATGTTGACAATATGTATTATTCATCGTAATATACCCATAGGGGTATATAAAAGAAATAAACGAGGAGGATTATCATGAGAGAAATTTTACCTAAAGAAGTTGAAGAATTATTAAAAGAAGGAAAGCAATTAAATCTTATAGATGTTCGTGAAATAGCTGAAGTTGAAACAGGGAAAATTCCGGGTGCTGTAAACATTCCTTTAGGTTTCATTGCCGACAGATTAAACGAACTTAATCCAGCGAAAGAGTACATTGTCGTATGTCGCTCTGGAGCTCGAAGTGGTCGTGCTACTCAGTTTCTTAAAGATCAAGGTTATCAAGTTAGCAATATGAGAGGCGGAATGCTAGCTTGGACAGGTGCAGTTGAATAAAAAATTTTAGTTAAAAATATACCCTGCGGGGTAAAAGTTTGGAGGATTTTATGGAACCAATCAAAACGGATTTAGTATTAGATGCAAAAGGACTTGCTTGTCCAATGCCCGTTGTGAGAACGAAGAAAGCAATGGACGGATTAACCGAAGGGCAAGTGATTGAAATTCAAGCTACAGATAAAGGCTCGAAAGCAGATTTAAAGGCCTGGTCAAAAAATGCTGGGCATCAATATTTAGGCTTAATAGAGGAAGACGGTGTCATTGTCCATTACATTCGAAAGGCTTCAAATGACGACAACGTTGAGAAAAAACATCCTAATGTTGTCCGTAACGAAGAGCTTGCTGAGAAGCTAGCGGCAGATAACAACAATGTTGTACTTGATGTGAGGGAAGCAGCAGAATATGCTTTTGACCATATCCCAAATTCCGTTTCTATACCATTGGGAGAATTACAAGAACGTTTAACGGAATTAAATAAAGAAGATGTCATTTATGTTGTTTGCCGTACCGGGAATAGAAGCGATTTTGCAGCACAGCTCTTAACAGAAAATGGCTTTTCTAACGTATACAATGTCGTCCCAGGGATGAGTGAGTGGACAGGTAAAACAATCGGTGTGAACAACTTAACAGAATCGAGGGGGAAATAAGATGAGTGGAAAAGTAGCGATTATTGCGAGTAACGGCGGATTATTCGATGCATATAAGGTTTTCAATATAGCCACTGCGGCAGCCTCTATGGACCAAGATGTCTCGATTTTCTTTACATTTGAGGGGCTTAATCTAATCCATCAACAGGCAAACCAGCAACTGCCAATCCCAGAAGGAAAAGAGCATTATGCTGAAGGTTTTAAAAAGGAAAATGTCCCAGCGATTCCGGAATTAATTGAAATTGCCAAAGAACTCGGCGTTAACTTTATTGGTTGCCAAATGACGATTGATGTAATGGGATTAGATCTTGCTGATCTTGTTGACGGAATTGAAGTAGGCGGAGCGGTAACCTTCCTTGAGTATGCGAAGGATGCTAATGTAACGTTAACATTTTAATCGATAGAACAATACGTAATTTTTTTTATAAAAAATAATACCCTAATGGGTATAAGGAGGAATTGTCGATGAAAGCCATTTCTGCTAAGGAAATTAATCAGTTGATTGTAAATAAACAACCAGTCTTTATGCTGGATGTTCGAAATCAAGAGGATTTTAAGGATTGGAAAATCGAAGGAGAGAATATTGAGTATTTAAATGTTCCATATTTCGATTTGATTGATGGCGTTGAGCCAATCTTAGAGCAGATTCCAACTGATAAACCAATCATTGTCGTTTGTGCTAAAGAAGGATCTTCGATGATGATTGCTGAGATGCTAACTGATAAGGGCCTTGAGGTTTCCTATTTACAAGGCGGCATGAAAACATGGAGTGAGTATTTATATCCTACTAAGGTGTATGAAGATGAAGATATTACAGTCCACCAGTTCATTCGTGTCGGTAAAGGCTGTTTGTCGTATATCGTGACTTCAGGTGAAGAAGCATTGGTGGTTGATCCGTCACGATTTGTTAATGCGTACACTGATTTTGCCATAGCTCAAGGAGTGAAAATTACTCATATTGTTGATTCACATTTACACGCAGACCATATTACCGGCGGACGTGAACTGGCTGAAAAAATCGGTGCAAAATATTACTTAATGAAGTCTGAAGGAGCTGTTTTTGAGTTTGAACATCTTGAACAGTACGAAAAAATCGAATTTGCCAATGTTAAATTAGAGGTATTGGCTGTGAAAACACCAGGACACACACCTGGAAGTGTTTCATTCTTTGTGAATGACAAATTATTGTTCTCTGGAGATACGATTTTTGTATCGGGCCTAGGACGACCAGATTTAGGTGGTAAAGCACGTGAATGGGCAGTTGATTTATATGACTCCATTTATCAAAAGGTATCTCAAATTGCTGATGACGTCATTGTGCTGCCAGGCCACTATGCTGATTTTCATGGAGAAATTAACGAGCAAGGCTATATCGGTGATACATTAGGAAATATTCGCAAAATCAATGAAATGATGGCTGGGAAAACAGTCGAAGAGTTCGTTGATCATGTAGCTGCATCGGCGGCTACTGACACACCTCCTAATTATGAAGATATTGTCGCAATCAACAGAGGAGTAAAAGCAGCGACAGCGGAAGAGCAGCAAGAATTAGAAATTGGGCCAAACCGTTGTGCGGTGCACCATACTCATTAATATCTGTTTGAAAACTTTAACGAGGGAACTAGTCTTGGTTCCCTTCGCATAATAGGGGGCTTAAATCGTGGATTATGGATTTATTATCACTATTTTTTTAATTGGATTTTTCGGCTCATACATTTCTGGAATGTTAGGAATTGGCGGTTCGATTATTAAATATCCAATGCTGCTTTACATTCCACCATTAATGGGCTATGCAGCCTTTACAGCCCATGAAGTATCAGGAATAAGTGCCGTTCAAGTATTTTTTGCAACGATTTCTGGTGTTTGGGCGTACCGTAAAGGTGGTTATTTAAATAAGCAGTTAATCATTTATATGGGTGGTAGCATCTTAATCGGAAGCTTTATTGGTGGTTATGGCTCTAAGCTAATGAGTGAAGGTGGCATTAATATCATTTATGGAATATTGGCGTTAATTGCAGCTGTTATGATGTTTATTCCAAAAAAAGGCATCGATGATATCCCTTTCGACCAGGTGAAATTTAATAAGGGGCTGGCAGCAGGGCTTTCGCTAATTGTCGGGATTGGGGCAGGTATTGTAGGAGCGGCAGGAGCATTTTTGTTAGTGCCGATAATGTTGGTCGTGTTAAAGATTCCAACGAGAATGACAATTGCTTCTTCACTAGCAATAACGTTTATCTCGTCAATTGGGGCGACGATTGGAAAGGTAACGACTGGTCAAGTTGATTATTTTCCAGCGTTCATTATGGTCATCGCCAGTATCATTGCCTCACCTCTGGGAGCTATTGCAGGTAAAAAGATAAATACGAAAGTGTTGCAAGTGGTCTTAGCACTGTTAATCGTCGCAACGGCTGGGAAGATTTGGATTGATATATTGTAACTTAGCTTCTCAAACGCAAACTTTTGAAAGATAAAGAAAAGAGTGCCGAACTGTAATTGGCACTCTTTTTACAATTAATCCTTTACAATCAATCCCATTAGTGAGGCAAATTGAATCGCTTGATAGGATGAGACTGTGCAGCCTGTTAATCCTTCAATCGAAACGGTAAGGGTCTCGAACGTAGATGAACTAATATCAATTCCCTTTAGTAGGGTTCCATCAAAGCTAGCACCATCAAGGTTACATAACAGGTATTCCACTTTTTTTAACTTACAGTTATAAAAGTCGGTGCTTTTTAGCGAAGTATCTTTAAAAATTACCTTTTCAAGTTTGGATTCTCCAAATGTCGCTAGATTTAAGACAGATTGGTTAAATTGAACATTGCCCATGCGAGCTTCAGAAAAATTAACTCCAACTAATTTACAATTATTAAACTCAACTCTATGAATCGATGATTTGCTTAAATCGGCATTCGATAAATCGCAGTTTTCAAAACATACATCTGTTAAATCAATATCACTAAAATCCGTACCATTGAACCTTGAATTCTTTATCACTGCATTATATAGACGTACCCTTCCGACTGTCTCATTTTCAAAAATAGATTCAGTGATGATACAATCTTCGAGTATAGGATCTTCTTCATAAAAAATCTCATTAAAATTCTTCGCAGTTAGCGTTTGGGAAATTTTAGGGCTATCAATCTTCATCGTAAACCTTCTTTCAACTATTAAATAGCTATCGACTGAGCAAAATTCAGTATATCATACCAACTTAATTGATTGTGTCAATTGTGAAAAATAGGTCAAAATGCGCTATACTGTAGGAGTGACCATAATGGATTTCAAACAACATTAAAGGGGGTAACCGATTAATGACCGAATTTCAGGATGCTTATATTGAGCGCCTCGATAAAGAAACAGAAGAATTATTGGCAGAAGAAGATAATGGGTTCTTAAATCAGCCAATTGCCTATTTTCAACAACACAAAAACGAATTTATGTACTTAGAATCCGCAGCATTTACAGAACTTGGTGTGGATGGACTCTCATTTGAGGTCGATGATGTATTTGGTACATATGAAATGTTACTAGGATTAAGATTGCAAAAAAAGTACCAAGCAGCGATAAAGGACTATTTGCACAGCACACTTCAAGGCGACGAGGCACAATTTAGTCTCATGTTTAATGGTGACGATGGTCTTTGGGATTTGAATTTTGGCTTGAATCACGTGGAGGGCTTTAAGGACGAGCTCACCATTAAAGAGGCATACAAACTCGTGTATGCGTATTTGAAACATTTAGTTAAAACAGTAAAATCATGATTTAATTTATACATAATGAAAAAAGGAAATCACCACAACGATGGGAGATTTCCTTTTATTTCGTATTTTTTGCAAAATAATGCCAAACTCCATGTACCCATTCTTTTTCAACTTTACCATTTACCTCTAAATAGTCTAAATGTCCAATGATTTCTGACATGACAAGTGAAAACAGCTGGATATATCTTTTTTTATAATATGTTTGAGCGAGTTCATTTGCGGTTAAGATTCCAGACTGGATTAAGCTAAGAAACCGTTCCGATTTTTCCGAAATGCCGGCCAAACGTTTCTCAATCAGTTCGTAAGGCTGACGAATTAATTCGCCATGTCCGGAATACACAAGTTCTAACTCCAAAGAACGGCATTGCTTAAGCGATTGGACATGCTGACTTAAAGTGGGTAATCTGGTCCCGAAGTAATCGGGTTCAACGAGCGCATTACTGGAAATATGCTGAATGAGCAAATCACCTGCGAATAGCGCTTTAACTTGTCGGTCATAAAAACCGAGCTGGTCAGGTGCGTGTCCAGGGTATTCAAGCACATCAAAATGGAATAATTGCTTCCCAGTGATTTTACGAATCTCAGCGTTAATCGCTTGATCTTTATTTGTTTCGATTGCCTTTTGCAAGAACTCCACACGCTGTCTGCCAACATCACCACAGCCCATTTCCTCATAAAGCCTAGCATAAAACTCTATCCGCATTTCTAGAAAATCTTGCTTTCGTTGTAAACGTGGAAGTGAGAGGGGCGAGGCGTATACTGGGATTGGGTGGTTCGCAACAATGCGATTGACTATGCCAATGTGATCGTAATGATGGTGGGTAAGAATAATCTCAGTTAAATCATTCATGCTCCAACCGTGCTTGAGCAAAGTCGAATTCAAAGCGTCCCAGCAAGCATCATTATTTAGCCCTGCATCAATTAATGAAAGTGATTGGCCATGGTTCACAATGTAAAAATTAAGACTCTTGAGACCGCCATCAACAGGAACGATAACCGGAATGACTTTTATGTTATTTGCGTTGAAATTCAAAAAATTATTCACCTCAATAAATGGGTGACCAATGAATCGGTCACCCTTAACAAAGTTTTGTGTCTAGCTAGCGTTTCCTATTGCCCTAAATTTTTATCGATAAAAGCAATAATCGCTTCACGATTGCCAGAAATCTTTGCCTCGCGCTCTTCGTCTTTCTTGATTTTATGGACAGCTTTCTCGTATACCTCTTGTTCTATTGCCTGCGGAATCACGACAACGCCATCTGCATCACCCACGACAATATCGCCAGGGTTTACAGCTTGGCCGCCACAAGAAATGGGCACATTGATTTCGCCAACTCCAGCTTTGCCGCTGGCTGCAACAGTCGTTCCTTTTGCGAAAACAGGGAAATTTAATCCTTTAATCGCGACAACGTCACGAATCACCCCGTCAATCACCATAGCGGCAACACCCATTGTTTGGGCCATACCAACAACAAAGTCACCCGCCATTGCCCGGTATTGGTCACCTTTGGCATCGACAACGATTATATCGCCTTCTTTTGCTTCACGAATTGCTTTTTGAACGGCAAGATTGTCACCAACCGCGGTTTTAACCGTTAATGCACGTCCGGCAAAAGAGTATTCTTCCTTTAAAGGCTTGATGGAAGGATCCAAGTTAAATAAGCCATCTAACGCATCAGAAATGGCAGTTGTTGGAATCCCTTGAAATTTTAATACTAGTTCGTCCATTTTTCATTCTCCTAACATATGTATTGTCCTTGGATAATTATACACCTATTCTGATTATATTGAAAATTACAAAAAAACTATAAAACTTCATAAGAAAAATTAATACTAGCGAATTAAAATAATTGGGCAACCTAAACAAGTAACCACCATATGTACACCTAGGTGTAACCAAGGGTTAAGTTCATTTCGAAATCATGCTCCTCCGTGTGATATAATATAATGAAGACAACGGAAGGAGTAGGCACATTGAATATCAAATTAAATCATAAAATCATTCAAGATATGTGTGGCACAGTCTCCTTCAAAAGAGGAGACTCTTTTTGTCGTGCAAATAAAGTAACGTTCACTCAGTATCATTCAGATTATTGTGAAGCGATAGTAAATGGTACGGAGAATTTTCTCGTTCAAATAAACATAAATGGCGACGGGAGCTTTCAGGCAAGCTGCAGCTGCCCGAAGCTTGCTTCGTTTCAGAAGGATTGTCAACATATTGCTGCAGTATTATTAAAACTGTATGAGCATCAACGCAACGGAACACTTCCAACTATTTCAGGTGTAGCTGAGGAGCAAGCGGATACTACGAACACTTTGTTGCCATCAGGCTTATTAAACTTATTTACTGAAAAAGCTCCTCGTTCAAGCAGTCACCAGCATTTTTTTGAAAATCGAAAAATGGTTGATGTTGAATTCACGATTAGACCTATCACTACTGACTCAGGAGCCTCAATGCTAGGAATTGCCATAAAATTGGCCAATGAGCAGGTTTCAAATGCTCGAATATTTTTAAACAAGCTTAGAGAAGGCCAGCAATTTATTCACGAGGATGAGGTTAGCTTTGACCCGCAGCAGCAGTGCTTTTCAAAAGAAAACAGCACCGTGGTAAGTGAACTCATCAAAGTGGTTGCAGACGAAAGCGTATATGGTCATGAACCACATCAGAATTTAGCGATATTGACTATTCCACCATCAGCTTGGGAACGAGTGCAACCGGCTCTCGCAAAGGCGCCAGCTGTTATGCTTCTATATCAGGGCGAAACCTTTTCAGGTGTCTTTTATGAATTCTTTGACCTAGGACTTCAGTTTGATTTTTCCGAAAGGGAGCATGGGGATTTCGGTCTATCTATTATGGGACTTGATGATGTCTTACTTTTCCCTGATTATGATACTGCTATTTTGCGTGAGAAAATGATCAAGCTTAACCGCGATGACTCTCGGCGCCTGACATATTTTAAACAATTATTAAGTCAATCAAGCACTCCTTACATCCCAATTCCAGCTGCGCAGCAAGGAGCCTTTTTGGAGAAAGTAATCCCAAGCTTAAAGTCTTTGGGGAACGTGACAATTTCTGGACGGATGTTGAATCGAATCGAGAAGGCGGCGTTAGTTGCCAAATTATATTTAGACCGTGTCAAGGGTCGTCTTCTGGCAGGTCTTGAGTTTCAATACGATAACGAATGTATAAATCCCTTGGAGGAGTCGACGTTCAGTACCGTGATGATTCGTGATTTGAAAAAGGAAGAAACCATCCTCGGTCTAATGGACGAAGGAGAATTCACGAAAACGGAGGGCGGCTATTACCTCCACAATGAAGAGTTGGAATATCAGTTTTTGTATCACATTTTGCCAAAGCTGCAAAAGCATGTTCAGGTTTTTGCGACGACAGCGATTCGAAATCGAATTTTTAAAGGAAACTCGAAACCGCTTATCAAGGTGAAGGTGAAAAAAGAACGGATGAATTGGCTGGAATTTAAGTTTGAATTGAGCGGGATTCCTGAGCAACAAGTTCGCGATGTCTTGAAGGCGTTAGAGGAGAAACGGAAATATTACCGCCTGCGTGACGGTGCGTTGCTTTCTTTGGAAACGAGAGAATTCGAAGAAATTCAACGGTTTTTGAAGGCTTTACCAGTACAAAATGAGGATTTAGAGGCTGGTTTGAACGTGCCGATCTTAACTGGAATCCGCTTTTTAGACCAATTTGAGGGTGAAAGTGTCTTTTCAAAAGAGGAATCGTTCCGAGAGTTTCTTGAAAAATTGTATCATCCAGAGCGATTGGAATTTGTTGTGCCAAATAGCTTAAGCTCTATTTTGCGAAATTATCAAGTTCACGGGTTTAAATGGATGAAAGCGTTGGCGGGCTACGGTTTTGGTGGAATTCTCGCCGATAGCATGGGCTTGGGGAAAACGGTGCAGGCGATTACATTTATTTTATCTGAGCTTGATGTGATTCGTACTACGAAACAGCCGGCGTTAATCGTATGTCCCTCTTCACTAAGCTACAACTGGCTAAGTGAATTCATGAAATTTGCTCCGGAAATTCAAGCAGTGGTTAATGATGGAGCACAGGATGATAGGCTGAAAATTCATAAAGAATTGTCCAGTATCGATGTACTAATCACCTCGTATACGTTATTGCGAAAAGACATCCATTGGTTTGAAAAACAGTCATTTCATACGGTGTTTTTTGATGAAGCCCAGGCGTTTAAAAATCCGCTTACCCAAACAGCGAAATCGGTAAAGAAGCTGAGGGCAAATCACCGTTTTGCTCTAACTGGAACACCAGTTGAAAACTCGATCGAGGAGCTCTGGTCAATCTATCATGTGGTGTTTCCGGAACTATTCCAAGGGCTAAAGGATTATAGCCATTTAACGCGGAAGGCAATTGCACGGAGAATTAGGCCGTTTTTATTGCGGCGCTTGAAGGAAGATGTCCTTAGTGAGCTGCCTGAGAAAATCGAGTCGCTTGAAACGACGGAACTTCTTCAAGAACAAAAACAATTATATGCCGCCTATTTAGCAAAGCTTCGTCATGATACCCTTAAGCATTTGGACAAAGATACACTTCGAAAGAATCGAATCAAGATTCTGGCGGGCTTAACACGTTTACGGCAGATTTGCTGTCACCCAGCCTTGTTCGTTGATGGATATCAAGGCAGCTCGGCAAAATTTGAATTGTTGTTTGAGATTTTGCAGGAAGCAAAGGCGTCACAGCGTCGTGTTTTGATTTTTTCGCAATTTACAAAAATGCTCGATTTAATTGGGCGAAGACTCACCCAGGCCGGTGATTCGTTTTTCTATTTGGATGGGAGTACGCCACCAAGCGAGCGCGTTGAAATATGCAATCGATTCAATGCCGGGGAACGTGATCTATTTTTAATTTCCTTAAAGGCCGGGGGAACCGGGCTCAACTTAACTGGGGCGGATACGGTTATTTTATATGATATCTGGTGGAATCCAGCGGTAGAGGCCCAAGCTGCTGACCGGGCCCATCGCATGGGTCAGGAAAAGGTCGTCCAGGTCATCAAGCTTGTTGCTCGTGGTACGATTGAGGAAAAAATGAATGAACTTCAGAATAAAAAGAAGGACATGATTAGCGAAATCATTGATCCAGCCGACAAACGCCTAACAACTCTAACAGATGAAGATATCCGGGAGATATTGATGATTTAGAATTGTAGATGCAAGTGGAGTGCGAAGTTTCAGGCTTTATAAGACCAAAACAGGTCGAGAAAATGTCAGAAATGGTCTTATGAGCCTTTTATAAGACCAAAACAGGTCGAGAAAATGTCAGAAATGGTCTTATGAGCCTTTCATAAGACCAAAACAGGTTGAGAAAATGTCAGAAATGGTCTTATGAGCCTTTCATAAGACCAAAACAGGTCAAAAAAATGTAAGAAGTGGACTCATGAGCTATTTTTAGATAAAAAAATGAAAAAACCACGTAGACAAGTTCCTTTACACAGCTGCACTAATACGGATTCTCTTCAATTGATTTATCATCAGCTCAGAAATCGCAGCATGACCATTCGAATTCGGATGGATTCCATCGTCAGAAAGGTTTTGAAGGTTTTTCCCATTGATGACTTCTGTGGTCTCAATCACCAACGAACCTGGGTGCTCTTTAGCGACCTCATAAATGTTGATATTCCATTTGGGTAATAGTCGATCGGCAATTGAATAAAGACTATCATTTGGATTCATTGGATTATATAATTCTAAAAACAAAACTGTAGCATTTGGATTTATTTGTTTAATTCTGCTTGAAACCAAAGAAAGATTTTCTGTAAATGTTGATTGAATCTGATTGAAGCCTTCCAGCGCCTTCGTATAGTTAAGATTTTTTGCGCCTTTTAATATATCATTTCCCCCAATATTAATCGTAATGATATTGGCTTTGGCAATTTCAGCATCGAGTTGACCATCCTTAATTATGCTCATTAATTCATTACTGGTACTTCCGTTTATTCCGGCATTTGAAAAATGAACCTTTTTTCCTGTCAATATTGATAACTGATGAGAAAATCTACTGACAAAGTTTTCATTTTCATTGACTCCATAACCACGGATAACTGAATCACCAAGCGCTAAATGATAAATCTCATCCTGATCAAGTTGTCTAAAGTGCTCAAAAATTGAAATGGTATTTTCTGTTTTTTCCACTGTCACTGACTCCTGTTTGAGCTTATTTATTTTAAACTGTGGATAATAGATCCAGGCAGCGCTACTAATGCCAATAATGATGATTAAAAGAAGACTGTATTTCAAAATCTTCACTAGTTTGCCTCCTCTCCAAAACAACATTATAACAATGAAAATAAAAATGATAATTAGGTGCTTGTTTCCATGGAAAGAAAAGCAAATAAGATTGACGTCTTAAGAAATTGCTCAACTTTGGGCACAGTATATGAATGATAGTGGAAGTGCCTGCATCCTTTCATATTTTAGCGAAAAAGCAGAAGACGAAGAAATTAAGCCTATCATTGAATTTGCGCTAGAACTTTCAAAAAAGCATCTAGAAAACCTATCGTCCATTTTTACCGAAGAAAAATGTGCCATTCCTCATGGCTTTAATATTAAGGATGATGTTGATTTAACAGCGCCTAGATTATATTCTGACAACTATGTATTAAATTTTATTCATCAGATGTCTATGATTGGACTGACTACATATTCAGGAAGTTTATCAGGGTCCACTAGAGCGGACATAACAGATTATTACATGGAATGTATTTCGGAGACGATGCAGCTTTTTAAAAAGTCAAAAGACTTGCTCTTATCAAAAGGTCTGTATTTTCGGCCACCGTATTTACCGAATTCACAAAGAGCGTATGTGAAGAAGCAGGGGTTTGTATGGGATATTATCGGAGAAAAAAGACCACTAATTGCTTCTGAAATTGCAAACTTATTTTCTAACATACAGAGAAATGCGTTAGGAGCAGCGACTTTAGCGGGATTTTGTCAGGTTGCTCAGGATAAAGAAGTGAAACAATTCTTAATAAAAGGAATAGAAATTACTATAAAACACATAAAATTATTTGGGGAAAAATTCGAAGATAGCTATCTCTCAGTTCCCGCAACTTGGGCAACAGAAATCACCGATAGCACTGATTATACCTTTTCTGATAAATTAATCATGTTTTTTACAAACTCATTAATTGGGTTAAGTATCGGATATTATGGAACAGGTATTGCTCAAAGTCCGAGGGTGGATATTGGGGTTATGTATAACAGATTAATGTTAGAGATTCAGCTTTATTCTGAGGATGGGTCCAATATTTTGATAAGTAACAAATGGATGGAACAGCCACCCATTGCATTTGATCGAGACGAATTAGCGAAATCGAATCTAGATAGATGAAAAAAAGGAAGGACTAACCTTCCTCCGGCTGTCGAGAAAGCTGTTCGCGGCTTTGAGATGTCCCTTTCCAATTAGCTTCGCAAAAAAAGCACCGATCAAGGTCATTAGAGCTATATATTTAGCGATTACTTAAGTAGGTTTGGTCACAGGAGCTTAGTCTGTGACCATTTTTGTGATTTTAACGGTGGGTTTTGGTCACAGGAGCTTAGTCTGTGACCATTTTTGTGATATTAACGATGGGTTTTGGTCACAGAAGCTTAGTCTGTGACCATTTTAGCGATTTTAACGATGGGTTTTGGTCACAGAAGCTTAGTCTGTGACCATTTTAGCGATTTTAAGGATAAGCTTTGGTCACAGGAGCCTAGTCTGTGACCATTTTAGTGGTTTTAACGATGGGTTTTGGTCACAGGAGCTTAGTCTGTGACCATTTTAGCGATTTTAACGATGGGTTTTGGTCACAGGAGCTTAGTCTGTGACCATTTTAGCGATTTTAACGATGAGTTTTGGTCACAAGAGGTAAATCTGTGACCATTTTAGCGATTACATCTATGGGTTTTGGTCAGTAAAAAAGAAATAGGTGTATCAAAGCACTAATAAAAATGAAAGTTGTCGAGAAAATTACCTTTTCTCAACAATCTGAGGAAAGACTAACCTTCCTTTTTTTTAATTGCTTTATTTAGTTCTTTTAAAAATAGATTAGGCTCATCTACATTCAAAATGATTCGATCTGCACTGCTTTTTAAACCGTACATTAAGCGGACCATTCTTGGTTGAAATAATTGGATCTCAAACATCGGTTTTTCCATCATAAAGTCAGCAGGACGGGCATCAAAAATGTTCTTTGCATCTTTTCGACTAATTTTTTCCGGACCATCGTATTGCTTAATACATTTGATTTTATCAAGTGGTACCTCAATCGATTTTGATAGCCCGACCTGAAGATAAAGGGAGTGATCAGTCAAATAAAAAGGTGTCAACCTTGTCGCTTGAATTTCACCAAGAAAATAAAGAACACCGTACACATTTATAAATAATAGGACATAAGCGGCGATAACATTCCAAGAGTGTAATAAATAATGGAAGCCGACTGATTCTAATACGGTTGCATGGATTAGCAGTATATATACGGCAATGGTGCTCGTTTTTTTATGATAGGTAAAGTTATGCCCGCTAACGGCAGTAACCTTGGTACGCCAAGAAAATAAAGAATAATAAAAAATGGAAAGTTCCGAGAGAAACACATGGAACATAGGCAAATTGATAAGGTGCCGGTCAATCGCCATTCTCAGATTGTATTGAAAAAATGAATTTTGTAGCCGAATGTTGCGATACTCACGAATCAACGCAGGCAGTTTAGTTAGGACTTTATAGAAAATATAAAGCTCTAATATGACGAATGAACCTTCCGAAATAGCGACGATATAATGGATAAAAGGATATTGTTGCAGATGTTGATTTGGAATAATGAAAGAGGCAGCTCCATAGCCAGCCAAAATGACAAGTCCGATATATTTTAACGAGAAGCGTTTTCTGATGATAAATAGATATGTTAATAACGGAATCATAAACATGAAATCAAAAATTGAGCCAAGAACTGCTCCATTTGGAAGTGGTTGCATAAATGGCATACGATATAAGAAGAAGTTACTTAAAAGGATTAAGGCTAATAATCCGAAATATAGGATGAATTTCGGTCTTTTGATGGAGTCATTCATATATATCACCTCACATCACAGTATACTAAATTTTTCCAATGTCTGGAAAGTATTATTAGGGAAAATCAGTGAAGAAAAACAATAAAAAAAGTGTAAAAAATTTCATGGAAGTAGTATAATAAATTACGAATATTCAAAATATTAAAACAACACCTTGTTTTTTCGCAAATTAATGTAAGCCATTACATTTAAAAAATCAACAAGAGGATTGCTTTAAAACCGCATCACATATGAATCATTATTTTCGATTAGGTTGGAGGTGGGAGTACATTGCATGACATAAGCAGGGAGCAAAATGTTACGGAATTACTTAAAAGCGTTTACATCAACTGTCCGGAGCATGAAGCTTCCTATGATGGAAACACACGGTTGTCGTATCGGGAGCTGTGGGAACAATCACAATCACTGGCGGCAGCGTTAACTGACCTCGGCATCCAAAAAGGAGACCGAGTTGCGGTATGTTTACCAAATTGGAATGAATATATTGTCATTTATATGGCGATTGCCCACCTAGGGGCAATTGTAGTCCCATTCTACCATGGGCTTAGCAAAGAAGAAATAAGTCATATTGTCAAACATTCCGGTGCAAAGGCTTTGTTTTTCACAGGTGAATTTAATGGGGTAGATTTATCGAAAAGGCTGATGCTTGCTTGGAAGGATGCGCCAACACTTGAGCTTTTTATCACGGTGCGTTGTGAGATAAGTGGCTGGCATTGCTACCATGAGTTAATTCAATCGAAAACTGCTATCAATGAGTTCCCTAAGGCTTCAATTGAACCAGACGAAGATATATTTGTAATTTTATATACACAACATTCAACTGGTACATTAAACGGAGTTATGCTCACCCATTCGAATGTCGTTCATACAGCCCAAAATTCAGCAATCAAATTAAGTTGTACTGCAAACGACGTCTTTCTAGTTGCAGTCCCAGCCTTTCATGTATTTGGCATTGTTCCAACCATTCTTAGTACGATCGCTATTGGGGCTAGAATGGTGCTAATGGAGGAATATAAACCAAAGGCTGCGTTAGAGCTGATGGAATCAGAACAGGTTACGATTAAAAACGGTTATCCTACCATGTTTATTTCGGAATTAAGTCTTTACGAATTTCCAAATTATGATTTAGCTTCCTTACGGACGGGAATTATCACTGGTGCAGCTTGTCCGGTTGAAGTGGTAAAACAAATCCGGTCACAGATGGGCTGTGAGATTGTCGTGGCATATGGCATGAGTGAAACTTCGCAAATTCTGACGATGACCTCTTTTACCGATGATGATATTACCCGAGCAGAGACCGTGGGCAAGCCGTTACCAGGAGCAGAAATTTCGATTTTGAATAGTAGCGGTGATGAAGCCTTACCTGGGGAAGTGGGCGAAATCAATTGTCGCGGCTTTGGAGTCATGAAGGGGTATTATGAGATGCTGGAGGATACAAGGCAGGTACTCGGGGAAGATGGTTGGTTTGCGACGGGAGACCTTGGTACCATTGATCATCAAGGCAACCTACGCGTTGTTGGCAGAAAAGTTGAAGTCATTTATAAAGGGGGTTTTATTATTTATCCACGTGAGATTGAAGAAATTCTGTATTCGAATCCTGCCGTTTTAGAAGTAGTAATTGTAGGTTTACCCGATACTGCGATTGGTGAAATTTCCTGCGCGTGTGTAAAACTAAAACCAAACTATATCGTTGATGCTAAAAGTTTAATTGATTATGTTAAACCCCGAGTTGCCGACTATAAAGTGCCTGATAAGCTCATTATTATGAAAGAATTTCCAATGACAGCCAGTGGGAAAATTAGAAAAATGTTTTTACAAAATCAATTAAGAAATGTAATTGCAGTAGATTTAGGATAATTTTTGATAGTCTGTTTAAATGTATAATATTGATTTTACCCAAGTTGATTGGAGCGGAAGGCACGAAGACTCCTGCGGGAGTAGCTGGTATGGGAGACCCCACAGGCGCGAATGCGCCGAGGAGGCTCCCAACTAGCCCCGCGGAAAGCGAAGTGCCTGGAGCGGAAATCAACAATTATGTTTAAAATAACCTTTAATCAAATACTCCTGGACAGGATAGCTTTTACCAAAGCCATATTTGGTGAAAAGCTATCCTGTTTTTAGTTTGTGAAGATAATCACATATTATGGTTATTAAACATAAATAAGTTGTTAGAATTGTAAGTTAATTCAACGAATGTTCACGACCATTTCTAACAAAGATAGGTTATAGTAAATTTAAGGAAATATTATTTTCCTACTATATTATATAGAGGGTGATCCAATGATTTACGACCTGGTGCTGTTGCATCCACCGACAGTCTACGATTTTCGGAAGGAAATGATTTTTACCGGTCCCATCAGTGACGTCGTCCCTTCATCGCCGGTTTTTGAAATGTACCCAATTGGCTTAACAAGTATTGGAGACTATCTAGAACGATATGGCCTAAAGGTGAAAATTATCAATATAGCAAATCGAATGCTATTAGATCCCAATTTTGACGTCGAAAAAAAGCTTGGAAAGATTAAAACGAAGGCATTTGGAATTGACTTGCATTGGTTGCCACATGCACATGGAAGTGTTGAATTGGCAAAGGTAGTCAAAAAGCTCCACCCCAATGTGCCCGTGATTTTTGGTGGTCTGTCATCGACTTATTTTCATAAGGAACTGATTGAATATCCTTATATTGATTTTGTCATGCGTGGTGATACGACCGAAAAACCATTGTTAATGCTCTTAAATCGTCTTGAGAACGGACAAAAGGAGTTTGCTTCAATTCCAAACCTGACATGGAAAAAAGATGGTGAGTATCATTTTAATCCAATCACATACGTGCCGGATGATTTAGATGAATTTGAGCATCCTGGTTATCGATATGTCATACGTTCGGTATTTAAGTATCGAAATTTACTTGACCCATTACCGTATAAAGGGTGGCTCCAATATCCAAACACCGCCTTGCTTACATCAAAGGGTTGTACATATAATTGCTTAATTTGCGGTGGCTCAAGAACCGCCTATGATCTAAACTGCAATCGCAAGCGAATTGTGATGAAGTCGCCACAAAAAATGTTAAATGACATAGCGTTTATCCAGCGTTTCAGTCGTGCGCCAATCTTCTTATTAAATGACATAAGGCAAGGTGGGCCTGATTACGTTGAAGAATTCCTGACTGGCCTAAAGAAAATGGAATTGAAAAATGAAATTGTGTTTGAGCTATTTCAATTCGCCGATGAAAAATTCTTTAAAAAACTTCAAGACGCGATTCCGAAATATAGTATTGAACTAACACTTGAAACATCAGATGAGGATTTGCGCCGTCTAAACGGTAAGCTTCCTTGTTCTAACAAAAAAATCATAGAGACACTTCAGCACGCTTTGAACTACGGCTGTGCCAAAATCGACTTATTCTTCATGGTTGGTATTCCTGGACAAACATATCAAAGTGCTTTAAATAACATTGCGTTTTGTGAAGAGGTTCACAAGGTGTGTAATGAGGATCCGCGGTTGGCTTATTTCGTAGCACCACTGTCACCGTTCCTTGATCCTGGTAGCCCGGCCTTTGAAAACCCTGAGAAGTATGGCTATAAAAAGTTCTATACCAAGCTTGAAGAGTTCCGGAAGGCCATGGCTCAACCATCATGGAAATATATGCTAAGTTATGAAACCGAGCAAATGAGTCGTGAAGAAATTGTTAAAGGAACCTACGATTCTGCGTTGCTTTTAAACCAATTTAAACTAAAATATGGATTGATTGATCAAGCGGCATATGATGATATTGAAACAAAAATTACGAAATCGCTAGAATTCATTGATCGAATTGATAATATTCTGGCACTACCAGCTGCCGAACGTGAGGCAGGTCTTGCTGAAATTAAACGTGAGGTGTTAGAGGTAAACCGTCACAGTATTTGCGGTAAGAATGAATTGAAGTGGGAAACGAAAAAGCTTTATGCCAATTTTGCTTCGTTAACAGTGATCGGAATGGAGCTACTACTTGATGAAATGGTGAGAAATGTGAAATGCCAGTTTGGTAAAGTTGATCGGTATAAAGTTACAATTAAATAACCAATAACCGTTTTTAATTTTTAGGCTCTGTTAAAGATCAAGGTTGATTTTTAACACTTTTGTTGATTGGAGTGGAAGGCGCGAAGACTCCTGCGGGAGTAGCGGGACAGGTGAGACCCCGCAGGCGCTTGCGCCGAGGAGGCTCACTGCCCGCCCCGCGGAAAGCGAAGCGCCTGGAACGGAAATCAACAATCAAATTTAACAGAGCCAATTTTTAAAGTTATATTAAAGGTCTGATGACCAGTTCACCGATTGTTGCTAGTAAAAGCTAGCTGTTATCGACGAACTGGCTTCAGGCCTTTTTTGGTATGTAATTTTAGCAAAGAATAATATTGTTTTTTCTTGGTAGAATAATACCGATTAGCAAGAATTTGACATGGGGGATAGGCATGAACGGTAATCCAAGAAATTATCAAGCATTTACAATCTCAAATGGGATGTTTGCCAAAAAGGCTGCTAGGAATGCATTTATTGTCGCTGTTGTATTGTTTTTATCTATTTATATCGGGTCAGAAGCGTTCAGTCATTTGGATATGGCACTTTACGGTTATTTATGGGCATCCATTCTTAGCTTTCTTTTATTAACCGTGAGAATTACTGCTTGGACGCTGCGACCACCTACAAGACGGTTATGGCAGCAGGGCAGACGGATGTTTTCGAAAAAGGCGGGCTGGAAGTTCATGTTTGGTGCCTTAGGAAAAAATATTGGGGCACAAAAGTTTATTTCAAAGCGTTCCACGTACCGCTGGTTACAGCATATGTTGATTTCTTGGGGAGTGTTGCTTTCGTTTGCGATTACTTTCTCACTCGTGTTTAGTTGGCTTCATTTTGAATTAGTTGATGTGAGAACCTACCAAGTGGTTGTATTTGGAATTCCGACTTTTAGAATGCCTGTCGATTCGATACTAGCATTCCTGATTTACCATGGGTTAAACTGGACAGGGATTGCCGTGATAATCGGCAGTGGAATGGCGATGTACAGAAGGTATTTTGAAGAAAAGAAGCTTGTTGAACAAGCGAAAGAATATGATTTCTTTCCATTAATTTTATTGATTGTCATCTCTGTAACAGGTTCTTTGTTAACGTTTTCGACTTATGTGATGGAAGGACGTTTTTATACAGGGATTTCACTTAGTCATCAAATGGCTGTGATTATTTTTTTGCTTTATTTTCCATTCGGCAAGTTTTGGCATATTCCGTTACGGTTTCTGGCGATTGTCATTCCTGCGTATCACGCTTTAGAGAATCAGAAAAAATGCTCACGCTGTGGGATAGAATATGCAACGGAAACACAGATTGAAGATATCCAGCTTGCACTTAATAAACGAAGCTTGTCCGTACCAATAGAGCAAACTGATTTGCATATGTCCGATCTTTGTTCAGAATGTCGCCGGGTTACGAATCGCTTAGCCGCGTTTGGAACGCCAGTTCACTTTGGTCAGGCAGGTATACATGTTTCTAGCAACGGACAAAACGGGTTAGTTTTACACAAACAGGGAGGGGTTGACAATGGGTCATCCACAAAACGCTGATTACGCTCAGCGAGAATTTGATGCCATTTTACGAGAAGGAGAAGAAAATATTGCGACACATTGTTGCTTTTGCGGTATGCAATGCGGCATGAATATCCGGGTTGAAAAAGAAACAAAGAAAGTGGTCGGCGTTGAGCCGCGCTATGACTTTCCGATGAATGGTGGCAGATTATGCCCAAAAGGGGCGTCAGCATATCGTCAGGCAGAATTGGGGGATCGCCTGAAGCAACCGTTAATCCGCAAAAATGGTCAGCTAGTTGAGTCCTCTTGGGAGGAAGCGCTGAATTTGGTCGTTTCCAAAATCCAAGACATACAAGCGAAACACGGTAAAGATGCTTTTGGTATTTATAGCGGATCGTCAATGACGAATGAAAAATGCTATCTGGTTGGGAAGTTTGCCCGGATTGGCTTGGGCACGAAGAACATTGATTACAATGGTCGTTATTGTATGTCTAGCGCAGCGGTTGGCTTTAATCAAAGTGTAGGAATTGACCGAGGTTCGACCAATCCTTGGTCGGACATAAAATTTGCCGATGTCCTGTTAATTGCCGGTTCCAATACAGCTGAATGCCATCCGCTTTCGATGCCGTATATTTGGGGAGCGCGTGACAGAGGAGCGAAGCTGATCGTGGTTGACCCGCGCCAAACGAAAACGGCGTTGGTTTCTGATGTACATCTTGACGTTCGTCCTGGAACCGATATCGCCCTTGTCAACGGTTTGATTCATCTTTTAATAAAAGAAAAAATGATCGATCAAAACTTTATCGATTCTCACACCGTGGGATTTTCTGAACTTGAGCAACTAACGAAAGCTTATACACCCGAGAAGGTTTCTGAGATTACTGGGGTGTCAGTGGACAAGATTATCGAAGCGGCACGTCTGTTTGGCCAGGCGAAGAATGGCTTTGTCCTGTTTGCAAGGGGAATTGAACAGCATTCAAATGGATCGGACACAGTTTCAAGCTATGTGAATTTATCATTATTAACGGGAAAAATTGGCCGAAAAGGCGCAGGGTTTGCGACTTTTACGGGGCAAGGAAACGGCCAAGGTGGCCGAGAGCATGGGCAAAAAGCCGATCAATTACCAGGCTACCGAAAAATTACTGATCCTGATGCTCGCCAATATATTGCTAGTGTTTGGGGAGTTGATGAGAAGGAGATACCAGGTCCGGGAATGTCAGCATTCGAATTGCTTCGCTCACTGGGCGATGAAGTGAAGGGTTTGCTATTAATCTGCAGTAATCCGATGGTTTCAGCACCATCTGTAGGCGATGTAAAAAAGTATCTAGAAAAATTGGATTTTTTTGTGGCAATGGATATGTTTTTATCAGAGTCAGCCGAGCTTGCTGATGTTGTGCTACCATCAACAGTTTGGATTGAGGATACGGGAACGACGACAAATGTCGAAGGACGGGTGGTGCTTTTAAAGGGAATTGAGCGCACGGCAGGAGAGGCAAAGCGTGATTGGCAGGTTTTATGCGAAATCGCTGATCGCCTTGGTAGAGGAAAGTATTTTCAATATAATTCGTCGCGCGAAATTTTTGATGAGCTAAGAACGGCTTCCAAAGGAGGCAAAGCGGATTATTCAGGTATTACATATGAGAAGCTTGAAAAGATGGATGGCGTGTTTTGGCCGTGTCCATCAGAGGAACATGAAGGAACACCGCGATTGTTCGAAGATTTACAGTTTCAGTTTCCAGATGGTAAGGCACGTTTATTAGCATTTGAATATACGGGAGCCAATGAAAAGGTAGATGCTGAGTTTCCGTATATTTTAACAACTGGTCGTGTCGTCTACCATTATTTAAGTGGAAATCAAACCAGGAGAATTGAAGCGTTAAATAAGTTTTGCCCAGAACCGTATGTGGAAATTCATCCTAACACAGCGAAGAAATTAGGAATCAACAATCAGGAATTGGTGAAGCTCGTAAGCCGTCGTGGTGAACTAACTGTTCCGGCAAAAATCACGAAAATCATTCGCGAGGATACGTTCTTTGTGCCATATCATTGGGGGAAAACGATGGCGATTAATCATTTAACGAATCCCGCCCTGGATCCAAAATCGAAAATTCCTGAATTTAAGGTGTGTGCGGTTCGAATTGAAAAAACTTAAGTAAAGGAGTTTTCCATGACAAAGGTTCTATTTATCGATTTTGAACGTTGTATTGGCTGTAAAGCATGCATGATTGGCTGTGAAGAGTGCAGCGGTCATGACCATTTATCAAGAATGTTCGTCGATGAACTCATGCCCGGTGAGACGGTTGCAAAGTCACCGACTCCTTGTATGCATTGTTATACCCCTGCATGTGCTGAGTCATGTCCAGTTCAAGCGATTCAACTCACGGCTGATGGGACGGTTCTTTCAGCTTCACATGAAAAATGCATTGGCTGTAAAAATTGTACCTATGCATGTCCATTTGGTATTCCACGTGTTGATGATGACCGCAAGCTCATGTATAAATGCGATTTATGTTATGACCGGACCTCTAAGGGACGTCCACCGATGTGCGTTAGTGTTTGCCCTACCGATACGATTCAATTTGTTGAGGAGGAAACGATTAAGAAAATGGCTAAGAAGCCAGTTCAATATGTTTGGAATTTTGGAGATACCCAAATTGAAACGAGAACAGTGATTGGCATACCTGATACAAAAACCCACAAGTATGGATACTACGATGTTCAAGGTGATAGACAATGAAAAAATTTGATCAATTTCTACAGCAGCTTACGTTCAATGTGCGGAGGGATAAGGAAATCGATTTAAATCGGCGCGGTTTTATCGCATCGAGCATGGGGTTAATGGGGTTGATGTTTGTTTCAAGCATCCCGTTAGTAAGTCAGGCTGGTAAAGAAAATGCGCAGGAATCGGAAAAAACAGTAAAGATTGCTGAGTTGGATGAATTGGCGGTTGGTGATAGCAAAACATTTTCGTATCTAGACGAGGATGAACCAGCGTTGTTAATTCGTACCAATGCCGATGAATATCGAGCTTACAACATTAAATGCACCCATTTGCAATGCCCGGTGTATTATGATAAACCGACGAATCAAATGGTATGTCCGTGTCATCATGGCTTTTTCTCGGTCGAAGACGGGGCTGTTATTGCTGGTCCACCGCAGAGGCCTTTGCCATCGATTCGACTCGAACAGCGTCAAGATGGTATTTATGCTGTCGGAATGGAAGGTCGTACGGTTTGAGTTGTCTATTTTTAACAAGTTAAAGATTTGATAAGCATGATCGATTGAAGGAGTGATATCAATGAGGATGGCCTGGTGGCTGTTTATGGCGCTGTTATCCATTCAAATCATTTTCCTGCAATACATGGTAGAGGAATATTTAGCCGAGGAATATGACGAATTAGTTTACTATTTTGGGGCATTGGGTTTTGTCTTTTTATGTGGGATTCTCATTTATCTTTTCTTTCAAAAAACGGATAAAGTCAGCGAAGAATAAGGAGTGTTATCAATGGAGCAGCAGGAAAGCTTATATGACAGGTTTGGCGGACATGAGAAAGTAGGGGAAATGGTGGGTGATTTTTACAAAAGTGTTCTAGAGGATGCTTCACTGGCGAAGTTTTTCCATGAAGTCGATATTGAGACACAAAAAAGCCATCAAACTCATTTCCTCAGTGCTGCTATGGGAGGACCCAATCATTATTCTGGAAGAGCGTTATCGGAGGCGCATGACGGAATTAATACAACGGGAGAACATTTTGATTCCTTTGTAAAACATTTGCGACACACAATGGAAAACCATGATATGGGACAAGCTGAAATGGATATAGTAGTTGAGTCGATATTAGCGTATAAGCAGGATGTTGTTAAGGGTGAGTTATCTTAATATAATGTTGTTGAGATTGTAAAACTAGCTTTATTTTCCTTCATTAATTCTTTATTGGATTGTCAAATTGTTGTAACATAAAAGCCCAGAAAATGGTGTTATAATGAGTCCGACCAAAAAAAATTACTCCTTTTAACATAGTGTAAAAGGTTAGGCGTTTCCAGGAGTAAAAAACAAAGGAGATCTTATTATAATGTGGGTTATCACGGTTCATACAAAGGATCAGACGACAATGTACGAATTTGAGACTGAAAAGGAAGCACGAGAAGCTTTCAAGGAAATCAAAGGTTGTAAGATTCTGTCAGAGGTTATTTATTTCAATGATCCATGTTTTGAACTAGCTGCAGTTTAACTGATTGATATGAATTGGTGATTTAGTTTTATATAGATATAAATGAAGGAAATCATAAATTTCAGAAAGGATAATGCCTTGTGGCGTTATCCTTTTTTATTTGGCTTTTTAACGGGGTTGCTGATTTCCGCTCCAGGCACTTCGCGCACCTTAGGGGCGGGCGGTGAGCCTCCTCGGCGCTAAAAGCGCCTGTGGGGTCTCACCTGTCCCGCTGCTCCCGCAGGAGTCTTCGTGCCTTCCGCTTCAATCAACTCAGCCGATAACAACATCCTTCATTATCTCATCTATTGTTATCAAAAATTTGACTTTTTTGACATATCGCCAAAGAATAAAGAGATAGGGTGTCATGGGAAATTGCTAAAGAAAGGATGTATCACTATGATTCTTGATTTGAACAATATCACCTTAAAAAGAAATGGAAATTGGATCCTCAATAATATTAATTGGAAAGTAAACAAAGGCGAACATTGGGTCTTATTTGGCCTAAATGGGGCAGGAAAAACAGCGTTGCTCAATGTTTTAAATGCCTATGAATATCCGACAAAGGGGAAAATCACCGTACTCAATCGGGAATTTGGAAAGGCGCCATTGGCTGAAAGTTTGCGGAAACAAATCGGACTTGTATCACAAAGTCTTCAGCAAAAACTCCACAACGGTGATAATGCCTTTGAAATTGTATTAAGTGGTGCATTTGCTTCGATTGGCTTATACGAAACACCGACAAATGAAATGCGTAGACAAGCCATTTCACTATTGCAAGAATTAGGATGCTTTGATTATGCAAATCGCAATTATGAAACACTATCGCAAGGGGAAAGACAACGCGTTTTAATTGCTCGGGCCTTAATGGCTGAACCTGAGCTGCTCATTTTAGATGAGCCAACTAATGGGCTTGATTTTTTAGCAAGAGAACAACTGCTTGAGTCCGTTGAGAAAATTGCAAAGCGTGAGGACGGTCCGACCATCATTTATGTCACTCATCATGCAGAAGAGATTTTGCCAGAGTTTGAGCATACACTACTACTAAAAAAAGGTGAGGTCTTTGCTGCGGGCAAAACAGCTGAGATGATGTCTTGTGAGATGCTCTCAAACTATTTTGGTCTAGATGTTCAGGTCATCTGGAAGGACGGGCGTCCGCTGCTGACAAAAAATAAGTTGGCAGTAAAATAGTGATATTATCTTAGAAGCCGCAATAAACTAGAATAGGTTGTAATATTCCTCCATACATTTTTGTGACGATTCCAGCAATCATCCTTGTAGTTTTCTCGGTTTTACTTGGTTTTTTGAACCGTCTATTTACAAGATGAAAGGGGAAATCGTATGGTTTCAAATCCAGCAGGTTTTTGGAGAAGATTCGGTGCTGGTCTTCTTGATGGTATTATTATAAGCGTTCCTTTATCCTTTATATTTGCACTGTTTTTAAGCGAGTCCGCTACAAATTCAGTTGTTTCGATTGTAGAATTGTTATATGCCATCATTCTCCCAGTGGTTTGGTCGGGATATACGCTTGGGAAGCGGATTCTTGGAGTCAGGATTGTGAAGGTGAACGGTGATTCGGTCGGTTTTGGAACGATGTTTATTCGGACGATTGTGGCGGCCATCGTTTATGCTATCACGTTAGGAATTGGCTTAATTGTTAGTGCATTTATGGTCGGAATGCGCAAAGACAAACGGGCAATCCATGATTTTATTGCCGGAACATACGTAACATTAGATTAACGCAGTAAAGCAGCGGGGGACTGTCCCCCGCTGCTTTACTGCGTTAAAGATGAGGAAATGTTGTAAATTTTCTTTGTTTTAATTCCTAGTAAACTCATAGAAATAATATTGACATAGGGGTAAACTGTGTTAAAATTTAAAATAATTGAATTGAAGTTTCAAAATGAATGGAGGAGATGTGCTTGACCGAAACGCTGACATTTGACAATTTTGACTCATACCCTCAAATCGAAATGGTCGAAGATGACCAGACAAAAGGGGCATTAAATGTTTTATCCTGGGCTTACAATCACTATTCTGATGAGGAATTGGTTTATGCCTGTAGTTTCGGGATTGAGGGAATTGTATTGATCGACTTAATCTCGAAGGTAAACGATTCTGCCAAAATAGTCTTTCTAGATACGGATCTTCATTTTGAGGAAACGTACAAACTGATTGACGAAGTAAAAAAACGTTATCCGAAACTCCGAATTGAGCTTAAAAAACCAAGTTTGAGTCTTGAAGAGCAGGCCGCACAATTCGGAGATGAACTTTGGGAGCGCGAACCAAATAAGTGCTGTGAGATTAGAAAAGTAATTCCGCTAAATGAGGTACTTTCCGGAACAACAGCATGGCTTTCAGGGTTAAGACGAGAGCAATCAGAAACACGAAAAACTACGAACTTTTTTAATCAAGACAAAAAATTTAAATCAATTAAAATTTGTCCGTTAATTCATTGGACATGGAAGGATATTTGGAGATACGCACATAAAAATGGTTTACCGTACAATATTTTGCATGACAATGGCTATCCAAGTATTGGCTGCAAGCCTTGTACGCAACCTGCCTTCAATGCCGATGATTTACGCTCAGGCAGATGGACTGGCACGGGTAAAACTGAGTGCGGACTTCATCTATAAGAGGGAGCGAACGATGATGTTAACTTATGTAGCTGGTGCGATTGCCTTATTTTTTGCGATGAATATTGGGGCTAGTGGAGCTGCTGCTTCTGTAAGCGTCGCTTACGGGTCTGGCGCTATTTCCAGCCGCAAAAAGGCATTGTTATTATGTGGCGTTGCCATATTTGCAGGTGCGGTAATTGGCGGTGCTGAAGTAACTAAAACAATTGGTTCAGATATTATTCCCCAATCGCTATTGAACGCAAAGATTGTTTTAATCATTTTATCTTCAGCAGCACTATCATTATTTATCGCCAATCTTATCGGAATACCGCTTTCGACCAGTGAAATTACCGTTGGTTCGGTAGTAGGTGTTGGCGTTGCTTACAAGGCCTTATTTATTAATAACATCTTGGTTATTGTAAGTTTCTGGGTAATTGTTCCGGCTATTGCATTTGTGATTGCGATCATTTTGGGTAAGATTATCAGAAAATTAGAAAATCGATTCCCGAGTTTAAGTAGTAGTAAACACCAGCGTGTGTTATCCATATTTGTTATTATTGTTGGCTTTTGTGAAGCCTTTTCAGCAGGCATGAATAATGTCGCTAATGCAGCAGGGCCGATGGTTGGGGCGGGGTTAATTTCGATCAACACTGGAACAATAGTAGGCGGGTTTTTTATAGCGATAGGGGCAATGACGCTTGGTGGTCGAGTCCTAGAAACAAATGGGAAAAAAATTACCAAGTTTTCATTGCTCGAAGGTGGAGCAGTGTCAGGTACCGGCGCGTTCTTGGTTAGCTTAGCATCTATTTTTGGCTTACCAGTTCCATTGACTCAAGTAACGAGTACAGCAATCATGGGCATTAGTACTGTCCAAAACGGGGCAAATGCATTAAAGAAAAACATCATTAGTAAAATTTTAAAAGTGTGGCTTGTATCGCCGATCCTTTCGCTCGTCATATCTTATGGACTAGTAAAATTATTTGTTGATAGCGACATTTATTCCATCATTGTATTATTCAGTGTATGTGCAGCTACCCTTGGAATCATTAGTTTAATCAAAACTATCCGCGAAGACGCCCGTTCTATTTATGAAAGTGGGGGAGGAATATAGCTATAAACCCCACTATTATGATGCGCTTAATAGAGTAATTAACTCGCAAAATCACACTAAAAACATAGGGATAGTCATCAAAAAACATTTTTGGAGGTATTTTATCATGGCATTAAGTAAACCACATGGCGGAACATTAATAAATCGTTGGAATCCGGAGTATAACGTTGAAAGTATCAAAAAAGAAATTCAAATTGATAATATGGCATTAAGTGACTTAGAACTAATTGCAACAGGTGCATACAGTCCGATTGATGGATTTTTAAATCAAGACGATTATCAGTCTGTTGTCCAAACCATGCGTTTAGCCGATGGTCATGTTTGGAGTATTCCAATTACATTACCTGTTTCTGAAGCTCAAGCTGAAGAAATTAACATCGGTGAAGAATATAGACTTGTATTTAAAAAAGAAACATACGGTGTCATTAAAGTTAACGACAAATTCACACCTAATAAAGAAGTAGAAGCGGTAAACGTCTACCGTACTTCCGATTTAGCTCATCCTGGCGTAAAAAAAATGTTTGATCGTGGCAATGTTTATATTGGTGGAAAAATCATCCTTGTCAAACGTCTAGAAAGAGAACAATTCCAGAGCTATTATTTAGACCCAGCTGAAACTAGAGTGATTTTTGAAGAAAAGGGCTGGAACACAGTTGTTGGATTCCAAACACGCAACCCTGTTCACCGTGCTCATGAATATATTCAGAAAACTGCATTAGAAACTGTTGATGGCTTATTCTTGAATCCTTTAGTTGGGGAAACAAAATCAGACGATATTCCGGCTGATGTTCGGATGGAAAGCTATGAAGTACTATTAAAAAACTATTACCCAGAAGATCGCGTGTATCTAGCGGTATTCCCAGCGGCGATGCGCTATGCAGGCCCAAGAGAAGCAATTTTCCATGCGATGGTTCGTAAAAACTACGGCTGCACACATTTTATTGTTGGTCGTGATCATGCAGGTGTTGGTGATTACTACGGAACATACGATGCACAACTTATCTTCAGTCATTTCACTGCCGAAGAGCTTGGTATTAATTTAATGTTCTTTGAACACAGTTTCTATTGCTCAAAATGCGAAAACATGGCTTCGACAAAAACTTGCCCACATGGTAAGGAGCACCATGCAATTTTGTCAGGTACAAAGGTTCGCCAGTTGCTACGTAATGGTGAAATTCCACCAAGCACCTTTAGCCGTAAAGAGGTAGTAGAAGTGTTGATAAAAGGTTTGCGTGAGCACGCATTAAAAGCATAACTCGAAAATAGGGGGAAATTATGGTGGGTAAAAGTACAAATATTACGTGGCATGAGTTATCCTTGTCTAAGGAATCTCGTCGCAAGCAAAATGGTCATCAAAGCTTTGTGTTATGGTTCACTGGTTTGTCTGGTTCAGGTAAATCAACTGTAGCGAATGCTGTTGCCCAAAAATTGTTTGAAACAGGCATTCGTAACTATGTGTTGGATGGTGATAATGTTCGCCATGGCTTAAATAAAGATTTAGGCTTTTCAGATGAAGATCGCACTGAAAATATTCGTCGAATTGGCGAGGTTGCGAAGTTATTCGTTGATAGTGGACAAGTGGTGCTGACAGCGTTTATTTCGCCATTTATTGTTGATCGTGAACTTGTTCGCAATTTACTTGAAGAAGATGAATTCGTTGAAATTTACGTTAACTGCCCGCTTGAGGAATGCGAAAAACGGGATCCAAAAGGCTTATATGATAAAGCACGAAAAGGCCTCATCCCTGATTTTACCGGAATTCATTCACCGTATGAGGAGCCGCATAATCCGGAATTAGTTGTGAATACAAGCGAGTCAACTGTGGAAGAATGTGTGGAGCAAATCATTCAATATTTGTCACAAAGAAATGCGATTTAGTTAAAATAAGGGGAGTGACCAAATGGAAGCTGTCTTATATATTTGTCATGGCAGTCGCCTGAAAAAAGCACAAGAAGAAGCAGCTGCCTTTGTTCACCGATGTATGCTCGAGAATCCAGTTCCGATACAGGAATATGGATTTCTTGAGCTCGCAACCCCGACGATAGAACAAGGGTTTAGAAAGTGTATTGAAAAGGGTGCGACTAAAATTCTTACCGTTCCCGTTCTACTATTAACTGCAGGTCATGCAAAACTTGATATCCCATTAGAAATGGAAAGGCTTATGGTGCAATTTCCTGGGGTTGAAGTTGTTCTGGGGAACCCAATCGGAGTCCACCCTGATATTAGCCAATTGTTAGTCGAACGAATTAGCGAAACAAACGAGCTTATTTCCGACGATACGATGGTCCTTTTAGTGGGGAGAGGGAGCAGCGATCCTGAGGTAAAAAGGGATTTAATGAGGATTGCAAAGGCTTTACAACAAGAGAGTGGAATAAAGAACGTAGAAAGCAGTTTTTTAGTTGCTGCTACACCCAGTTTTGAAGAAAGTCTACAAAACGCTGTAAACAGCTCTTACCAGAAAATAGTCGTCATTCCTTATATTTTATTTACTGGGCTGTTAATGAGCAAATTGGCGAAAACGATTCAAAGCTACAATGAAAAAACTAATAAGCAAATCATTTTAGGCAATTATCTAGGTTATCATCCAATTTTAAGCAAGATTTTACTGGAACGAGTCAAAGAAGCGCAGCTTAAAGGAAGTAAACAGATCATATCTTAATTAAAAGCATGTTCACGAATGAGCTCATTTCGAACATGTTTTTTTGTCGAATGGAAAATATCAAAATCTTGTACCAAGTGTTTATTGGACATAATCTCCAGAAATAATTTTTTATTAATAGAAGAAAATGATAAAGTACAACTTTTCAAAGGTCAATTGGAGGTCTTAAAAATGTTGAAGAAAATCGTTTTCTCCGTGTTTTTGCTGTGCATGTCGCTACCAGCATTTTCACAAGCTCAAATAACCATGTTCAAGGAACCGCCATTTGAATTTTACAAAGTATCATCTGGTGATTCATTTTGGTTTATTGCCCAGCGCTATGGCTTGGATTATAAGCAATTAATGGCGTTAAATCCGAATGTCGATCCCCTCAACATGCATGTTGGTGAAATCATTCGCTTAAAGGCTTCCGCTGGTAGTCCAAGTACGTTCCAAGATCAAGTTGTTCAATTGGTTAACCAGGAGCGTGCGAAAAATGGACTTGGACCATTAACCCACCGTGCTGATTTACGAAATGTGGCTCAGAAAAAAGCTGAGGATATGATAAACTCGAATTACTTTTCACATACAAGTCCAAACTATGGTTCACCATTTGATATGATGAAAACGTTTGGCATAGCTTATACAAGTGCTGGTGAAAATATCGCCAAGGGGCAAACAACTCCGCAGCAAGTTATGAATTCTTGGATGAATTCCTCTGGTCACCGTGCTAATATCTTAAATCGCAATTACAATGCAATTGGCGTCGGCTTCTATCATGGTGCCTGGGTACAAATGTTTATTCAAACGCGATAAACAAACTATATCGTAAACTAGGCCTGAATCGTACTCCGCACTAATGCGGAATATGATTCAGGCCTTTTTCCTTTTTAGCTTCATCAAAAAATAGTCAATTTTTTTCTCCACTACGCATAGATTAATTTGGATAAAAAACTATTGTAAATTTTGAAAAGACGGGGAGAACTAATGAACGAAATAGACAAGTTGGAAGAACAAACCTTTCGTTACTTTAAAACGAAAATACTCATTTTGCTGCTTCTTTTAGCAGGACTTATTGTCGCGATTCATTTTTATCTTAAAAGCCAAATTAAGATTGAGGCACCAGAAATCGATCTAGGACGAAAGGTAGTCGTAAAGCTTCCAGAAGGTAGGGAACTGCAAACGTTTGAAAATTTGCTGATTGAGGATAATGGCAAGCTATATTATGAAGGAGAATTCAATACTATAGATATTTCTGATGGAGTTGTTGTCATCCAAGATTGGAATTAACTAGGGTAACAGGACTAATTTATCCTCTAGTCCAAATAGCACATTTTTCCTAGAAGACCATCGGTTTTACTTGAAGTTTACTTTAATCGTGATAAAATCATTTAGGAGACTACAAATAATTTTTTATAACGAACAAAATTTTAAAAAAGTGAAACTTTTCTTTTGTTTTCTCGTCTAATATAAAGTAGGGTAAAAACGACACATTGATGAAAAGCTGAGAATATTCGTTTTCATCCACAAAAGAATATGGTAATGTAGATTACATTGAATTAGCTTACATGTAATAATCGAGGTGCAAAAAATGAAGAAGCTTATCAAGTCTCCTAAAATGCTTCTAAGCGGAACGTTGTCTTTGTTCTTCTTAGCGGTAATCCTTTTTTGGATAAAAACATATATTGCGTATCAAATTGAATTTGACTTGGGAATAGATAACGGTATCCAAAAGTTTTTGTTATTTATTAATCCATTAAGCTCAACTCTACTATTCTTAGGTTTTGCGTTATTGTTCAAAAAACGCGGACAAAACGCAATGCTATTAACCATTAATTTTATTATGTCTTTCTTGCTATACGCGAACATTGTCTATTATCGGTTCTTCAGTGACTTCATCACCGTTCCGGTATTGCTGCAAACTAAGACAAATGCAGGGCAGCTTGGAGATAGTGTTCTTTCACTGATGTCACTTTGGGACGTATTCTATTTTACAGATACGATTCTACTAATCTTGTTATTAGTGTTTAAGCAAGTTAAACCACTTCATGGTAACAATCGTAGACCAGCTGGATTTGTTTTGGCAGCTGCTGTCATTGTATTTTTATTCAACCTAGGATTAGCAGAAAAGGATCGTCCAGATTTATTAACTCGTTCTTTTGACCGAAACTATTTAGTGAAATATCTCGGTGCATACAACTTTACCATTTACGATATCGTTCAAAATGCCCGTTCATCTAGCCAGCGGGCGATGGCTGATAGCAGTGATATTGTCGATGTCGAAAACTATATCAAAGCCAATCACGCTGCGCCAAATCCTGAATACTTTGGGAAGGCAGCGGGTAAGAACGTCATTTATGTTTCGATGGAATCATTGCAATCATTCATCATTGACTACAAAATCAATGATTTAGAAGTAATGCCATATTTAAATTCACTTGTTCATAGTGGCGAAGCATTTTATTTCCCTAATCTTTTCCACCAAACTGGACAAGGAAAAACATCTGATGCAGAATTTATGATGGAAAATTCCTTGTTCCCGATGTCACAAGGAGCTGTTTTCGTCAATAAGGCACAAAATACCTATCAAGCAATGCCTGGTATTTTAAAAGGTTATGGCTACACATCAGCAGCATTCCATGGGAATTATAAGACGTTTTGGAATCGAAACGTAATGTATAAAGCATTTGGTTATGATGATTTCTTTGATGCTGAATATTATGATATGAGTGAAGAAAATACAAAAAATTACGGAATGAAGGATATTCCATTTTTTGAACAATCTATGCCAATGCTAACAAGTCTTAAACAACCGTTTTATTCTAAATTCATTATGCTTTCTAACCACTTCCCATTTGAAATGGATGAAGGGGATACCGATTTTCCTAAGGGAGATTTTGCGGATAATGATGTCGTAAACAGCTATTTCCAATCTGCACATTATATGGATCAAGCTTTAGAAAAATTCTTTAATGATTTAAAAGCTGCTGGTTTATATGAAAACACAATCATTGTATTATATGGTGACCATTACGGAATTTCTGAGAATCATAATGAGGCAATGGCAGAAGTTTTGGGTAAGGAAGAGATTACTCCATTTGATACGGCTCAATTGCAGCGCGTACCGGTGTTTATCGTAGCCCCTGGTGTAAAAGGTGGCGTGATTGATGCTTACGGCGGACAGGTAGACGTAATGCCAACCGTCCTTCATTTACTTGGAATTGATACAAAGGATTATATGCAAATGGGAACGGACCTTTTGTCCCCTGCTCATCAGCAAGTTGTTCCATTTAGAAATGGTAATTTTGTAACTCCTGAATATACTGTTTTAGGTGGGAAAACCTACAGCAATGCTACGGGTGAAATTGTCGAAGGAGTAGATACGAAAGAATTAGAAAATCAAGTAAGTACAAAGCTTAGCATTTCCGATGAAATCGTGACGAAGGACTTACTTAGATTCTATACTCCAGAGGGCTTTACACCAATTGATCCAAAGGATTACGAATACATTAAAAATTCAAAAGCGGATAAATAGTATTTAGGAGAAGACTTCATTCTGATAAGAAATGTAGTCTTCTTCTTTTTATTTTTCGCAAAATATTTAGTATAATAATGTGAATCATAAAGGAGGACAGCAAATGGGCAAATGTAATTTAGATCATTCACTTGAGGATGTTAAGAAAAAATATGAATCTCAGCTTTCATTTTTACCTGACGAGCTTAAATCGTTATTTGATGAGTTTTTTCAAAAGGAACACACTCAGGAATTACTAAACGAGGTGTTTCATTTACTAAAGAAGTTTGATTTAGTTTCAAAAGAAGAACAAGATGAGCGGATTGAAAAGCTGATGTTAATCACGAAACATACGAAATGAACTACTTAATGACATCACTTTGACTTTGTTACTGACAGAAGATTTTTATAATGCTATAATATGTATGATTTGGAACTGAACATAGTCATGTAGGGGAACTGGTGGTCCAGTTGAGAAATTATCTTGAAGGTAATGACCCTTTGAACCTGATCTGGTTAATACCAGCGGAGGGAACATATTTTAACAACATAATTGTTAGTATGCGCCCTTACTTGGAAAGTAAGGCTTTTTTTATTTTCGGGAAAACTCTACATATGCACTTTATTGATTGTGGTTTAGGAAAAAGGAGGAAGTAGGATGAAAAAAATATTGGTTTTATTGTTCATTTCACTCATCGTGATTTCGGGCTGCGCTGCTGACAAAGAGCAAGGGAGTGATACGAATGACAAGGATGCTGCCAAACAGTTAAAGAAAGTTTCGGTTGTCTTGGATTGGACGCCAAATACAAATCATACCGGTTTATACGTTGCTAAAGAAAAAGGTTATTTTGAAGCAGAAGGGCTAGATGTTGACATTATCATGCCGGGTGAAGCAGGTGCTGATCAGTTGGTTGCCTCTGGAAAGGCGCAATTTGGCGTAGGCTATCAAGAAGGAGTAACACTTGCACGTATTCAGGGGGTTCCGCTTGTTTCAATCGCTGCAGTTATCCAGCACAACACATCAGGTTTTGCCTCACCAGTTGCAAAAAATATCACAACACCAAAGGATTTTGAAGGAAAATCATATGGTGGATGGGGCTCACCAGCTGAAAAAGCAGTAATAGAATCGCTTATGAAAACAAAAAATGCTGACGTTAGCAAAGTAAATATCGTAAATATTGGCGATGCGGATTATTTTACAGCTATAAAGCAGAATATTGATTTTACCTGGATTTATTATGGTTGGACAGGCGTCGAGGCAGAGCTTCGTGGAGAAAAAATAAATATGGTTTACTTAACCGACTATTCCGATAAGCTTGACTATTATACGCCCGTACTAATGACTAACGAGAAAATGATTTCGAGTGATCCAGATTTAGTTAAAGCCTTTGTTAAGGCAGCTGCTAAGGGATATGAATTTGCAATAGAAAATCCAGATGAAGCTGCAGACGTATTAATAAAGGACGTCCCAGACTTGGACTCTAAATTGGTGAAGAAAAGTCAGCAATGGCTTGCATCAAAATATCAAGATGATGCGCCGCGTTGGGGTGAGCAAAAACAAGAAGTATGGGAAAACTATGCAGATTGGATGCTCGAGCACGGTTTATTAGAAAAAGAGCTTGATGCCAAAAAGGCATTTACCAATGAGTTTTTACCAGAATAGGGGGAAATAAGGGTGGCTAATGCATTAGTGAGTGTACAAATTATCCCGAAACCAGCGAATGGTGGGGATGTGATTCCGTATGTCGATGAAGCAATTTCCATTATTCAAGCAGCGGGTGTGAAATACGAAGTTCATCCACTCGAGACAACCATGGAAGGGGAACTTTCTTACCTGTTTTCAATTATAGAAAAAATGAATGAGCGAATGATTGAAATAGGCAGTACAAATGTCATTTCACAAATAAAAGTTCTTTATCAGCCGCAGGGTATCACGATGGATACCTTGACGGAGAAATACAGATGATAAAAACAAAGTTTACAAAAGGTTGGAGACCCATCGTGGTTCTCCTCCTTTTATTCATTTTCTGGGAAATTATAGTAAAAAAACTTTATGTTGAGGAGTGGCTTTTGCCTGCACCTTCAAAAATACTGTCAGAGGCTATTTCTGGCTGGAATCAGTTTTATCCAGATTTGCTTGCAACAATTGGAATTTCAATTGAAGGATTTATGATTGGTGCGATTGTCGGAATCATGGTTGCAATACTCCTTCACTTGCTACCGTGGGTACGCGATGCGATGTATCCGCTGTTAATCATGTCGCAAAATGTGCCGATTATTGTGCTAGCGCCATTATTAGTGATTTGGTTTGGTTTTGGCTTGTTGCCAAAACTAATCGTGATTACACTTGTTTGCTTTTTCCCGATTTCAGTTGCAGCTTTGGATGGTTTTAAGCAAGTACCAGCAAATCATCGACATTATATGCTGATGGCTGGGGCGACAAGACTTCAGTTATTTTGGAAGCTTGAGTGGCCTTACGCACTTCCGTCTATTTTTTCCGGGTTGAAAATTTCAGCAACCTATAGTGTGATGGGGGCAGTGATTTCTGAATGGCTCGGTTCAGAAAAAGGAATTGGAGTATACATGACATTAGCCTCATCATCATTTCGCACCGATAAGGTGTTTGTAGCAATCTTTGCGATCATGCTGTTAAGCTTGCTATTTTTCTTTGTAATCATGGCTATGGAAAAATATTTCATACGCTGGAACCAAAAAGGTGGTGATACCAATTGAGTCACTTATGTGTAGAACATATTACTAAAAGCTTCAGTGAAAACATGGTGCTAACTGATCTTCATTTTTTAGTAGAAAAGGAAGAATTTGTTACGATACTCGGCCCATCAGGTAGTGGCAAAAGTACCATCTTTAATCTAATTGGTGGCTTGTTAACTCCTGATTCTGGTGAAATCAGGCTAGACGGGTATAATATCATTGGTTCTCGTGGTTCAATTAGTTATATGCCACAAACTCCGGCCTTGCTTCCATGGCGCACAGTTCTGCAAAATGTGTTATTAGGCGCTGAATTGAAAGGGGAGAGCGATAAGTCTAGAGCACTGAAAATGCTGGAAAAGGCTGGTTTAAGTGACTATATCAACGCACGACCTGAACAGCTTTCCGGTGGGATGAAGCAAAGGGTCGCGTTCATTAGGGCGCTCCTAAGTCCACAATCATTGATTTGTCTTGATGAGCCGTTCTCAGCGCTAGATGAATTAACAAGATTGGACATGCAAAAATGGTTGTTGTCAATTTGGGAAGAGTACCGGCGCACGATTGTATTTGTTACTCACTCAATTGAGGAAGCTTTGTTCCTGTCTGACCGAATTCTTGTTTTATCACCAAAACCGGCTTCCATTTCAGCTGAATTCAAAATACCGTTTCCGCGACCACGTCGTGAAAGCCTACTTTTAGATGAAGAATTCCTAATGTGGAAGCGAAAGATTTATTATACATTAGAAAAATAACAGGCTATCGAGTAACTCGATAGCCTTCCTTTATTATCCCAGCGTTTTGACTTGATCATTAACTTCATTGATAGCATGAGCGACATCTTCGACTTCTTTTGTTTGTGTCTCAATCGTTGCTTCGAGCTCACCAGTTTGTTTGCGGACATTATCCACTTCTACAGCAATGTCTTGACCGTAGCGAGCTTGTTCATTCGTTGCGACCATCATTTGCTGCACCATTTCTTTAATCTTGCTGACATTTTTAACAATTTCCTCGGATGTAAAAGCTTGCTCCTTCGTTGCATTGGTTACAGAACTCGTTTGACTGGTCACATTGCTAACCGCATCCACGATGGCCCTACCGCCAAGCGTTTGTTCATTGGTGGCAACAGAAATCTGCTGGACCATATTCTTGGTTGTTATGATACCTTTTACGATTTCTTCTGCAGTTATTGATTGTTCTTTTGTTGAATGGGTCATCGCTTCTGTTTGGTTCAATACATTTTTAACGGCTTTAGTGATAAGTTCACTATTTGTTTGCTGTTCTTCTGTTGCTCTGGCGATTTGATCCATTTCTTCTGTCACATGGGTAATCCCTTCAGAAATTTTGGCGATGGCTTGTTTTGTTTTATCAGCAAGCTTGTTACCAATCATTACCTTTTCAGCGCCCTCATTTATTGAAGTTACCGCAACAGATGTCTCAGCTTGAATGCCTTTAATAAGGATGGAGATCTCCTTTGTTGCTTGTGCTGAGCGTTCAGCTAACTTGCGAACCTCTTCTGCAACAACAGAAAATCCTTTGCCGTGTTCTCCTGCGCGAGCTGCCTCGATTGCAGCGTTTAGTGCTAACAGATTTGTCTGGTCAGCGATTTCATCAATAACAGCAATAATGCTGCCGATTTCTTCTGAACTCTTGCCAAGGTTTTGCATAACATCACTGGCATGGTCGATCACATGGGAGATTTCTTTCATTCCGTTCAATGTTTCATTTAAAGAAAGAGTTCCTTCGTGAGCATCGTGCATAACAGTATTGCTCAATTTATTTACGGTTTGTGCTCGTTCGTCAACCTGTTTGATAGATTGTATCATCAGTGTAATGGCATCAGAGGCTTGTTCAGCAGTGTCGGTAAGCCCACGGGCATTTTCACTGACCATTTTAATCGATTGACTCATTTCTTCGATTGCAGCTGAAATTTGCTCAACACCCGAGCTTGCTTTTCCAGCATTGTCAGCAACCTGCTCAACCGAAGCCATCATTTGCTGAATCGCTGACGAGGTTTCTTCAGCAGATGTACCCAACGTGCTGGCACTACCAGCAACTAATGAGATCGAAGCGCTCATTTGTTCTATTGCTGCGGAAATTTCATCGACGCCTGATGCTGTTACATTCGTACTGACCGCAACTTGCTGTATCGATTCTACTAATTCAGTAACGGAATGGTTGGCGTTGTTCATCGAAACGTCTAGCTGAGATGCGCTTTCTGATGTAATATCTATCGATTTCTTAATTTCTGCAACTGCTTTGTTCGTTTTATCGACATTCTGGGCAAATCTTTTTACCGTTCTAGAGATTAATCTCGTTGTAAAATAAGCGATAATGGTACTGAAAATTGACGCAGTGACAGATAGAATTAATATTTCATAGTTGAACTTATTGGAGTCTTTATAGGAATCATCCAGAGTGATCTTTGCTTCAGCTTGTGCTGATTTATAGAGTTTTTCTAATGTGTTTGAACCACTTGTTGAGATGAGGTTAAGTTGTTCAATCTCAGTTTTGATTTGAGGATAATCTTGATGATTAGACTGATTTATAAATATAGTAAGTTGGTCTTGATAATCCATTATTTTTTGACTGAAATCCTTTAGGAGTACCCGATCAGCTTTAGAATAATTTAGCTTATCAGCTTTGTTAATTTTCTTTTTTATAAAATCAATTTCATCATAAATAGTCTTGGCCATTTTGTTTTTTTCATTGACATCCTGTTCAAATGCATACTTTGCAGTGTATTGATTTATTCGTGTAAACTCTTCTTTTAATTCTCCGATTAAGACAATTTTTGGAACATCTTGTTCACCGATTGAAACGGTTTGGTCGCGAAGATGATTGACATTGTTGTAGGAAGTGTTCGTGATGACGATAAAGAAAAGAATGATAATGATATAACTTCCCATTTGTTTCACATTCATTGACACATTCTTTAACATATAATGATATTCTCCTTTTCTTTGATGTCCTATATGTAAGATCTACCTAGGATGTTGTGAAATAGCACCCAAATTTAATATATCGATAAATAAAAACAAACCGTTATGATGTATATCACACTTGTTTTGGACTAGGATAAATTTCCTAGAAAAAGACAAAAAAACGCCTAAAACAAGCACTGGAGGAATGTTTTAGGCGTTTTTTGGAAGTTCGTGTTAAGTAGATTGTTTTGGAGATATTTTGCTTTTGATGCTTTCGTCAGTACCAATTTTTTGGTAATGAATATGATCTGGATCGAGTCCATTACCTAGGGAGCCAAAGATTTTCCCTTGTTGAAAATCAATTAAGTGTTTCTCTTTTAAATAAATTCTTGGTGTCCTAATAAGCGTAAGCATGGCTTTCCAATACGTCATTTCATGATAGCGCTCTGGCCACATTTTTTTTATATAGGTTTGAACTAAAGGATAATATTTTGGATTCATACTTGGGAACATATGATGTTCCGTATGTAGTGAAAATTGATAATGTAGCACATCGATCCATTTAGGAACCGTGACAGTAAGACTGTTGGCTAATGGATCATTTGTATCTGTTTGTGGATTTAAATTGTGATTAGTTGCGATATAGCTACTGACGATAAAATTGCCAATCATCGCAGGAATCAGATAGACAAAGCACCACTTAACCGGTCCAATCAAAAAGATTAAACCAATCCAGAATAGCCACGGAAATACAAATTGTACCCAAACAGTCCGTCGATTTTCAGGTTTAAATTCTTTAATAAAACGGATAAACATCCTTGTTGAATGGGTATTAAAGTTGATGAATAAAAATAAACAGTAGCTGATGGAACGAAACAGCTTCGGCATTCGGAAAAGAGCCCTTAATAGGGGACTTTTCAAAATCACCTCTGCAGTTGACCAAGTATCAGGGTCTTTCTCAGCGTGTTGTGTATGAACATGATGGGTGCTGTTGTGCCATTTCCGCCATAGAAGGGGCCCAGTTGTAAACGGCCAAAAGCAAATCGCCCCAATGACATTTCGTATTCGGGCATTTTTAATGACTGTACCATGAAGGACTTCGTGTCCTAAAAAACCAATCCCTGAAAAACAAAAGCCTATTACCAATGAAAGCAAAGTGTTTAGCCAAACGTTTAGGTCAAAATAACTAATCGATACCATACAAACGGAAATGATGATTAAATATGCCAGTCCTCCAAGTAATCTTGTTGGGACAGGCTTAAAAGCCTCTTGAGGTAGATGAGGTTTGATTTGGGCTGCGTACCAACCAAAAGACTGAAACTCTTTCATGTTAACTCCTTTCATGATGTATCTCGTGTTTTAAGAGATAGTTATTTTCTAATTCGTGAGCAGAAATGGGTGCTCCAAACATAAAGCCCTGGACTTGGTTACAATTTCGATCCTTTAAAAATTGCAATTGAAAGGATTTTTCTACTCCTTCTGCCAAAACATTAAAATGTAAATTGTGAGCAAGTCCGATTATTGAACTGATAATTGCCTCCGTACCCGCATCCTGACCAATTTTTTGTGTGAATTCCTGGGCGATTTTTAACGTATCAATTGGAAAATTTGCTAAATACGACAAGGATGAATAGCCTGTGCCAAAATCATCAATCGATATGCTAACACCAATGTTTTTTAATTGGTTTAGCCTTTCAATTGAAGACTGGCTATCCTTCATTGCAATTCGTTCAGTAATTTCTAAATCAAGATATCTCGGCTCAAGTGAGTATGCATTTAATATATTTTTAACAATTTTAATCAGATTATGTTGGCGAAATTGTCGTGGAGATAGATTTACAGCCATTTTTAATGGGAAGCCCTTTATATGCCATTGTTTAACTTGGCGACAAGCTGTATTAAGTACCCATTCTCCGATTGGCAGAATACTACCATTTTCTTCAGCAATGGGGATAAAATCTAACGGTGATACCATTCCATGCTCAGGATGCTGCCATCTTAATAAAGCCTCAACACCGATTATTTTTCCAGTTGGTATATCAAACTGTGGCTGATAAAAAAGGATTAATTCATTTTTTGCCAACGCCTGATGAAGGTCGTTCTCTAAAAGATACTGTTTTGAGAAATCAACATGCTTTTCTTTTGAGTAAACTCGATAATGATTTCGTCCATGCTCTTTTACCGAGTACATGGCAAAATCAGCTTTCTGTAGGAGTGCTGCAGTTGTATCACCATCGTTAGGATACACGGCAATTCCAATGCTAGGTGTTGTGATGATTTCATTTTCCTTTATAAAATATGGTTTGCCTAAGGAACGAAGAATTTTTGCTGCGATAACATTGACATCCTCAATTCTGTTAATCCCTTTAAGTAATATGCTAAATTCGTCGCCTCCCTGTCTACAAACGGTATCATTTTTGCGCAGTGACGCTTGTAGCCGCTCAGCAGTTTGCTTGAGAAGCTGATCGCCAATATCATGACCAAACGTATCATTTATAGTTTTAAAGCGATCCAAGTCAAGCAACATAATTGCCAGCATCTCTCGGTTTCTTTCTGCATCTGCAAGCGCAACCTGAATGATTTCTGAAAACAAGATGCGATTAGGTAGGCCAGTTAAAGAGTCATGTAGGGCCATTTGTTTAATTTTTTCTTCGTTTTGCTTGTTTTCAGTTATATCTTTCCCAATTCCATAGATTCCTACAATTTCATTCTTTACAAAAATCGGGATATTTGTAAATTGTACATGACATAATCTACCTTGATGATTAATAAAGGAGAGCTCATATCTTTCTGTCCGGCCCTTTCTTGTTTTCGAAAAATGGTTTGAGAATACGTAACGACTGTCACAATCACTGAAAATTTCTAAAAAAGGTTTTCCAATCATTTCGAACGTAGGGGTTCCAACTAAATTCCCCCATGGCTGATTACAACTAATCAAGTTTTCCTGAAGGTCAAGCGAAAATACACCATCTGGATGGTAATAAAATAGTGATTTATATTTTTCTTCATTGATGGCAAGTTCATTCGTCCGTTGTTGAGACTGAACTAGAAGATTATTATTCTCAATAATAAAGCCAATTTGTCTGCTTAAAACAAGCATGACGGCAATAAACGCTCCAATCTGAAGGAGGTTTAGGTGTTTTGCTTCAAATAAAATGACAGTTATTAAAATAATCACACTTATGTATGGAATAAACGGTCTTAAGAGGTGAACTCGAGAATTCAGCCACTTATTTGTTGTAGTAGGGTGGGCAGCTTGGTTTGCGGTATTTGGGATCCCAAGCCAACCTGTAAAACCGATGAGGAGAATTGCTAAGGTGTATAAAGAATCTACCGGATTTCCTGAATCATAATGATCCGTGAATAGCAATATGAGATAGATTGAATCAGCTATAAATTTGATAAGGACACCTATAAATAAGAAAATGAGATCTCTGCGAATGATGACAGTTTCAAAACCAACATAGATTCCAATTAACATGATGATTAACAATAAATCAATAATCGGATAGCTAAAAGTAATCAGGAGCATGACGGGAGTAAGTTCTTGAAGTGATAATATGGGGCTGATTACATATACCCAACTGATTGTTCCGATGACTATGATAAGGAGGATAATGTCAAAAATTAAGGTGATAAATTGATAGTACCCCTTATGTTTAAAAAAAAGATAGAATAACGCAGTTAAAGTCACGATGGATTGAAGCATTAAGAATACATCTCGATTACTAGGGAAGGGGACGTTATGATCGAGAATACATTCATGATAAAATCTAATAAGATCACCGATAAAAAAGCTGCCACTACCAAGGGCAAGCAAAAGCCAAAACGGTTTTCCTATCTGGGGATTTTGAAAATAAGTGATGAATAAAGCAATTGTCGCAATCAGTGCAGCAACGGTTGAAAACATATCTCCTCCAAATACCAGTGAATCGTTTTGTTTCATAGAATATATCCATAATGTGTGCATGGCAAAAAAGAGGGTAATATAGGAAATGATTTTAGGTCGTTTGAATAATAATAAACTCATTTGCAAATCGCCCCTTAACTCGGGATGAAAATATTAGACATGTGAGTTTTTGTAAACTTTTCAAACCTTACATAAATAATTATATCAGAAAATTAAATAATATTTGTATTTTTAACTAAAAAAAGCTGTGCTCTCAATGAGTCATCATCGGAGCACAGCTTAGGTTATTCTTTTAGAAAACGACAACGTTACGTCCACGAGCCTGTCCATGTAGAATTTCTGAAAGCGACTTCTTTAGTTCAGTAAAAGGAACTTCATGTTTGATTAACTCAAGATTAGCGCCAGGATTCATGTCAGTAGCCATTCTGTTCCATACCTTTAATCTTGTTTCCATTGGACAATAGACTGAATCAATCCCCAATAGATTAACACCACGGAGAATAAACGGAAACACTGTAGTTGGTAAATCGGTACCTCCAGTTAAACCACTGACAGCCACTGAACCACCGTATTGAAGTTTACTTAAGACAGCTGATAACGTCTTCCCGCCAACTGGGTCTACCGCGGCAGCCCATATTTGTTGGTCTAACGGTTTAATTTTTTCACCAACAATTTCTTCGCGCGAGAGGATTTCTTTTGCACCGATCTGTTTAAGAAAATCATGTTCCTGTTGCTTGCCGGTACTTGCCACCACGTGGTAACCGCGTTTAGCAAGGATCGCAACGGCAATGCTGCCAACACCGCCAGTAGCTCCAGTCACCAGTACTTTTCCGTCTGTAGGTGTTAAACCGATGCTTTCTAACCGATCGACCGAAAGGGCAGCCGTAAAGCCAGCGGTACCGTAAATCATTGCCTCTTTTAAGGTTAATCCTTGTGGTTTTGGGACAATCCAATCACCAGGAATTCGGGCATACTCACTAAATCCGCCAAAATGGGAAACCCCAATTTCATAACTCGTCGCGATGACCTCATCGCCTTCTTTATAGCGATCATCTGTGGAGTGGATAACCACGCCGGCTAAATCAATACCAGGAATAAAGGGATAGGAGCGGACAATTTTCCCAGTTGGAATGCTAGCTAACCCATCCTTGTAATTAACACTAGAATACTGGACTTTTATCGTAACCTCACCGTCTGGGAGATCATTTACAGTTAGTTTCTTTATTTCTGCTTGAAATTGATCATCTTTTTTGTCGACTACAAATGCTTGAAAACCTTTTTCCATTGTTGTGATTCTCCTCTCAAATCCGCAAAATCTATATAGATACATCATACGTTATTCAAATACGCCTGAGTTACTGGGGTGGTTCATCAAAAAAAGGTTTATTGACATAATGGTACATCCAGCCCATGAAAATGCTCCCGCCAATAAGGTTGCCAACTGTGACTGGAATAAGGTTATGGATCGTCCCGTAAATAGAAATCGTTCCTGGGTGATTTAGCACTAAAGCAATGGCGAATGTACACATGTTCGCTATGCTATGTTCATACCCCGAAATAAAAAAGCAGAACACGAATAGGACCATTGCAAACATTTTTGCCCCGTCACCAGTTAAGGTCATAGGGATAAAAAAGGCTAAACAGACAAGCCAATTACAAAGAATAGCACGGAAAAAGAGCTGCATAAAAGGGGCGTGCATTTTTTTCTCAACGACACTTAGCAAAAAGCCGTTTACTTCAGCATCATGGAAAAGGCCAGTTGTATAAATGGCAAATGCAAAGAGAGCGGCACCTAAAATATTTCCGAAGTAACTAACCGCCCAAATCTTAACCACTTCAGGCCAAGCAATTTTTTTCCGAAGTGCTGCAAATGTAAAATAAAAAGTATTTCCGGTGAATAAATCACCACCACCATATGTAATCAGAATGATCGCAGCACCGAAGGTTACGGCTGCCATAGGGTAGGTTAATGGTGAATGCTCAAGATAAAAAAAGTTCCCAGTTTTAAAAGCTACGATGACACCGAAGCCGATAAACATACTTGCTAGCATTGATCTTGAGATGAATCGAAGTTTACTTTGTCGATATATTTTTTGCTTTTTTAGTGCTAAACTCTCAACTTCCTTGAGCGGTTTTAATTCCATATTGTTTCCACCCATCATAATTACTCAATAACTTCTAATGTTTACTGATTTAATCCTTAGTATTCAAGTATTATGATGGGTTTACAAAAACAAAATATGATTGATTTAGCTTTGATTATAGTTTAAATGAGCTTTTCAATGAAACAACTAGATTAAATACGGCGTTTTCGTCGTTTGAAAGCTTTGGATCGACGTTAAAATATCCATGACGGAAAAATTGGAACTTGTCGTGTGCTTTTATTCCTTGCATATTTGGCTCGATATAGCCCTCTATAATTTGTAATGAATTTGGATTGACCATATCAAGAAACGTCTTTTCTTCGCCATTTTCCTGTTCGTCTTCATTCGCGTTTTGATCTAAAATAAGTGGTTCATAAAGACGGAACTCGGCAGGGATAGCTTGACTCGCTTCAACCCAATGCAGTGTGCCTTTTACTTTTCGTCCTGTAAAGCCAGTGCCACTCTTTGTTTCAGGGTCATAGGTGCAATGAAGCTCTATCACGTTACCTGCTTCATCTTTGATAACATCCTCACATTTAATAAAATAGGCATGCTTTAACCGCACTTCGTTACCAGGGAAGAGGCGGAAATATTTTTTTGGTGGATTTTCCATGAAATCATCTTGTTCAATATAAATTTCACGTGAAAATGGAATTTTGCGCACGCCCATTTCCGGAACCTCTGGATTGATCTCAGCATCAAGCCATTCGACTTGACCTTCTGGGTAATTGGTAATGACAACTTTAAGTGGTCGCAAAATACCCATTGTTCTAGGAGCCTTCAATTTTAAATCCTCACGGACAAAATGCTCAAGCATAGCTGCATCAGCAGTACCTGACCCTTTTGAGACACCAGTTTCCTTTACGAATTCACGAATCGCTTCTGGTGTGTAACCTTTTCTTCTCAAACCAGAGATCGTTGGCATACGTGGGTCATCCCAGCCATCAACGAAACCTTCATCAACAAGAAGCTTAAGTTTACGCTTACTCATCACAGTATTGGTGATATTTAAACGACCAAATTCAGTTTGTTCAGGTTTGCTTTCTGTCTCACATTCCTCAATTACCCAATTGTAAAGGGGGCGATGGTCCTCGAATTCAGTCGTACATAATGAATGGGTAACCCCTTCGATTGCATCTTCAAGCGGATGTGCAAAATCGTACATCGGATAAATACACCATTTATCTCCAGTATTATGGTGTGTGGTGTGAGAAATTCGATATAATACCGGATCTCGTAAATTTAAATTCGGGGAAGTCATATCAATTTTGGCGCGGAGTACTTTTTCGCCATTTCCGAATTCACCGCTGCGCATCCGTTCAAACAAGTCGAGATTCTCCTCAACAGAACGGTTTCGATATGGACTTTCTTTACCGGGCTCAGTTAAAGTTCCACGGTAGCTACGAATCTCCTCGGCAGATAAATCATCAACATATGCTTTTCCTTTTTTGATTAAAATGACAGCACGATGGTACATTTCGTCGAAGTAATCCGAAGCAAAAAATAAGTTGTCCCATTCATAGCCCAGCCAACTCACATCTTCTTTAATAGAATCAACATATTCTTGGTCTTCCTTTAACGGATTTGTGTCATCAAAACGCAAGTTGGTCTTACCGTTAAATTCATCGGCAAGTCCGAAGTTGATAACAATTGATTTGGCGTGACCAATATGTAAATAACCGTTTGGTTCTGGAGGAAAGCGAGTAACTACATGATCTCTTTTTCCGGATTCTAAGTCTTCTTTAATGATACTTTTAATAAAATTTGAGGCGTTATGTTCCAAACGTAATCAACCTTTCTTTATGTACACTTTTTATTATTTTATATGTATTTTCACTATTTTTCCACTGTCTATTCCTAAGCTTTGCTTTTAAAGGATAAACTTCCATCACGAGGGAATATTAACTAAAAACAATCGGAGCCTAGGAAGATGAAGAAATTACTGAGACCAAAGCCAATATCGAAGCTCAAAGAACCAATAGTGGTAGGTACAGAGAAGTTCGCAAGTGATTTAGAATTAAATATACAAATTTTAAAGGATGTTTTTCAACATTGTTCAGACATCGTGTTTCGCTCGCTTCTCATCGGGGGACATGAAGCAGTTCTTATTTTTATTGAAGGAATCGTGGAAACAATAGATATTGAGTTCCATGGTTTAACACAGTTGCAGGATTTTCCAAAAGGGGAACGGATTGAGCTTGAACAGTTAAAGGAAAAAATTGTTGCGATTGCTCAAGTTGATAAAACAGATAACTTGCAGGATGTGATTACAAAAATTCTCCACGGAGAGTCACTGTTACTTGTCGATGGAGTTCCTGAAGCGCTAGTCTTAAGTGCTAAAGGTGGAATACGACGCGGTGTTTCGGAGCCAGAGACAGAAACTTCCATCCGTGGACCACGCGAGGGTTTTACAGAAAATATTCGTGTGAACACAGCATTAGTGCGCCAAAAAATCCGGTCCAGCCATTTGAAAATGATTAGCAAAGAGGTGGGAACGGAAACGAAAACCTTACTAGCAATACTATATATGGACCATCTTGCTCCAAAAGAACTTGTCGATGAGGTGCTCAGTCGGATTGACCGGATTAACATTGATGGAATATTAGAGAGTGGTTATATTGAGGAATTAATTGAAGACAATCCATGGAGTATTTTTCCACAAATTCAAAACACAGAACGGCCTGATACTGTTGCAGCCAACCTCCTTGAGGGCAGGGTATGCATCCTCATCAATGGCACACCGTTTTCGTTAGTTCTCCCTGCTACGTTTTGGATGTTTATGCAGGCAAGTGAAGATTATTATCAACGATTTCATATTTCGTTTTTCTTAAGGTGGCTTCGTGTCATTCTCGTTTTATTGGCGTTGGCATTGCCGGCCTTCTACATTGCCATTACGACTTATCATCAGGAAATGATTCCGACAACATTACTATATAGTATTGCAGCAAGCCGTGAGGCCATTCCGTTTCCTGCTTTTATTGAGGCTCTGATTATGGAGCTTGCTTTTGAAGCGTTGCGTGAAGCTGGAATTCGTCTGCCAAAGGTGATTGGACAGGCGGTAAGTATTTTGGGGGCTCTTGTGATTGGTTCTGCTGCAGTCGAAGCCGGAATAGTCTCGGCACCGATGGTTATTGTTGTATCAATTACAGGGATTGCTTCATTTACAATACCGAGGTTTAACATGGCCATATCAATTCGCTTGCTCCGCTTTCCAATGATGATGCTTGCAGCAGCATTTGGACTCCTTGGAATCGTAGTCGGTTCAACGTTTTTATTAACACACCTTTGCAAGCTACGTTCGTTTGGTGTTCCATATTTTGCCCCAGTTGGTCCGTTAAATTGGAGTGAATTAAAGGATGTTTTTATCCGTGCTCCTTGGTGGGCATTAGATAAACGACCGACACAGGTCATAAAAGGGAATGTCGTCAGACAAGCAGCAGGCCTATTTCCAGGCACAAATGGAAGTTCAGCTAATGATAATAAGGGGAACGAGTCATGAAACGGACAAGAGCTCTGGGCATTCTCTGGATATGCGTGTTCATGTTGTCAGGTTGTTGGGATCGTATTGAAATAAATGACTTAGCTTTTGTTACTGCTACTGGGTTTGACTTAATAAAAGAAAATCAAATACGCGTATCGATCCAAGTTCCACTCCCAAGTGCCTTAGGGGGAGCAGGATCGAGTGGAGGGGGAGGAGGCACCGGTGGTAATAAACCTTATTATGTTGATTCAACAGTAGGTAGAAATGTGCGCGAAGCGAATGATTTGCTACAAAGTCGGATGTCTCGAAGAAGTTATTTTGCTCATCGCCGTGTTATTGTTTTTGGTGAAAAACTTGCGCGCTCAGGATTTAAGAAGTCATTGGATCTTATTGTTGAACAGCCGCAGTCGCGCTTAACAACTTTTGTATTAGTCACTAAAGGGGATGCTATTGATATATTAAATTCTTCGCCTCATTTGGAGAAGCTACCCGCTGAAGCAATTCGTGAACTGACAAAAGCAGGCTATCATCGTGATGTTCGGGATGTATTAACCGATATTTCAAGACCAGGAAAGGACCCAGTGCTACCTATCGTTGAGACAGTATTAACAAATAATAAAAAGGGCCAAAAGCAACAAGAAATTTCCATCAATAGATTAGGTATTTTAAAAAATGATCAATTAATGTTTATCACCAATTATAAGGAAACCAATGGAGCCTTGTGGCTGCTTGAACAAATGCAACGGCGCGGATATACATTTCCGATTGAAAATCAAGACGAAATAAATGTCGGTATCATTAAATCAAAAGTTAAACCGGAATATACTCTGAAAAATAACCAACCATCCTTTACGCTTAATGTGAATGTATCAGCCAATTTGATGCAAAATGAGGGGAATTTAGAATTAAATGATCCGAAAAATTACCGAAAAGCGATAAATAAAATGGAGACACAGATAAAAGAAGAAATTGAGGCAATTCTGGTACATTCGATGTCAGAGGGAATTGATATTTATGGACTAGGTTGGTATTTATCCCGGAAGGAGAGTAATTTATGGAAACAAAAATGGGAAAAAGATTGGAATAAGCTGTTAACAGAGCTCGACGTGAAGATCAACGTCAAGGCTGAAATCGATGAAGCGATAAATTCAGCGTTGAAAATAAAGGAATGATTTGATGTTCGGAATGATTAGTGTCATCTTAAGTCTAATTGTTTATATTGTTATTTTAAAAAAAAACGCAAAAATGGAAAAAAAGCTGTGGTATTTAGTCTTATTGATGGTGGGCGCGACTGTAGTTGTATCCATTCTGATGGGATTCCACATTTCGTTAGGAACGAGTACAAAATATCTGAATGAAACGGTGGGAAACTGGGCGAAGCAGGTGATTGCGCAATGAAGGAACAAATTTCGTTATTTCAGTATGTAGCTTTAATCGTGAACTTTATCATATCAGGAATCTTAAATACATTGCCGCAAATCACAGCACAAGTTGGCGAACAAAACACATGGATGGCTCCATTAGTGGTGTTTCCTATCATTTCGTTCATTCTTGTTTTTGTGCTGGGGAATAATGATAGAATCAAGCGGCTTCAAAATGCATTTCAAGGATCAAAGAAAACAATCCTTCAAAAATGTTTTATTATTATGATGGGTCTGTTTTTAATGTTTGTTTTTATTAAAGATTTCCGAGCCATTCTTGATTTTTTAACAACAGTGTTACTGCCAAATACGCCACGAGATGCGATTATGGTTCTCTTGGCGCTTACGCTCATTTACATGGCAGTTAGTGGTTTAGAGGTGATGAGCCGTGTTACGGTGATCCAGATCATTGTCTTTGGTGGCATTGTCCTCATGTTGCCATTTTTACTCCTAAATGAAATCAAATTTGAAAATGTTGAGCCAATTGGAGGTCCTGGTTTTGGCTCTTCTATGGTTAAAACCACCTTTTTAATGTTTTCCTGGATTGGAGAGGCAATTATTGTGTTAATCCTGTTCCTAGATGTTAAAACATCAGAAAAGATCAAGCGAGGAACCGTTTTAGGAATTGGAATTGGCACGTTCTTATTTGTGATTTTGACCTTTTTAGATATCGCCGTGCTTGGAGTGAATATTGTCAAAGAAGCCACCTATCCTAATCTGGAGCTTATTCAACAAATAAATATTACTGATTTTTTAGATCGCCTAGATTTAGTGATCGTTACAGTGTGGCTGCCGACCTATATTGCTCGTTTGGCGCTTACTCTTTATGGAATTAATAAGGTGTTCGGGCTTTTTTACCAAAATGACCAAATACCATTTAATCTAGTCATCACCCCTTTGTGCTTATTACTGGGAAGTCTCTCTGTCACATTGTTTAAGAATAATCTCGACCATCTAGAGTACTCCTTTTTTTCGTGGGCCATAGGGGGAATGGTGTTTGAGTTTTTACTAATGGGTTTATTATTCATCGTTGGAATTAGAACAAAGTATGATAAAAAGATTGAAAACTGACTAAAAACGAAATGATGGATGAAAGCTTTTGAGTGGAAATAGATATAGCCACCCAACAGCTTTTTTTAGCATTATGATTGGTAGAACTTTGTAGTGGTATTTACATAAGAAACAATGTATTCTTATAGTAAACCACGAAACAAAACCAAACCTACCGAGGTGAAAATAGGAATGAACATTAAAACTGATGTAGTGATTGTAGGAGCTGGACCGGGTGGTGCTCTCTTAGGCTATTTACTAGCAAAAAACAATATTACTACAGTGGTTTTGGAACGGAATTCAAAAATTGATAAGACGTTTAGAGGAGAACATATTAATGAACAGGGTGAAATGATCCTGAAGAAGCATAACCTCTTTGAAAAAGTTCGTGAATTAGGCATTCTAATGATGAAAAAAATCGAATACTGGGAAGGTGGACAACCGCTTAAAACCGTTTTCCCAGATAACCAAACAGAACATTTGAGTATTCATATCCCACAAAATCATCTATTGCAGGTATTAACTGATGAGGCAAAAAGATATGGTACTTACCGTTTACTTTTAGGTACATCAGTTTATGACCTTATTCAAGATGGAACGGGGAGATACACCGGTGTTAAAGCATTGCATGACGGAATTGAGCTACAAATCGACGCCAAACTTGTGATCGGTGCAGATGGACGTTTTTCAACGATAAGAAAGTTGGCGAATCTTCCAACATCCGTAAGAAAACATGGCTATGATTTACTCTGGGCAAAAATTCCTGCTCCATCGGGCTGGGAACCAACCATACGCTTCGCTCTAATTGACGGACACCAACTGGCTTTGTTTACACAAGCTGGTGGATTTGTTCAAATCGGTTGGAATATTGATCAGGGAAGTTTTCAAAAGTTGCGCAAACAATCGTTTGAACCGTTCATTAACGGATTAATTGCAGCTTTCCCACAACTCGAGTTACCGGTAAGGCGAAATATTCGTTCTTGGGAGGATTTTATACCTTTATCGGTTTTTAGTAGTCAAAGTGAAGAATGGACAAGAGAAGGGCTTATCATGATTGGTGATGCTGTCCATACAATGTCTCCAACCGGTGCATTCGGAATTAATGCTTCATTAATGGATGCAGATAGCCTTGCTGAAGAACTCGTTATGTCAAATAAACTTAGTGAACTATCACGTTCTGACTTGTTAATTTTTGAAGAGGAGCGTAAGAAAGCTACTCATGCATTGCAGGAACAACAATTTAAGCTAGAGCGCACGTTTAACGAGCATTTTTTAGTACTTAGCTAACGCTAGGAGCGATGAATGTTTTATGTTAATAAATCGCATGATAGGGGAGATATCCTCTTGTTTTGTATAAGTTGAATTTGGGGTGAAATGAATGATTGATGCAAAAGTGGTGGCAACCTTAAAAGAAAAAATTACGGTAATAAGAAACAATGGTAAATCCGTCTATTTAGTAGGCCCGATAAATTTGCCAGTAAATTTGGATGGAGAAACAACTATTTTTCAATGGTATTGCTGGCTAAAATGTGAAAACATGGCTGGGCACTTCTGTGATGATGGATCTTATGATACTGAAAAAATTATTGAAACCTTGTCTTCATCAAATTTAGCGGAAATGCAGCAGTCTAGTGTGCTAGTTTATGGGGATTTTGCAGGGGCAGATGAAGCGTTAATTCGCTTGCACAGCATTTGTCATACAGGTGATATATTCGGAAGTAAGCGATGTGATTGTGGTTTTCAACTGAAGCAAGCGATGAAAATGATTGCCCATCATGGCGCTGGTGCATTATTTTATTTAGCCAATCATGAGGGAAGAGGAATAGGTTTATTTTCAAAAGCGATGGCGTATATTTTACAGGAGAATGGTCTTGATACAGTTGAAGCCAATTTGCAACTCGGTTTCGTAGATGATGCTAGGAACTACAACGATGCAATCCAAGTCTTAAAAACGTTAAGAACAAAACCTGTCACACTCATAACCAATAACCCACGTAAGCTCGATGCGTTAATCAATACTGGAGCAAATGTTGAAAAAAGAGTCGCGTTATGGGGTGATGTGTCGGAGTATAACCGAAAATACTTAGAAACAAAAATCGTTCGCTCTGGCCATTTACGGAATCAGGATGATCAAGTGTAAAAAATTGAGATCGAAAAAATGATCAGCTATTGTTGGAGTGTTTTTTCGATCTCACTGCCATCCATTTTTCTTTCTGAAACAAGTTCACCAAAAACAATCAACCTTTGTTTATCGGAATATTCCGGATGACACGTAATGAGAGTAACAATTGATTTCTCTTCGATGGGATTAATCACATCTACATTGGAGGGTTTAACAATTTTTTTGTCAAAAACCCTATAGATTAACACTTTGTTTTGGGAATAAATCGTTACTTCATCATTATTTTCCAATTCATCTAGACGGTTGAAAAATTTCCCATATGTATAAGAGCGGTGACCAGCGATAGCAAAATTTTTGTTCTTTTTCCCAAGTTCATTAGTCGATGAGCTTGACGGCAGATGACCGACTGCATAGCGAATATTTTCTGGTTCCGCGCCTTCTGTCATTGGGGTTTTCAAATCAATCTTCGGAATTTCCAAAATTCCAATCATATCTCCTGTTTCCGCAGGCACGTCCGCTTTTTCCTCAGGAGCTGTCTCCGAAAAGGATAAAGAAGTATATTCCTCGATTAATTTTTTCTGTTCGTAATAAGTTTTCCCTTTTGCATAAAGGATAAAAACGAGCACTACTATTCCAGTTAAAATAAACAGATTTCCTATTTTCTTCATTACATAATCGCCTCTTTAAAAAAATAGGAGGGTGATCAGCCCTCCTGGATGAAAAAGTTAAACCTTATTACACAAATGAAAATGAACGTTGATTAATAAGCTTTATTGACATTAAACTTTCTTAAAGCAATACCAACGAATAATAACAATGCAGAAACTAGTAATAGTAAGCTAGAATCCATTGCAGAACCTGTTTTAGGTAATTGGTTACCTGATTGTACAGTTTTTACATCATTGTTATTCTTGTTGTTATCGTTTTGCGTATTGTTGCTATTAGGAGTTTGCTGTTGGTCTTCTGGTTTGTTGTTGTCGTTGTTGTTGTTGTTATTGTTATTGTTACCGTTTTGGTCGTCGTCGTTACCGTTTTGGTCGTCATCGTTACCGTTTTGGTCGTCGTCGTTACCGTTTTGGTCGTCATCGTTACCGTTTTGGTCGTCGTCGTTACCGTTTTGGTCGTCATCGTTACCATTTTGGTCGTCATCGTCACCGTTTTGGTCGTCGTCGTTACCGTTTTGGTCGTCGTCGTCACCGTTTTGGTCGTCGTCGTCATCTGTTGGGGTAGCAGTGTATTCTTCGTGTTCACCAATTCCAACATGTTGATCGCCAATAATTGGAGTATCTTTTGTATCAACGATTACTAAACCACCATGTTCCCAAGTGTACTCGTCTGTAACAACTTTTTCATTTTCAACAATTCCAACATGTGCATCTCCAACTGGAGTATCTTTCGCATCAACGATTACTAAACCAGTATGAGTATATTCGTAGTCATCAGTTACAATATGTGTTCCTTCAAGGACACCTGTATGAAGATCACCAAGTACAGGTGAATCTACATCAGCAAGTACTAAACCGCCATGAGTGTACTCAACGTCTTCTGTTTGGTAGTGCTCAACTTCGCCAACTCCAGCGTGAACATCGCCAACAACTGGAAGTGTTACATCAGCAGTCACTAAGCCTCCCTTAGTATGTGTAGCTTCCTCAGTAGTAGCGTTTGTACCTTCGATAACACCCAAATGTGCATCTCCAACTAGGGAATCATTAAGATCAGCCCCTAAAACACCGCCAGAAGTAATTGAACCATCTTCAGTCACAACTTCTTCTTTACCAAGAAGTTCAACACCTAAGTTTCCAACGATTGGAAGATTTAAGTCAACATTTACAAGTGAACTTTTAGAATAACTTGTAATATTTGAATCGAATCTTTCAGGATCTCCTGTAACAACTGGTGGTTTTTCAGGAATAGCAGGAACCGGTAAAGCAGTTGTAGTTTCTTCTACAGTAGCGGCTACTGGTGCAGTTAGTGTTGATAACACATTTTGCGGTGCAACCTGCTCAACTACAGGTGTAACATTTGATAACTCTTGCGTTACATCTAGTTCTTCTGCGCCTGCTTGACCTCCGAATAATGTTAGACCCAAAGCAAATGCTCCGGTATAGACAATACTTTTTAACGATTTAACAACAGTTTGTTTTTTCATGATTATCTCCTTCTTCTTAATTATTTTTATATGGATAAGAAGAAGGGAGCCATCGGTGGCTGAACTGGTGGAGACTCAGTCCACTGAGTAGATAAGGTTTTTAATATGTTTTGTGTTTGTATATTTAATAGCGTTTCAAGGTTATAGCCTGAATCAAGGACTACAGACGCACCTGATCCTCCACTAATGCTAGCTGAACCCGTAGAGGAACTGCTGCTTGATGTTGAAGGAGCAGTTAGTGTTGTAACGGCTGTAGTATTGGCGCTTTTTTCGTTTGCTTTCTCTATTTCTAAACCAAATTGAATTGCTTCATCTACACCTTGATTTAAGATAGTTTGGTTACCAGCATCTAGTAACGTTTTAAAGAATTGTCCTACAGCAGAAGTGTCACCATTTACTAACTCATTATTTTGAGAATTAAAGGCTAACTCCTGGTCTGGATTAGTTGTATCTTCAATATTTCCAGGTAAAACATTTGATTCAATCGGATTGGTAGGTTTTACAATAACTTCAATACCAGTTCCATTTTCTTGGTTTTCATCTGTTGAGCTGCCGCTACCATTACCACCAGCTTGTCCTCCAGTAGTTGGGTCTGTTGTACTGCCAGTACTAGGGGTTTCATTTTCACCTGTTCCTGGTTGTGTTGTAGGCCCTTCAGGAATTGGAGTGACAACTACAACAACTGGATTTCCAACTTCACCTACACCAATGTGAATATCTCCAACTGGGGTATGGTCACCGTCGACAATCACTAATCCGCCAGTTTCAGTAGTTCCTTCCGCAGTTTCAATCACGTGATGTTCAATAATTCCGACGTGGTTGTCACCTAAAATGTCGTTATTGATATCAGCGCTTACTAAACCTGAATGGAATTCATTTCTATCTGGACTGATTAGACCGCTAACTCCGCCAATTGTCGTATTTAGCTCACCGATTAACGGGGCGCTTACTCCAGCTGAAACGATGCTACTGCTAAAGGTAGTCGTATCGCCTGAAACGTTTTTACTTTGTTCGAGTACGCCAACATTGGTATTTAATAATGGATTATTAATCCCTAAATTGGCAAGGCTCAAACTTGAAGTATATCCGTCTTCAGTAAGATTTTTCGAACCTGAAAGTAGACCAACATTTAAGTCGCCTAGTAGTGCAGATTCAGTTACATTGAGTCCAAGCAATCCAGAATTCCCACTAAGCTCACCTGATTCGGTCAATGTTGGGAATGAAAGTAAATCTAATCCAACATTTCCTACCTCACCCAAGCCAAGATTTACATTAAGTAAATCTGAATTTGATGTCAGTGAATTGCCTGATGCATCAATACTTAATAAGTTTGGTAGGCCAGTGCTGCTCGCATTTCCGCCTAATAGATTAATATTTAATCCTAATAACCCAAGACTTAATAGTGGTTTAGGCTCAGCAACTGCTGTCACAGGAGCTTCACTAGAAGGATTGGCACCAAGCGCTTGTTCTTCAGGTACTGGAGCATCAGTAGTTGTTACATTTTCAGCAACAACCTCAGTGCTGTTAACAAGAGTTTGATCGTCCTTTGTAACAGCTTGATGAGCTGATTCAACTGGTGCTATCGCAGTTTCTAAGGTTTCAGCAACTGGTAAAGCCTCTTGGACTGTTTCAGTTTGATTCTCTTGTTCAGAAGCTGTTGGCTCAGAATCTTTCACTAATAGACTTCCTAATCCATCTAATAAATTTGTAAGTGTATGTATGCCTAATAAAGATTGATGAGAAGAATTCGTTTTTTCGTTAGTGAGAGTGTCGCCATTTTCTTCAGCTTGAACCATTGAAGGTGCCGTAAAGATTAACAAACTAGACAAAACGTAAAAAATCCGTTTTTTCATCCTTTTTCACCTCCTTTCGCTAAAATAAAGAAGGTATATGTCGGAATGTGACATTAATCACTTCGGTTACAAGTCTAATAAAAAAACTGACAATTTTCAATAGAAAAAATAGTTTACTAGCATCAGAATGGTAATATTTTAATTTTTTTGTGAAAAATTGTAAATGTTATTTAAAAAAGGAATGGGTAATGCTTCTTAGCTGTGGTTCTGAACGGGGAATGATAATATTAAAGCAGTTGCAGACATCTTGAATACGATTGGAGATCATTACATATGAATAGTCAAACTGAAATTAAGCTTATCGCTTTAGATATGGATGGAACGTTGTTAAATGAGAAAGGTGAGGTATCTGAAGCAAACAGGGAAGTGATTACAACTGCTCAAGCTAATGGTGTTCATGTTATTTGTAGCACAGGCAGATCTATTATCACATCTCGCGATTATGTGAAGGATTTACAGTTGAAATCTTATCATGTTACCGTTAATGGCAGTGAGGTTTGGGGTGAAAATGGGGAGCTTATCCAGCGCAAAGTCCTCGATGCTGAACATATCAACTGGATGTTCCAATTGGCTAAAGAGTACAGTGTCCATTATTGGGCCACGGCTACCGATCGCGTTTGGCGCAGAGAAATGCCAGCTAATATTGCCAATCACACCTGGTTAAAGTTTGGATATGAAATTGCAGATGATGAAGTTCGCGCAACAATTCTAGACCACTTGCAAAGAAAGAATGATTTGTTTGAATTAAGTAATTCTAGCCCGATTAACATTGAAATCAATTTGAAGGGTGTTAATAAGGCACACGGAGTTGAAGTTGTCTGCGAGCGCCTCAATATCGGTATGAATCAAGTAATGGCAATCGGTGACAGTTTAAATGACTTACCGATGATTGAAGCAGCAGGACTAGGCATTGCGATGGGCAATGCTCAGGACGATGTGAAAAAGAAAGCCGATTGGGTGACGACGACTAATATGGATGATGGTGTCGCTGTTGCGATTCGTAAGTGGGTTCTGAAATAAGTAGTAAAGTAATTATTTTTTCTTTTTTACTAACTTGATGATTTTGTAGCCTGGTTTCATCTTAATTTTCTCAGTACCTGCTTTGGTTTTTACTTGAAAAATGGTGAATTTTTTCGGTTCGTGATCAAGAACTTCGATTTTTATGACACTTTGCTTGGCAAAGCGTTTCTCAAGTTTTTTGAGCTGTTTGTCACGCTTTTCTCCAAAAAGTAGGTCGTTAGTGTACATAAAAATGATGATGAGGGGAATTCCAACGAGAAAAGTATAAAGGATAGAGATCAACATAGCTGTAACATGCTTCCTTTCATGAATAATTTGATTGATCAATCAGCAGCTTTTGCGTTATTTGCCGACTTCGCCAGTTTATTTGCCAATTCTACCAGCTAATTTGCCAATTTACCTATTTTATTTGCCGATTCCATATTTTTGCCACAATTACACTAAAACTATAAGAAAAAGCAGTAAATTTCATCACTGAAGTTTACTGCTTTTTTATTTTTACATCATATGTCCAAATGACATGACCCAGATGGAGCCAACAACGGTGACGATGGCGATGAAAAAGGCATAAGCGATATTAATGACATTTGCTTTTCCGTCTTCGCCTTCATTCATGTGCATGAACATATATAGCTGTAGACAAGCTTGAATCACAGCCAACGAACCGATAACCCAGATGATGGTTTTAACAGGGAGTGAGGTTTCAAACGCCAAAAACACTGCCGCAAATGTTAAGAACAAAGACGTCAAAAAGCCGAGAACATGATTGATCGGAAATCGATGTGCATTCTTTTCCATGTTAAGCCACCATCCTTGCTAAATAAACGAATGTGAAAATGAAAATCCAGACGACATCAAGAAAATGCCAATATAAACCGATGATAAACACTTTCCGAGCTGTAACAGGAGTTAGCCCCCGATGTAAAAGCTGGATGATGATAAGAAGCGCCCAACCGATACCTAAAGAAACGTGCGCACCATGTGTGCCGAGAAGGACAAAAAAGCTAGAAAGGAAGGCGCTCGTTTGCATTGTTGCTCCTTCACCCACGTAATGTACGAACTCGGAGATTTCCATATAGATAAATCCGCCACCAAGCAATAATGTAATGACTAACCAAGTAAGCAAGCCCTTCAGATTAGCGCGACGCATTTCATAGATTGCAAGACCACAAGTAAAACTGCTAGTCAATAACAGAATGGTTTCAATCATAATGTCTTTTAAAACAAAGATTTCTTGTGGTGTTGGTCCACCTGCATAACGCTCACCTAATACGCCGTAAACGGCGAATAGGGTAGCGAATAGGATAATTTCAGCACCTAAGAAAATCCAGAAGCCAAAGATGTTTAAGCGATTTTGCTCTGTTTGATATTCTAATGGCAATGTAGCATCTAGTTTAGCTGACATGATTTTTCACCTCTTCATCAACCTTTTTCCAAGCACCCTCAGTTTTAATGATTTCATCGACAGATACATGATAGCCGTCGTTGTAATCAAACGAGCGAGCAATTAGACAAGCGAAAATACCAATCGTTGCAACTGCTGCAGCAATTTTCCATTCAAACACAAGGAAGAAGCCTGCGACACCAAAGATGACACTCATAATAAACGGTAAGCCAGTGTTGCTCGGCATATGAATCTCTTTGTAATCTTTCTCATTGTAATGCATGTCGATGGCATTTTTCTTCATATTCCAAAATGCATCGAGCGTATTAACTTCCGGTTGAATCGCAAAGTTATAATGCTGAACCGGAGAGGCTGTTGCCCATTCAAGTGTGCGGGCATTCCAAGGGTCAGATGAGATATTGCGGTCAGCAAATCGGGCGCTCCAGTATATGTTGTAAACTAAAGCAGCAAAGCCTGCCGCAAGGATAATCGAGCCAATTGCTGAAACTAAGAATAATGGAGCAAAACCTGATTCTGCTGAATAGGTGTAGGCACGACGGACAGCGCCATCCAAACCAAGGAAGAACATTGGCATAAACGTTACATTAAAACCAACCACAAATAACCAGAAATGCCACTTACCGATTTTTTCATTTAACATGAAGCCGAACATTTTTGGCCACCAGTAATACAATCCTGCAAATACAGCGAACACAACGCCAGGTATGAGGACATAGTGGAAATGGGCTACAAGAAATAGGGTATTATGATATTGATAATCGGCAGCACCCATTGCAAGCATGACACCAGTAACTCCACCGATGATAAAGCACGGTACAAACGCTAGTGCCCAAAGCATGGCTGTTGTAAATTTGATCCGTCCATTTCTCATTGTGAAAAGCCAATTGAAAACTTTTACCCCGGTTGGAATCGCAATCATCATCGTGGTAATTGAGAATACAGAGTTAACTCCAGGACCTGCACCCATCGTATAGAAATGATGAACCCACACAAGCATACTTAGTACGGCGATGGCAACTATTGAAACAACCATTGATTTATAACCATATAAGGTTTTGCGTGAGAATGTGGAGATTACCTCTGAAAACATCCCGAAAGCAGGGAGGACGACAATGTATACTTCCGGGTGACCCCATAACCAGAACAAATTCGCCCAAAGCATATCCATCCCGCCACCAGCGAGGGTAAAGAAATGTGTTCCAAAAATACGGTCAAAGGTCATTAATGCAAGGGCTACGGTGAAAATTGGGAATGAAGCTACAATGATCACTGAAGCGATAAAGGATGTCCAGGTGAACATCGGCATCCGCATTAACGTCATACCTTTTGTTCTCATTTTTAAAATTGTTACGATAAAGTTAATACCGGTCATTAATGTTCCGATACCGGCTATTTGCAAGGCAATGGCATAATAATTGTTCCCGATTCCCGGTGTAAACTCCTTTCCGGCAAGCGGAAAATAAGAAGTCCAACCGGCATCTGGAGACCCACCGACAACAAAGGAAATATTAAACAGCATTGCCCCGACGAAGAAAAGCCAAAAGCTTAATGCATTTAGTTGGGGAAAGGCAACATCCCGTGCGCCAATTTGCAGCGGTATAATGACGTTCATAATCCCGACTAATAGCGGCATTGCTGCAAATAAAATCATAATCACACCATGTGTGGTGAAAATTTCATTGTAGTGCTGAGCATCTAAAAATTGCATTTCAGGTTGTGAGGTTTGGGCTTTCATAAGTAACCCATCAACACCACCGCGGAAAAACATTAATACACCAGCGAGGATATACATAATCCCAATTTTCTTATGATCAACAGTTGTAATCCATTCAGTCCATAACCATCGCCATTTTTTTAAATAAGTTATCCCAGCTACAATACCAAGCATTGATAGTAAAATAGCAATCTGTGATCCTATAATTAATGGATCTCCATTCAGCATGAAAAATTCTTTCCAATTAATGTCCATTCTGTTCACCTCCATTACCATGGTTCATTTCAGTTTTAGTTTCAGTTCCGTCTTTTGAACCTTCTTCTTCTTTAAAGATTTCACCCTGGTAGCCATGTGTTTTATAGAGTTCAGGATTTGTATAGGTTTTAGAGTCCATATCAGCGTGATTCACCCATTCTAAGTGTGAATTAGAGTAGGTTTGTCTGCCTAAATGGGTTGGCTCTAATAGTTTTTCGTATTTAGATTCTGTAAGCTTTGGTGCAGTCTTTTTTACATCCTTGACCCAGTTGTTAAAGTCTTTTTCTGTCTGCGCCAATACCTCAAATTCCATTTCGGCGTATCCTCGTCCGTTAAAATTTGTGTTGCGGCCAAAGTATGAGCCTGGATGATCAGCGACAACATACATTTGTGTTTCCATTTTGTTCATTGTGTATTTTTGACCAGCAAGGGCAGGAATCCAGAATGATTGCATTGTTCCTGCAGAGGTCAGTTTAAATTGAACAGGTCGATCTTCAGGAATGTTTACGTAGTTTACTGTTTCAATTTCTTGTTCTGGATAACTAAAGATCCATTTCCAATCGGCAGATGTAACATGAATAACTAAAGGCTCTTTTTCTTCATACCCTTCAGGAACCTTTTCAAGGGCGTAGATTGTTTTCACAGTTGGAATCGTTAAGGCAATAACGATCACAATAGGGATGGCAGTCCAAATAATTTCCAGTAAGGTACTTCCATGCTCTTCTGGAGGAGTATAGTCCTTATTGCTCTCTTTCTCACGATATTTCCAAACGATGTAACCGAATAGGGCAAATACAACGACAACAACCAATAACATAAAGATAAGGGACCAGTTGATTAAATCTAAAATGTCCCGAGCTACAGGACCTTGAGGGTCAAATACAACCAGTTTTTCACACCCACTCATTAATAGCAAAGAAATGATGGTGAGCAATGTCAGGGTAATGCGTTTCGCGGATTTCATTGTTCTTCTCCTTTCGATCTTGTGAAAAATTAATTTAAAACAATTCAAAATCTTAAATTCAATTAATTATTATTCAATAATTATTATTAACAACATATGTATGATGATAACATAAAAAACTAGGTAAAAAAGGACGAAAAGTGAACAAAATATGACTAATTTGTGACGAAGGTCACTTTAAAATATATTTGGATATGTAGGGTTTTTTTGCTACATAAATCATGATAAAAAGAGGTATTTAATCTGAAAATTGACCATGTTTAATTCAAAAAGCGTTATAATTTTTATAATAAATAACAATGGGAGAGGAATTATTGATAGTGGACATTTGGACTGATAAATTACTGGAGTTCTTTGAAATAGATTGGGGTACTGTAAAGGATTATTTTGCTTCAATATTTTTGACTGGTATCACTTCCTATTTTGTGATTCGATTGTTGCGATTTTCCCTTCATCAATTATTCAAGCGGACCAATATTATCGATGAAAAGAAAGAGAATACGATCGAAAGTGTCGTAAGAAACACCGCTAATTATGTGCTGTTTTTTGTGATTTTATTTGCTGCGATACAGCCGTTTGTAAGTAATTTAAAAGACTTTATTATGGCTGGAGGAATCATTGCTGCGGTTGTTGGTTTTGGGGCACAAAAGGTTATTAATGATTTGCTGAGCGGAATGTTTATTATTTTTGAACGCACCATTCAAAAAGGGGATTTTATCAATATCAATGATGAGCAAGAGGGTGGAACGGTAGAAGAATTAGGCTTTCGAGTGGTCAAAATTCGCTTGTTAAATGGAAAACTAGTTACCATTTCTAATGGCGAAATTCGCAAACTTGTCAATGGATCAGTCAATATGAGGCGAGTATTTGAAAGTCTGATTGTCTCATTTAATGAAGACCCGGGTAAGGTAAAACAGTTATTATTAGCGGTATGTGATGAATTAAATGAACGGCATAAGGATTATTTGTTAATTGATCCAATAACAGGGGAGTATCGGGAACCGTATCAATTTTATGGCCTACATTCATTGGATGCAAGCCCGATTGGGTATAAATTCTCGATCACAGCTTCCGTTAATGATGTCAATTACATCATGGCGGCGCGTGAAACAAAGGAGCTGCTAGCGCAAAAAATGCATGATCACAATATCCTCATGCCTGCGCAACAGATTGTCTTGCAAAGTCAACCAGAGCATGAAAAGTCATATACAAAATAAAAAAGCTGCACGTGGCAGCTTTTTTATTTTGTTATGATACTTTTTCCACATCATGAACAATCGCTTTTTGAGGTCTGAATTCGCCTTCCCATTTTGAGATGACTGCAGCAGATAATGAGTTCCCGACAACGTTAACAGCTGTTCGTCCCATGTCAAGAATACGGTCAATACCAGCAATGAAAGCAAGACCTTCAACGGGAATGCCGACTGTGCCAAGTGTAGCTAGTAAAACGACGAATGAAACGCCTGGTACACCTGCAATTCCCTTTGAGGTAAGCATTAACACTAACATAAGGGTAATTTGTTCTGTAATCGGCAGATGAATTCCGTACATTTGCGCAATAAAGATTGCTGCTAATGCTTGATACAAGGTAGATCCATCAAGATTAAAGGAATATCCGGTAGGTATTACGAAAGAAGTAATTGATTTTGGACAACCAAAGGTTTCCATTTTTTCAATTAATTTTGGTAGGACGGTTTCAGAACTTGCGGTACTGAATGAAAGGATTAACTCATCTTTTAACATCTTTAACATGCTAAAAAAGGCTATTCCATGCATTTTTGCGATTCCTCCTAGTACAACGAAAACAAAAAATAACATTGTTCCATAAACAACTAAAATAAGTTTTCCAAGAGGAATAAGTGATGTGACGCCAAATTTAGAAACGGTAACCCCGATTAAAGCAAAAACCCCGAATGGAGCAAATTTCATAATTTGGTTCGTAACATAAAACATTGCATCAGCAGTGCCCTTAAAGAAATTCAACACTGGTTTTCCTTTTTCTCCAATTGCAGCAATTCCGATCCCAAATAAAACGGAAAAGAAAATAATGGCAAGCATTTCACCATTCATCAGTGCTTGGAAAATATTCGTTGGCACAATGTTGACAAAAGTATCTACAAAGCTATGTTGTGCTGTAGTCTCAGTGGTCTCAACATATTTTGTGATATCAGTTTTGGTTAACTCGGACATATCAACGCCACTACCAGGTTTGAAGATATTCGCTGATAATAATCCAACGACAATGGCGATGGTTGTAACAATTTCGAAGTAAAGAATTGTTTTGCCACCAAGCTTTCCGAGCTTCTTCATGTCACCAGTTCCGGCAACTCCGACAATAATACTCGCAACGACGATTGGAATCACAATCATTTTAATTAAGCGGAGGAATATATCGCCGATTGGCTGCAAGTAGGTTTGAACTGCAGGATTTCCATAGAAAACGGCACCTACGGCAATACCTAAAAGTAAGCCAATAAAAATCTGAATGGCTAATCCGTACTTTTTCATCATTATCACTTCCTTTTGTTATTATTTTATTATTCTACAAAAATATATCCTATCAGAAAATGGACAATTTTCAAATGCAAGAATTGGCAAAATTCAAGAAACGAATAAATAAAATAATTCAGAAGAAATTGCCTTTTTGTACAATTCGATTAAATTGTAAATAAATCTTCATATGTTTTTGTATTATTTTAGAAAATTATTGTTGGATGGATAAACCTATTTATAGGAAATTTATAATTTATTTGGAAATATTAATATTTATTAGGTGGTGGTGTATTGTTGAGTGGGTCGTGCCAAAATTAAACCCTTAGGAACTCGTCTGGAAAACTGGTCCTAAGGGGTTGGTAAGTTGGACATGAGGCCAACTATGATTAGTATACTCCTTTTATTTTATGATTGGAATATAACATTTAAGGTAGGGGGACTAATTATTTGAAGTGTAGGGAAAAATATGTAATCAATGAAAATACTGTTTGTATTAAGGGGAAAATCGATGATTACAATCGTCCATACTCAATGATTATAGAGTGTGATCAAGATTTTTCGGTAAGAATGAGTCCGGTTGATATTGTCGATACGAGCTTGCGTTTTTACTGCTCTAGCTTAAAGGGAGCAAGTGAGGGTGCGCGATCTGTGTTAGGAAATATTAGTATGCTACCTCTAGTAATCTACGCGCCATTAGATCTCTACATGTTTCCGAGCTTTTCTCCACATCGCTTAGACTGTATTTGGTTTTCTGTCAAACATATTCGGAACTTTGAAGCAATGGAAAAAAAGAACACCATAGTCTATACAAAAACTGGTCAAACCATTACTTTGGCCATGAAAAAGGATCGATTTGAAAGAAAATGGCAGCGAGCATCCCAACTGAGATATGTCACAGAAGAAAGGATGAGAAAAGCAGCTACAAAATCGAAAATCTGGTCTTAGACTGGGTTTTCTTTTTTTTGATGCTTAAAGAGGTTTGGAGACTTCATTTTGTTTATTTTTTCTTAATTTTGATTTTGCAATATCAACCGATAACAACATGAGTGGAAAAAATAATCCCATTACGGCTGATATCAATGTCCAATAAGATCGTACAAAGTAATGAAAATCTATGATATTGGAGAATTGGAGCGTTGATAGAACTTGGACGATCATTCCAAGCGGCAATGTCAGTATTTTATAATTCTTTAATCGAAATGTTTGTGCAATACTTAATACCATAGCATAAAAACTAATGACGGCTTTTAAATATAGCGTGATAAAAATAAATGCCCCAGCAACAATTTCAATTCTTTGTATGAAATTCCCAATGTCAATTTTTTGCGCAAGCATATATGGTGAATAGTTTAATCTCGAAGTAACAGGTGCGCTAAGTACAGCAATGGATAGTGTAGTGATAATAATGATGATTATTCCGCCGATAATAGTCGATAAAACAAAATTCAGTTTAACCCTTTTAGGTTTATTTATAAAAGGAGTTATCATTAAAATTACAAATAAATTTAAATAAGGTGCCCCAAGAATATCGAAGGTCCCATGTAGTACAGGCTTCATACCAAATTCTAAAAAGGGTGTAAGATTTACAATCTTTATATGGGGGAGCAGAAACAAGATAGCGAATAAAATTAACATAAAGATATGGGGGAAGAGCATTTCTGTTGTCCTAGCAATTGGCTCAAGTCCCAATCTTACTGCCATGATAATTACAAATAAAAATAATATCTCGATTGCTTGAATCGGTGTTTCAGGTAAAATATGCGTGGTAATCAAGTCACCTGAAATACGGACAAATATTGAAGTAATGAATAAATAAAATATAAAGAAAAGGATTGAAACTGCTCCGCCAATCCACTTTCCTAAAATTTGTTCAGACAATTGTGTAAGTGTTATTTGGGGATAACGCTCTGACATGTAACCATAAAGAAGTACCAGTAGAACGCCACAGCCTAATGATAAAATCGATGAAAGCCACCCATCCTGTTTGGAAAAAGTAGATGTGATTGTCGGAACGGTAATAATCGAAGTACCAATTGTGTATGCGATGATGATTACCGATAATTGGAGGTTGGATATTTTTCCTTGTTCAATCACTGCGAATCCTCCTTTCTTATGTAAGTAGGCGTTCAATCCATTTGCTAACGGGCTCAAATAGGAAAATGAGCCAATTAACAGGGTTTGGAATGGTTATCCTTAGCGCAGATAAAATACTTAATACCGTACCACTAATAAGGAAAAAGCAAAACACAATCATCTCTTTTGTTGCCTTATCCTGTTTTAGCTTTGGGATTTCAAACCAAGCAATCAGCAAACTAATGATAAGAATACCGGCTGATGGGATCAATTTTATTCTCCTCTAATCTTATTGATAAATGATTCATTTGAAACGCCAGTCCGTCTTATTTTGATATTTGAATGGATATTAACATCTAATTCAATAAAGTGGCTATTCCAATCCTTTTTAAGTGTTCTCCAGGCTTTTGGGTCTGCACGGTGGATGACTTCCCCGAATCCATATATGTCCACACCTAGTTTTTGCGCTTTTTTTATAGATGTTTGGAGAATATTGACGTTAACTTGATTGACGGATTTTTCTAGTTTACGAATCGTTTCAGGTTTTGTTAAATCAATATTACAGGCTACTTCGCCAACGTTAGCCTCAGCAAATATATCGACATTTATTTTTGGCTTTCCATTGATAACTTTTCCGGAAATTTTTGATTTAGAGCGAATAATCTCTACCACAAGTTTTTCATCTTCTAGACAAGGAACATCACCAACTGTATTGGTGACATTGTCAGTAATATAGTTATAGCCCTTACTTTCCTTCTCATTGAGCCAGCCAATTAATTTATCCTTTTTGAAGACAGCAATATCTTTATATTTAAGCCGGGCATAAGGCTCGATTCTCGTTACATTTTCCATTGAGGCGGCTTTGTTTACATTTCCTCTTATCGTGATACCAGTCAGAACTGCATTCTTTCCTTCACTTGTCAAATCATTAACTAATTCATCCATTTGGACCGCAATGGTCGGGGCCCATGCTTTTTCTGAAGTTTCCAGTGAAGAATGGAGCTTGTTAGCTGGAATTTTTTCGATGGACGTTAGATTCTCGAGAATCTCATTACCCTTTACACCTTTCGCAACTGCAATATAAAAATCCTTTCGAAATTCCGGATCGCGTGTCAACAACTCTAACGGTTTACTGATTCCCTCTCTCGCTATTTCCTCGCCAACGACAAGCATTTGTAGATGGGAAAAATAAAGCTTGCGGGGGCTAACCGTTGTCATGCGGCGAATGGCTTCAAAAATATATTTTCCCTTCTCGGTATAGGTAGTGACGGGTGAGCGTCCGCTTCCACCTTTTTGAGAGGCGACTTCATTTGGCTCAACAACCTGTGCGGTGATTACATACCCTTCTTCACATTTATCGATTGACATTGCGACTACTAAAGCGAGTTCGTTTAATTCCCGTCGGTTCCAGCATCCTGTAACCATCAGAAGGCAAGGAATAAAGATCAAGAAAAATAACAATTTCTTCATTCATTTCGTTCCTTTCCTTTTCAATCGATTAGTCCTGTTGCCGTTTCATGTTTTTCTGGTTTATCAAGCGCGGCCTAGAAAGCATTTTCCAATGGGGTACTCTGAATAACGTGTCACGTTGATCCTCTAAAATAAAAGGTCCAAATGGCGCCATATAAGGAATTCCAAAAGATCTAAGGCTATTTAAATGTAACAGGAGAGCTAATAAACCTAGCGTGACTCCATATAAACCAAAAGAAGCAGCTAACGCCATCATCCCAAATCGTAACATCCGAACTGAAATGGCCATATTATAAGCAGGAAATACAAAGTTTGCTATCGCTGTAATTGAGACGACAATGACCATCGAAGCGGAAACAATTCCTGCTTCAACCGCAGCTTGACCAAGTACTAATGCCCCAACAATAGATACCGCTTGACCAACTGCTCTAGGCATTCTGATTCCAGCTTCACGAAGAATTTCAAAGGTTACTTCCATCATGATGGCTTCAACGAAGGCAGGAAATGGAACACCCTCACGTTGAGCTGCCAAGCTTATGAGTAATTGGGTCGGCAGCATTTCTTGATGATACGTAGTTACCGCAATATAGAAGGAAGGTCCAACCAAGGCGATTAAAAAACAGATGATTCGCAGTATTCTTAATAAGGTGGCGATATCAGCACGCTGATAGTAGTCCTCTGCCACTTGAAAGCTTTGAATAAACAACGCTGGAACAATTAAAACAAACGGAGTGCCGTCCACAATGATTGCAACCCGACCTTCTAATAAACAGCCAGCAACCACATCAGGTCGTTCTGTATTATAAATGGTCGGAAAGGGTGTATATGTTTCATCCTGGATTAATTCTTCAATATAGCCACTCTCAAGTATTCCATCAATATCAATTTTATCTAAGCGACGATGTACCTCTTCGACAATCTTGTCGTTAACAATTCCGTTAATATACATCACAGCAATATTAGTTTTGGTGACTCTGCCAATTTTTTTCGTTTCACATAAGAGATTTGGATCGCCTATTTTTCGCCGAATCAACGCAGTGTTTGTTCGAAAGTTTTCAGAAAAGCCTTCACGAGGACCACGGACAACTGTTTGTGATGCCGGCTCTGTGACACCGCGGTCCTCCCATCCAATCGTCGAAGCGGAAATGGCATCTTTACAGCCTTCAATTAAGATGACGGTATTTCCTGAAAGAACCGCATTAAAGAGTTGGTCAAAATTTTGTATTTCTGAAATCGCCCCAATGGTTAGTCGACATTTTTCAATCCAATCAATGATTTTTGTTGAACGAACACCTTCATCAAGTGAGTGAACTTCAAAAGGCTCGTTCATCAATGATGTCAAAATAAAATGTTGAATCATCATTGAATCAGCTAAACCATCTGTATAGATAACGGCAGATTTGATTTTCTTCCCCATACCAATACGAAATTCCCTAATGATGATATCCGAGCTCTTTTCAAATGTTTTTTTGATGTGTTGTAAATCTTGATCAAATATACCAGAAAGCAGATTTGTAGACTCAATCGAATCAACAGAATCAACAGAATCAGCTAAAACTGTTTCATCCTCTTGTATGGGACTTTTTAGTTTAGTGGGTTTTACGATTTTTCGAAACCTTCGCATTCGAGCAATATTCCTTTCGAGTTCTCTTTATAATAGGAATTCCCTCAATTTAAAAAATCATGCTAAATTTTTGGCTTTTACAGTAATGTTTTCCAAGCGAATTTTATCAAGATTAGTAGAAAACACTTGAAAGATGTAGAAATTATGTTAAGGTAGTTATAAATTGAATATTAAATCATTTCACACTGGGGGTGCCGGGGGTTGGCCGGCTGAGATAAAGATCCATTTCTTTGACCCTTAAACTTGATCTGGGTAATACCAGCGTAGGGAAGTGTATTCATTTTGTATACATTTACAGATTCCTCATGCTGGAGTCTGTTTTTTATTTGGACTCCAATTTGCAGAGTTTGTTCTGCCTCCCAGTGTGTAAATACAGGGAGGTTATTTTTTTGCGTAAAACTCAGAAACTTACACTTTCAGCGATGTTGGTTGCCATAGGAACACTGACTAGTCACGTCTTTTTTATCCCACTAGGGGTCATTAAAGTGTTTCCGATTCAGCATTTTATTAATGTTCTATCCGCTGTCATGCTTGGGCCGTATTATGCGGTGGCGCAAGCCTTGTCTGTTTCAATTTTGCGGAACATCATGGGAACAGGTTCCGTTTTTGCTTTTCCTGGCAGCATTGTTGGTGCTTTTTTGGCTGCCATTTTATTTGAAAAATCAGGAAAAGTATTGTTTGCTTACGTTGGTGAAGTATTCGGCACGGGTATCCTTGGGGCTATGTTATGTTATCCAATCTCAGTGCTGTTTTTAGGAAAAGAAGCTACATTATTCGGATTCATTCCAGCGTTTATTTTAAGTTCCTTCGTTGGCGCATCGCTAGGGTATTTACTCTTAAAGATTTTTATGAAAAATCCTGTAACAGCACAGACCTTATTAGAAGCAAGGGTTCCAAAAAAAGATTAACAATCTAGATATATTTTTGAAGGAGTGAATTCAATGGGGCCAATAGCCAATCAAGAGTTGCAAGGGCTATTAGATATGGTTGAACATCGTCAAGATGAAATAATCGAGTTAGTGAAGAAATTAATCTCTTATAAGACGCCCGCTCCACCTGCTCGCAATACAGTTGAGGCTCAAACCTATATCACAAAATATCTAACAGAATTAGGTTTTTCCATCGATATGTGGGATGTCTATCCAAATGATCCGAATGTAGTAGGGACCTTAACAGGAACTAATCCTGATCAGTATAAGAGCTTGATTATTAATGGACACGTTGATGTGGCTGAAGTTGGTGAGGAAGAGGAGTGGAAAAGCGATCCATTCACACCCGTTGTGAAGGATGGTGCGATTATTGGCAGGGGCGCAAGCGACATGAAGGGCGGACTTGCGGGTGCATTATTTGCGATTCGGTTATTGCTTGAAGCAGGAGTGGAGTTACCAGGAAACCTTTTGTTCCAGTCGGTAATTGGTGAAGAAGTTGGTGAGGCTGGAACATTGCAATGTTGCGAGCGTGGGTTTACGGCTGATTTTGCTGTTGTTGTGGATACGAGTGATCTGGAAATTCAAGGTCAAGGTGGTGTCATAACAGGCTGGATTACAGTAAAAAGCAAGCAATCCTATCATGATGCCACAAGGAGAAATATGATTCATGCTGGCGGTGGATTAATGGCTGCAAGTGCGATTGAAAAAATGATGAAAATCATCGGTGGCCTTCAGGATTTGGAGCGGCATTGGGCAATCACAAAAAGTTATCCTGGCTTTATTCCTGGAACGAATACAATCAATCCAGCGGTTATTGAAGGAGGAAGACATGCAGCGTTTATTGCTGATGAATGTCGCTTATGGATTACAGTGCATTATTATCCGAACGAGCATCATGAACAAATTACAAAGGAAATCGAGGAACATATTTTGCGGGTATGTGATGGAGATTTTTGGTTAAGGGAAAATCCACCTAGTTTCAAGTGGGGGGGACGGTCGATGATTGAAGACCGCGGTGAAATTTTTCCATCATTAGAATTGGACCCACAACATGCTGCTGTTCAATTGCTCGCTAATTCACATGCTGCAGTTACATCTGAACAGGCAAAACTTACGGTTTCACCATCAGTTACCGATGGGGGCTGGTTTGGAGCAGCTGGTATCCCGGCTGCGATTTATGGTCCAGGTGATTTGGATAATGCTCATCGCATGAACGAACAAGTAAGGATTAAGCAACTGCTTGATTTTACAAAGGTTATGGTGAAATTCATTTATGAGTGGTGCCATACACCAAAAGAGGTGACAAGAGATGAAGTTTAGTGAACGCTTATATGAAAAATTAAAACCGATTTGGCGCCAAAATCATGCCCATCCTTTCGTAAAAGGAATGGGTGATGGGACAATGGAGCAATCAAAGTTTCGTTTCTACATGATACAAGACTACTTATACTTAATTGATTATGCAAAATTATTTGCGCTTGGAGCAGTCAAAGCGCCTGATGTTGAAACGATGGCAAAATTTGCGAGATTGCTTGATTCAACATTAAATGAAGAAATGGCGTTGCACCGCTCTTATGCTGAAAAATTTGGTATTAGTGCAAGCGAGCTAGAGGAGGCCAAACCTTCGCCTATCACTTTAGCTTACTCTCATTATATGCTCCATGTTGCTAACAATGGAACGTTGGCTGAACTCGTTGCAGCACTCCTTCCTTGTATGTGGAGTTATTGGGAGATAGGCAAGGAACTTAGTGAAATTCCTGGAGCAAGTGCGCATGAGCTATATGGCGAATGGATTAATAATTACGCTTCAGATGAGTTCGGAACACTAGCAACTTGGTGTATTGACTTACTTGATGAGTTGACTATTGGAAAATCGGCACAGGAACTAGTTCGGTTAGAAGAGATTTTCCTTAATACTACTCGTTATGAATTCATGTTCTGGGATATGGCCTGGAATGAAACGATGTGGCCAACCGATGTGTAAACAAAATCTTGCTGTGCAGTTTACGAATGTGAGCTTCAGCTATGAAACCGGCTCAAAACGGGAGCGGACGAAAATTTTAACTGATTTTAATCTCGATATATTTGACAAGGAGTTTGTCAGTGTAATAGGACCTAGTGGCTGTGGGAAAAGCACATTATTTAGACTTATCTCCGGCTTGGAAGAGTCAGAGAAAGGGGATGTGTTGATAAACGGTCAGATACACAAGAACCGGCTAGGTCAAGTGGGCTATATGCCACAGCAGGATTTGCTGATGCCGTGGCGGACGATTGTTGAGAATGCAATGTTACCGTTGGAATTAAAGGGAATTAAAAAGGAAGTCGCAGAAAAACAGATCCTTCCACTCCTTGATGAATTTGGGTTGGCAAAAGTAGGGGATTACCATCCAAGTGATTTATCTGGTGGAATGCGACAACGGGTTTCGTTTTTACGAACCATATTAACTGGTAGTAATGTACTACTACTGGATGAACCGTTCAGCGCCTTGGATGCAATAACAAGACTCTCGATGCAAGAATGGCTTCTATTCCAATGGGAAAAGCGAAAAAAGACAGTGCTTTTTATAACTCATGATGTGGACGAAGCGCTATTTTTGTCCGATCGAATTCTGGTGTTTACAAATACACAGGGTGCTCAATTGGAGGAAATTTCTGTACCGTTGAATCGACCACGTACATTGAAAGATTTACATAAGCCGGAGTTAATATCGTTGAAAGAATATTTACTGGATCAATTGAGATTGAAGGTGGGGCAATGAAAGCTCGAAGTTCGTATCTCGCCCCAAGTTTGTTGATTTTAGTATTAGTATTCTGTTGGGAGATTGGTGCGAGATTGATGGCCATGCCCTATATTTTGCCGGCGCCGTCAGAAATTGCGAATAAGCTATGGGTGCTGCGCTCGACGCTTTTATTTGATCACTTGCCGGCTACATTACTGATCGTTGTGATTGGACTTGGTATTTCAATTGTGCTTGGTGTGGGCTTAAGTGTGTGGATGCATGCCAGTAAAACGATTGAACGTGCTGTTTACCCGTTGATGATTGTGTCACAAACGATACCGACCATTGCTTTGGCGCCCATCTTTGTGCTTTGGTTTGGTTATTCAATCTGGAGCAAGGTCGTCGTCACCGTCCTGATCACTTTTTTTCCTATCGCCGTCAATACTTTCGATGGCTTAAGGTCGAGCAATAAAGAGTTACGTGAACTGATGCTGACGATGGGGGCAAAGAAAAAGGATATTTTTCTAAAACTGGATATCCCTTCAGCACTGCCTTTCTTTTATTCAGGCTTGAAGGTGGCCTTCCCGTTAAGTGTCATTGGTGCGGCGATTGGTGAGTGGCTCGGTGCTCAAGCTGGACTTGGATATTTTAGCAGACGAATGATGACGCAGTTTGATGGTGCTGGTGTTTTTGCGCCAATCATCCTCTTATCACTGCTTGGAATTGGGTTGTTTTTAATTGTCATTTTAATCGAAAAAAGATCATTTAGATGGAGGAAGTAGACATGAAAAAATGGATGATAGTAAGCGTTTCGTTACTGTTGGTATTAGTAATGACAGCATGTGGAGCGAAACAGCAAAATGGCGGGACTAAGGCTGGAAAGTCTGAAGATCTTTCGCAAATTGATATTATGCTAGATTGGTATCCAAATGCCGTTCACAGTTTCTTATATGTAGCGGAGGAAAAGGGTTATTTTAAAGAAGAAGGCCTGAAGGTAAACATCCAGTTTCCAGCAAATCCAACCGATCCGCTGAATCTTGCAGCAGCAGGAAAAATCACGATTGGTCTTTATTACCAACCTGATGTAATTATGGCGCGTACAAACGAAGGGGTACCGGTTAAATCGATTGGTGCGATTGTCCGTTCTCCGCTAAATTCGGTAGTTTATCTAAAGGACAGCTCAATAAAAACGCCTAAAGACCTAGAAGGTAAAACGGTTGGTTATCCTGGAACTCCGTTAAACGAAGTCTACCTTGCTGAGATGATAAAGCATGATGGTGGTAACCCTGATCAAGTGAAATTAGTTGATGTTGGTTTTGAATTGGTACCATCGCTTGCGACAAAGAAAACTGATGCGGTGATTGGCGCCTATGTGAACCATGAAGTACCGATTTTAAATGCGAAGGGAAGCAAAGTCGATTATTTTGATCCCACTGACTACGGTGTCCCTAGTTTTTATGAATTAGTGGCGGTTACTGGTGATAAGACATGGAAAAATCAACAAGATGAGATTAAAGCCTTCTGGCGTGCGGCAACAAAAGGTTATGAATTTACGAAGAAAAATCCAGATGAGGCATTGGCGATTCTGTTGAAATATCAAGACGAAGCGAACTATCCATTAGATGAAAAAATCGAGAAGGAGAGCCTCGAAATCTTGCTTCCGAAAATGGAATCAGAAGCTGGCTTTGGAAGCCAAACAAAAGAGTCATGGCAAAAATCAGCTGATTGGTTCAAAGAAAAGGGTGTCATTAAGAAATCCCCTGCAATCGATGACATGTTTGTCAATCTGGCAGAATAATCATATACGAGAATGGTTTTTGTAATCTGACTTTCCTAATGACGTTGGTGGTTTACTCAATAGACGGGAGGTTGTCTTGTGATGGATGAGCGTTCGTTCAGAAAGGCAATGGGGAAATTTGCAACCGGCGTTACGGTAATCACAACGGAAGTGGACGGGCAGGTTCATGGGATGACGGCAAATGCGTTTATGTCTGTGTCGCTTAATCCGATGCTAGTTGTTGTATCTATTGGTGAAAGGTCGCAAATGCTCGCTAAAATAAAACAAAGTCAAAAATATGTAGTCAATATTTTAGCAAGCAATCAGCAAGAACTCTCGATGATTTTTGCTGGGCAAATCAAAGATAAACGAGATGTGGAGTTTAGCCGGTTTAGTGGGCAACCGGTGCTTGATGGAGCGTTGGCGCAGGTTGTCTGTGAGGTCGTCAATACGCATGTTGAAGGCGATCACACTTTGTTTATCGGCAAGGTTGCGGATTTGGCAGTGGTCGATGAGGGTGAGCCACTCTTATATGTGAACGGGCAATATCGATAGGGGGGGTATTGGGATGAGGGCACTTAAGAGGATAATATGTTTCCTCTTAAGTGCCCAATTTTTATGAATCAACCTCACTATTCTTATCATCATGAGTCGGATGAGCACCAGGGTATTGGCGTGGCAAGTCTTGGTGTAAGTTCCGATTTTCATAAGTAAATGCGCTAAAAAATTGCTGACCATCTTGCCATGGTGTTGATTTATTCTCGACGGGATTATTTACTCCAACCGGTGAGCCATATGGACCCTCAGGAAATTCCTCCGTCGTCAAAAACTCATGTTGTTTTTCCTCAGTATTCAAATTAGAGTATTTCGGTTCTCTACCCATTCGAAAAAACCTCCAGTGTCTTGGATGAAACCAAAAAAATGCGATTCAAGCTGGATTTTGCTATGATAGCTTTATCATGTCACAAAAGGCTTCAAACTATGTAGTGGACAAAAATCGCGAGTAAAAAAAGAAAACATAATAAAATGAACAAGAGAGTTGTGATTGTTTTGTGTTTAATCCTATTTGCTTATCAGGTCGATCCGAAATATAAACTGATTGTTGCTGCCAATCGGGATGAATTTTACGCAAGACCAACTGCGCCTGCCCAGTTTTGGGAGGACCATCCTGATATTCTCGCTGGTAGAGATTTAAAACAAATGGGAACTTGGATGGGGATTACTAAATCGGGAAAATTTGCGGCGTTAACGAATTATCGAGACCCAAGTGAAATAACTGACGGGAATCGGTCGCGCGGTGAGCTGGTCGGCAATTTTCTAAAAGAGGAGTTCCCTCCACAAAACTATTTAGAATCAGTTGCTAAAAATAAGGATGATTATCCAGGCTTTAATCTGTTAGTTGGAGATGCTAATCAGTTATTTTATTATGCTAATATTGAGAATGAAATTCACGAGCTTCAACCAGGAGTGTACGGCCTAAGTAATCATTTGCTAAATACAGAATGGCCTAAGGTCAAAATTGGAAAGGCTGGTTTACAAAAAATAATCAGCACAGGTGGTGACAATTTTGATGAGGAATTGTTTGCATTATTGCAAAATGCTGACGAAGCACCTGATATCGAGCTCCCGAAAACTGGTGTAACACTCGAATGGGAGCGTGTGCTTTCAGCTCTGTTTATCCAATCGGAGAATTACGGAACTCGGAGTTCGACTATCTTGAAAATGACTGATGCTGAAATCGAGTTTAAAGAAAAAGTTTATGCAAAAGAAAGAATAATTGAACAGACATTCACTGTTAAATATAAGTGAACGTAAATAAATCCAATTCCACATCAACAGGAATTGGATTTTTGTTCATATTTGGAATTATGCAGTTTGTGCAGCAGCATCATATTCAGCTGTAAGATTTTCGATAATCGTTTGGACTGGGAGAATATCGTGAATCTCAGCAACGCGTGCTCCAGCAAATACAAGACCATGCTCGACATCACCGCCAACAGAAGTGACAAGTGAATCAAGTGTACAGAAGCGATGTGAACAGCTCTTTAAACAGTCGATACATTTTTTGACTCTAACCTTTTTGTTATCACTGATAGAATCTGTGAACTGGTTAATTAATGCACGTCCTTGATAGCCAACCGTTGTTTTTACAAGAACAATGTCTTCTTCGGTTGCATCAAGATAGCGCTGTTTGAACACTTGAGGCGCATCGCATTCAACGGATGCAACGAAACGTGTACCCATTTGGACACCCGCTGCTCCCATATCAATTGCCTTCTTAATATCCGCACCTGTTAAAATTCCACCAGCAGCAATGACAGGAATCTTTACCGCTTCTACGACCTCTGGAAGAATATCAAACATTGGACGGTCTGTGCCTAAGTGTCCACCAGCCTCAAAGCCTTCCACCACAACAGCAGCAGCTCCAAGTTTTTCAGAGATTCGTGCTAACTTACCTGAAGAAACAATCGAAAGTACAGGAATACCTGCTTCACGACCCCATGCGTACATATCCCTTGAGATTCCAGCGCCGGAAATAATGAAATCAACTTTTTCTTCGATTGCTGCCTTCATTTTATCTGCAAAATCGTTCATAGCGAACAAAACATTTACACCTATATATCCTTGGCCATTAGTAAGTTCTCGTGCACGACGAATATGGTAACGCATTTCATCTACAGAAATACCAGTTCCGGAAATAATCCCGATACCGCCTGCATTGGCAACTGCAGCAGATAAGCCGCTTAAAGAAATGCCAATCCCCATACCGCCTTGCATAATTGGAACTTTTGGCGTCATATGTCCTATTGTTAGTTGTGGAAAGTTCAACATAATACCCCTTTTCAAAAATAATAATTGGTATACTTCCTTTGAACATAATTGGTTTTGAACTCAAAAGCAAGCCCCAACTATTACCAGGTACTAAAACTTGGTAACATAAACATTATACCATAAATCGACACAGATTACGGAATGTCAAAAAATTTTTTGTGAGGAAAATGAGTCCTTTTTGAAAACGGTTTCTTTCTATATAACTATCTGTATTGCTCAAGTTGGTAATAAAACTTTTTTACAAAGTCAAAAAATACTTTCTCTGATGGAGCAAGCTCGCGTTTCTTCGGAACGATTAACCCTACCGTACGTTTCACCGTAGGGGAGGTAATTGGTATTTTTACAGTAAGTGGCGGTGTGGAATCGAAGATGGTGCTCTTTGGTAGCAACGCAACACCCATGCCCGCAGAAACCAATCCTTTAATGGCGTCTAAATCCTCGCCAATTGTTGAGGTTCGCGGTGTGAAACCAGCTTGCTTACAGGCATCTATAACAATATTGTGTAAAATCATCCCCTCTGGAAAAAGCACAAATTCATCGTATCGCAACTCGTTTAAACGCAGCTTTTGGCGTTTAGCAAGGTGATGATTAATCGGAACAAGGGCAGAAATGGTTTCGGTAAACAATACATGCCCTTCGACATCTGCATCGTCTAGGGGAACTGGCCCTAAAAACGCAATATCAATCTCTCTATTCTTAACCGCATCAATTAAGAAACGATAAGATCCCTGTCTTAATTGAAAGCCGACATTTTCGTAGCGCTCTTTAAACGCGGAAATAACTGTAGGTAAAAAATGACTGGCAAGACTAGTAGGAAAGCCAATTTTGATTGTTCCTCTTTCGGGATCTAAATATTCATCTATCTGTTTTTTAGCATAATCAATAGATTTCAATGCAATTTCGGCATGCTCCAAAAAAAGCCGTCCTGCTGGCGTTAATTTAACATTTCGTCCATCCTTTTCAAACAATTGAACTCCAAGTTCTGTTTCTAAATTGGTGATTTGTCTACTAATCGCCGATTGCGCAATATGTAGAAATTGCGCGGCTTCTGATACATGTTCCCGATTTGCAACCTCGCAAAAATAGCGTAATTGTCGAACTTCCATTACCTACACCTCATCATATATATCGTTTTGAGAACAATTCTATCGAAATTATATATTGTTAATATCAATCTTAACAGATAGTATTGTTTTAGGAAACAAAAAGTGAAACGGGGGAGAAAAAAATGTCGTTTAATCAACTTCCAATTGCACAGGGTCTCTACCGTCCGGATTTTGAACACGATGCATGTGGAATCGGATTGTATGCAAATATTAAAGGAAAAGCTTCGCACGATATTGTCAAAAAGGGATTACAAATGCTCTGTAAGTTGGATCATCGCGGTGGTCAAGGTAGCGATCCGCTTACTGGAGATGGCGCGGGAATCATGGTTCAAATCCCTGATGAATTTTTTAGAAAAGCATGTCCGGAGCTTAGCTTACCTGTAAAGGGACGTTACGGTGTTGGAATGATCTTCTTTACTAATGATGTTCAATCGCGAAATGATATAGAAGATTATATTAATAATCTCGTTGCATTTGAAGGTCAGACGGTACTTGGTTGGAGAGATGTGCCTGTAAATGTCGAAAAACTTGGAACAGTCGGAAAAGAGAGTCAACCGTTTATTCGACAAGTTTTTATTGGTGCCAATCCAGATCTTATTGATGAATTAGCGTTTGAACGTAAATTATATGTCATTCGCAAGCAAGTAGAATTTTTTGCACAAGAAAGAGAAGCTCGACTTTACTTTGCAAGCCTTTCTTCACAAACAATCGTTTATAAAGGTTTGTTAACTCCTGATCAAGTTGATGAATTTTATCTTGATCTTCAAGATGAGGCATTTGTTTCAGCATTTTCTTTAGTGCATTCTCGCTTTAGCACGAATACATTTCCAAGCTGGGAAAGAGCCCATCCGAATCGCTATTTGATTCATAATGGTGAAATTAATACGCTTCGTGGAAATATCAATTGGATGAAAGCACGTGAGCAGCAATTTGTATCAGAGGCATTCGGCAATGATTTGCATAAAGTACTTCCGGTTTTAGATACAACAGGAAGTGATTCATCGATGCTAGATAATGCGTTTGAATTTTTCGTTCTAGCAGGTCGTTCACCAGCTCATACAGCAATGATGTTAATTCCTGAGCCATGGACTGAGAATCCACATATTTCTGAGGAGAAAAGAGCGTTCTATCAATATCACAGTTCGCTAATGGAACCATGGGATGGTCCAACAGCGATTTCATTCACGAATGGAAAGCAAATTGGGGCAATTTTAGATCGAAACGGTCTTCGTCCGGCTCGTTACTATGTGACGAAAGATGACTATATTATTCTTTCTTCAGAAGTAGGGGTAGTTGATGTTGAAGAGAAAAACGTTCTATATAAAGAACGTCTAAGCCCAGGAAAAATGCTATTGATTGATTTGGAACAAGGCCGAATCATTGCTGATGAAGAAATAAAATCAGAAATGGCAAATGCTAAACCATACCAACAATGGCTTGATCAACATCTTGTAAAATTAAACAATGAATTCAATGAAAGTAATCTTGAGCCGTTACCGACATTACGGGTTCGCAAAAAGGCCTTTGGTTATACCCATGAGGATATTAACAAATATTTAATTCCAGTCGTGACTGAAGGGAAAGATCCGCTTGGTTCGATGGGTACAGATACTCCACTTGCGGTATTGTCTGAACGTCCGCAATCACTGTTTAATTATTTTAAACAATCATTTGCACAGGTAACAAATCCGCCAATTGACGCCATTCGTGAGCACATCGTCACTTCGACATCAACCCTATTAGGTGCGGAGGGGAATCTGCTTCACCCGAATGAAGAAAATGCACGTCGGATCGAATTAGATTCATTTGTATTGTCAAATGATCAACTTGATCAGCTTAAAACTGGATTTACAGAGAATTTCACTAGTCGGACAATAGAAAGCTTATTCACTGGTAATTTAAAACAAAGACTAGTCGAAATTTGTGAAGAAGCAGAGCAAGCAATTGTTGACGGAGTCAAATTACTAATTTTATCAGATCGAAATATGGACACACAAAAGGTGGCAATTCCAGTTTTACTTGCTGCTAGTGCGCTGCACCAGCATTTGGTCCGTCGCGGCAGCAGAACCGAAGTGAGCATTATTGTTGAATCTGGTGAAACACGTGAGGTTCATCATTTTGCAGCATTGTTAGGTTACGGGGTCGATGCCATTAATCCTTATCTCGTGTTTGAAGTTTATAAAAAAGCAATTAAAGACGGAATTCTTTCTTTAAGCTACAGGGATGCAGCTGAAAAATATATGAAGGCAATCACTGAAGGCGTTGTAAAGGTGATGTCTAAAATGGGAATTTCTACGGTACAGAGCTATCGTGGTGCGCAGATTTTTGAAGCGGTTGGACTTGGCTATGATTTGATTGAACAATATTTCTCTGGCACAGCTTCTCAAATCGGCGGTATCGATTTAGACGTAATCGCCAAGGAAGCCAGCTTGCGCCATGAAGAAGCCTATACAGCAAATGTGGATGAAACGCTTGATTCAGGTAGTGAGTTCCAATGGCGTAAAAACGGAGAGCATCATGCTTTCAATCCAACAACGATACACACATTACAATTATCTACTCGTAAAAATGATTATCAAATCTATAAACAGTTCTCAAATGCAGCTAACGAAGAGCGTATGGGCTTTTTACGAAATTTATTTACATTTAGTGAAGATCGTCAACCTGTATCTGTTGAAGAGGTAGAATCAGTCGAATCGATCCTGCATCGCTTTAAGACTGGTGCCATGTCATTTGGCTCTATCAGCCAAGAAGCACATGAGGCATTGGCAATTGCGATGAATCGAATTGGAGCAAAAAGCAATAGCGGTGAAGGTGGCGAAAATCCTGCCCGATACATCCCTGATGCAAATGGTGATTCTCGTCGCAGTGCCATCAAACAAATTGCTTCTGGTCGTTTCGGCGTTAAAAGTCATTACTTAGTGAATGCCAATGAGATTCAAATTAAAATGGCACAAGGTGCAAAGCCTGGTGAGGGGGGACAGCTCCCTGGAAATAAAGTATATCCTTGGGTTGCTGAGGTACGCGGCTCTACGCCGGGAGTAGGCTTAATTTCACCGCCACCGCATCACGATATTTATTCAATTGAAGATTTAGCTCAATTAATCCATGATATGAAAAATGCTAATCGCGATGCTCGCATTAGCGTCAAGCTTGTTTCAAAAGCAGGTGTGGGAACAATCGCAGCCGGTGTCGCAAAGGGTGCGGCAGATGTTATTGTCATCAGTGGTTATGATGGTGGTACAGGAGCTTCACCAAAAACAAGTATCAAACATACTGGTATGCCTTGGGAGCTAGGTTTAGCCGAAGCTCATCAAACGCTCATGCTTAACGGCTTGCGTGATCGGGTTGTTCTTGAGACGGATGGTAAATTAATGACTGGTCGCGATGTTGTCATGGCAGCATTACTCGGTGCTGAGGAATTTGGATTTGCAACGGCTCCGCTTGTAGTCCTTGGTTGTGTCATGATGCGTGCTTGTCATCTGGATACTTGTCCGGTTGGGGTAGCAACGCAAAACCCAGAATTACGTAAAAAATTCGTTGGTGACCCTGATTATATCGTTAATTACTTCACATTTGTCGCTCAGGAAGTAAGAGAAATGATGGCTGAGTTAGGCTTTAGAACAGTTGAAGAAATGGTTGGACGTACTGATGTACTAAAGGTGAGCGAACGTGCGCAAAATCATTGGAAGGCGAAATACCTTGATTTAACTACATTATTAGTACAACCAGAAGGAAACCGTACATTCAGCTCGCCACAGGATCATAAAATTGAGAAATCATTGGATATGCGTGAGATTTTACCAGCTGTTCAAGCGGCACTTCTTAACAAAGATAAGGTTGATATGTCTCTATCTATTAAAAATATTGATCGTGTTGTAGGTACGATTGTCGGAAGTGAAATTTCCAAAAAATATGGCCTTGATGGATTGCCTGAAGATACCATTACGCTTCGTTTTACCGGTTCTGCAGGTCAAAGCTTTGGCGCATTTATTCCAAATGGGATGACGATGTACCTAACAGGAGATGCCAACGATTACGTCGGTAAAGGCCTATCTGGCGGGAAAATTATTGTTTCAGCAAAAGCGGAACTTGCTCTAGATTCAGCAGAGAACGTAATCGCTGGAAATATTGCTCTATACGGTGCAACAAGTGGTGAAGCATATTTCAACGGTCTTGCAGGTGAACGCTTCTGTGTTCGAAACAGTGGTGCTGATGCGGTTGTCGAAGGTGTAGGAGATCATGGCTGTGAATATATGACTGGTGGTCATGCCGTAGTACTTGGCCCGATTGGTAAAAACTTTGCTGCGGGTATGTCAGGCGGAATTGCTTACCTATTATCAGACGACCATGAAGCTACGAAAAAACTTTGTAATCAAGAGATGATTGAATTCGAAGCTTTAACTGACGCGCAGGAAATCACTGAATTAAAGCAATTGGTGCTAAAGCATCATCAATATACAGGTAGTCCATTGGCTAATGATGTCTTGAATAACTGGGATGATTTTGTCGGTAAGTTCTTGAAGATTATTCCAAAGGATTACAAACGAATGATCCAGCAAATTCAGAAACAAAAGCAGAGCGGATTAACGAGTGAAGAGGCAGTAATGAAAGCATTTGAAGCAAATGTAAGTGAACAGAAAGCCCCTTCAAATGAAAAAGAATTACTGGAAACAGTAGGAAATTAAGGAAGGGGAGAGGAAGATGGGAAAAGCAACCGGATTTATGGAGTTTGTTCGTGAAGAGGCAAAGGAACGCAATCCAAAAACACGTGTAAGCGATTGGAATGAATACTCTGCACCTTTCTCCGATGACGCATTAATGAGACAAGGGGCCCGCTGTATGGATTGCGGGACTCCTTTCTGCCACATGGGTATGGAGCTAAATGGTTTAACCTCAGGTTGTCCACTGCACAATCTTATTCCAGAGTGGAATGATTTAGTATTTAAAGGCAGATGGCAAGAAGCATTAGAACGTCTTTCAAAGACAAATAATTTTCCAGAATTTACAGGTAGAGTATGTCCGGCACCTTGTGAAGGTTCTTGTACTGTTAACTTAACAAATGAACCAGCAGTAGCCATTAAGAATATTGAACGTGCCATTATCGATAAAGGTTTTGCTGAAGGATGGATTACACCACGAGTTCCAGCGGTTCGGACAGGCAAAAAAGTGGCAGTGATCGGTTCAGGTCCCGCGGGATTAGCAGCGGCTGATCAATTAAATCAAGCTGGCCACAGCGTTACGGTTTATGAAAAGGATGACCGGTTCGGTGGCTTGCTTATGTACGGAATTCCAAATATGAAGTTGGATAAAGATGTCGTGCAGCGCCGGATTGAATTATTAGCTGAGGAAGAAATTCACTTCGTTCCAAACACAGAAGTGGGTAAGGATGTTACAGCCGCTGAGTTACAAGCACAATATGATGCCGTTATTTTGGCAATCGGTGCCCAAAAGCAACGTGACTTAGTATTGGAAGGTCGTTCAGCTGAAGGCATTCATTTTGCGATGGATTATTTAACTCAGGCAACAAAAAGCTTACTAGATTCTAATTTTGAAGACGGTCAATATATCGATGCGAATGGCAAGGATGTTATTGTCATTGGAGGCGGTGATACAGGTGCAGACTGTATGGCAACGGCGGTACGTCAAGGCTGTAATAGCGTTGTTCAATTCGGAAAGCATCCTAAGCTACCTGGCTCCCGTAATGCTGATAATATGTGGCCTGAGCAACCGCAAGTATTTACAATTGATTACGCTCATAAAGAGGCGGAAGCAGCTTTTGGCGGGGATCCTCGTCAATACTGTATCCAAACGAAGAAAATTGTCGCTGATGAAAACGGTCATGTGAAGGAGTTGCATACGATTCAAATGGAGAAATCCTTTGATGAAAATGGCAAAGCCGTCTTCACCGAACTTCCAGGAACTGAAAAGGTGTGGCCAGCACAATTGGTGTTGATTGCCATCGGCTTTGAAGGATCAGAGCAACAACTATTAACACAGTTTGAAGTTGAAACAGTGAATAATAAAGTAAGAGCTCAATACGGTAAATTTACAACGAATGTAGAAGGTGTGTTTGCAGCTGGAGACGTTCGACGTGGACAAAGTCTAATCGTTTGGGCCATTAACGAAGGTCGCGAAGTTGCACGTGAAGTTGACCGCTATTTAATGGGCAGCTCGAATTTGCCTTAATTTATGTTTTTAGAAGAAGGGTGTTTGCTATCCCTTCTTTTTCTTTTTCAAAATATTATTTTTAATAAGGACAAGTAACCACTCCACTTTTTATTATCCACATATAGTATTGTATATCGGAAATAGGAGGTGGATGGATATGGAAAAAAGACAAATGTTTGGTGGAGGATTCGGTGGCCAAGGCGGATTTGGTGGTCAAGGTGGCTTCGGCGGCCAAGGTGGCTACCATCACGGTCACGGGGGTTATTATCCAGGACACGGCTATCACCACGGTCATGGCGGATATTATCCAGGAATGGGTTATCATCACGGTCATGGCGGATACTATCCAGGAATGGGCTATCATCATGGTCAAGGCGGTTTTTATCCAGGACAGGGTTATTGGGGCTACAATCGTGATGACAAAAAAGAATCCTAATCGCTGGATTCTGTCAGGTCATGAAATATGCGGTTGTTTGGACAATTGTCTAATTTATAATCGGCAAAAATAAGAATCAGAAATGAATGTCGCCTTAGCTTCTGCCAATTCCAGGAGCCAAGCGGCATTCATTTTCTAATGCCAGTAGCTTTACGAAATGGGAAAATTTCATGTAAACTCTTATCATGAGTGAAAGAAAAATTTTAATCATACATAAGGTGAAGTTATGAAGATATTGATTGTGATGATCGGCGGATTTTTAGGTAGTATAAGTCGCTTTGGAATCGGGAAATGGTTAATGACGGATAGCAGCTTTCCGACTGGGACTTTCGTGATTAATATCATTGGCTGTTTCGCACTTGGTTGGCTCCTAACCACTGCAGCAATGAAAAAAAATATTCCAACAAATATTGTATTATTAGCAGGAACAGGCTTTCTTGGGTCGTTTACGACTTTTTCGACCTTCTCAGTCGAAACGATTAAGTTAATACATTCTGGAATGACTTCGGTGGCAGTCCTTTATGTACTTGGGTCCATTTTCATCGGGCTGTTATTTACTTTCTTTGGCTGGAAAACAGCTCTGCTAACGAGAAGGGAAGGTGGTGAGGCCTAATGATCTGGTTGATTGGTTTAGGGGGTTCAATTGGTGCCGCATTGCGGTATTGGATTGGACTACAATTTCAGCAGCACGTGAAATTAAAACAGCCATTTCCGCTTAGTACATGGCTAATAAATATTTCAGGGTCGTTTCTATTAGGTCTTTTAGCTAATTTTGAACTGAATCACCAATTACCTGAGTGGGCTTGGTATTTTGGCGGGGTAGGCTTTTGTGGGGCATTTACAACTTTCTCAACGTTTGGGTATGAGACGATTTCATTAGTTCTAAATCGAAAGATAGGTCTAGTCATTACATATGTTTGTACATCAGTTGTTACTGGTGCTATAGCAGCACTTTTAGGTTTTCAAATATAATAATTATTTAAGAGGGATCGAAAGGAAAGCTGGTCACAGCTAGGTCATGTGTCCAGCTTTATTATTTTATTTAGGAAAAACTTCTCCTTCACCGATATTTTTTGAAACAATAGCTCCTGCACGAATTACCGCACCATCACCAATTACCACATTCTCCATAATCACCGCATTAGGTCCGATAATAACTCCATCACCAATAACAACTGGTTCTGCATCAGGAGAGGAAATCACTCCTTTAATCACTACTCCAGCACCGATATGGCAGCCCGCTCCAATTTGAGCACCCCCACCAATAACAGCGTTCATGTCAATCAGCGTTTTTGAGCCAATTGAGACACCGATATTAACACAGGCACCCATCATTACGACAGCAGCATCCCCAATTTTCACACCTTCACGAATGACAGCACCTGGCTCGATTCGGGCGTTTATATCCTTTGTGTCTAATAGATTAATTAACGAATTGCGACGGTCATTTTCGATATGAACCTTTTCAATCACATCTGAAAAGGTTTCTAGTGCGAGTTTAATCTCTTCCCAGTCGCCGATGACAATTCCGCCTTCACCCATATCAATAACCTGACAGTCCTTACCAAAATCAATTGCTTTGATTCGTCCTTGAATAAAGGCCTTTGTTAACGTCTTCTTTTTAGATTGATTTAATTGCTTTAAAATATCATTATTTTTCATGTATTGTTCTTCTCTTTCATTATATTTGCAACGATTTCATAAGAGCGTAGCCGTGCCTGGTGGTCAAAAATCTGCGCATTCACCATTATTTCATTTGCACCTGTTTGGTTTAGAAACGCTCCAAGACTAGCTTTGACAGTTTTCGGACCACCGATAATGGAAGTGGCAAGTCGCTCTTGCAGGAGTGATTTTTCATAATCTGTCGTAATTTCCTCAATGTTTTCAATCGGTGAAGCTAATTTAGCTGGTTGATTACGAATCAAGTTAAGGAATTGCTGTTGCATTGAACTAGCTAGTATGCGAGCTTGTTCATCTGTATCAGCAGCAACGATATTTAAACCAACTATTGCGTATGGTTCGGTGAGAACTTCAGAAGGTTTAAAGCTTTTACGATATAATTCCAAAGCTGGCACCGTATATTCAGGTGAGAAATGGCTCGCGAAGGCAAACGGAAGCCCGAGTTGTCCAGCTAATCTGGCGCTGTAGCCGCTTGAGCCTAACAACCAAATCGGAATATCCAATCCTTCACCCGGAATCGCTCGCACTGCTTTCTTTGTGTTGGCATTAAAATAACCGCGCAACTCAGCTAATTGTTGTTGGAAATCATCATGGTTAAGATTGCGTCTTAATGCATGTGCCGTTAGTTGATCTGTCCCAGGTGCCCGACCAAGACCTAGATCGATTCGACCTGGAAATAATGATTCGAGAGTCCCGAACTGTTCTGCGATGACAAGACTTGCGTGGTTTGGGAGCATGATTCCGCCTGAGCCGACGCGAATTTCAGATGTACCACTTGCTACATGACCAATCACAACGGCGGTTGCTGAACTTGCGATACCCGGCATATTGTGGTGTTCTGCAAGCCAATATCGTCGATAACCCCATTTTTCAGCATGTTGTGCTAAATCTAATGTGTTTTTTAACGCATGTTGTGCTTTATTTCCTTCGATAATGGGTGCAAGGTCCAACACCGAATACGGTACTGAACTTAGTGGTTTACGTATATGAGTAATATTTGATTGTTCCATTTACGTCAGCTTCTTTCTTGATGTATTAATGTTGGATAAATATATTGTAACCAAACGAATTCTGTTCACATAAAAATATGCTCAAAAGGCAATAGACAAAATTTGAAAAATTGTTAATGATATACGAAAAATTCCAGTAGTTGTAATTGACTCGCGCGTAGTATTTATGTAATATAAGACCATAAGCTACGTTGTTCGTAACGATAATAAAGTTTTAACCTTTATACTTGGTTAGGGAGTTTAACATCGGTGCCCCTCCGACAAGCCTTCGTCTATATGACAGGGAGGACATACGGATTAGGTATCTGAGAACACCCACTTTGAGGAGTGGTGGTTTAAAACTTTCTTAATAAAGTTACGGCAAAGGTGGCTTGTACCTTTTATAAAACAATCAAACCAGATTCCTGATGAAGGAACCTGGTTTTTTTATTGTTTAGGAAATTATAAAATTCTCGACTTGTGGATAACTGTTCGATACACTGTTCGTATAAATCCTTAGGGGAATGGATATGGGTAAACAAAAGAGCG
>NZ_JABAIT010000001.1 GCF_012843265.1 Bacillus sp. DNRA2 | reverse complement strand
TTTTTATTGAAAAAATAACCAAAGCCGGTAAAATTTTACTCATCGTAAAATTTTACCGGCTTTTTCATTTAAGAGGTGGGTTTTGTCCCAGCCTCTTTTCTTTTTATCTGTATGTTAATTGTGGTTGAACTAGAATCGATTTCATCAGTTCAAGGAACTGAGTTTGTGAGTTAAGGCCACTTAAACAAACCATGAAATTATCAATGAAACAAATCGCCGCCTTTCGTTCAGATCCGAACATCAGTACTCTTAACTTTAACGAACCAATAACCTGATTTGGTAGCTTCTTGATTAATGGTTCGTTTTTTGCAATGACTTTTCCGATTTTTACTAAGTCCTCGAGATTAAAGGATTGCTGCTCCTTGACCCGATATCTGCCAGTTAAATTATAGACTGAAGACGAGGATAGCCCAATTTGCTCACTGAAAGTACGAATCTCCTGAAGGGCGGCATTTCTACTGCCAAAATATCGATGAGCCAGCTCATAAGTTGCACTAGGATGCTGTGTTTCGATAAGTTCTTTGATTAGTTCTCCTGATGCAAAAATCTCCCCTGTTTTAAATGGCTTCTTCTTTATACTCACGCCACGATTCGTTGGCCATTTATTGAGCCTAATCAAATCATGGTCAGGTACTTGCTTAATTAATAATAGATTAAGCATCACAACCGGACCCATTCCTTCGATGGCGGTTGTACCAGAATTCCCTTTGTAAAAAACAACTTCATTTCGGGACAAATCATAACCTATTGCTCCCCATATCGGTTGGAGTACCTTTGCAATCGATGCAGAGTCAAAGTTTAATAACTTCTGATTTGATATCGCAATTTGTCCTGGTAAATAGTAACTTGTCTTACGAAAATCACTGCCTGAAACAGAACCTTTAAGCAATACTAGAGATTCATTTGAGCAATACAGAGGAATTCGCTTTGCTAAATCCTTAGCATTATCAAACCACCCCCCAACCATTTCAGTTGGTAACTGTTTTATCACGTTCCGCATGTAATGCCCATGACCAAACACATAATCTGCACCCGCAGATAAAATTTTGGGTATGAGCGCATCATGGAGATCTTGACTTTTTTCACCCAAATCCTGAACCTGGCCGAGCACAAGAATTTTCGTTCCTTTGTAAAAAGGTGCTTTAGCTGCGAACGTTTCAATCGCATTTATCATCGAAGGAATCGCAGCATTATGAGTATCATCGAGGACATCTATATCTCGTAGATCTTTTGTTTTAAGTTGTTTGAGTTCCATAACACGGTCGAATGATTTGAAATCATTCATTTTTATAAGATTTTTTTCTAAATCAAATCCCATTTCAGCAATACAAAGAAACGCACAGAGCGCATTTTGGATCATTCCGTTACTAGGCATACTTAGATCAAAGTTGTAATCATTTCCTCGGTAACGAAAATTGATATTAGTTGAATACTTCTCGATTGTAATTTCTTTTAAATACATGTCGGCGAGCGGATTGGTCAGGCTGTATGTCTTGATATTATTCGTTCTTTCTAATGCCATTTTATATAGGATGTCAAATTCATCGATATCATGGTTAATAATCGCTATGCCCCGCTCAGTTAGACCTTCGAAAATTCGCGCTTTAAATTTGGCAATATTCTCTTTTGAGTGGAGAGTTGATAAATGCGCCTCCCCAATTGATGTAATGACGGCAATATCCGGTTTGATGACCTTTGCTTGGTTGCCTCGATTATTTAGTGCATTCAAAGAGATTTCTAGAATACCAAAATCCGGATTACTGCTTAATTTTGCGCCGTATAACGGAACACCGACTTGTGTATTATGATTGCCTCGGGTGGCAACTACTGTTTTTTCCCTGAGTAGATGCTCTAACATTAATCTAGTTGAACTTTTCCCAACAGAACCGGTAATGCCAATAACCGGATGCTTCATTTTCTCACGAGCTGCCTCTGCCAATTTTTTTATAACTGCAAAGCTATCTTTTACTAGTAATTGCGTGACTTCATCCTTTAGTACTTCAATCGGTTCTTCAGTGATGATTAATTTGCAGTGTTGGTGGAAATTTAAAATCTTTTCATTTCCACTCGTCCATTTTGTTGTTTTCTTGTTTGCCTCATTCCACCTTGAATTCGAGATGGAGATAAAACCATTTCCAGCTGACTCTTTACTCCGAAAGTGAATTGGGTCAATTTCAAAATCATTTATAACAAAGTCATCTTCCAGTTCGTTATAATATTCCCCTTCTAGTATTTCTTGTAATTCCCACTTACCAAATCCTTCCATAACAAAACATTCCCCCAAATAAATTACCAATATTACTCAATATTTAATATTACCTTTTATTTTCCAACATATATGCAGAAAAATTTGAAGATTTTAGCAATATTAAAAGGAGGTAACCCTTAAAGTAAATCGGTACTTTCTGGATTACCCCCATTTTTTGTATTATTTGAATCTATCATTCGATTTATGGTATTAGTGTTGTTTGTGTTGATTCCGGCCACTTGTATGCATCAGGGCGGCGCTGCGTGAGTGTTGGCACTCGTTTTCTGACATTGTCAACCCAAGTTAAATCAAGCTCAGTCGTGATGACCGTTGTGGTGTCAGATGCTTGAGCGATCACCACGCCCCAAGGGTCCACAACCATACTTCTGCCATAGCTCCATTCATTGTGCGGCGGCACCTTTCCGATACTAGCCGGCGCAACCATGTAGACCTGGTTTTCAATTGCACGAGCCTTAAGCAGCACCTCCCAATGGTCTTTGCCAGTGTGAAGCATAAAAATTGCTGGAGTAAGAATAACCTTTGCTCCTTTTAGCGCAAGAATGCGGAACATTTCCGGAAAGCGAATATCAAAGCAGACACTTAATCCGACTGGAACACCTTTAATGTTCGTAACAACGATGTCATTTCCCGCTTCCTCAACCTTGCTGCTGTCAATATTGCGGTCGCCAATTTGGGCATTAAAGCTATGAATTTTCGTATAGGTATCCTGAATTTCACCATCTGGATTAATGACACAGCATGTATTGCGCAGCTTTTCCTCGTTTGGAACGCGCAGGTTCATTGTACCTGCGACGATATAGAGTTTAAGCTCCTTCGCTAATTCTCTCAAGGTTGTTAGTGTTGGGCCGTCAATCGTTTCAGCATTTTCGTTGAACTCGGCACGGCGCCCCATTAAGTGAAAATTCTCAGGAAGGATGACGACATCCGGATTACCGCTTGCAGCTTGTTTGATTAATTGAATCGCCGTATTTACATTTTCCTCAACATTATTCGTAACCTTCATTTGAACGAGAGACACTCTTAATTTTTCTATCATAAAATCCATCCTTATTTCTGTTTATGAAACTAGTATATCATTTTGGTTGTTGACTGAAAAATCTGTAAATGACAGGACTTTGGGGGTTGAGTCAGAGGTGGTTAATTTGCTCTTTTCGGCTTTAAGTGCCTTATTTTTTTCTAATATTTAAAAAGAGGGTACTTATGGGGGCTCTTAGTGCCCTATTTCATGCAGTCATCGCAAAATAGGGCACTAACACACCTTTAAGTGCCCTATTTCATGCAATCATCGCAAAAATAGGGCACTAACACACCATGTAAGTGCCCTATTTCAGGCGGCCCACACAAAAATAGGACACTTAACCATCAAAGTTAAGTGCCCACCTCGCTTTATTTTTTATATAACGATAGTTGTTATATCAATATTATTCTTGCTTCATGCCTGTGAAGATGTTGATGGCATCTCTAAGGAAGGCAGCTGTGCCTGGTTGTTCTTTGTCATAGTAAGCAGTGAAGCGCTCATCATCTACGTACATTTGACCTAAGCCAGCGTGAGCTTCTTTGCTGTATTCTGGCCAGTAGTGCAGCAGCCATTTTTTGTGGAGCGCTGCAGCCTTTTGCGCTAATTCACCCGCAGGATCTCCAGTTTTGAATGCCTCAGCTAAGGTAACAGCCAGCTCTTCAGCCGTTGCTGTTGCTTCATCGTACTCTCCCTTAGACATGTTCATGAACTTTTCATTTGATTTACGAACAGTTTCCTCGCCGTATTTTTCACGTATTTCTTTTCCGTATTTTTGCTCATTTTCATCTATCATTTTCTGCTTAAAGCCATTGAATTTCTCTTTATCACTCATGGTTATTCTCCCTTCTGTAACTGCAATGGTTTTGTCGACATTGGCAATTAACGCATCTAATTGCTGTCGTTTTTCAAGGAGCTTTTCGCGATGTTCCCGCAGTGCCCTGGCTCCGTCAAAAGAAGGTGCTGTGACAATGTCCTTAATACTTTCCAACCCGACTCCGAGCTCGCGGTAGAATAAGATCTGCTGGAGCAAGTTTACCTCATTTTGACCGTATATTCGGTATCCAGATGAATTGATTCTTGCCGGCTTAAGAATCCCAATTTCATCGTAATACCTTAAGGTTCTGGTGCTGACTCCAGCCAGGCTGGCTAGCTTTTGAATCGTGTATTCCATGCGATAACCTCCCTTACAAAACTTAGGTTACACCTTTACGCAACGTCAAGGTCAATGGGTTTTAATAATATTTTTTATAAATTTTTCTTTTTCCGGATAGATATCGACAACATATAAAACAATCAAAATCCTTATTTTGGGAAAAGGAAATTTCCAGAAAAAATTTTTCTAATATATGTACTATTTCGTTAATTGAGTGTTATTATACAGATAGAGGGAAAAGTGTGACATAGTTCACTGTTTTTCATCAATAAACAAGCTAAATCGACATTTACAACATGAAACTGTTGTAATACAAATCTATTAAAAGAGTGATAAAAATGCGAAATGACCGAGGTTTTACATTAGTTGAAGTATTAGCTTCCGTTGTAATCCTGGCATTACTTGCGACTGTGTTCTTCCAAATGTTTGTTTTTTCACAAAAGACGACAACCACGAGTAAGGAAAAGCTGGTGGCTCTTAATGTTGCTCAAGGAGTGCTAGAACGTATCAAGTATGGTGGATATCCAGAAATCAACAATAAACACGCAGGTACATATTCAATTAACGAATGCGGAGAGGATGCAGCAACTTGTGAAAAGCTTTATAGAATTAAAGTGAATAATGTCATCTATCAAATTGAAATTACGATTGAAGAGGAAGCTGAAGCTGGTTTGGGAATCTATTGGGCTACTGTCAAAGTGTATAGTGATGATTGGAATCCTGACAGTGAAGATGATGAGAGACCTCAAAGTTCGGTTGAAGGGTTTGTAGAATTATGATAAGGCGAAAATTGAGTTCTCAAACTGGTTTAACCTTTGTTGAATTACTTGTTACATTCATGATTTTCACCATGCTTACTTCTTTGATTATAGGTTATTTGATTAACAGCATGAATAATTTTAAACGGGTTAATGAGGAGATTGCCCTACATGATGAAGCAAACTACGTCATGTCCCAGATTGTCAATTACATTTTTGTCGCCACAGACGTTAAAATTATCTCTGATACTGAATCAAGTTCACTTATTGAAGTAACAAGTTTTGAAGGTCATAAAAAAATACTAGGCTTTGCTTGCAAAAAAGCAGTGGTTGGCACCGATTATGGAAATTTTGAAGATTATCCAAAAACAGGACTAGATTGTAGCCATAACACATTTAACGGAATTGATATCCTTCCAATTAATAATGAATTTAATGAATTCATTAGCTCTGGCACAAATGCTTCAAAAATTACGGTTGATCACACTAACGATACAGTAAAAATCGAAATGGTGATCAAGAACGATCAATCCAAGTTCGGAAAAACGCTCGTGTTAGATAGTGAGGTATCTTTTGTTCATGTGGAATAATTTACGAGGTGTGGTTAATGAAGCTTAATCAAAAGGGTTCGTCCCTCATTCAAGTCTTGTTGGTTATCCTAGTATTCTCGGTGCTCGGATTATCATTAATGGGAAATGTAATCGGGGAAAATAAACGGACCTATGCAACCGAAACTAATATGCAGACACGGTATTTAGCAGAAAGCGGTCTAACCTACTTCGAAAACAACATGAAGAGCTATTTTGAACAAAATAAAAGCAGAACTATAAACGCCGTTAAATTCTATGAATATCTTAAAGACAATGCCATTGGGGACTTCCTTGACCAGGACGGGTTTCCGGTACAGCCTTGGAGTGAAACTACTCAAAAAGGAATTACTGTTAAAGCAGAAATTGTTGATAAAAATGATACAGAGATTCCAGATAACGAACTAAATAATCATCAAATAAAAGACGTTAAACTGAAAGTAACGAGTACTGGAAAAAATAAAGATAGTGAGGCCACATTAATTAGTTATTATAAGTTTGATGTAGACATTGATGAATTTACAGTCGACTTTCCTAAATTTGCAGGCGGAATGCCGCTTGATTTTAGCAACATGGATTTGGTTGGATTAAATCTATTAAACCTCGTGGAATTAGACGTCCTAAATTTCAAGGAATCTGCAGATAAAACATACCGGATACCTTACGACCAAATATTTAAACTAAATGCATTAGGGCCGATTTTGCAGCTCAATATCGGCGACGGTGACCGGTTTCATACAATGGAAACGAATCGCGTGATTGCAACCCGAACAGGGACATTGCTCGGTGCTGATGTATTGAAAGGTAAAAAAGCCACTCTACTAACAGTTGATCTTCTAAAATATAAAGATGATAAACCAACCAATGTTGTTATCGATGGTGGATTTGAAGGTTTTAAGTTACTGGGTATACCAATTGGAAGCGGCTATCGTGATATTAATTTTTTAAAGCTTGGCGTTATGGGGAATGCCCTCATTCAGCAGGATAAATACGAATGGGATTTTAATGGTAAAGATCGAAGTGATATGCGGACTTTTGCTTTCGTTGAAGGACTTTACGTCAATAAATCACTTGTTATCGGCGATTCAAAGGGTGGAGCAGGTAATCTTCAGCTGCGCGGGGACATTCAAGTAAACGAGGATTTAATTGTTTCGAAAGTGAACCTAACTGTAGGTGATTTAGATGAGTACGAGGCAAAGCTGAAACCAGAGGATTATTACCTCAATCAATTTGTTTCTGGTAATGCAACGATAAAAAGCAACTCCTGTATAAAAACTAAAAACTACAAATATAGTTATCGTTTATTCTCGCACGGAAAAATCACCATTGAAAATAATCCAAACTGTAGTGTTTACGGTGGATTATTCTATGCTCAAAACGGAATTGATATTAAAACCAACGGAAAACCAATTACGATAAACGGAGCGTTACTTGGAGATGTAACAATAGATGGAGTGACATTGGATCAGTACAGTGGTAATCGTCTTATCTATAATCACGATCCAAACCTTCCATATTTATATCAAATTCCCTTGGACACCCTTAAATATAAAAATCTGGGGCGGAAATTTTTATAAACTACCTTCAAAGTGAATGGCTGCTAAGGGTTATTAGTAGCCATTCTTATTGATACATATTTTCATTTTTTAAAAAAGAGAAAATGAGGTGTGTTACATGAAGCTTGGTGATAGGGGATCATCTCTTATTCAGGTTTTGTTGGTCATACTAGTGTTCTCGGTATTGGGGCTAGCGTTAATCGCAAACGTCATTGGAGAAAATAAACGGACGAATAAGACTGAATCGAATATGCAAGCTCGTTACATGGCAGAAAGTGGGCTGACTTATTTTGAGAAGGATTTTAAGAGGTTTATAGATAATGAAACGGATTTAAGTACGATTAGTATTCATAATTTTAAAGAACATTTACAGAATCATTTTCTAACAAAATATACAACTAGTAACGGATTTACAGTTGGCGAGCCATGGAGTGAAGAAAACCCTGAGGAAATTAATATAAAGGTCGCTTTAGAGGGTGAAGATACTTTAAAGGTTACAAGTCAAGGCCGAGATTCGTCATCTACAGAAACTCTTGTTGGGACTTATAAAATAAAGCAGATTGCAGATGATCCTGTTTTTCCAACTCCAAACTATAATGGTTTGGCAATCGACTTTACGAAAAAAGATGCTGTGGGTCTGGAATTATTATCAATTTTAGGTCTCGATTTGATTGACCCAACCGGCAGCGATCGCACCTTTTATAATGTTCCGGATGATCGTGCGATTGGGGCTAGTGTCCTCTTTGACCTAATTAGTGCAAATCTATTAAGTACCCAACCATTTAAAACAATGGAGAACAACGAAGTCATTGCAACGAGACAGGGTGAAGTATTAGAGTTAGACCTATTAAAAGGGAAAAAAGCAACGTTATTAACGGTTAATATACTTGATTTCAATGACAAATACGACACAAATGTTGTAATCGATGGTGGCTATACAGCTTTAGGCCTGCTTGGGATAGAATTTAACGATTATCGAAACATTGACTTTAAAAAATTAGCAGTCATAGGGAATGTAATTATTAAACAGGATAAGCGAGGTTTCCTTTTCGGAAAGGATTTAGCAGATTCTAGAAGTTTTACATTCCAAGAAGGATTGCATGTAAAAAAATCGCTAATCATTGGTGGTTTTCAAGGGGAAGATTTGAAAAGTAAATTAATACTTAACGGAAATATGATTGTGGAGAAGGATTTATATATTAACTATGCTGACCTTCAATTTGGTGACAACACTACCAATCACTCTATTTATGTATACAATAATGCTGAAATAAAAAAGGCCTGTATTAATAAAGGGATTGATAACACGAATAAATTTAGTCTTTTAGCTAAAGGAAACATCACATTAATAAATAATAATAATTGTAGCGAATACAAAGGACTATTCTATTCTGATAAAGATATTATTATTAAAACTAACAATCAACCAATGACAATTAAAGGCGCATTAGTCGGGAATGTAAAGGTTGATTATCCTGAAAAATTAACCTATATTCCAGATTCACAATATTATGGATACATTAAATTAAAAGCAATTGAATTATCTTCTAAAGGACGGACATTTAAAAAATAATTGAACTGAAAAAGCACTGGGAAATTCCAGTGCTTTTCATTGTTAGTTGTTCGAAATAAATCCGATTACTTCAGCATCCCCAAAATAACATTCGGGATGTTCTGCAAGGCTGCTTGTTTTTCGACTGCGCCAATGTTGTAGGCTGCCTTGGGCATTCCGTAGACAACGGATGAGCGTTCGTCCTGTCCGATTGTGCGGCCGCCGTTTTGTCGAATGGATAGTAACCCTTTTGCTCCGTCAGAACCCATCCCGGTTAAAATGACCCCAAGTGCTTTTCTGCCTGCTTGTTGTGCGACTGATTCAAACAGGACATCAATTGATGGACAATGGCCATTGACTTTATCACCTGGGAATACCTCGATTCGATATTGACCCCCGAGCTTTTTAACTTTCATATGCATGCTGCCTGGTGCCACAAACACCGTACCAGGTACGACGACATCGCCGGTTTCCGCTTCTTTACAGGAAAAGGCAGTTTGTTCATTTAACCGATTTGCAAACATCTTTGAAAAAACAACTGGGATATGCTGAACGATAACAATACCCGGAATATCCTTCGGAAGTCCTTTTAAAATATTAAAGATTGCTTCCGTTCCACCCGTGGATGCTCCTATCGCAATGATTTTTTGCGTATCGGTCATATCTGACGTCGTGCTTGTTGGTGTGATGCTTTGTAGATTCACCTTAGATGCTGCCGCAATTTTTATTTTACTAATCACTTCATTAATAAAACCCTCGATTCGATGCTTCGAGTCCGGTTTAAGCACAAAGTCGATTGCACCCGCATTCATGGCATCGAATACGGTATCACTAAACCCTGTGATAACAATGATTGGAATCGGATATTGCGGAATTAATCGCTTAATGAATTCGATGCCATCCATTTTCGGCATTTGAATATCACAGGTCATCACATCAGGCTTAAACTCAAGAATCATATCTCGTGCCTGGAACGCATCAGCCGCTTTTCCAACCACTTCAATAACGGGTTCAGACTCTATTCCCATCGCTAATGCCTCACGGAAAACAAGAGAATCATCAACGATTAACACTTTAATTTTTCGATTCGCTCCAATAGCTTACTCCCCCCAACACACCCGAGTCGACCCCAAACAGTTTATTTTTTTGCTGTGTTAATCGTGAATGTTGATTTCCGCTGCAGGCACTTCGCTTTCCGCGGGGCTAGTTGGGAGCCTCCTCGGCGCATTCGCGCCTGCGGGGTCTCCCATACCAGCTACTCCCGCAGGAGTCTTCGTGCCTTCCGCTCCAATCAACTTGCCAAAAATCAACAATAAACTTTAACACTGCCTAAACTTTAGAATAATCAATGTGTATATTTTCCAAATTCTTGATCACTTAGGACAATCCGTTTTGGACTACTACCACCTGTAGCTGCTCCAAAAGCCGAGTTGGCTGGCTCATTTATCAGATCAGGACTGTTGTTGAATAAAGTGAGGGACGGATCCTGATAGTTTCTTTGAGTGTTTTGGTAGGACTGATTATATTTAAGCTTAAATTTGTCCACCTGATTTTTAAGCATTTCAGCCTGACTAGCAAGCTCTTCACTGGCTGCTGCGCCTTCTTCAGATGTTGCAGAATTCGTCTGCACGACTTGAGACACTTGTAATATGCCTTGGTTAATTTGGGCAATTCCAAGCGCTTGTTCGTTCGAAGCGTTAGCAATGCCATTAACGAGATCAGCTACCGAGGCAATCCCCTCGACAATCATATTCAACGCTTCAGATGTCTGTTTGGCAATATTTGTTCCATCTTGTACCTTGTTAATAGAACCTTCGATTAAATCCGTTGTTTCTTTGGCAGCATTAGCGGATCGAGCAGCCAGATTGCGAACCTCCTCTGCAACGACAGCAAAGCCTTTACCGTGCAAACCTGCCCGTGCCGCTTCAACGGCAGCGTTCAAAGCCAGGATATTGGTTTGGAAGGCAATATCATCAATAACTTTAATGATTTTTGAGATATTTGAAGAAGCATTATTGATCTCCGCCATCGCATTCAACATTTCGTTCATTTGTGTGTTGCCCTGTTTGGCATTCAGTTTTGCCTTTTCGGCAAGCAGATTTGCCTCGTCGGCATTTTCAGCATTTTGCTTCGTTTGCGAGGAAATCTCTTCAAGTGAAGCCGTTAATTCTTCAATAGAAGCAGCCTGTTCAGTTGCCCCTTCGGATAGCGCCAGGCTGGAGTCTGATACCTGACGAGAACCAGAAGCTACCTGTTGAGACGCTTTATTAATTTCAATCATCGTGTCATTTAACGATTTAACAATATTATTAATTGATAGTTTGATTTCTTCAAAATCACCACGATACTCTCTGTAGATACCTACAACTAAGTTTCCATTTGCCATTTCCGTTAAGACAGTTGATATTTCCGTCACATAGGAAGAAAGCGTTTCAATGCTATCATTTAGGGCATGTTTGATTTTTGCATGATCACCCTTATAGTTGCCTTTGACGCTAACCTTGAGATTTCCTTTGGACATTTCATCAAGGACTGCAGCTGCTTCTTGGACAGGTTCGATAATCGCATCGATTAAGCCATTTAAGCCTTTCATCAACACTGCCCAATCTCCTTGGAATTTTTCGGCTTTTGCCCTTTCTGTTAATTGACCTTCATTAGAAGCAACAATGAGCCGATTTACTTCCGAACTTACTTCTTTCAGATTCTTTCGTAAAGCCTCCAGATTATCATTAATAAACGCTTTTTTACCTGGGAATTTCTCAAGCTCTGCTTCAAAGTTTCCTTGGGCAAACCCTGCAACACAGGCCATTGCTTTCTTTTTCACAGTAATATGATTGGCCACCATGTTATTTACACCATGGGCCATCGTCTTAAAGGCGCCTTGGAATTTATCCTCTGGGACGAACACATCGATATCCCCTGCATCGTGTTGTGAGGACATGTAGGTCATTTCATCGATCAAAGTTTTGACATTAGATCGTAATGCTTCAATATTTTCATTCAACAAAGCTTTCTTACCCGGAAACTTCTGAAGCTCTCCATCAAAGTTTCCGTTCGAAAATTCTTGGATTAGCTTCATTGTGATCTGCATTTCACTTTTAATATCTGTCATTAGCGAATTGATTGTTCCAGTTATCGTCCTATAGGAACCTTGATAATTGTCTAACGGTATACTCACATCAAGTTCGCCCGCACGGTATTCGCCTGCAACGTGCTCAACTTGTCCCATAAACGATTTCATCGTATCCTTCACATTCTTCATGCTTTTAGAGAGTTGGTCATGATCCGATAGGACTGTTATTTCAACATCAAAGTTTCCCTGGGCGATTTGATTGGCTATCTCAGTTTGGGTGCGAAAATGATCAGTAATTTTTTTAAGAGAAGCAACTAAAGGAGTCAATTCTGCATCGGATATATTGTCTAAATCCACATTAAAATCACCATTTGCGACCTTTTCGGCCGCTTCAGTAACCTTGCGAAATGGCGAGCTAATCGAACTAATGATAAGCGTACCGATAAGCAATCCTGTTAGTAGTTGCACGCCGACTAAAGTAAGAATGATTGGTATGTCTAAATCCCCAAAATAGCCCACAATTCCAAGCACAACAGCCGTACCAATATATCCAGATATAATTTTTCCGCTTAATTTCATATCAACAAGGCTTTGCATCGTCCCTAACCCCCTGACTAGATTTTTGACAGTGTTTCTGCATCATCTTCGTTGAGGAGTTTGTTGCAATCGAGCAATAGTTTCACTTCATTTCCCGTTTTGCCAATTCCTTTTATGTACTTGTTGCCAGTCTTGTTTACGTCAGGTGGTGGAACGACGTCCTCCTCCGGTATTGCCAGAACCTCAGATACACTATCGACAATTAGGCCAATCGAAATATCTTCAATGTCGATAACCACAACACAGGTCCGATCATTGTACTCTTTAAACGGCTTCTTGAAGCGAAGCCGAACGTCCATAACCGGAATAATTTTCCCACGTAAATTAATAATTCCTCTGATATATTCTGGCAATTCGGGGATTTCTGTCACCGGCTGTAAACCGATAATTTCAGTCACATACTCAATCTCGATTCCATACGTTTCATTGCCGAGCACAAACGTGAGGAACCTATTTTTCATCGTACTGCCTTCCTCTTCCAACATTTCCAGTTCCAATGCCTCAGTCATAAGGGAAACCTCCTATATTATCATGATCAGAGTTTGGCTAGGTTTTGATGCTGAATGGTCTGATGTTGTGGTGGTTAGGTGTAGATCTTGGAGGAGTTTCATTTCGAGGTATCTTTGCTGCTATCTGTGGTTTTCAGCAACTTCCGTTGTTGCATAACGATTGTTTAAGCGGTCATCGTTACATTCGCAACCTTCATCATCGTTTCAATGACATGTTCTTCTTTAAATGGCTTCACAATGAACGTTTTTGCACCAGCCAATATCGATTCCATAACCATCAGTTCTTGGCCCATAGCCGAAATCATCACAACTTTGGCATTAGGGTCATGGTTGATGATGCCTTTTAATGACTGTATTCCATCCATCTCAGGCATGGTGATGTCCATCGTGACGACGTCTGGTTTGTATTGAATATACTTTTCAATGCCTTCCGTGCCATTTTCGGCTTCAGCTATGACCTTAAAGCCACTTTTTTCAAGCATCAACTTGATGACCATCCTCATAAATGCTGCATCATCGACTATTAATACGGTTGTCAATTCATCACACCCTTTATGGAATAAGAAAAGCGAAGGCGCCTGGTTATCGGCGACAAGCACAAGACGAGCCGGCCGGAAGGTTGCCTTTTACCTTCTGGACGGATTGGCTTGTGACCTCGAGCCGATGGCGCCTGGAGCTAGACACTAAATTACTTCAAGTCTTATATTTTCTTAAACAGAAATAAAGATTGCTTGCCTCCCTTAAATCAAATAAACACGAAAATAATCAAATAATTACAAATTTATTATATCTATAAAATTTTAGGGTGTAAATTAATGCAGGATTATTTCATCAATTCTTAATATTTGGTGAAAAATTATGCAGTTTCTGAAGACAAAAAAACAAGACCGGGGTGGCCTTGTTTGTGATTTATATAAGAGTGGTTGAAATGTTGATCTTCGCTCCAGGCGCTTCGCGCACCTTAGGGGCGGGCGGTGAGCCTCCTCGGCGCTAAAGCGCCTGCGGGGTCTCACCTGACCCGCTGCTCCCGCAGGAGTCTTCGCGCCTTCCGCTCCAATCAACATTCACCAAAATTTAAGCCTTTCTATCTACAAGTAAACCAAGATAATCAGTCATAGCTGCGTACATGTCTAGCAGTTTTTTTGAAGGAATTTCTTTTATAACTTCATTGGTTTTGTCATCAACGATTGAAACATAATACTCTTTGGTTCCATCATGAAACTGGAATTTTAGATGGGAATTGGAAGCACTTAAAAACTCATTTAAGCCTTTGATGACCTTCTCTGTTTGTTCCTTAGAATTTTGTTGGCCCGAACCCTCTTTATCCTTAGACATTTCACTGGTCCGACTAATCCGTTCAACCCTATCAACCGGCTTCGCCTGATATTCAGTCGGCATGCTGCCAGGCATTCCTGTCAAATTGCTATTATTAGTATTCGAAACAGACAACCTATCCGACATTTCACATCTCCTCCTAATGGCAAACTCTATCTAGATAAATTATCGGATGGAGTTGGGGAAAGTTTAAGGATTAATTAAACAATTTGAGTTACTACTTTCCGTTCTGCTACTCTTCCATTTAATTTCTCCTTTTTATGAATTTTATCCAATGTCCTTAGTAGAAGTTTTTGGTCAATTGTTTATTAAATTTACGAGTAAAGAAAACAGCAAAAGGGACTCTAATATTACTAGAGTCCCTTTCAAATAACAAATTATTAACGAAGAAGTTGAAGAACTCCTTGTGGTTGTTGGTTCGCTTGCTTTGCGACTGTATCTTTCGATTACAGAATAGACTATATCTTCATCCATGGTTTCCATGGAGCTGGGCACTTCGAATGGTCTTTACCACCCTACGAGATTCATAGTCATAGCTTTTGCCTTAGACCGTGTTCTCTAGTCGTTGAACCTTCTCCACTCTTTCGAGACAGGAGCTTGGCTGCTGATTATCCATTGTTGCATCTTCATCATTTTCAGACCTTCACGCTTACCGTTTCCAGTTACGTTGTGGTTGATAAAGCTTTAGGAAGTTCCAGCAATTCACCCAGTAATACTCTAGCTCGTTACCAAGCTAGACGCCCTTAAATCATTACTTAAGAAGTTGTAATACTCCTTGAGGCATTTGATTTGATTGAGCCAACATTGCTTGTGCTGCTTGAGAAAGAATAGAATTCTTAGTTTGAGTCATCATTTCCTTGGCCATGTCAACATCCCTAATACGAGATTCCGCAGATGTTAGGTTTTCAGAAGATGTGTTTAAGTTGTTAATTGAATGGTCTAATCGATTAGTGTATGCACCTAATTTAGAACGCTCTGCAGAAACATTGTCAATTGCAGTTTGGATTTTAGTAATGGCTGCTGATGCATTAGCTGCATTTGAAACATCTAGTGCAGCTTCAGTAGTAGCATTATTAGTTCCATCTGTAACAGTATTTGTTCCAGTGAATCCCGCACTTCCTGCAGTACCTGTGATGCCTAATGCATTGGCACGCATATCACTAATGTCAAGAGTTAAGCTTTGGCTTTGGTTAGCACCTATTTGTAAGTTAACTCCACCAGTTGTTGTTGAAACTCCGCTTACTGAAGTCGCGATGGTATTACCTGCTGCACCAGTTGAAGCTGCAGCTAAACTAATTGTAGCTGAACCTGTAGTATCGCCACTTGCTAAATTAACATTTCTACCAGATAAACTAGAGAATGCCGTTCTAACAGCATCCGCAACTTGTACATCAGTTAGTCCATTAATATCCACTGCAACATCTGAACTTAATTTCGAAGCCGCATCAGTAGCATCTGTGTAATTCCCTGATGTACTATCATAGAATGAAACCGTTTTGTTACCAATTGTTAACTTTTCACCTTCTGCTGCACTGCTAATTGTGAATGAACCTGTTGCAGCAGTAGCAGTACTAGTAGTAGCTGCAGCACCTGTAGTAGTTTGAGCTTCTGATGCATCCCCACTAGCAGCTAGGCTATTACCCGCAATGCCATCAGCTGCTTGACCAGCTTTCGCCGTAAGAGTTAACGTTCCGTCACCATTGTCTGTTACATCCCAATCAGCATTACCTGCAAATGCAGTTGCAAGCGCAGCGGCAGCTGTTTCTGCTGTGCCATCACCTGTGTAATCCGCTCCCTCTGTGACAGTAACGTCGTCAGTACTATCTCCGTCCAAATCTATTCCCATTGCCGTACCAGCAGCTGCATTTACTGCACTAGCTGTAATAGTATAGCTTGCTTGAGTTGCCGGGATTGGTCCTGCATCTACACCACTAGTCAAAGTTGCAGCGCCTGCAGTAGATGATGGTGTTGAAGTACTAGTTGTAGCAGCTTTATCACCATTAATTAATTTTTGAGTATTAAATTCAGTTGTGTTACCAATACGGTTAATTTCATTAGTTAATTGGTTAAGTTCTTTTTGAATTTCACCACGATCATTTCCAGTATTTGTATCATTCGATGCTTGAACTGCTAATTCACGCATACGTTGAAGGATATCGTGTGTCTCGTTTAAAGCACCTTCAGCTGTTTGAAGCATTGAGATACCATCTTGAGCATTTTTTGATGCTTGATCTAATCCACGGATTTGACCCCGCATTTTTTCTGAGATTGCAAGACCAGCTGCATCATCCCCAGCTTTATTGATACGAAGACCTGAAGCTAATTTTTCCATTGATTTAGTTTGATTTGTTGATGCAGTATTCAACTGACGATGTGTGTTGAGTGCTGCAATATTGTGGTTAATACGCATTGTAAAATCCTCCTTATTATTGGATATTAAGTATTATTTTTGAGGGGATATCCCCTTTTATAACAAACCCAATGGGTCTATTAACAAACTAAATAATTAAAATCTTTTCAGTTTCAGAAATGAAATTCTTTTGAAAAAGTTCTTCTCTGAAAATACTAATCTCTCTGGGTGCTTCAATTGCAAATCGAAGTAGCCCTGAAACAGTTTGGAGAATGGTTAGTTTGATTGCATCCCCGATTAGAATCGTATCAACGATTTTCCTTACCTGTTTTTTCATTACATCTTTTTCTTTGGGATGTTGTTTCAGTTTTGAGATTTTGATATGCTTTGGTGCCTCAATCGCGATGCGAGGTTTGGAACCGGTTTGTAGAACAGTCACTTTGATCTCTTCACCAATGATGACGGATTGTCCAATTTCTCTGCCTACAATCAGCATTTCTCCCCCTCCTGAAGTCATTTGCTTTACATATTCTTTTATCGGATTATCAAAACAAACGTTTAGCGTTTTTGATAATTTTTTCGATAAAAGTCATAATAATTTTCCGATTATTTTTATTGAAGTGCGAAAAATTGATTTTAATAGAAAAAAATAGCCATCCCAATTGGAACGACTACTATAAGATATTTTTTACCCTCCTAATTGCTGTGAAAGCCAAGAGCTTTGTGAGTTCATTTTTGATAGAGCACTTTCCATCGCTGTGAATTGCTTCCAAAGTCTCTTTTCATATGCATTTACTCTTGTTTGTTCTCTACTAATATTACTATCTAAAGTTTTAAGTTGCTTTGCCATAAAACTTTCTGTATCTACTTTGGAATTTGGTGAACCGGCTAATTCTCCTAATTGGGAAATCGCTGCATTTAAGCGTTCATAAATTCTCCAACCAAAGCCACTATTATTGTGAATCGTACTATCTTTTGTGGTCGAATTGGTACTAGTGCTACTTGAATCTTTTATGGTAAATAATTTTTTAACATCTTCTAAATTTGTTTCTAAGACACCCTTTAACTTCGCTTCATCAATAATGATTTTTCCATTATCATAATAATTCGTTGAGAAATTTAGTCCAATTTCTTTTAAAGAATCAAACTTAGTAGAAACATCAGTATTTTTCACCATTGTGGAAAGACTGTTTCTCATTTCAACTAAAACATTTGAAACGGTCGAATCACTTTGCAATAAGCCACTTTTAGCCTTTTCTTCCCACAGCTTGATGTCGTTTTCTTTCATATCTTTTTTCTGTTCATCAGTTAGTGGTGGGTAATCACGATATTTCTTTTCGGAAATACGCCCATTTAAATCTGCGATTAATTCGTTGTATTTATCGACAAAAGTTTTAATATTGTCATAGATACCTTGGGTGTCGCTACTAATTTGAACGGAAATATCACTAGTGATTGGTGCTTTAATATTAAATGCTACACCTTCATACGTGAAATTATTAGAAGAGATATTTATGGTTGTTCCATTTATGGTCACGGTACCTAGTGTGGCATTTGTTCCTTGGACTAACCGATTACCCATATTTAAAGCGCTTGTACTTACATCAGTTATTTCAATTTTTTCCGTTGCACCGGTACCCAAGGAAGTAAATACTAAAGATCCTCCTACGTTTGCCGCTCTAACATTTGTTGGAGTTGTACCAGTCGTGAAGTTGTTTATTTCAGCCACTGCCTGATCTAATGTCATATCTTTTGTAAGCTTAATCTCAACACCATTGAGTTTAAATGTAGTATCATCCGCAACATTAGCTCCACGACTATCAAATCTAGCAACTGCTGGTTTTGCTGATGCTGCTGGTGTAGCAGACGAAATGACAAAATCACTTCTGGTACTAATTCCAGCCATCGATACTTCCAATTTTGAATCACTTGATGTAACCTTTTGCTTACTAAAGGTTGATTGCAAACGCAACCCTTCCATTGCTTTGCGGAATTCGTCGAGCTTACGGTTGACATCGCGATAGGCATCACTTTTCCAAGTAGCTTGAGTTTTGCTTGCTATCATTTTGTTTAGTCGAGCACTTTGGGCTGTGACGAGTTTATCTACTATTTCTTCTGTGTTCATGCCGGAGGCGAGTCCTGAAACTCTTAATGGATCATTATTTATGGAAGTCATAGGTAGCACTCCTCTCTTCTTAATTTTTCAACAATACTTTAACCGTTGATTTCCGCTCCAGGCACTTCGCGCACCTTAGGGCCGGGCGGTGAGCCTCCTCGTCGCTTTGCGACTGCGGGGTCTCACCTGTCCCGCTGCTCCCGCAAGAGTCTTCGTTCCTTCCGCTCCAATCAACTCAGTGAACTATATCAATTACTCCTAACAAATGAATAGTCTCAGTTACTTCATTATCCCATTAGCAATTCCGAGCATTTGGTCGGCGTAGGACATGGCTCGTGCGTTTAGCTGGAAGCCGCGTTGCGTTAGTAAGAGTTCTGTCATTTCCGTTGCTAGGTCAACGTTTGAGGCTTCGAGATAGCCGGCGGAAACTGAGATTTCATTGGCGCCCATTGTTCTAACGAAGTTGGCTGGGTTTGTGCCGTTCGGCAGTACTGCTGGATCAATCATGTACTGATTGCCTCCCATATTCTTTAGCAGATTCGGATTTTGGATATCGACGATTCCGACACGTTGACCTGATAAAGATTCACCACTGACACTGTTTTTATTTTTCAAAAGAATATCACCGTTGCTTTGGAATTGAACTTCGTTTTGATCATTTAAGACAATCGGGCTTCCGTTCTGGTCCAATAAATAACCGCCATTCGGATGGACAAGGTTATAGGTCCCTGGTGAGTTAGGATTTGGGCTTAGTTGGAAATTTCCGTCACGAGTGTATCTCATTTCCATTGCCCCACCTACTGTTTGCGATGGTACGCCGATTTGGAAAAAACCATTTCCGTTAATCATTAAAGCAAATGGATTATCGGTTTGCATCGGTGCACCTTGAGTTGTATCCATTTGCGTTAGACCAGTCCGAACACCGTAAGATGGGCGAACACCGTTGGGTGTTTGGCGACCGACTTCAAGGGTAGCACCAGGTTGATTGTTGATTTGATTCGCAAGAATTTCTGAAAAGCTTTGTTGTGTTCGCTTGAAGCCTGGCGTATTCACATTGGCAACATTATTTGAGATCGTATCAAGCTTTTGCTGATAAGCACGCAAGGAGCCTGCTGCGATTGAAATTGAAGTATTCAAGGGCGTTTACTCCTATTCTTTATAGATTAACCGTTGATTTTACCAACTGAATACAATTGCTGTAATGATTGATCGTAAGCGCTGATGACCTTTTGGTTGGCTTCGTAGCCGCGAATCGTGACCATCATGTCGGCCATCGTTTGTCCAGTATCAACATTCGATTGTTCGATAAAGCCTTGGTGCAACAATACGCCAGGGTTGCCGTTTCCAGGGTCCGTTACAAACGGCAGTGCCGTATTGGAGCCATAAAGATTTTCACCCCGACGAACTAAGTCGTTGGGATTTTGAGCAACAACAAGACCAATTTTCCCTATCGATCGTGTACGTGTTGGGTCATTTGCATAGGCCATGATGTTCCCTTCCGTATCGATGGATAAATCCGCTTTCTGAATGCTTTCGGTAATTTGAATTGGCTGATGATTGGCACCAAGGACACGGTAGCCATCTGCAGTGACGAGATTTCCGTTTGCGTCCAAATCAAATTTGCCGTTTCTTGTGTAGCCAACTGTTCCGTCAGCCATTTGCACAGGGAAAAATGCTGCCGGTTTCACGAGCCGACCATTGATTGTTTGGTAAGGGATATTTGAGTCTTCAATCGCCACATCTAAAGGACTTGATGTCTGGACAAGCGTACCTTGGCCGAAGCTTGGAATTAGTTCTTGAGTGTAAACCCCGTTTGAGATTTCGCCCAACTGAGCGCGCTGACCGATTTCAGCATTCGCTCCAACCGCTCCGTTTTCCTTAAAATCATTAATTCTTCCTAGTAAATAATTCGGAAAAGCACGTTGTACCGCATCATCTTTTTTATAACCAGCTGTTTGCGCATTGGCGAGGTTGTTCGTTAAAGCCTCCTGCTTGCGCTCCAGTGAAAACATTCCTGATGCTGCTGTGTTTAAGCCTCTAAGCAATTTGGTTCACTCCTTTCATCGAAAAGCGCAAGGCGCTGAGCTTATCGGCGACAAGCACAAGACGAGCCGACCAGAAGGTTGTACTTTACCTTCTGGACGGATTGGCTTGTGACCTCGAGCCGATGGCGCCTGGAGCTAGACATTCTTCTTTTATTGAACTAATAACTCAACAATATAAACCTTGGTTATATAATCTTTTGAATCAAATTCTTTGTTCAAATCATTCTTGAGATTTTCTTCTAAATCAGCAAAATGATCTAAGCCGATGATTTCTTCCTTTTTCAAACCATTTATATTTTTAATAATCGTATTTTCGACGCGAAAGTTTAGCTTGGTGATTTCTTCGGCGGTTTTCTTCGATTTTGTCACAATTTTAAATTGCGCCTTCACAAAGTTTCCATCAGCCAGATTGGTCATGATCGGTTCGGTATCCAAAGAGATTTCTTGAAGTTCTTCAATCGAAAGATCGTCTTGGTTCTTCGTTTCGTCTGGGGCATTTAAAAAATACCAAACAAAAAACGCTCCAACGCCAATAATGGTAATGATGCCGATAATCAGCAAGGATTTTTTCAACAAATTCATAGGTCCTGCCCCTTAAACATTTAATAGTAGGGTTATGTGTAGAGATTGATTAGTAAGCCTTTTATTTCACCGATTCGCTCCAAGATTGAGAGACTGGTTGTTTGTTCATCTAAAACGTGCTTCGTTAGTTCCATTAATTTCGAATCGATTGTTTTGACGGTTTTCAGTGTTTTACTTCCGGAATACGGGTCCCATGTTTCGGATTGGTGTAGTCCGACACCATGCTTGGACACTTCATTTAAATACTGTTTGACTAAGTCCTTGTATTTGCGCAATTCATGAAAGGTGCGATGCTCGCTTAATTTTTCGCCCTGTTTATCGATGTCCTGCAGCAGCTGCTGCAAACGGTCTTGCGTTAATTCTTTGGAATAGGTTCCAATTATTCGTTGAAATGCTGTGTTATTGGTGGTAGACCGGTCTGATGGTGCTGGCTGCGGGTCACTAACATTCACCCGAACATGTTCTTGGATTTTCATGGTGTCCACCTCCTTTAGAAAAGCGTAAGCGCCTTGCCCAGGGGCGACAGGCACAAGGCGAGCCCTGCAGGAAATCCAGATTTCCGGAAGGGATTGACTTGTGACCCGAGCCCCTAGGCGCTGGAGCTAGCCACTACTCTAAATTCAAATTTTTATACTACTTTCTTATCCTGTAAGAATGATTGAGAACGCTCCCGCACGAAGGCGAAAGCGTTCTATAGATTAATAGTGAATACTATTTCAATTTATCTACCTGTTGTTCAACATCATGAATTGCCTCGGCAACTCCTTCTGCTTCTTTTGTTTGTGTCTCGATGCTTTCATTAAGTTCGTTTGTTTGCTTGCGAACTTTGGCAATTTCCGAGGAAATTTCTTGACCAAATCGAGCTTGGTCGTTTGTAACAACGGTAATTTCTTTGACCATATTTTTAATTGCATTGAGGTTGCGAACGATTTCTTCAGCAGCCAATGCTTGTTCACGGGTTGCAGCCGTAACTGAGTTTGATTGGCTCGTTACGTTTTCAACTGAAGCGACAATTTCACTACCACCTCGTGCTTGTTCAGCTGTAGCAGAAGTAATTTGTTGAACCTGGCTCTTGATATCCATGATTCCTTTAACAACTTCTTGAGCAGTTAGTGCTTGTTCTTTTGTCGATTGTGTCATTTCAGATGCTTTATGGGACACGTTTTCGACCGATTTTGTAATCAGTGCTGTGTTCTTCGATTGTGTTTCGGTCACTTCAACGATTTGATTCATTTCTTCACTCATGATCGTGATACCTTGAGTGATTTTCTTGATTGCATCATTAGTTTTATCAGCAAGTTGGTTTCCAACTTCAACCTTGTCGGCACCGCTCTTAATTGAGTTAACAGCGATGACGGTTTCATTTTGAATCCCTTTGATTAAGTTAGCAATTTCCTTGGTCGCTTGAGCACTTCGCTCAGCAAGCTTTCTAACTTCATCAGCAACAACCGCAAAGCCCTTACCATGCTCACCAGCACGTGCAGCTTCGATAGCAGCATTAAGTGCAAGTAAGTTTGTTTGACCGGCGATATCGTCAATAGTTTCGATAATGCTACCGATTTCTTCTGAGCTCTTGCCAAGGTTAATCATGACGTTACTTGCTTGGTTGATTTCTTTAGAAATTTCCTTCATGGCATTTAAGGTTTCATTTACAGTGCTTGCCCCTTCAACTGCATCGGTTTTTACCGATTGGCTAAGCTCATTCATCTTATGAGTACTAGAGGCAACCTGCTGTACAGAAGTTACCATTTCCTGAACTGATTTTGATGTTTCATCAGCTGTTTGTAAAAGGCTAACTGCGCTAAACGATACTCCATCAATTGATTTACTCATTTCTTCGATTGCTGCAGAAATTTGCTCAACTCCAGCTCCAACGTTTCCAGCATTTCCAGCAACTTGCTCGATTGATGCCATCATTTCTTGAATCGCATCAGAGCTCTTATCAGCAGCATCTGATAGGTGGTCAGCACTTGTCGCCACTAAGCTGATGGTGCTGCTCATCTCTTCGATTGCTGCAGAAATTTCGTTCACACCAGATGTTGTTGTTGTCGTATTACCGGCAACCTCCTGTATCGATGATACGAGTTCATTTAAGGAGTCGCTTGTTTTATCCATTGACGCATCAAGTTCTTGGGCCGCAATGGCTGATTGATCAATTGATTTTTTGATTTCAGCAACTGAAGAGGTAGTAACTTCCACATTTTTCACGACTGCTTTTACCGAACGGCGAATCAATCTTGTCATTACGAATGAGATGAAAATCGAGAAGATACCAGCACCAATTGAAACAGCAATATTTTCTAAAACAGCTTTCGTAGCGAAGTCTTCTGAGTCCTTCACTAAGCTATCAGTATTTTTATCCACATCATCAGAAAGTTTCGCTAATGCAACAACTGCATCTTCACCAAGTGGAGCCATCTCTCCCATTAGTTCATGAACGATATTATAATCATTGCTTAATGAACCTTCATAGTAATCTGGAAGATTAGCAACATATGTTTCGAAGCTGTTACTGAATTCATCTAATAGCTTAATGTTTTCATCAGTTAGATCTAACTCTTTCATAGCCTTAATTGCATTTCGAACATCGGCAATATCTTCGTCAACATAAGATTTCATCTTTTCCTTATTAGCCAAGTCCTGTTCGTAAGCGTGTTTCGTTACGTAAAGCCGGACTCGGGTAATATCCTCTTTAATATGCCCTACGTATTCGACTTTAGCTGTTTGCGTTTTACCCAAGTAATCTACTTGATCCTGCAAGTCACTAATACTAAGGTAAGCAACAAAATTTAATACTGCAAAGAAAGCGATGATAATAAGGTAACTACCCCATTGTTTAAAGCCCATTGAGGTTCTACTAAACAATTTGCTAAACATTCTTCTTCACTCCCTGGTGTGGCCGTGGCCTATGTACACGACCGTCATTTGGCTTTACAGCATGTCTTTTATTTGTTTCAGTTCATCCAAGTTCGTCGTATCTTCGAGAAGTTGCTCAATATCTAGCAGAATTAACAGTCGTTCTCCTAGCTTGGCAATTCCTTTAAGAAACGAAACTTCGCGTGTTTCTAGTAAATGAGGCTGCTGGATGTTACCAGCTGGAATATCCAACACTTCAGTTGCGGCATCCACTAATAGTCCAATTGAATGGTTGTTTACTTGAACGATGATAATTCTTGATGAATCACATTCTGCGAATGCTTGGCCAGTTAAAGCAGCCCGAATGTCAACAACAGGAATCACTTCTTCGCGAACATTCGTTACACCTAATACGTAAGGTGGACGGTTTGGGTATGAGGTGATGCTTTGCATTCTTTCGATTGAGACTACTTGGTTGATATGGATTCCGTAGTCTTCTTGTCCGACTTTAAAAATCAGTGATTTTTCGTCTTGATAACTTGTTTGAATATCCATATTTGTCCTCTTTTTCAAAAATATTTATTCTTTTCCTACTCGATGTTAGTTGATTTCCGCTCCGGGCACTTCGCTCCTATTAATCTATTTATTAGGAACTAGTTCCTTCAACAATTCCTCCAAGTTTAGGAGGATGATGAGGCGGCCGTCGATTTTGGCGATACCTTGGAAGTATTCGGAATCAAAGCCGCTGTTTGCTGCTTGGTCAATTGATTCTGGATTTACGTTTAAGACGTCGCTTGTTTCATCAACGATTAAACCGAGCTGGCTGTCACCGTAATTAATGATGATGACTCTTGAGTTGTCTGTGTATTGAGTGTGCCCCATGCCTAGCATATGGCTTAGTTCAATAATCGGCGTGACATTTCCACGCAGATTGATGACTCCTTTTACAAATACTGAAGCGTTTGGAACTCTTGTTGTATGATTAATCCGTTCTATTGATTGAACATGAAAGATGTCCAGGCCGTATTCTTCTTTTCCTAATTTAAAGGCGACGATTTTTGACGGTTCCATTGGCTGTGAGATTCACCCTTTCTAATTAATAAACTGATTGGAATCGATGATTAAGGCAACTTCTCCATTTCCAAGGATGGTCGCGCCGGAAATCGCATATAGATTTGTTAAGAAACCGCCGAGGGATTTCAAGACAACCTCCTGCTGACCAAGCACTGAATCAACAACTAGTCCAACCGTTTGTGTTCCTTTGCGAACGATTACAATAAAAATTTGTTCTTTTTCAATTGCATCCTCAAGCGGAGGAACTTGAAATACTTCATTTAAATAGATAAGAGGCACAACCTGACCACGGAATTGGAAGACTCGCTTCCCGTGAAGTGTTGCAACTTGCTCAGGCTGTAATGTGGTAATCTCAACAATTGAGCTAAACGGAATCGCATACGTTTCATCTTCAACTTTTACAAGCATCGAATAAATAATTGATAACGTTAATGGTAGTTGGACACGGAAGGTCGACCCTTGCCCAGGTGTCGAATCAATCGTAATGACGCCACCAAGTGATTCAATTTTTGTTTTAACAACATCAAGACCTACGCCACGCCCGGAAATATCAGATACCTTTTCGGCAGTACTGAAGCCTGATGCAAACAGTAAATGATATACTTGCTGATCGGAAAGTGTTTTGCCTTCCTCAGCCGTTATGATAGCTTTTTCAATCGCTTTCTTTAGGATTTTCTCCCGATTAATACCATGCCCATCATCGCTTACTTCGATGAAAACATGGTTCCCACCGTGGTATGCTTTAAGAAGAATCTTTCCTTCCTCAGGCTTATTTTTAGCGATTCGTTCATCGGTTATTTCAAGACCATGGTCTAAAGCATTTCGCAGCAGATGCACAAGCGGATCGCCAATTTCGTCAATCACCGTGCGGTCGAGCTCTGTTTCTGCACCAACAATCTCTAAATTAACCTTCTTATTCAATTCTTTAGCTAAGTCACGAACCATGCGCGGGAAACGATTGAAAACTTGATCAACCGGCACCATCCGCATATTGAGAATTAAGCCTTGCAGGTCGGTGGAAATGCGTGCCATATGTTCAACCGTTTCGGTCAAATCACCGATTTCGGCTCTACGAGAAATTTGCTCTAATCTGCCGCGGTCAATTATTAACTCGCTAAATAAGTTCATTAAATGATCGAGTTTTTCGATATCGACGCGAATTGATTTTGTTCGAACTTTTTTGTGTTTTTGTTCAGCTTCTGTTTTTACTTTTGGCTGATTAGCTTGTTCCGTAACGCTTGTTTGCGTATCATCTAGCGCTTGGACTGATTCAGTTACATTGACTGCCCCAACTGCTTCGGCTGTTACAGTAACTTCCGGTTCTGCTACCGCTTCTATTGCAGCGGCAACTTCCAAGACTGGATGCTCCTCATCAGTTCTGTCCATCAACAAGACTTCTTTAACTTCCATCACATTCGCTAATTGCGACTGAACTTCTTGAGCCGGATTTGGTGATATCAAGATCATGACGAAGGAATCACCAAAATCCTCGGTTTCAATTTGCTCTGAAGCCGGGTTTGTTTGCACAATTTCTCCAAGCTCTTCTGCAGCTTGAATAACCATGTACGCCCGCACGTTTTTCATTAAGCAATTTTCATCAAAGCTTACTTTAATTTGGTAGGAAAAACTCCCCATTTTCCGTGCTTCACCAATCAGTGAAATAACAAATTCGTCTAACGGAAGTTTTGGTTCCTGCTGCTGCTCCTCTTTGACTTCCTCTACAACTTGTGCAGTTGGAGTCGATTTCGCTGGAGTCCCGTCTTTAATTCTCGCCAGTTCGTTTACTACTTCGGTAACATTTTCTTTTCCATCGCCACCATTTTCGATGCTTACGACCATCTTCTCGATTAAATCGACGCATTTAAAAATGATGTCCATAATATCTGAATTAATGTTGATTTTTCCATTGCGGAGAAGGTCTAATACATTTTCCATTTGATGCGTCAGTGAGGCTAAATCTTCAAAGCCCATTGATCCTGCCATGCCTTTTAGTGTGTGGGCCGAACGAAAAATTTCATTCACAATGCTCGTGTTATCTGGTTCTGACTCAAGTTTTAGCAATTCATCATTAATTGACTGTAAATGCTCTTTTGACTCTTCTAAAAATATTTCTAAATATTCGTTAAAGTCCATTTTAAACTCCCTTCGCAGACCTTCATCAAATGTGTTCCCCCAGGAAAATGAGAAGTTTAATAATTGTAGATAAATATACACTTTATATTAGCATATTTTTTGATTGAATCGACGTATTATTTTGATAGTTTTTGTTAAAAATGCACCGTTTTAATAGCGGGGTAATGGCTAACAATATTAGCCATCAAACAAATGGTTGTGTTATCAAAAAATATCCAATAAAATAATACTGATATCATTTTTTTAATTAAAGGGGGTGCCAAATTGAAGGATCCTTCAACACTCATAGGGATTGTTTTGGCGCTTGTTGCAATCGGGGTCGGAATGGTGCTAAAAGGAGCAAATCTCGTCGCACTTGTTAACAACCCCGCAGCATATTTAATCATCATTGGCGGGACAGCAGCGTCTTTATTTGTAAGTTTTCCATTAAACGAAATCAAGAAGATGCCCGTTCTTTTCAAAATCATTTTCGGGGGCGGCAAACAACTTCCTTCAAAACTTGAATTGATCGATACATTCACAAAATGGGCAACCATCGCCAGAAAAGAGGGTTTACTTGGTCTTGAAAGTGAAATCCAAAACGTCGATGACCTATTTTTGAAGCAAGGTCTTGAAATTATCGTCGATACAACTGATTCTGAATTTGCCCGTGATGTTCTACTTGAAAAAATTAGTGCCATGGAGGAGCGCCATCGTAAAGGTGCTTTAATTTTTTCTCAGGCAGGCATGTATGCTCCAACACTTGGGGTATTGGGTGCGGTAGTAGGTCTTATCGCTGCATTAGGCAATTTAAATGATGTAGAGGCGCTCGGTCACTCGATTGCTGCGGCATTCATCGCCACTTTATTAGGGATTTTCACCGGATATGTATTATGGCATCCAATGAGTAATAAATTGAAATTGATTTCTAGAGCAGAGGTTGAAATAAGACAAATTATGGTTGAGGGTCTACTCTCGCTTCAGGAAGGCATCACTAGCAGGCAGTTAGAGCACAAGTTAAACGTGTACTTAAATCCAGAGGAACTAGAAAAGAAAAACTTAAGCTCGGCATCGTAATATTGGAGGGTTTCCAGTGGCCAGAAAGAGGAAATTGAAGAAAAATCATGAAGAAGATCATATTGATGAGACATGGCTGATTCCCTATTCGGATTTGCTCACCTTACTTCTCGCCCTGTTTATCGTTCTTTTTTCGATGCGTTCAGAGGATATGGATAGGACCAATTTGCTATTTGATTCCCTTAATGAAGCGCTAAATACCTTTATGATTTTTGAAGGTAGTGGTGGAGAACCTGCTCCAGGTACGCCGGGCAAACAACCGTCAACAGGTGAAGATGGAACAGAAAAACAGCAATCTGGGACCGAAACCGAAAAAAATGAGAATGGTAAAAAGCCTATCCCTGGGACTGCAATTAATGATAAGGAAGAACAAAAGCTGCAAGACTTAATGAGTGATTTGCAAAGTCACATCGAGGAAAATAATTTGAATGCCGAAATTACACTAAATGATATTAGTCAAGGGATTCAAATTACCCTGAGAGACCGGATTGTGTTCGATTCCGGAAGTGACAATATTAAAGTAAATTTCATTCCTAGTCTAGACGAGATTACGAAAATTTTAACAAAGCTGGATAATCCGATTATCGTGGAAGGACACACCGATAACCGGCCGATTCACAATTCTAAGTTCACCTCAAACTGGGAGTTATCAGGGGCACGTGCTGCAGCCGTGTTGCATTATTTCCAAAACAACGGAATTAGCCCCAATCGTTTGAGCTTCACCGGATATGGTGAATTCAAGCCAATCGCTGCAAATGATACACCAGAAAATCGCGAATTAAATCGAAGAGTTAATATCATCATTCTCCGTAAATAACGAAACCGCCAAAGCTGTTGTGCTTTAGCGGTTTTTTTATTGTCCACCACTAAAAATAGGGCACTTACTTCTCCACTAAGTTACCTATTCTAGATTCACCGCTAAAATGAGGGCACTTATAACCTCTCTATGTTACCTATTTGGAGTTCAACGCTAAAATGAGGGTACTTATAACTTCTCTAAGTTACCTATTCTAGGTTCACCGCTAAAATGAGGGTACTTATAACTTCTCTAAGTTACCTATTCTAGATTCACCGCTAAAATGAGGGCACTTATAACTTCTTTAAGTTACCTATTCTATGTTCACCGCTAAAATGAGGGTACTTATAACTTCTTTAAGTTACCTATTCTTGGTTCAACGCTAAAATGAGAGCACTTATAACCTCTCTATGTTACCTATTTGGAGTTCACCGCTAAAATGAGGGCACTTATTACTTCTCTAAGTTACCTATTTGGAGTTCAACGCTAAAATGAGGGCACTTATAACCTCTCTATGTTACCTATTTTGAGTCCACCCTATAAAAACAGGGCACTAAACACCTAGCTATGTGACCTATTTCTGCCCCCACACATTAAAAAGGGCACTTATACGCAAAATATAAGTGCTCTCCTATCATCATCAATCTCTATAAATCTTATAACTGCTGGGACGATCTTTTTCTTCTTTTTCTTTTTGCTTTTCAAACTCGATCGTTTGCGCTAGTTCTCGTACATTTTTTAAACAGCTTGGACAAGTTCGACCGTGCTTAATCGGTTTTCCGCATGAGTCGCATGGGTAGGATAAATTGGAAAACTGGCCGATGAGAATCCGATTTTCCATGATGAATTGCCGGATTTGCGAAGTCGAAACGTCTGTGCCTTCACTTAATTCTTTCATGCTGCAGCCTGGATGATCCCATAAATAGGATGATACTTTACGGAAATCCTCCTCTTGTTTTTCAAAGCATGCATCACAAATCTTTCTTACTTTTAAATATAACTTCCCACATTTTGGGCAATTGCCAAGCGATGAAACCAAGCTACTTTCCCCCTCCATAAATAAACACATATAAGGATGCTGTGGTTTGCTATCCTATTTACCCAATACCTTATTTATGGATTCCATAACGCGGTCAGGTTGGAATGGCTTTACAACGAAATCCTTAGCCCCGGCTTGAATCGCCTCGATTACCATCGGCTGCTGGCCCATTGCTGAGCACATAATAATATTTGCTTGCGGATATTCAGCACGAATGCCTTTTACTGCCGAGATTCCATCCATCTCCGGCATCGTAATGTCCATTGTTACTAAGTCAGGCGTAAGCTCACGGTATTTTTCGATTCCCTCAACACCATTAGCCGCCTCACCGACTACTTCCATACCATTTTTTGTTAATATATCTTTTAACATCATACGCATAAAAGCTGCATCATCTACGATTAACACTCTTGCCATCGGCATAATCCTCCAATAAATAATGGTCTATTTTGTCATGTTTGATAAGCGATCAGCTGGACTGATAATGTCTGTTATCCGAACACCAAAGTTTTCTTCAATGACCACAACCTCGCCCTTGGCGATTAACTTATGGTTTGCAAGGATATCGACTGGTTCTCCAGCCAATTTATCTAAAGGAATGACCGCACCAGGACCTAATTCCAGTATTTTCTTAATCGGAAGTTCTGTGCGCCCCAATTCAACCGTAATTTCAAGCGGGATATCATAAAGCATATTTAAATTATGTACCCCTTCAGGCGAACGCGCTGGCTCCGAGAATGAAGTAAATTCTACCTTCTGAACATTGGCACTTTCTCTTGGTGGAGCTGATTGAGCGATTGGCTCTGGCCGCACTACTTGCTGCTGTGGCGCTTGCGTTTCTACTCTTGGTGATGGAGCAGGTGAAGTCTGCACAGGCGGCGATACTGGTTCTGGCTGTGGTTTTGGCTCTTCTCCACCAATAATCTTCCTAACCATTTCCTTGGCAAAAGAAATCGGGATTAACTGCAACATATTAGAATCAATTAATTCACCAACTTTAAGGCGAAATGAAACTTTAATTAAGATGTTGTCATCAATTTCTTTCATTTTTTCAAGCGGAATATCTACTAAATCAATTTCTGGTGGTGATATATCCACTTTCTGATGGATCATTGTCGACATAGACGTTGCGGCTGATCCCATCATTTGATTCATCGCTTCCTGAACAGCACTTAAATGTAAGTCAGTCAATTCTGGCTCTAAATTGGTGCCATCTCCGCCCATCATGAGATTGGCAATAATTTTTGCATCTTTTTCTTTTATTAATAACAAATTTTTCCCACGTAAACCTGTCGTATAATCGACATGGATGGCAACTTGCTTTTCCTCAACCAGTTCATCGATGTGGTCATGCTCAAACACCGAAAGCTCGGGAGTCGTGATGACCACCCGCTGGTTTAATAGGGTGGATAGAGCTGTTGTCGAACTACCTAAGGAGATATTTCCAATCTCGCCAAGCGCATCGATTTCCATTGGTGTTAAATAATCTTCCACCTTAAGAACAGGTTTTACACTGGCAGTAGCTGCTTGGTTAAACAGCGCATTAATCTCTTCCTGTGATAGTGAACCTTCATTCATACTATAGATGATCTCCTTCCGTATCGATTACTTGGTCGATTTGTACTGCATAATGCCCCTTTTGGGTTCCTGGGTTTCCGAGAAATCTTGTGTGCTCGCCAACCTTTACCCGAACCTTCCCAGTTTCAATCCCAATTACATCACCTACTTGCAAATTCAAAACATCCGAAATGGGTATGGTTGCTCTGCCAAGTTCTGCAATAACGGGAATGATGACATTGTCCAAATTTTGCTTGATAACATCCTCAGATGGAGAATTTGATTTCGCCAACGAAGATAGCCATTGCTGTGATGTTAATTTTGATAAAACAGGCTCCAAGATTAAATGTGGCAGACATAAAGTCATCCGACCTGTAATCTCTCCTATAGTGGTATGAAGAACAATGATAATGACTGTATCATTTGGGGCAGCGATCTGAATAAATTGCGGGTTCGATTCAATTCCTTCCCAATTGACACGTATTCTTTCGATATTTTCCCAAGCATCAGTGTACAAATTAAAAGCCCGAGAGAAGATTTTTTTCATTAAAACTGTCTCGATTTCTGTCAAAGACCCATTTCGATTCACCGGTGCCCCTTGCCCGCCTAAGAGCCGCTCCAACACTGCGTAGGTAACCTGTGGATTAATTTCCATGACCATCTTTCCATCCATTGGATGTACGGCAAACACGTTCAAAACCGTTCGCGAGGGGATGGACGCGATAAATTCATGGTAGGTAACCTGGTCTACCAAGTCGATCTCAATTTGAACGTAGGTTCTTAGTTGAGCAGAAAGGTAAGTTGTTAACAAGCGTGCAAAATTTTCATGAATACGCGTGATGCTGCGGAGCTGATCCTTGGAGTAGCGCATAGCGCGTTTAAAATCATAAACTTTTACTTTCTCCTGCTTGTCTGTAACATCTGATGCATGTATTTCTCCACTTTTTATGGCGGACAATAGTGCATCTATTTCTTGTTGCGATAATACGTCTGACAAAGGTATCCCCCTAACTCTTCCGTGAGTTACTGAATGATCTTATCCGTTGTATACACTCGTATCACTGTTCCGCTTTGCAGCAGTTCATTTAGTTGATTCTTCATGTCCTCTTCAAACTTGATCATACCATTAGCACTTTTCGCTTCTTCGGTAGTCATAGAAGCCGCCAATCGTAACACGATGTTGCGGACTTGAAAATTACGTTCTGTTAACTCCTCAACAGCGTCCTTATTGCTAGCTTGGATTCGGAAACGTAATTGGATGTAGCCACCGGAACCGAGATTTGTTGTAATCATCTCAGTCTCCACACTAGTTTCCACAATTTCATCAGCAGAAAGTCCTTTTGGCTTTTCTTCTTTTTTCGTTAATTGAGTCAATCCAAACCAGATGACCCCCAGCAATACGATTGCTGAAAGGGCCATAATGATAATGACTTTTAATTTGGCTTTCATGATATCCCCTACCTTTTTACAAAGGGAGGCTCGTGAACTCCCATTGAATTCCACTAATCTTATCGTTTTAAGTTAACGACTTCTTCAAGGATTGAATCAGATGTCGTAATCATTCTAGAGTTCGCTTGGAACCCACGTTGGGCAACGATCATTTCTGTGAATTCTTCAGTAAGGTCAACGTTAGACATTTCTAGTGAACCAGAGTAGATTTCGCCACCTTCAAGTGCTGCAATACGGCCAATATTAGCTTGTCCTGAGTTTCCACTAACCTTGAACATGGTATTTCCAACTTTAGTTAAACCGGCAGTGTTACTGACTGTTCCCGTAGTAATCGAGATATTTTCATACTGTTGTGTTGGATCAGGCGATTCATTTAAATAATATTGGCCAGCAGAATTAACTGCTAATTTACCAATTCTTCCGTCTGCATCAACCACGTTGATATAGCCATCAGCATCAATTGAATAGGATGTAAATTTTGAATTTGTCAATTCATCCCCAACGATCTTAATTGAAACCTGTTGTTCTACTAATGGATCAGTAGGATTCGGGCCACTTGGGATTGAATTTGTGCCTGATAAAAAGTAACCATTCGAAGTTACGAGATAACCATTTGAATCGCGGGTAAAGTTACCGGCTTTCGTTAATAAGTTTGTATCAGCATCGAAGGAGCTTTTCTTTGGACCAACAACAAAATATGAATCGCCATCAATCATTAAATCTGTGCCAATATATGTTGTCATTGGGCTTCCAGGCGTGTGAAGTGTTTCAATCGCTCCAACCTTTGAACCAAGACCAATTTGCATTGGATTTTTACCACCACGTTCGCCAATTGGTGGTGTCGCACCGGCAATATTTTGGTTCATGATATCTTGGAACATAACACGGCTTTTCTTAAATCCTACAGTATTAACATTGGCAATATTATTCCCAATTACGTCTAATTTTGTTTGAAAACCTTTCATACCTGAAACACCAGAGTATAGTGATTTTAACATGAATATTTCCTCCTATATTTTTGAAATTTATCTAATCAGACAGTTTCATTGGCCTTTTGCTTGATTTCAGTAATTGCTTCAACAGGAACTTTTTTATCTCCGACTATATAAAAATAACTGCCATTTTGTGTAGAAATTCCAGTTACTTCACCTGTCGTTGCTTCAGTCGCCCCATCGGGTGTCCAGGTTACTTGTTTACCGATTGTTGCTGCAAAATTGCTCATTCGATTACCGGAGAATTTTGCAAACGCCGCATTTAAATTTGTCAATTGCTCCAGCGAGCTGAAGGTTGCCATTTGCGCGATAAAATCTTTATCCTCAAGCGGACTTGAGGGATCTTGATTGGAAAGCTGTGTTGTTAATATTTTTAAAAAGGCATCCTTACCCAAGACACTTTGTTCTTCGTATGATTTCACATTGCTAAATTTTGAATTGTTTTTTGCAACGTTGGTGACATCAACCCAATTGGTCATCCACGGTGCTCCTTCCTATGCCGAAAAATCAATACGCGAGGAGGTACGTACTTGGTTTCCTCCGTATGTAAAAGCCGGCACTGATTTCTCCTTGTCAACTGGTGGCAATGCCCCGTCTTCCTTCTCGGCTGAATAGGTTGTTGATTGGGAAGCGTTATTGCCTGACTGCTCATTTTGCTGATTAAAATGTTGCTGATTTTGATTACTTCCACCTTGTGAGAAGGAAGGATTGTTCCCTTGATTTACATCCGGCAAGTTTGGCATGTGCTGGATGATTTCAATTTTTTGAACCTGCAAGCCTTGTTGCTGAAGGGCTTGTTTCAACATCGACAATTGCCCTTCCAACGCTTCCTTGGCCGTCTGTGTATCCGCGATGATTTGTGCAGTAATATGGCCTTTCTGGGCAGCTATTTTAATCTCCAAATGTCCTAAATGCTCAGGGTACATTGAAAATTTTGCCTCATCCGTTCCGGTCTTATCTCGCGTGATTTTGAAAAATCGTCCCATCCATTCGCTTACATCAGGCACAAAGCTTGAAAGCGTCAGTGTCGCTTGTGCTTGCGCTGGTTGAGCCGTTTGGCTGTTGCCAGATGTTCTAATTGTTGTCGTTTCGTTTTGCTGAGACTGTTGAATGATGCCGCTATCTTGCAGTTGTCCATCAGCTGTCGGAATGCGCTCAGTTGTCAAATCTGGCGGCAGTGTTTCTGCTTTTATTGTCGTTGTTTCTTTATCAGTAAGTGACACTTGATTGATCTGACTTTGATTACCTGATGATGTATATACCTTATCAGTTACGTTCGTTTGGACGGCCTGTCTTTCGCTTATGGGCACTGTTAATGGTCGATTTTGCAAATGCGCGGAATCGACAGAATTACCATTTGTTCCGTTCATTTTAGGTAGCACGTTTATGCCCGCTTGTTGAGTATCATCAGAACTGTCCGTTCTTGGGATTACTTCCGATGTTTTTCGTTTATCAGGCAGTGGCGGTGAAGTGTCGACAGTTACTTGGGCATGCCTCGTTGTTGCTATGTGATCAACAGCTAACTTTTGTGGGTTTTGCTTATTTTCTGTTGCCTGCGTGACAGCTTGCTCCACAAATTCTTGAGCCATGACATTGTCTTTTGGACTTGGATCAGATTCTTGAACAGGTCGCTGTTGTGTCAGACTTTCCGTTTCTGCCCTTCTGGCAAATTCGATTGGTGGTTCCTGGGACATTTCATTGAGTCCGGCTTCTTTACTGTTGAAAGATAATAATTTGTCCCCTACTTGTAAATTATTTGTATCCGATACTAAATCCAACGGTAATGGTGTATTGGTTGTATTTGATGTTGTGTAATTTTGTTGCAATTGTTCTGACTGCACAATCTTTATTTTATTCAATTCAGCCTCTGCCATTTCTGGTGTAATGCTCTCCTCAGCGATCGGAATCGTCATCGCGGGCTCAGTAGCTTCCGTTAATGTCGGATTTATTACAGTCGCATCAAAATCTTGAACTGGCACATTCATTAAACTTCCAGTGACTCTATCTTCAGTTAGCATTACGTTGCTAAACGGAGAGCTTAAGCTCTCAACAGCTACTACTTGCTGTGGTGTTTGTAAGTTAACTTGAACAGTTGAATTTATAACCCGACGATTCAATAAATAATCATGGGGGTTTCTAGTAAATGTCCCCATAAACAACGGATTTGCATCAACCTTGTTTGTACCGTCCCTAATGTTGATAGCTGGGCTGTTCGTTGCTTCGACTTGCTCAGTTATTCCGAATAGTCGCATGATTTGTTCGAGCATGTTTGTTTGATCTAGAACTATTTGTGAATTTGTAGTTTGATTGTTTGCTACTTTCATTTCCGCTGTCCCCGACGCAGACGAGGTTGCTGTGAACTCTCTTTGCGTCCGGTTACTTGCTGTTGGTCTATTTAGGTTTATTTTTTCACTCGTTGGTATTTCATTCGTGTATTGTGCAATTTTTTCGATTAATTGGTTCTTGTCGCTCTGCGATAAACTCTCGATGCCCCCAGCTTTTTCTAGCCATTCAACTAGTTCGGCTCGAACATCACCGATCACTTGCTGAAGTGGTTGTCCGATTGTTGTTTCTGTCTGCCGAGTTGAAATCGTCAAGGTTTCAGTTTGACTTGTCGTTTGGACAATCGGGAGCAATTGCTGAAACAGTCCGAACAGTTCCTGAAGGATGGTGTCCAATTCGAGCCAATCTTCTTCAGAAAGATTGTCGTGATTTTGGGAGCTTATCCCCTCAATTTCGGTACTATTTTTTATTGCTGTTTTTTCGCTAACGCCGTTGGATAGCGGCGTTTGTAAAAGATTAAATAAAGAGAGGATTTGATCAAACGATTTAGTGTTAGCAATTGCTTGTACGTTTGTCTTCTGGTGTAGATCTTTGTTTGATTGTACTGCAGGATTTATTTTGATCATTAGTTGTGTAGGCTCCAACATCCACCCTCCTTTTAATTGGTTTTTATCTCCCCAATTACTATACAATTATAACTTAATGCGATGCGTTCGTCATGAAAATTTTTGATTGTTATCAAAATCAAAATTTGATATATTTGATGTTTTTGATAATTTCCGAAGAGGCGTGGTAGCGGGAGGTTAATAAGGTGGAGGAATAATGACAATTTCGTAAAATTCGGGGTAGGAAATATTACCAATAACCAACAAATAGCCCATAATCAAAAAAGACCCAGCCAAAAAATTTTGGCTAAGCCCGTTCATTACTATTTAATCAATTTGAGTGACGAGCCAGCCGGCGGTGTCCGGGTCGAGCAGGACTATTACTTTAGAGGCTGTTTTGGAATCAAGTTTTCTAAATTGGCTTAAAACTTCTTCACGGTCTTTGATTCCTTTAAAAATGATGGCGATTTGTTCCGGCTTCAAATTGGCATAAATATCGTCCACCGATGCAATGCTAGTACCACCATTGGTTGTAGTGTCAACTTCTGCAGTCTCGGGCGAAGTGTTCATTTCGGTGTTTGATTGGGTAGATGGTTGGGTTTCAGTGGTCGTTTGCTTGCTCACACTGTTTGTGCTGCTATTCGTTGTATTAGAATATGGAACTTCTTCGTTATTCGTTTTTGTGTCCGAAGTTGAGTTTGTATCAGTTTCTTTCTTTTCTCCTGGAGTAGATGTTTTTTCCGGAGCATCAAATAGAGCAATAATCGGCTTTGTTACGATTCCAACTGTCTTTACTTGTGTCTCGAGATTAACCCCTGCAAAGTGTAAAAGTAACATGACTAAACCAATCGAATATAAGGTTGGCAACAAAATTAACACAATAAACTTAATGAAAATACCAGCTTGTGCCGGTTTTTCCCCCACTGTCTCTTTTACGACTTCTAATTCTGGGGCTTCCATGTTCTCGCTTCCTTTCCTTCCATGCGTATGTCATTTCCTTTCATTCCCCGCCCCGTTAGCAAAATGCTGAAAGGAAACAAATCTCTGGATGCCATTCAAATTAAAGATAATTGATGATTTCCCGATACATTTGAGAAATTGAAAATTGTCCATCGGCATAACCAGCTTCAAGTACAGCCTTTGGCATTCCATATATGACGCAGGAATCTTCTGCCTCGACAAACACATTTCCTTTAAAACGCTTTACTAGGCCACAGCCTTGCATCCCATCTGTCCCCATCCCGGTAAGGATCACTGACAACAAGCGGTCTTCAAACAATGGTGCCGCTGAACTAAGTGTGATATCAATACATGGCTTATAAAGTGTTTGTTCATCTCCATGATTATCAACTTTAAACACCATTTTGCCATCTTTTGTTTTAAGAAACCGAGTTTGAAAACCTGATGGGGCGATATAGATCGTGCCTGGCTTTAACTCATGGCCATTTGCTGTTTCCGTAACCTTTAACTGACATAAAGTATCAAATCGCTCTGCCAAAGGTGCAGTGAAGCCTGGTGGCATATGCTGACAAACGACAATTGGAATCGAAAAGTCAGCTTCAAAACGCGGAAGGATATGTTGTAATGCGGATGGACCTCCAGTCGAACAACCGATGAAAATGAGGTCAGGTTTCGGATGGTTCTTTTTGCCTAAAAGACTGCCACCGAATTGCACCTTTTTCGCAGCAGGTGCCATTTTCACTTCAGCAATTGATTGTAAACGAAGTAAAAATTCCTGTATTTGAGTGACATCGGCATTTACGTTAAGCAGGTTTTCTTTTAGAAAGAAATCAACTGCACCAAGTTCAAGCGCCTTTAGAGTCTCTGCAGCTCCTTCACCGGTATAGGAGCTTAACATTACCACTGGAACAGGTGAAATTCGCATGATTTCTTCCAATGCCTGAAGTCCATTCATTACTGGCATTTCAACATCCATCGTGACGAGGTCAGGTGCGAGGCGTTGTACCTTTTCTACGGCCTCTTGTCCATTTCTAGCAATACCAACCACGAAAAAGTGCGGGTCATTTTCTAGTATTTTGCTAATCCCCCGCCGCATAAAGGCGGAATCATCGACAACTAATATTCCGTACTTTTTCATCGGTTTCAGTCCTTTCGATAGAAAATGCTTTTGTGAGAATTCACTTTGCTCAAACCTACATTACCTTCTGTAATCGATTCGGCATGACCGAGGAACAAGTAGCCGCCATGGACTAAATTTCGTTGAAGGCAATTGATAACCTTCGTTGTGGTATCATGGTCAAAATAAATCAGTACATTTCGGCAAAAGACTACATCGACTTCACCGATTTGTGCTGCTTTCTCTTCATCCAGCAGATTTAATTGCTTAAATTTCACCATTCGTCGGATGGCATAGTTAACTTGGTAACCTTCATCCACTTCAGTAAAATATTTCTCTAAGAGGTGGGGAGGAATGCGCCGAAATGAAAATGCCCCTTTGTGATACCAGCCCTTTTCGGCTTTTTCTAAGACACGATGATCGATATCGGTGGCAATAATTTCTACTGCGCCTGGTAAAAATAAGCCAGTCTCATATATTAGCATCGCCAAAGTATATGGTTCCTCGCCTGTAGAACAAGCAGCACACCATATCCTTAATGGACGGTGAATGTACTTTTTCAGCGTTGGCAGAATTTCATAGCAGCATTCGTTTAATTGATTTTCCTCGCGATAAAAATAAGTTTCGTTGATTGTTAGTAAATTGACCAATTCGTCCCATTCATTAGGATTTGCTTGCAGATAGCGACTATATTCCCAGTAGGATAGTCCCAACTTCGAGACATGCTCGGCTATCTTTTCCTTTAGGGTACCAAGACGGTCAGCATATCGCAGTCCGCAGTAATTATGAATGTGCTGACTAAGAATTTGCAGTCCATTATCTTCCATTTTTCTCACCTATTTATGGGGCTTAATAATTGTCTGGTTAATACCCCTCAATTTATAAAAAACTTCCAAAAGGATTCAAAACTTTTCGATGAAGCTGACACTAGTAAAATTTAATATTTGGATAAGCAGGAACCCTTACCCTAAAATTACTAGATAAAAACAATCTAGTCAAACAAGTGCATTTGATATATCAAAAAAACGAATCCAACGAATATCCTTTTGCTTCGAGCGATTGTCTCATTCGCATAACTGCTTTTGAATGAAGTTGAGAAATTCGACCTTTAGTTAAGCTTAAAACTTCGGCGATTTCTATTTGGGATAGTCCTTCATAATAGAATAACGTAATAACCAATTTTTCTTTTTCCGGCATCCGGTCGATGCAATCTGCAACCAGCTTTCGAAATTCATCCATCAGCAGATTTCGTTCATGGCTAATTGAGCTTTCATCAACTAATTGGTCAACATGATTTTGTTGCTTGCCATCATCATTTGTCGTATTAATAGGAGCGTCAAGCGACAACAAAGCTGACGTCGACAGTACCGACATGGTCTGATCGACTTCATCTAACGTTATATTTAAAAAATTGCTTAATTCCGCTTCAGAGGGCGACCGCATCAGTTTCTGCTCCAATTGTGAGTAAGCCTGGTTTAGCTTTTTCACCTTGTCTCTGAGCCCACGTGGTACCCAGTCCATCTTGCGGATTCCATCAAGCATTGCACCTTTAATCCGCCATAGTCCATAGGTTTCAAATTGATAGCCTTTTTTATAATCAAATTTTTGGATGGCTTCGACCAAACCCACATAACCTAGCCCGACTAGGTCCTCTTTCGGAATAATTCGGTGTGGGATACTCATGCTCAACTTGTTGGCCATTTGTTCAACTAAATGCAAATATTGCTTTGCCAATTTTTCCTGCGAGGTGGAATCATAGTTTTCACGATACGTCCGCCATAAAGAATAGTTTGGTATTGGTTCTTGCTTAACAGGTTTCACTCATATCCCTCCCCTCACTTGAGTTTGTCCGTGCTAAGAATTAAGTATTATTTCGACCATTTTCCTATCGAAATGATTTTTTGGAAAATCCCCTTCATTCCTTTAGGAGCGGCTCCAGTTGTTTTATGTTCATTATCAGGCACATAGACTGCGACGATTTGTTTAATATTTTTGGTAGCAATACAGTTCGGATAGGAAATATAGAATGGAGCTTGACTCCGCACTGATTGCCGAACGTGGGTATCCTCCATTAAAAACCCGAGCGTCTTTAGATCCATTTTAAGAAAATTACTGGTCGCATTTTGAAGTGCACGGGCCGTTTCTAAACCTTCTTGAAAATTTTGAACGCGATTAACGACTAGACGAATCGTTGGTGGATCCTCCATGAAATGTTGGACCGTCTTTAAAACGGAATAGGAATCCGCGATTGAGGTCGGCTCTGGTGTTGTCACTAGAATCGTTTCATCAGATGCCAAAATCCAGTCGATAAGCTCCTTAGAAATTCCCGCTCCCGTATCTAGCAAAATGTAGTCGGCATAAGCTTGAAGCTCTTGAATTTGACCCCAAAAATGGGTTAATTTGGGCTGATCAAGATCCATTAACTCTTCAAGATCAAGCCCGCCATAAATATAGTTGATACCGTCAATGCCATGTTCAACGATATCCCAAATGTGTTTCTTCTGATGCAATACGTCTGCTAAGCTGAATTTTGGTGTAATCCCCATTAATATGTTGATATTGGCCGTTGATAAATCCATATCTAAAACGATGACTTTTTTCCCAATTGCTTTTAACCCCAGTGCAAAATTGAGCGTAAAATTGGTTTTACCAACTCCGCCTTTTCCACTTGTAATTGTAATAACATGCGAAGATTGTTTCACTTCTTTTACTTCCTGCTCGGCACTAAATCGATGCATATATTCCCTGAGGGTTTGTGCTTGATCCATCGCTATTTTCCTCTCCTAATAAGTGGTTCACAATCAGCTTTGCATCGAAGGCCAAAATATCTTCCGGAACGCTTTGTCCATTAGTCAAATAAGAGATTTGATAAGGATACTTATAGGCGATATTCAATATCGACCCGTAGCTGCTTGTTTCATCAAATTTAGTAAGAATCAATTTATTTATCGGACTTTCCTTAAATTCATTTAGCAATAATTGCATATCTTCATATTTTGTGGTCAAGCTGAGCACTAAATAATTATCATTTTGGAACGGATGATCTAAATATTGATTAATCGATTCGCGAAATTTCTCTTCCTTGTAGTTTCGTCCGGTTGTATCCATGTAGATCAAGTCGTAGTGTGCTAGCTTATCAAGTACTAGCTTTAATTCCTCGGCGGAACGAACCACTTCGATTGGAACATTTAGAATTCCTGCATAGGTTTTTAGCTGTTCAACGGCTGCAATCCGATATACATCAGTGGTAATCATCGCGACACGGCGCTTTTGCTTTAACACCTGTTCTGTTGCAAGCTTTGCAATGGAAGTGGTTTTACCGACACCAGTAGGTCCAATCATGTTAATCATCCGTGTTTTTTCATCTACAGCAACGGAGTCTGGCACTTTATTTCTAATGATTTCAAGCATCATGTCGCCAAGTTCTTGCTTTATCGTACTTTGGTCGACCGTATTGATGTCCTCATATTTCTGAAGTAAGTTATCGATTAGATGCTCGATAATTTCATCATCAACACCCTGCTTTTTCAAATGGTTAACCCATTTACTTACCACAGCGGGCATTGCGCTTCTATCTTTGTCTGTCATCATGTAATTCATCATCATTTTTCGCATTTGCTGCAGTTCATCAAGCACTTGGGTATTGCTATCATTTTTATCTTCAATTACAGGAGTGCTTTTTGGTTTTGCTTTTTCAAAAAGAGGAATAAATTCCTCATCCGCTTGCTGTTGAGGCGCAACATTTGATTGGTTCCGCTCAACTATTGGTTGGTTCTGCACAACAGGAGGGACAGCTCCAAAGGCTTGCTCTTTCGGCTGTTCCTGATGCTGCTGTGGATGCTGCTGATGCTGCTGTGGCTGAGAGTAATATTGATATAAATTTTGCGGTTTGCTATGGAATCCTGAGGAAGAATGTTCCTTCTCCTCGTTTTTCGATTCAAATGTATTGATAGCCGGAGCTTGTCTGTCCGGCTTTTGCTTTAATTCAACAGAAAATTTCGGTTCAGGTCGATCCCGATAATCATCAATAGAGTAAGCTGTGACTTCATATTTTTGTTTAGCAAATAAGCCAAACAATCCACCGGTTTTGACAACTGCTGTGTTAACGATAATCGCGTTTTCACCTAATTCCTGACGAACCAGCTTTAAAGCATGAGGCATGGAATCCGCGATGATTTTTTTCGTTTTCATATGTTCACCACTCCTATACTCTGAATCTCAATATCTGGCTCCAATTCGGTGTAGGCAAGAACTGGCACAACCGGCATGATTTTATCCACTAACTGTTTTAAATACATCCGAATTTGCGGAGAAGTTAGGAAGATTGGCTGTCCACCGGCTTGAATGATTTGTTCGATATGATTTTTAAGCACTTCGGTAATTTTTCGGGTCAGCTGCGGGTCCATTGCTAAATAATACATGCCTGCCTCAGTTTGCTGAATATTATCTGAAATGCCTTTTTCGAGCGTTGCCCCGGCAGTCAAAACCTGAATCACCCCGTCCTCGGCATATTGTTCAGTAATTTGACGCGTCAAGGATTGGCGCACATATTCCGTCAATACTTTTGGCTCCTTCGTATAGATGGAGTAGTCTGCCAGTGTTTCAAAGATTGCAGCTAAATCACGAATCGAAATTTGTTCACGCAACAGATTTTGCAGCACCTTTTGAATTTCGCCTATCGTCATTAAACTTGGAACGAGCTCTTCCACAAGGGCTGTATGCGTTTCTTTAAGATTATCGATAAGCTCCTTCGTTTCTTCACGGCGAAGCAATTGATGGGCGTAACGTTTTAGCACTTCCGTTAAATGTGTCGCAATCACTGAAGGTGGGTCGACAATCATATAGCCCAGCAGCTCGGCTTTTTGCTTTTCCTCCATATTGACCCAAATGGCCGGTATCCCAAATGCTGGCTCGATAACCTTGATTCCATCAATATCATCACCTGCTGTTCCTTGACTCATTGCTAAGTAATGATCCAAATAAACCTCACCATTAGCAATTTTGCTGCCGCGGAATTTCAGAACATACTCGTTCGGCTGCAGCTGTAAATTGTCACGAATCCGGATGGTCGGTATCACTAAACCGAGTTCAATCGCAAACTGGCGGCGAATCATGACAATTCGATCAAGGATATCTCCTCCCTGTTTCGTATCCGCTAATGGAATTAAACCGTAGCCGATTTCAAGCTCCAACGTATCGAGCTGTAGAAGGTTGATTACTTTTTCAGGACTTCTAATATCTTCTTCAGTTTCTTCGATTTCAGCCTGCTCGATGCGCTGTTCTTCTTTTTTCATATTTTGCTGCATTCTGTAAGCGGCAAACGATAACAGACCAGCCACCGGTAGGGTAAGCAACAGTCCGATTGGCGTAAATAATCCTAATGCAAAAATTGTTCCAGCAACCATGTATAGCTGTTTCGGGTAAGAAAAAATTTGCTTAATGATGTCATTACCTAAATTCCCATCTGAGGCCGCTCTTGTCACGGTAATACCTGTTGCAGTCGAGATCAATAACGCTGGCACCTGAGAGACTAAACCATCACCGACTGATAAAAGCGTAAAGGTGCTAAGCGCTTCCTGAAAGCCCATGCCATGAATCGCCATTCCGATGGCAAAACCACCGATAATATTGATTAATAGGATAACAATCCCGGCGATCGCATCCCCTTTAACGAATTTACTGGCCCCGTCCATCGCTCCATAAAAGTCAGCTTCCTGCTCAATTTTCCGACGGCGTTCGCGGGCATCATGTTCGCTAATTAACCCGGCATTCATATCAGCATCGATGCTCATTTGCTTACCTGGCATCGCGTCTAATGTGAAACGTGCCGTTACTTCTGCAACACGCTCTGAACCTTTTGTAATAACGATAAATTGAATAATAACTAGAATTAAGAAAACAACAAAACCGATTACAGCATTTCCACCAATAACGAAGGATCCGAACGTTTCAATAACGGCGCCTCCATCCGCTTTTGATAAAATGGATCGGGTTGTCGATACGTTTAACGCAAGTCGGAACAATGTTGCTAGTAAGAGCGCGGTTGGAAATATCGAAAAATCAAGCGCTTCTTTAGTATTCATTGAAACAAGCAAAATCATTATCGACAGTGAAATATTAAAGATTAATAGGAAATCTAATAATATAGTTGGCAAAGGGATAATCATCATGGCCACAATTAAGATGACAACTATGGGTACAGCCAAATCTTTTATTTTCATGATTTCATCTCCTTATACCGACCTTCTTGGAAGTATACATAGGCTAAAATTTCTCCCACAGCATTGAATAGTTCTTCTGGGATGCTATCCCCAATTTCACAGCTTGCAAACAGACTTCGGGCGAGCGGTTTGTTTTCAACCGTCATAATTTTATTCTCTTTGGCAATTTCTTTAATCTTTAAAGCAACGTGGTCTTGCCCTTTGGCAATGATTTCAGGGGCAGCCATCGTCTCAAAGTCATAACGAATCGCCACTGCAAAATGCGTCGGGTTGGTAATGACGACATCGGCCTTTGGCACTTCTTGAATCATGCGATTCATCGCCATTTGCCGCTGCTTTGCCCGTCTTTGCCCCTTGATGAAAGGGTCCCCTTCCATCTTTTTATATTCATCCTTGATGTCTTGTTTTGACATCCGGAGCTTTTTTTCGTGGTCAAATTTCTGATATATATAATCGGCTGCAGCCAAGACAATTAAACAGAGGGCCACAACCATACCAATTTGAATCGCAAGCGCCCCAATGAAGCGCGCTGCATCCCAAATACTTTTCTCACCAATTTTGAACAGTTCGCCCATTTGGCGATAGACAACCCAAAAGGCGATTCCACCAGTGATTAACATTTTTAAAATCGATTTAATTAATTCAACAATAGAACGGAGTGAAAATAAATTTTTAAAACCGTTAATCGGATTGATTTTATCTAGCTTCATTTTCAACGCTTCAGTGTTTATCATAAAACCAACCTGCATGTAATTGGCGACGAGTCCGGCAAGCATTGCCACGCCAAACAGTGGTCCGACTAATTTAACTGTTTCCCACAACAGTTGGCTAAAGAGCATCTTCGTACTGTCGATTGACAAGTCCCATAATAAGTATTCCGAAAAGCTCCGCTTGAAAATATCCATACAGCCTTCAATGAAGCTTGGACCGGCAATCATTAAATAGGCAAAACACAGCAATAACGTTAGCGCGCTTGAGACTTCCGTGCTCTTGGCAACCTGGCCTTTTTTTCGGGCCTCTCTGCGCTTATGAGGGGTCGCTTTTTCTGTTTTTTCATCAGAAAAGAATTGTAAATCTAAGCGAAGCATGCTTATGCCCCCATTATTTTTAGAATAGAAAACATCGAATCAAACATGTTTTCAAATAACAACTTTAGTAGATAGAAGAAGCTTGGTAATACTAAAATATAAATTAAAAAGTGGACTAAGATTTTGATTGGCGGAAACACGGTAAACATGTTCATTTGCGGAACCGTCCGCGAGATAATCCCAAGTGCAACATCGACGATAAACAGGGTACCCACAATCGGTGCTGCCATCATAAAACCTATCAAAAACATTTGCGTCATGCATTCTAATAAAAAGGTAGACAGACGACCATCAAGCCAGGAAGGTATCGTTGCATCCAGTGAGACCCACTCAAAGCTTGTTAAAATACCACGAATGAGCATATGATGTCCATCGATTGAAAATAAGACTAGAAACGCGATGATATTTTTAAAACGCCCAGTCAGTTGCATGTTGGTCCCGAAGCTTGGATCATATAGAGTTGCCATTGAAAAACCAATCAGCATATCCATCAATGAACCAGCCATTTGCACTGCGTAAAAAAAGAAACTGGCCACCATTCCCAAGGTAATACCTACTAAAAATTCCTTCAGCAGCATAACGGCTATGTTCCAGTCGGACCACGCTTCGATGTCAGCAGGCCCTTCGACCAATCCGACCGTCAGTAAACTTAAAATAACTCCGAGTGCAACCTTATACGTGTTCGGGATTTGCCTTCCCGAGAAAATCGGTGCTGTGACCATAAAGGTCGTTATTCGCACAAATATGAGTAAGAAGCTCCATAGTGAAGCAATATCGATGATCATCCTGCTACCCCACAAATTGAGAAAGGTTTCCTAACAGGTTTTCCGTGAATGTGATGACGTGCTCGAGCATCCATGTTCCAAAAAACAAAAGCGCCAAAAACACCGCAATGATTTTCGGGACAAACGCAAGCGTCTGCTCCTGAATTTGTGTCGTAGCCTGAAAAATACTGACCAATAACCCAACGGCTAACGCCACTCCACATATCGGGGCAACCACAATCAAAATCGTATATATTGCCTCTTGAGCAATTCGCAAAATCATCTCAGTAGTCATCAATCATACCCCTTTACTATTAGCTGTTTTTAAAAATGATGTTGATGTTTCCACTCTGTTGATTGTAGCGGAAGGCGCGAAGACTCCTGTGGGAGCAGCGGGACAGGTGAGACCCCACAGGCGCTAAAGCGCCGAGGAGGTAGGAAAAGCGGAAGCGGCTCGCTCAGGGGCGACAGGCACAAGACGAGCAGGCTAGAAGGTCGTCCTTTGACCTTCTGGACTGATTGGCTTGTGACCCCGAGCCCCTAGCCGCTGCAGCTAGACACCATTCACCGCCCGCCCCACGGAAAGCGAAGCGCCTGGAGCGGAAATCAACATTCTTGTAAAACACGACATTTTTAAAAACTCACGAGCAATGATTTGACGATTAAATGCCAGCCATCCACTAAAATGAACAACAATATCTTAAATGGCAACGAAATCATTACCGGTGGAAGCATCATCATCCCCATCGACATCAACACACTCGACACAATCATATCGATCACAAGAAACGGAACAAAAATCAAAAAGCCCATTTGAAACGCCGTCTTTAACTCACTAATCGCAAACGCAGGAACCAATGCCGTCATCGGAATATCAGCTATCGCTTTCGGTCGCTCCATTTTCGCATAATCCATAAACAGGGCTAAATCTTTCTCCCGAGTATGCTTCGTCATGAACTCCTTCAAAGGTACACTTGCCGCTTCATACGCTTCCGTTTGTGAAATCGACCCTTCCATCAAAGGTTTAAAAGCCACATCATTCACTTCGGAAATAATCGGTCCCATGATAAAAAAGGTCATAAATAATGCCAGCCCAATCAACACCTGATTCGGCGGAATTTGCTGGGTACCTAGCGCATTGCGGACAAAACCTAGCACAACAATAATTCTTGTAAAGCTCGTCATTAACACAAGAATCGCCGGGGCGATTGATAAAATGGTGATAAGCAAAATGATTTTTAACGTATTAGCCACGCCGCCAGGGTCATCGCCTGAAGCTAGCTCAATTCCTGGTATCAGTGAAGAGAGCGGATCTTCGGCATGGGCAAACGTGAAATAGCTGAAAGTAAGGAGTGGTACTAGAAACAATAATTTACGAATCATAACCGCTACTCCTCACCGTTGTGTTTGATAAACTTATTTAGATTTTTCTTCAAAATATTGAACCATTTTTTCTTCGAATCGAGCGTCAGCCACTTCGGTGTGATGACCTCTGCTTGATTTTCAAAGCCTTCGAGCAAGGATTGGTATTCCTCACCTTTCGTAATAGTCCTAATCAACGTGATTTGGTCGCCGACACCAACAATGTATATGGTCTGTCCTATCAACACGACTTGCAGTGAACGATTGTTACCAAGAGTCTGGCCGCCGAGCGAAAGAATGGGTCCATTGCTTTGGAATGAGCGATTTCGTTTTGACAAATAGTTCATCAGCAAAAACAACAGGCCAATGACTAATGCAAACGAAAAGATAAATTTGATAAAAGAGGAAAATAACGATGCTGATGGGCTATCCTTTTTTTCTGGCGACTCAGCTTTCGCTTTTTTCTCGCCCTTTTGGATAGAATCATAGACGGAAGTATCTCCGCTAGAAGTTGAACCTGAGGCTAAAGTTGTGGATTGATATGAAAATAGGGAAAAAAGCAATACGAATACAACCATCATACGTTTCATGCTGGTCTCCTTCCTTGGAGTTACTTCCTCTAGTAAATTGGTTTATTGTGCTTGTGTTTGCTGTTGGACGATTTCCTTGATTTTCTCCTGAATATCGCTTGGATCCATTTCATTTATTGAGGCAAGCTCCTTTAGGATCATCGTAATTTGTGCTGCCTGTTTTGCATCCTTCATACTTGAGAGAATGCTGCTTTGTTGAGATTGCTTTAACATTGAAATCGTCAAAGTGGCTTCCTCGATAGTCATCGTTTCGATCATTGCTGCAGCCTTTGAGGCAGGTATATCAGCATAGATTTCGGCTACCTTTTTTACTTGTTTCGCGTATTCGTTTGATTGTTTTTTTTGTAATTGCTCTTTTAATTGCTGATTGGTTTTCCGAAGAACCTCATTTTCCGCCTCATCGGCCTTTGCTTGCTTTTTAAGGTCAGCAATTTGTTGATTTTTCTCGTTAAGCTCATCCTTCAAGTCGATGATATTAGTTTCTTCAGAGCTTGACTCACCTGGAACGATTTCTTTAACAATTGGAATGGAGTTACCTACACTTTGCAAAGATTGCTTAACTGGAATATCTAATGCATAAATAAAAATCAAACAGAAAACGGTCGTAAAAAATAACGGGACTATAGCCATATAAACGAAAGACCCTAATTTTCCTCTTTGCTTTTCATCCATTTGATTTCTCCTTAATGCCTTCGGGAATGTCTGATTACGGCCATTTCATCCAGCATTGCTTGTTCCTTTTGATTGATTACTTTTTCAAACGCATCCTTGGATTTCGCTTTCCATTGGTTCCACATTTTTGCTTCCTTTGATTTCTCAATTAAAATCTGTTGGTGTCTTTCAACCTCCTGCTCAACTAGATGAGACTGAATCGCCAATTGCTTTAATTGCTGATTAACATGGTCAATCTCCTGCTGAAATTCCATGATTTCCATGACCGTTTTCCGATTGACATGATCGTATTGATGAAAAGCCTCATTTTTTTCGAATTCGAGGCCTTTCATTTTTTGTTCTAGCTCCATTTGTTTATGTTTAGCAGAACCAAACTGTTGCTGCGCTAGTTCCTTTTCTTTTTCTTTAACATCCAGCACCTTTTGAAAAGAAAAAACAAAACTCACCCCATATTCCCTCCAAACTGTGATATTAAATAGGCTTTGCCTTCCTCAAGCTTCGAAGCTTCATAAATGCCTTGCCGTAAAAATTGATCAATCTGCGGCTTTAAGCGAACAGCTAAGTCGATATCACGATTGGAACCTTTTTTGTAAGCACCGATATTGATTAAATCCTCGGCTTCATTATAGGCAGCTAGTAATCTATTAAAATTTCTTGCCGCATTTAAGTGCTCTTCTGAGGTGATTTCTGTCATAACACGACTCGCACTCTTCAACACATCGATTGCTGGGAATATTCCCTTTCCGGCAATAGCCCGGTTTAACACAATATGTCCGTCTAATATTCCGCGAACCGCATCGGCAATCGGTTCGTTCATGTCATCACCATCAACCAAGACCGTATAAATGGCTGATATCGAACCTTTGGGACCTGTGCCTGTCCGCTCCAATAGCTGAGGCAACATGGCAAATACTGATGGTGTATAACCTTTCGTCGTAGGCGGCTCGCCGATTGCCAGTCCCACTTCACGCTGGGCCATCGCAAAGCGCGTGACCGAGTCCATTACCATCAAGACGTCCTTGCCTTGCTCACGGAAATATTCGGCGATAGAGGTCGCAGTTTGTGCTGCCTTTATCCGAATCAAAGCTGGCTGGTCCGAGGTTGCCACGACTAGAACTGACTTTTTCAAACCCTCTTCACCGAGGTTCTGTTCGATAAAATCGAGCACCTCACGGCCCCGCTCTCCAACTAGAGCAATCACGTTTACGTCTGCTGTTGTATTGCGACACATCATCCCGAGCAAGGTACTTTTCCCCACACCACTACCGGCAAAAATCCCCATCCGTTGCCCTTTCCCAAGTGTTAAAAGACCATCAATTGCCCGTACACCGACTCCTAATGGTTCGTGGATACGCGGTCTTGTTAACGGATTGGGCGGCATGGCGTGTGTCGTGACTTCCTCCAAACCAAATGGGAGTGGTTTCCCATCCATGGGCTGCCCCAAACCATCGAGGATTCTTCCAAGCAACTGAGTGCCTGCTTTAACCATCATCGGTTTACCGCTGGCAACGACATCACAGCCTGGACCAATCGCCCGTACTTCACCTAATGGCATAAGTAGAACCTTATTTTCACGAATTCCAACGACTTCAGCCTGAATTGGTGTTTGAGAATTGGAAGGATAGATGGAACAAAGCTCGCCAATCCGTACATCAGGACCTTGCGATTCAATTGTGAGCCCAATGATTTGCGTAATTTTCCCATTAACTCGAACAGGATCAATCCCGCGAATAACCTGGATATATTTTTCAGCTGAAAGCACCACTGGGCTACTCCCTTCCCATTTCCAATATGGCTTTTTTGATTTCTTCAATTTGGGTATCAATTCGGGCATCAATACTGCCATAAGCGGTCCGAATCACGACGCCTTTCGAAGTAACCGAATGGTCCGGAATAATTTTTATTTCTGTTTCTCCAGCCACAACTGAAGCGATATGAGCATGCTGTGATTGAATATAGTCAAAATCATCAGGGTGAACGCAAATCGTAATATATTCCTTTTCCTTAAAACGCAAAATATGCTGTTGAATCAATTCAACATATTTTTCCGGGTTATCTGTTAGTTCTTTTCTAATAATTTGTGAGGCAATTGCCGTACTTAGCTCAAGGAGAAATGGCTCTGCCTCAGCAACAATGGCTTCTTTTTGATGGTAAGCAGCTTCGATAATTTGCTGAGCCTGGGTTATTTTTTCCTGATAGGCTTCTCTCAGCTCGGCTTCAGCTTCGATTTTTCCGCGCAAATAGCCATCTTCATAGCCTTGGTGCGTAGCATCAATTTTCATAACCTCTAGTTGTTCATGATTTTCCTGCCACCACTGCTTCATTTTTTCCTCAGTTTCTCGTTCGAGAGCACGCATAGTCTCATCTGCCTGTGCAATAATGGCTTGCGCCTGTTCAGCCGCTGCTAAGACATGCGGATGTTCCATGATGTTATCCTCATCAAATCCTACTTCTTGCTGCGAAGCATCTGTCGATTCATCGTTGTCATGATGAAGCTCGATTTTCGGATGTTTAATGACCCTGACTTCATCGGTCAGTTCAAGCTGTGATGCTTTAAAAATTTTAGAGTAGGATATCATCAGAACCACCCCGTGAAATAACGACCTCACCGGTATCCTCTAAGCGACGAATAACAGAAACGATGCGTCCTTGGGCCTCCTCAACAGCTTTAACACGTACAGGCCCAAGAAATTCCATATCCTCTTGAAAGCTTTCCGCCATGCGCGTCGACATATTGGCCAAGATAACCTTTTTCACCTCAGGACTAGCTGCTTTAAGTGCAAGCAATAAATCTTGATTGTCGACTTCTTGAATAACACGTTGAATCGCACGGCGATCGAGGTTGATAATATCCTCGAATACAAACATACGTTTTTTAATTTCGTCAACTAGTTCATTATCTCGTTCACCTAACTGCTCTAAGATGCTCTTTTCAGTTGAGCGATCGACACCGTTAAGAATATTAACAATTGATTCGATTCCACCAACAACGGTAAAATCGTTCCGAACTGTTGCTGCCAATCGTGATTCTAATATATGTTCAACTTCCTTTATGACTTCAGGGGAAGTTTGTTCTAACAGGGCAATTCGCCTCGCTACATCCGATTGGAGCGCTGGTTCTAGCGAGGATATAATTGACGCAGCCTGTTTTTGGTCTAAGTGTGCTAAGACGAGCGCTATCGTTTGCGGATGTTCATTTTGTAAAAATTGATAAATTTGCATCGGATCAATTCGTCTAGCAAAATCAAACGGCTTTACTTGTAATTGCGAGGTCAGCCTCATAATAATTTCCTCAGCGCGGTCTTTTCCTAACGCTGCCTCAAGGACGTTCTGGGCATAATTGATTCCACCCATCGCCAAATAATCCTGGGCAATACACATTTCGTGAAATTCTTTTAAAACTTCTTTCTTATCATCACTACCGACTTTAGAGATATTAGAGATAGCTAGAGTTAATTGCTCAATTTCTTCATCAGGCAAATGCTTAAACACCTTTGACGATGCTTCTTGCCCTAACGAAATAAGGAGAATTGCCGCTTTTTGTTTTCCAGTTAGTTTTGTCAACGCTGTTAAGCCTCCTCCTCATTCAGCCATGTACGAAGCATTTTTGAGAAATCTTCTGGCCTTTGTTCTAATAATTTTTTCAATTGCGATTCAACACCCATTTCCTGCTGGGCAAAATACTCAAGCTCCTCTGGGCTTTGCGGTTGCTTTTGTAACGGTATATCATCAAATGGATTGTCTGCTTCGGCCGCTTTCTTACGTCTGCGCATAAGCATGAGCACAATTCCACCGCCGAGAAGGACAGCTGCTGCAACACCTCCGGCAATATATGGCCAAATCAAAGCATCCTCAGCTTTTGCCGCTTTACTTTCCTCAAACTTATGAGGGAAGATCGTAATCCGTTGTTCCACCTCTTCATCAGTTAACTCAGGGTGTCCAAGCGCCGTGCGTACTGTATTGGAAACGACATTGCGAATATTATCAAGCGTGTCCTGTGGCAATTTATTTGGTTCAGATGCATTGGATTCAACACCAACATTGATCGTAATATCATCGATTACATAAGGACTTTTGGTAATTTGATTGTTTATTCGGTTAACCTCATAATTAACTTTTTCCTGTAATTCTTCATACGTGCTGTCACTACCTGAACCATTCTCTTCGGCTACATAACCAGGCACATCGGTTTCACCGGTACCGACAACACCGCCATTACCCTTGCTTCCTCCCGTCTGTGAAACGGAATTGCGCTCCGAGCTAATCGGGATTCCTTCATTATTCTCATTAGTTGGCTTGACTAGGTTTTCTTCTGTTTTAACCTTATCGAAATTCATTTTCACAAAGGTATGGACGTACACTTTATTCGTACCAAGAATCGTTCCGAGTAAGCTTTGCAGTCCCCTTTGAATATCTTGCTCAACATCTTTTTGGATTTTGCGCTGTTTATCATACTTGTCCAAGGACTGTTCATCTTGTTCACTTGTATCAAGTGCAAGTGTCTCACTGTATTGATTCATAATTGTAATGTTATCCATTGGGAGCTTAGGGACCCCCCGAGATACGAGCGTATACAGCGCCTGAATTTGTGCTGAGGTAAGCTTCGCGCCTGGCTCTACTTCAACCATGACAGATGCAGTCGAATTCTCCTGTTGATCTTCACGAATAAATACTGAATCCTCGGGTAAAGTTAAGATGACTTCAGCGTTTTTGATTCCATCTACATACTTAAGCACGTCTGCCAATTTGTTTTGCATTGCTTCCCGTTCTAGAATGTCATATTGGCGATCAGTGGCACCAAAGGTTAAGTTTTCACTAAACACGTCATAATTAATTTCATTCGATTTCGGGTAACCTGCCGAAGCAAGACTGACAAGTAATTTCGGAGCTTCTTTTTGCGGCACTAGAATCATGGTTCCAGATTCCGAAAGCTGATATTCGGTAAAACCCTGTTTGTCCAATTCTGCTTTAATGTCTCCTACTTCCCGAGTCGATAATTGACCTTCATACAAAGGGATATAATTGGGCCGAGACGCAAAAAAGATTGTCGTAGAAAGGGCAACGATAAGAAACAAAAAGGTCCCTATTATAAGTCCCTTTTGTTTCGAGCTCCGCGCACCCCAGTAGTTCGTGAAGTGCTCTTTAGATTGTTTGATTTGATCTATCCATGATCGATTCATTTCTCACCCAGCTCAGCTTTCTATCATTCTTTAAAATTGCATTCTCATTGTTTCTTGATATGCTTCCACCGCTTTATCCCTTATCGTTACGGTAAGTTCCAGCGCAATTTTTGATTGCTGTGATGCAATCATTACATCGTGGACATTATCAACCTTGCCTGCAGCCACCTGCCCGGTCAGCTCTGACGACTTGTTAAGCGTGGCATTAACATTTTCCATGTAGCTTTTAAAGACGTTCGCAAATGAAGTATTGCTGCCTTCAGTATTAACCTTTTGCGATTGATTTGGATTAATTTTGGCTAGTCCCGTTCCAATCGTTTTGATGTCCATTTATCTCACTCCTAACGCCCAATATCCATGGCTTTAAGCATTAATGATTTTCCTGTATTAAATGCAGTAATATTTGCTTCATAGGCACGGGATGCCGATAACAAGTCGACCATTTCCTTTGATAAATCAACATTTGGTGTCATGACATACCCTTCAGCATTGGCATCAGGATGCGTTGGATCATACACTGGGGTAAACGGTGTTTGATCTTCGACAATTTTGGTTACTCGAACACCTTGAAGATTACTATTCTGCGATTTTTTATTGATTTCTCCACGTAAAATTTGGTCAAAGCTCTTTTCACGCGACTCCATAACAACCATCTTGCGGCGGTATGGCTCCCACTCGCCATTCACAAACTTGCCCCGTGTTGTTTGGGCATTGGCAATGTTCGAGGAGGTGATATCCATTCGTAATCGTTGCGCGGTTAGAGCAGAGCCACTAATATTTAAGGATTCAAACATTTAAGCTTAGCCCCTTCCTTTAATGGCATAAGATAAATTATTGTAGTGACTGGTGACACGATCAGTTAACATGTAATACCAAAGGGAATTTTTTCCCATTTCCGTCATTTCACGATCTACATCCACGTTATTTCCATTGTTATTAATCACTGATTCTGTATCCTCGACCATTTGCGGTGCCGGAATACCTCTGCCTTGTCCTATCGTAAGATGACGTGGATCCGTTTGCGTTCCAACAAACTGGGAAGTTTGATTAGCTAAATGTTTTTGCAAAATATTTTCAAATTCGACCCGTTTAGCCTTGTAGCCTGGTGTTTCCGCATTGGCAATATTATTAGAAATAACCTGTTGTCGCATACTCGAGGCATCTAACGCTGACTTTAGGAGGCTAATATTATTCAAAATCATCTCCACCTTTAATTGTTTGTCAGTTTTTTAGTTATTTTGATGAAATTTATCACATTATCATCAATATACTATAAATGTATGTGTTTTAACTATGACATTTTTTATAATCTGGCTATATTACTAATTATTTAATGGAATCCCTATCAAAATTTTCCTTATACAATCAAAAACTAATGATATGATTTAGGCCATATTTAATTGGTCGTAATATTTTGATACCCCTTTAACCCAGTAGTTATTTAAACCAGTTGGGTCATTTGTTACGCCTATTGGTGCGTATTTGGCACCGATTTTTGCAATGGTCGTCAAGCCTTTGCCTAAATAGTTCTCACTTAAATTTCGTGCCATATCCATAATACTGTCTTCGACTGTGGCATAAGATTTTAAGCCGTTTTTCCCCATCATTCCGGCAATATTATTTTTTTCATTTGCCGCACGAGATTTACCGTTACCTGTTTCGTGCTGGGCAATTGCCGCTAAAAGGGCAGGATCTACATCATATTTTTGCCCCGCCGCAACAAAAATCGCACCCATGCCAGCGAGTTTGCCGCTAAGAGCTTGATCAAGTTGTCCTGTTGTAACGAATTCCATCTCTTTAGAATTTGCAGTATTTTGATCAACTAACCCATTGAGCAGTTCAGAGATATTTTCTGTTGGCGCTGGAGTCAAATGAGTACTAGTGAATGGCATCTGTAACGTGCTAACGCTTTCTTGTGCGTTTTGTTGGTCAAGCAGTTGAGAAAGTACATTGGAAAAAAGCTTACTAAACTCTGCATTTTCAGACATTTGTGTACGAAGTTTCTCGTTTCTCGTTATCGTATTGGTTAACATAATTTTGGTTAGCATATCGTCACCAATGATCACACAAATCACTCCAATTGGAAATTCCGCTTATATTTTATGGATTAAAAAATGCGTGTACCACGTCATTACATCTCGTGTTCCACGCACTGTTACAAGGCTAATTGTTGTCAACTATCATTGTGTTTATCGTATTTCCTTCAAATAAGGCAGTAATTTCACTTAACGAATCTTCTGGAAGCTTTATTAAGCATTGAAGTTTTCCGTTATCAATTTTCCCTTCTGCCAGTAAAATAGTGCAGGGTTCCTGTTCATTTCTTAGGGCTAAGATTTGCTTGCCCTTGTAAACAATATTTTTCAGCAGAAAATAAGTTTCAATTTGACTATCTTGTCCAACCGTAATACTCATCGGTTTGGTAAAGAATGGTTTGTTTTTCTTAAATTCACTAAAGTCAAATAGTTGTCCGAGCTTGTGCTTGTTCGTTAAACCTTGCTTATTCATAACACTCTTCCCCTCTATACCCACTAAAACTAAAGAGTGTAACCGTAATATTGCTGGTAAATTTATCTTGAAATTTGAACTTTGAGATTTACTTTCAACTAGAATGATAACAGATTATATTATAATTGATAGAGTGATAATTATTCCAAAATAATTGTTACGAAATTGTAACGAAATCGCAATTGCCCAAAAGGATGCTCGCACAGGAAGCAGCTGCACAATCCAATTTTTGGGCAAAAAAAATACCCGCCTTAAGCGAGCATGTCTGTAGATATAACAGGCGGATGATTGATGTTACTTCTTTTTATCAAAAAATACTCCGCTAGTTTGTTTGCTATATGGTTGGAACTTTTTCGAAACCTGTTTGTTGATTTTTTGTTGATTGATTAAGCCTTCGGTAACAGCAAGAGCTTTTGTTAATTGGCGAGCGACATGATTGTCAATAGCCTTAATCTCCTCGAGCAACGACAATTCTTGCTCTGAATATTGATGACCCTCACCTTTTGCTCGGTCTATTTCTGCCATTAAGCTGTTACGCTCATCCAGAAGTTCATCGAGTTCCTGGTATTGTTCTGACTCAAGAGCTTGCTTCATTGTCAACGTTAGGTTGTAAAGCTTGTCGATTAATTTTACCATGATCATTAATCCTACAACTTTGTTTTGTTGAGCTTAATTGCTTCTGACCAAGTTTCGAGCAACTCTACCGCAAAGCCTTCCACTTCCACTAATAGCTCAACCTTTTTTGTTAAGTTTGCTTCTATCAAACGCGACTTCATGAAATCATACATTGAAAGAAGTGATTCAGAGATTTCGTAACCAGTTTTTAGCGTCACCATCAGCTCCGTAATAATGTCTTGAGCCCGGAGATTATGCTTGTGACTTCCTTCAATATTATTATTTTCTAAATCAATTTTCGCCAATCTGATAAATTTCACTAAACCTTGATATAACATAAGCGTTAGTTCTTCTGGACGAGAGGTTGTAACAGCTTGTCGTTGATATGTTTGATAAGGATTATTGGTAACCATGTTCTAGTAAATGCTCCTTTCAGATACAAAAGTAAACCGAACTATATCGTAATTATCGGATGGAGCTACGTAAAGTTTAGGTTAGAATAATACCTTTCTTAGATTAGTTGGCTGATTTGTTGTTGTTGTTCATCTTTATGAATCAAGCGATTAAGTCTCTGATTGAAGGCTTTTAAGTTTTGAATCTTTGCAGCATCGGTCATGTTGTTAAATGCCTCGATCTCATTTGCTAATAATGACAAAGAATCTGTTAATTTCTGATTACGCTCTTTTTCCCGCGCTAACTGTTTTTCTGCTTTATTCAGCCTATCCTGCAGCATTTGTCTCTCTTGATTCATTTCCAACTCGATATTGTTTATTTGCTGAACAGCAGCTTGATTCTGTAAAGCTAAATTCGTCAACTCAAACAAACTTTTGAGCAAATGATTGAGGTTCATACCTGGCAGTTGCCCAATATTGGTAATTAATCCAGATAAAATATCAAGCAAACCATCGGCCTGTGACGATGAGGCAGAATATACTTCCGTATTCAAGTTCGCTTCTTGGCGAGTGATAAATTCTGTCGCAACAACCGGGACAATATCATCTGCAATGGTTGCGAATTTGATGGCTGTTTGTGTCGGTTTGAGATTTTGCTTCTTAGCATTGTTTTTGACGATTGTATAATATTTATAATTCACGGACTGGTAGCCGCGGTTTAAAAGTTGGGCGATTTCTTCTAATATCTCAGTAATATTTAAAGCTCCTTCGTCCTGCCGAGCTTTAATGTATTGAAACATAAACTCCATTTCCTGTTTGGTCCATTTTCGGTTGATTTTTTTGACCTCATCATTTGTTTGATTGGCCAGCTCAACACTATTTTTTTTCACCATCAACAATTGCTGATAATAAGACGTTAAAGCACCCGTCTGCAAGCCATTGGTTGCTTCTAGCTCACGAACTACTTGCTCCATCCCGTCTAACTCACGATCCATTAATGCTTGCTTCATCTGAAAGATTGCTGTTTTCAAACTCACAATGACTCCTCCTTGTAACCATATGATTCGATTACAAACCAAATTTTTTGACCATCGCTTTTGATTTCCATCAAAATCCATCAACCAACAACAATAATTATGTTAAAAGAAACAAGTAGTAATGGTTTAGGTGTGACTTATATCACAATTTTATCATAAAAATGCAAATTTTGTATGAACAATAAATATTTCTCATCAAAATCTTTATATCAGTCTAGTCAAATACATTTTCAAACAAAATAAAACAAGCAAATCCATCATCAAATGTTATTCCATTTGATTGGATTTGCTTGTTTTAGCGCGCTATTTTTTCCCATTATTGCTTAAGTATTTGTTCTTAGTCTAAGCTTTCTCTGTTGTTCAAAGCATGATTGAATAATAAGGGTTTGATTTTTTGGATCGATTTCGGTGAATTGTAACGCAGCAAATGTGTATTGTTTATCTTCTGACGGATATATCCGTCTAATTTCGCCTTCAAATGGAACTAATTCAAACTCATGATTTTGGATATTCGGAACCACGACTTGACCAGATACAATCTGACCTTCGTGAAGGCCAATTTTTCCATGTGTTGAAAATAACAGTCCACCTGCACTGACATTTACGGTTGTATATTCATTTTCTAATAAGAATAGTTTTAAATGGAGATTAACTCGGAAATTTTCGCGGCGTTGGATACGATAAATCTTTTTTTCACTTGGCTTATGTATGCGATACAACGGGATTCTGTCCAACTTTTTCCCGATAATTTCCGATGTAAATCTAAAAAGATTTTCTCCGGATTTAAATGTAACATCAATTTCTGTCCCATTCGGCAAAACGCCGACCATATCGGACATTGGAATTCCTATTAATATTTCATCATCTTGATACTCGGCAATAATAGTCCGATAGGAAACCCCTTTTTGTACAATATCGATAAGAATTTGTTGGTTTACCTTTGGAAACATTCTAACACCTTCAGTATAAGTTTTTTGTTCGTAAAAGAATTAGGAAATAATTTCACGTTCAAGTAAAAAATGTCAGGAATAAGATAATAAAAAGGCTAACTCAATAGGATGATAACACTAATTGAGTCAGCACGATAGATTTATCTTAAAAAGTCTACTAAAGTAGGTTGGATAATCCGAGCTCCAGCTGATAAAGCTGCATTATGGGCATTTTCTTGCGATTTTAAATCGATAATAACCTTAGAAATATCAGCATCTTCTTCTTGTGACAATAATCTTGTCGTCGACACCTCAAGCGCATCCACTTTTGAAGTACTTAGCTCCAGACGATTCATTCTCGCCCCCAACTCTGACCGTTCCTTTAAAATATTATCGATTTGCCCATCCAATTTATCGAGGAAATCTGTCTCACTTGTGCTGTCAGGGGAATTAAAATAGTTTACGACATTCTCCAACACTTTGAAAACTCCACCGTCACCATCGTTATTAAAGACATTTGTGCCTAGGACGTTTATTTGAATATGGTTGGTTTGTCCTACCTGCAGCTCAAGCGTTTCGTTGTTTGAATTTCTGAATTCCTTTACTGACCCAGGTACAGCCTCATCAGCCCGAAATGGCGGAGACTTTACATCAGTTCCAGCAAACACATATCTTCCAGCAATTTGCGAATTTGCAATTTCTCCGAGATGTTCCTTTAACTGATTAATCTCTTCAGCAATTGCTTGCCTTGCACTAGCATCGTTCGTATCGCTTAACCCCTGAACAGTCAGCTCGCGAGCCCGCTGCATCACACTGGTTAGCTGGTCCAATGCTTCATCTGTTGTCGACATCCACGAAAGGCCGTCTTCAAGATTGCGTTTAAATTGATCGACTTCGTTTAAGGACGAACGGTAATACATACTTCTAACTGCTGTAACTGGATTATCAGATGGAAGATTGATTTTTTTTCCAGTCGATAATTGATTCATATATTTTCCCATTGCTGTATTACTTCGTTGTAAGTTCGCCAGCAAATTTTGGTTTAACATATTTTGTGTTACTCGCATTGGCTTTCAATCCCCCTTTACAATCCAACCCTGCCCATGCCGTTGATGACTTTATCAAGACATTCATCCATCACCGAAACCATTCGGGCTGCAGCATTGTATGCTTGTTGAAACTTAATCATATTGGTCATTTCTTCATCTAATGAGACACCCGATATTGATTGGCGCCGATTTTCGACCTGCTCAACAATCCCCTGTGAATTTTCACGCATACGTGCTGCTTCCTGTGAATCGATGCCAAGCTGTCCAATAACATTGCGATAGAAATCATTCACAGTTGAGGTCGTACCGGAAAAATCGAGATTTTTTGTTAATAACAAGTCAGCAATCACCTTAGCGTTATCACCGTTTCCGGTTGAAGCAATTCCTGTAAGTGGATCCTTTTGAGCTGCTGCAATGTAATCCAGCGAGTCCAAAATCTTCTGATTAACATCTAAATCTTGAGCTGATGTTCCAGTGAAAAACGTGTACTTTGTGGTTGTGCCATTATTGATATTATCTAGGTTTTCACCTTCCATGTGTGCATCATTAATGGCTTTAACAATAGTCATGGCGTAGTCATTTATTTTACCTTTAATATACGGAACTGTTGATTCGCTACCCCCGTTAACCAAACCGTAAGCTTCAAATCTCCCTAATAATTCTCCGGATACCAAGGTTATTTTCTTATCACCAATTGAGATCGTATTTGGATCAACTAAGCCGGAAGTTGAATCATATTCAAACGTTAATTCCTTGGCAGTATTTCCTTCGACTAGCAATTCACCACCAACGGAAATGTCCACCTTACCATGAACGGAATTTGTTACTTTGACATCGACAACTTTTGAAAGCAGATCAACCAATAAATCTCGCTGATCGTACAAATCATTCGGATCATAGTTGTTGGCAACTAGTCGACCGATTTGATCATTTAAATTAGCAATCTGTGTTGCCAACGAGTTTACCTCTTCCGTTTTGGTGTTGATGACATGCTTGAGGTCGGTTTGCATCTGGTCAAGCGAATCCATGATGGACTTGAATGATTCGGTGACAGCCACTCCTCGTTGCCGTACAACAGCCCGGGCTGCCGCACTGTCAGGGTCCTTAGCTAATTCCTGCCAGCCCTTCCAAAATTCATTCATGACATAGGCTATACCCTCATCAGACGGCTCGTTTAAGATTTCTTCTATTTTTGATAGGGAATCACTTTTAGCTTCCCAGTAACCTAAATTTTTATTTTCTGAACGGATTTGAACATCTAAGTAATCCTCACGCATCCGCTGCATTTTACTGATTTCCACACCAGTACCGATTTGGAATGAATAGATTCCTGCTGAAACGCTCATGGCACTGCTGGCCCGCATTTCCGCTCTTTGTCTTGTATATCCAGCTGAATTGGCATTGGCGATATTGTGTCCGGTTGTTGAAAGTGCTGTCTGCTGAGCAAACAAAGCACGTTTTCCTACCTCAAGACCGTGGAAACTTGAAGCCATAACATTTCCTCCGTTTCAAAACCTATTAAATGAAGTTATACCTTCGCATCAAGTAAGCTAGCATACTTGTTTTTTGCTTTCGGGCCATACCCGACTGGGGCATCTTTCGGCACTAGTAAATTAATTGAGTATTGAAGAAAGGCAAGCGACGTTTCTATCAATTGTTGATTCCCTTTATTGACAGTGGAAATTTCTTGAACGATTGAGCGAAGTTGCTTGCCGATTGTCGTTAGTGTAGCTTCAATACTGGCTTCATTAAGTCGTTTAATGATTTCCTCAAGCGTAAAAGAAGTACCTGTATAACCTTTCGTTGTTAGGTACTCCTCGACAAATTGTTTTCTTTGAATTTCTAACTTTTCAATTTCCGAAGCAATCGAATTCTCACGATGGGTGATTTGCATGAGATTTTGCAGATCTCCGCCAATCAAAATCGCCCGTTTCTCTTGGGTAAGCTCTAGTAAATGTTTATGGGCATCAACCATTGAATCTAGTATATCAATGAGTTTTTTTAAAGAATTCATGTTCACTTCTCCTATTTGGAATCAGAACTCCAAAAGCTGATAAGCTTTTCTGCAACCTTACTGCTATCCACCTTGTAATTGCCATCTGCAATCAGTTGCTTCAATTCTTGAACACGCGCTTTATGCTCTGCTTGTTCGGTCATTTTTGCTTGTGAAATTTCTCGTCCGGCCGAAGATATGCTGATATCCGCTGAAGAAGGTGACTTTTTTGTTGCTTCTCTTGTCACAGAATTTTTCTGTTGATTTTGGTATGAATACATACCATATTTCATATTATCAATTCTCATAACAAGTCGCCTCCTGTCTTTTTTTATTTTATCGGCAATCTCTAACGAAAGTTTAATGAATTTATGAGAAAAAATCGAAACTATCCTAACACATCAATTTTCAGTTCAGGCCACTGGCTCATATATACTTCAGTTTTGCCAGGCTGGTAATTGAGGATAGGCTTTTGTGGGACAATGTTTACTTCTGTTCCACCGCTCATCCAATTGATTTGCATTTCCGTTGGTGTATATTCCAATTTAACCGAGCCGTAACTTGGGATAAAGGCAATATTAAAATCTGGCGGTGGCTTGATGGAATTTTCAGTTGCCATTTGAACAATCGCATCGCCTTTATTTTTGATAGCAGCCATGCGATTTCCCTTTTCGGCAATTTCGGCAATGGCTTGTAATGCTTCTTGTCGACCATACTCAGCGAAATCTTCTGACAAGGCGCTTGGACTTTTCAAATTAAGCTCATACCGCGCCTGTTCCTGATCAATTTCGAGCATTCCCTGTTTGCGGTCGATGACCATTTTCGCAGGCTCCTGTTTGATCGTCATTTGTGCAGCTGGCTGCTCGATCTCTTGGACCGGCTTTATGATTCTAATTCCTATTTTAGCATAGGTTTGCTGTAATTGAATTTGAGGAATTTGCATAAGCTCCCTCCTAATAGGTGTGAAGCTTGGTTTTTGTTAGGTTTTAACTGCTGTATGTTTTTATTATCGTCATATAACAGAAGACGTTTAACGTGGTAGATTTTGTTAGGGGAAGGAAATTTTGTTGGGGGAGGTGAATTTTGCCTCAGCCAATTACCAAACGAATACCCTCTTTCGCGGATATGTTATCGAAAGAGGGTATTTATTTTACTGGAGGTAGATTCTACCAAATAGAGCTTGCATCATGAGTGCAGGAATTGTGTCAATCGATGCTTGTTTTTCAACTGCCCCGATTGAGTAAGCAACCTTAGGCATACCGTAAACAACCGAGGAGGCTTCATCCTGACCGATTGTTCTGCCACCATGCTCCCGAATCGAGAGCAAGCCTTTGGCGCCATCGCTTCCCATTCCGGTTAATATAACACCGAGCGCTTTTTGCCCCACTTCACGGGCAACAGATTCAAATAATACATCAACGGAAGGGCAATGACCATTAACCTTTTCACCTTTATATACTTCAAGCTTTATTGAAGGACCTCGTTTTTTTATTCTCATATGGCGGTCACCCGGTGCAATATAAATTCTCCCGGACTCGACAACATCCCCGGGCTCTGCTTCTTTAACCGAAAAGTGCGTTTGGGCATTCAACCGTTCTGCAAACACCTTCGAAAAATTTTCAGGAATATGCTGAACGACAACTATACCTGGTATTTCTAGGGGTAATTGCTTAAAAATGTGTAACAAAGCTTCTGTTCCACCGGTTGAGGAACCTATCGCAATAATTTTGTCTGCCTTTCCATCATCATTGTGATTGATGCGTTCGCTAACATCTTTTGGATGTTGAATTAATCTATGACCATTTTCATGATAAAGATTTGTCCCAAAATTGCTTTCCACTACTATCATCTCTTTTTATTAGATTTCAGCATGAATTACCCTTTTCGATATATTGCCGGCTTTATGTATTGATATCGGGTTGTTTCACGATTTAAGGATTCTGAATGACCGATAAATAAATATCCACCTGGTTCGGTGTTTTCAAAAAACTTATTAGCCAGCTCCATTTTTGTTTGCTCTGAAAAATAGATCATCACATTGCGGCAAAAGATGACATGAAAGTTTTTTTTAAAAGGAAAGACTTTATCCATTAAATTTAAGCGTCGAAAAATGATGTCATCCCGAATCTGTTTGGAAATTCGACTTGTATCTCTGTCGATTTGCTCAAAATAGTTATTTCTCCAAATGCCAGGGACATTAGTTAGCTGATGATTGGAGAAATACCCCTTTTGGGCATAGGATAAAACTTTATCAGATATATCTGTTGCAAGAATTTTTGTATCCCAAAACAGCTTTTCATGCCCAAAAAAATCATTGATAATCATCGCTAGCGTGTAAGGTTCTTCCCCTGTTGAACATCCAGCGCTCCAAATTCGTAAATCCTTGTCTTTAACCGTTTTACTTAAGTAAGGAAGGATTCTTTCCCGAAAATATGCAAAATGATCGGCCTCTCTCATAAAGAAAGTATGATTAGTCGTAATTTTATTCACAAGAGTAGTAGCTGTCTGATTGGTTTTGTCTTGGATTAAACATTGATAAAATTCACTGAAGTTCTTCAAGTTTTTTTCTTTTAAAAATTGGAAAAGCCGACCTTCGAGCAAAGTCTTTTTTTCCTTTTTTAAATGAATTCCATAATTCCGTTCAATATAATATGCCAATTCCAGAAACTCTTTATCTGATATGTGCACCTTTAACACCCCATCACTTAAGAAGAGTATCAGGGACCGCCTCTTCGAAGTCATTGCTTAATATTTACCGAACTCTTTATCACTTAAATCAATGGAGCGAATGGTTTCGGATGTCATGTCTTTTTCATGATGGTAGGGAGTGAAAACCTGTGTTTGAGCATTGGCTGTCTTACTTTCCTCCAAATCTTCAAGCATTCTTAATACCGCAGGCGAAATAATTTGGCGTCTTGAGAATGATTGGCCTCGCTTTAACTTAAAGCTTTTCACCATTCCACTTAGCAACTCCGATTGACTCGAAAGCTCCTCGCTAGCGGCAGCGCTCTCTTCGGCGGTAGCTGAATTAGCTTGAACCACTTGAGAAATTTGCATAATTCCCAGATTTACTTGTCCGATTCCAGAAGCTTGTTCGTTACAGGCGTTAGCGATATTTCCTACAAGGATTGCAACCTTGGAAATTCCAGATACGATTTTATCAAGGGCTTCAGCTGTTTCTGAGGCAATTTTTGTGCCATCTTCAACTTTCTTGATTGATCCTTCAATTAAATCAGTCGTCTCTTTGGCTGCATCTGCACTTCTTGCTGCTAAATTCCTGACTTCCTCAGCAACTACAGCAAAGCCTTTACCATGCTGTCCCGCTCGTGCCGCCTCAACAGCAGCATTAAGAGCAAGGATATTTGTTTGAAAGGCTATTTCATCTATCACTTTAATAATTTTTGAGATATTGGTAGAGGCTTCATTAATAGCCTCCATCGAACTTAACATTTTGGTCATCTGTTCATTCCCAAGCTCTGCATCGTGCTTTGCTGTTTCAGCAATTTCATTTGCCAATCCGGCATTTTGTGCATTGTTGTTCGTTTGTGACGATATTTCCTCAATCGAGGCAGTTAGTTGTTCGATGGAGCTTGCCTGCTCGGTAGCTCCTTGAGCCAGCTCTACGCTTGAATCAGATACCTGCTTTGAGCCCGCCGAAACCTGTTCTGCAGCAGAATTGATGTTGGAAATGACATCATTCAGATTTTCAGACATTGTTTTAAAGGCTTGGGAAAGCATCCCAACCTCATCCGTTGATTGAATATCAATATTTACATCCAAATCTCCATCTGTCATTTTGTTGGCGGCATGCACAAGGTTTCGGAGCGGTTTAGAAATAAGACTGGCTACGTAAAGTCCAATTCCAACTGCAAATAATGTTCCCAAAATACCAACACTAATGATGATAATGGTGCGCGATAAGTAGTCATCACGACTGGTTTCAAGGTCCTTTTCCGCAGCGTTATGACTTTCATCAATAAGGTTATGAATAGCTTGATTATTTATCTCTGCTGCTGCAAGTACGTCTGGTAATTCAGCAATGGCCTGTTCGTAATTGTTTGCTTTTATTAGTTCAATATTTTTAGCACGTAAATCTCGATAAGTGGCCAGTGCATCTTTTACTTTAGTGAAAAGGGCTGCCTCTGTTCCACTTGATCCCTTTTTCTCTAATTCCGTAAAGATTTGATCGTCAGCTTTAGTAAGCTCGCCAATTTTTGTCAATTTAGATTGAAGGGTATCCGGATTTTGTTCATAAACAGCTTGAATATGGATTATTTGAATTTCTTTATTATTCGAATCTACTTCCGAAAGGAGGAGATCCGCCTGATAATCTTGTGAAAACATCTCTTCCAACGAATTGTTAATTCCCCTCATTTCATAAATACCGATTAAGCCAACAATAGTCGTAAAGATGGCTGCGATGCCAAAACAAATAATTAACTTAACTCTAATTTTTAAATTTTTAAACCAAGTCATCACTTTTCCTCCTTAATGATGGGCAATCACCTTCATCATTGGTTTCTTCATTAGGAGCATTTAGGCGATGAGTCCATTGACATCTAAAATTAGGCTGATACTGCCATCTCCCAGTAGTGTACAGCCCGCTAAACCGTGAATCTTCTTTATTTTTTGAATGTAGCTTGGCAGTGCCTTTACGACAACCTGCTGTTCACCTAATAATTCATCAACAAATAAACAAATCGATTTATTTTCATTTTCAATCATAATCATGATCCCATCATGCAATTGTTCAATCTTCGTTGGCACATGATAAAACCGGTGCAAGCGGAGGATTGGAAAACAGCAGCCCCGAATCATAATCATTTCATTTCCATCTAAGTCTTTAAATACCTCACCCACTTTTGGCTTAAATGATTCTCTAATCGATGTGGTCGGGAGCGTATAGCGCGATTCGCCAACTTTAAGGTTCATTCCATCAATAATTGCTAGTGTAAGCGGGATTTTAATCGTAATCGTAGTACCCTTCCCCTCGGTACTTTCAACCTGTATCGAGCCACCCACTGTTTCAATATTGTTCACGACAACGTCCATTCCGACGCCTCTACCGGAAAACTCCGTTACTTTTTCCTTTGTCGAGAAGCCTGGCAACAGAATTAAATTGCTTATCTCTTTATCTGTCATTTCTTCTGGCTGTTTCGTTAGTAGTCCGTTTTTGGCAGCTTTGGCAAGGATTTTTTGCCTATTCAAGCCTCTGCCATCGTCCTCAATGATAACTAACACTTCACTGCCTGCATTTCTGGCTTCTAATTTTATCGTGCCAATTCTATCTTTTCCAAGTGCCTCCCTTTCCTCCGCTTCTTCAATACCGTGGTCGAGCGAGTTTCTGACGATATGTATGAGCGGGTCGCCAAGGTTATCGATAATGTTTTTATCAACCTCAGTTTCTTCTCCGACAATTTTCAGCTTAACCTCTTTATTCAACTTTCGGCTCATGTCCCTGACGATACGATTCATTTTAAAAAAGGTAGGACCAAGTGGGACCATCCGGATGGACATCACGGTATCTTGTATCTCACTCGTTATTTTTGTTAATTGTCGCGAGGCTTTTTTAAAATTTTCCAGATGCAAGCCTTTTAAATCGGGATTTTGAGTGACCATTGCCTCGGAAATAACCATTTCTCCCACTAAATCTAATAGTTTATCAAGCTTTTGAACATTGACGCTGATGATTTTTGTTTGATGAGTGTTACCGCTATGAGTTTCTTTAGCTATTTGGACTTTGCTTTCTTCTGAGCGTTGTTGCTGTGGTGGTTGGGCAGCAGAGAGCTTGTCCTCATGTTTTACTTCCTTCAAATCTATTTGATCAATTAACGCTATTTGACTGAAGAACGCTTTTAGGTGCTCAAGTGAATAATCTGATGAAAAAATGATGGTAAATCCATCATTTCTAATGATTTCTGCAGTTTGGGCATTGTCGACGATGTCAGCTGGGATATAGGCATCAATGTTGGCAATATCTTGGAGATTATGAATAATCATGTAGGCGCGAATATTTTCCATTTCACAATCCTGTACAAAATGAATATTCACTTGATAGTGGTAGTTCTTAGCGGTTGATGTGGAGGCAGATTCATGGGTTGTCTTATGCTGAGACAATGATGCGGTTTGTTCAGGAGCGGATTCATTGGGTGCTTCGTAATTTGGCTTATTGCTTTCTTTGAGTAAATCCAGATAATCATGAAGTTTAACAAGGAGACTGGCTTCATCACTTGTAGCAGCCTCACCGTTTTTTATTTTTTCCAATTCATTCTTATTAAAATCAATCGCTTCTAAAACGAGATCACATAATGAGGTACTGTCAACGTTAGTCGGCTTATTTTCCCGGAGAAAGAAAAACAAATCCTCAGTCGCATGGGCAACCTTCGACATATTGTTGAATTGCATCATCGCAGCTGAGCTTTTGATTGTGTGCATATTTCTAAAAATATCGTTGACGTTTTCAGGTGTGAAATAACCAGATGTATCCGCTTCAATAATTGCCTGCTCAAGCTGTTCAATCTGTTGAGCTGTTTCAAACAGAAAGGGTTCAAGCATAAGGTCAAAATTTATCTTTTCCATCTTCTTTATGCACCACCAATTCAAAAAGTATCGTTAGCGCTTCGAATATTTTAAATAATTAAACATCTTAAATTATAACAATATAGATATTTTTTGCATGTTACAATTCTCACTTTAGTCGAGTGGGGGACAGTCCCCCGATGCGGTGACGCAGTGAAGCAACGGGGGACTGTCCCCCACCGCGCTATCGTAGTAAAGGGTTTTGGTTTTCCCTTGATGAAGTAACAACTTATGTGTTAGCATTAGGTTGTTACATTGATGAAGGAGGAGGAACAAAATTGATAGAGTTTAAGAATATCGTGAAAAAGTATCGGCAAAAGACAATCATTAATGATTTTTCATTAACAATCGAAGCTGGTCAGCTCGTTGTTTTTGTTGGACCGAGCGGGTGCGGGAAAACCACCCTATTAAAAATGATTAATCGACTCATTCAACCGACATCAGGCAAAATCTTAGTCAATGGTAAAGACATTGCTGCGACTAATCCGATTGAACTCCGCCGTAATATTGGCTACGTGATTCAAAACACCGGATTATTCCCCCATATGTCAATAAAGGAAAATCTCGAATTAATTCCCAAGCTTAAAGGTGAGGCTCCAGATAGAATAGTCGAAAAAACAGAGAGTTTACTAGAAATGGTTGGCTTAAATCCGAAAGAATATCTACACCGCTTTCCAAAAGAATTAAGTGGTGGGCAACAACAGCGTGTTGGAGTAGCCCGGGCCTTCTCAACTGACTCAGACATCATCTTGATGGATGAACCTTTTAGCGCCCTCGACCCTGTTACGCGGAGTTCCTTGCAAGAAGAATTATTCCAGATGCAAAAAGAGTTCAATAAAACGATTATTTTTGTAACGCATGACATGGATGAAGCTATAAAAATCTCCGACAAAATATGCTTACTAAAAGACGGCGATATTCTCCAATACGATACCCCTGAAAATATCCTAAAAAATCCTGCAGATGACTTTGTGGAAAGCTTCATTGGCAAACGACGAGTTTGGAACAACCCTGAGCTATTGAAGTCCGAAGATATAATGATTTCCAATCCTATAAAAATAACGCCAAAACGGACCGTCCTTCAAGCGATTGAGATTATGAAGGACAATAAAGTCGATAGCCTGATGGTTACCGATAAACAAAATGTCTTGGTCGGCATGGTGACCTTAAAAGGCATTAAACTGCAAAATCGAAACGCAACGATTGAAGAAGTTATGGAAACTAACGTTCAAGCAGTTTGCGAGGAATCCAATCTCATTTCAATTTTATCGACGATGAACGAACATAAAATCGGCTATGTGCCTGTCGTGAACGAGACTGGTAAACTAGTAGGGTTAATTACGCGAAGTAGTATTTTATCCACATTAAGCAGCCAATTAATTGACTTGGAGGTGGCCTTCTAATGGGTGAATTGTGGAATTACTTATTAAATAATTATCAGCAAGTAGGAAGTTTATTGGGTGAACATCTATATTTGAGTGTCTTATCAGTTTTAATTGCGATTATCATTGGTATTCCATTAGGAATCTTAATTTCGCGCAAACAAAAGCTGGCTAAGCCGATTATTGGTATGACTAATGTCATTCAGGCGATACCAAGCTTAGCACTACTTGGATTTCTGATTCCGATTATTGGGATTGGCAGTACACCTGCTATTGTCATGGTCGTGCTTTATTCTTTACTGCCTATTGTTAAAAATACTTATACGGGAGTAACGAATATTGATGGTGACATTCTGGAAGCCGCCAAAGGCATCGGCCTGACGAAGAGTCAAGTTATGCGAAAGGTTCAGTTGCCACTGGCCTTCCCGATGATTATGGCGGGAATCAGAATTTCAGCGGTAACCGCTGTTGGATTGATGACGATTGCTGCCTTTGTTGGTGCTGGCGGCTTAGGCTATCTTGTTTTTTCCGGAGTGCAAACAGTTGATAACAATATGATTCTCGCTGGGGCGATTCCTGCTTGTGTCCTCGCTTTAATCATTGATTTTATTGTCGGCAAATTGGAATCATCCTTTTCATATACGAGTAAAAAGCAGACCAGCGTTCCTACTCGAAAAATTAGCAGAGGCACAAGGAAAACGGTCATTGGCTTTGCGGTCATCCTCGTTTTCGCCATTGGTGCTTTCTCGATTTTTTCAAAAGCAAAAGCTGATGAAAAAATTGTGATTGGTTCAAAAAACTTCACAGAGCAATTGATTTTAGGAAACATGTTAGCTGATTTAATCGAGAGCAAGACTGATCTTGATGTTGAAAGAAAGCTGAATTTAGGCGGTTCACAGGTCGCGTTTAGTGCCCTAAACAACGGTGATATTGATCTTTACGTCGAATATACCGGAACCGGACTCGTCAATATTTTAAAAGAAGAACTCGTCGCTGACCCAGATGAAGTTTATGATATCGTCCATTCGAAATTCAAATCCCAATATGGGATTGATTTGCTGAAACCACTTGGATTCAATAACACTTATGCTCTTGCCGTGCGTCAGGATACCGCATCCCAATATGGCTTGGAGACCATTTCCGATTTAGCCAAAGTTAGTAGCGATTTAATCATGGGTCCAACGATTGAATTTCCTAATCGCGAGGATGGCTTAATCGGCTTGGCAAAACAATACAATTTGAACTTCAGTGAGGTTAAAGCCGTGGATGGTGGTTTGCGCTATACTGCACTTGAAAATCATAAGAGTGATGTAATTGATGCTTTTTCAACTGACGGTTTACTGGAAGCCTTTCATTTAAAGGTTTTAGAGGATGATAAAGGCTTTTTCCCTCCATATTATGCCGTTCCAATTGTGAAAAGTGAAACATTGGCTGAGCACCCTGAGCTCAAGAGTGTACTCAATAGCTTAGCTGGCAAATTAAATGATGACAAGATGCGGGAGCTAAATTACAAGGTTGATAGTTTGAAAGAGTCACCTGCCAAAGTTGCCAAAGAATTTTTGGAAAAAGAAAGATTATTATAGGAGCTTTAAACAAATGACGGTAGCCAACATTCTCATTGGCTACCGTTTTTATTGTTCATCATTCATAAAATGCAAGACGCGGTCATAGGCGAGTTCGTTACCGATGACGAGGAGCACATCCCCTTCTAAAATCAAAGCATACGGTCCAGGTGATATAATTAGTTCCCTCTTACGCTTAATACCAACAACTGTTCCTCCGGTATTTTGCCAAAACATCAACTCGGAAATGGTTTTGCCGATATGACTACATGTCGATTTTACCTCAACCTCAAGGGGAGCTAGTGGATTGGTGTGGCGGAGCTTTACTGAGTAATCAGTAATTTTCCTGAGCGTTTCAAACATTTGTTCATCTAGCTTTTCGCGCTCAGTAATTAACGCATTCATTTGTTTTTCCAGTTCATTAATGCTCTCGAGGCTTGAGAAACGATTGATGTATTTAAATGCATTTTCTCTGGATGAAATGATGATGCCACTGCCCTTTGTAGATTGGACAATTTCAACATCTTCTAAAATTTTAATTGCTCTTCGGACAGTTTCCGGAGATACCTTATATTCACTGGCCAAAGTTGACCGTCCGTGAATCTTTTCCCCTTCTTTAAACTTCCCATCATAAATCCGATTCGCCAAATCAATCGCGATTCGTTCATAGGTCGGAATTTTTGTTCTGATCAAGTTACTGTTCACCACCAGATTTCACTGTTATTACCTTGTACTAATACATACCCACTATACTCCTTTCATGGGAGGTTTGCGAGTAAACTTCAGCAATTTTACAAGAGCTTTTTTCGACAATTGGCCTGTGCACTGGTACTGCCGACTCTTGTCACCGTTAAGGCTTGATTCTATTTCTTAACACTACTTTTACACAAAATCAAGATGGCGTTCATGTTTCTTTTATAACATGGAGAAAAGTACTAATTCTTGGGAGGTATTGGATGAGGATTGCTGTTGCTGGAACAGGATATGTTGGATTAGTAACCGGAGTATGTTTAGCTGAGCTGGGTCACCATGTAATATGTTTAGACATTCTGGAGGAGAAAATTAACATGCTAAGTTTGGGACACTCACCAATTTATGAACCTGGTTTGGAACAGCTTTTACAAAAAAACTTACGAAATGGGCTACTACATTTTACAACAAATCCCAAGTTTGCTTATGAAAAAGTAGACATCATTTTCATTGCGGTTGGAACACCCAAAAAGGAAGATGGTTCCGCAGACCTTGATTCAATTTATGAGGTCGCAACTTCAATTGCTAATAATATAAAAAATGACGTAATTGTTTGTACAAAAAGTACCGTTCCTGTCGGTGTTAACTATCAAATTCGCCAAATTATTGACAACCAAAAACCTCCAAATGTGAGAGTTGATGTGGTAGCAAATCCCGAGTTTCTTAGGGAAGGATCGGCTATTATTGATTTTTTCAATGGTGACAGGATTGTAATTGGAACTGAAAAACCAGAAGTTGCAGAAACAATTGAAGAGCTTTATCTTCCATTACAAATTCCGATTATGAAAACCGACATTAGAAGTGCTGAGATGATTAAATATGTCTCAAATGCGTTTCTGGCAACAAAAATTAGTTTTATAAACGAAATTGCTGCGATTTGTGAAAAGGTTGGTGCAAATATTGACGAGGTTGCCTATGGAATTGGTCGTGACAAGCGCATAGGACAATCGTTTCTTTGTGCGGGAATTGGCTATGGAGGCTCTTGTTTTCCAAAGGACACGAAAGCGTTAATCCAATTGGCTGGAAACATTCATCATGATTTTGAATTGCTCGATGCGGTTATTAAAGTAAATAATCGTCAGAAATCACTTCCAGTCCAAAAGGCAATAGAAGTTGTTGGAGCATTAGCTCAAAAAAAGGTTGCTGTACTTGGGCTTGCCTTTAAACCAGATACAGATGATATTCGTGAAGCAGCAGCACTTACAATTATCCAGGAATTACTAATGGAAGGCGCTGTGGTTACAGCATACGATCCGGTTGCAATTCCAAATGCCGAAAAAGTGTTGGGTAGGAGCATTAATTATACTACTGACGTCCTATCAGCACTATACGATGCGGACCTTGCCATCATCGCGACTGAGTGGAACCAAATCAAACATATGCCATTAGAGCTAATACCTCTTTATATGAAACAAGCGATCGTTATCGATGGACGCAATTGTTTTTCGATAAATGAAATAAAAAAACACCCTATTTCTTATATCTCGATAGGCAGACAACCGATTTTCAAGAAATGTGGAAGCAATAAAAAATAAATAAATTAAGAATACGGAGGAGCCTCATATGAGTAGGTTACTAAATTCATTTTATTTGTTTGAATGCAGGGTATTTAAGGAGATCAATCGTCATTTTGAAAAACGGTTGCTTAATCTGTTTTTTCGGAGTATTACCCATTGTGGTGGTGCAGGTTTTACGATTTCTGTGACGTTGCTGCTCCTTATCCTTTTACCAGTTCATCTAAAGTGGATTGCCGTTGCAAGCGCAGCTTCCCTTTCCTTAAGCCATATTCCGGTTCATTTTATTAAAAAGCTATACCCACGTCAAAGACCTTATTTGACGCTGGATAAAATCAATATTCCTAGAAATCCATTAAAGGATCATTCGTTTCCATCTGGTCATACCACCGCTATTTTTTCTGTGATGATTCCTTTTGTATTATTTGCACCTGCACTCTCTTTCCTACTGATACCTGCTGGAATATGTGTTGGGCTCTCAAGAATGTATTTGGGGCTCCACTATCCATCTGATGTAATGGCTGGCGGAATACTTGGGTCAACCATCGGCGCCGTCTGTTTTTATTTTATCAACAGCTTTTTGTAATATGACTAGAATGCTATCTAAGGAGGCGCTAAAATGAAAATTGCATTTTTCACCGACACCTACTATCCAGATATTAATGGAGTTGCCAATACATTAAAGCTTTTTACAGATTATTTGAATTTGAAAGGAATAACCTTCAAAGTATTTGCACCAGTACCAAAACAAGCCGAGGTGGGCCATGAATATGTTTCAGACCAAATTCATCACTTTAAAAGCATGTCTTTTTTTCTATATCCTGAATGCCGCGTAGCTTTTCCAAATATGTTCCAATTAAAGGCTGAGCTCGAAAGCTTTGCCCCCGATTTAATCCATATTGCAACACCATTTAATATTGGCCTATGCGGTGTTTATTTTGCTAAAAAATTAAACATTCCCCTCGTTGGGTCCTATCATACGGACTTTGACTATTATCTTCAATTTTATGACCTTCAATTTCTTTCAAAATATTTGTGGAAATACATGCATTGGTTCCACCGCCCATTTCGAAAGGTTTTTGTCCCCTCTAATGTGACGTATAATCAGTTAAATCGCCACGGCTTTACCAATCTTGAAAAATGGCCCCATGGTGTCGATTGCCAATTGTTCCATCCGAGTTATGATCGCAAGTTGGTTCGGTCTCGCTTGGGGATTGAGAAAAAATATTTGCTGACGTATGTAGGCAGATTGGCTCCCGAGAAAGATTTGAAAACATTGATGGCCGTTGCAAAAGCACTTCCGTACGATTTAAATCAGCATTTGCAGTGGTTAATCATTGGGGATGGCCCATTGCGAAAGGACTTAGAAATGGAAGCTGCCTCGAATATGACCTTCACTGGCTATTTAAATGGTGAAGCCTTGGCTGAAGCCTATTGTGCCTCTGATTTGTTTGTGTTTCCATCACCGACTGAAACGTTTGGAAATGTTGCGCTTGAAGCGCTTGCGAGCGGGACTCCCGTTATCGGAGCAAATGCGGGCGGTGTTAAGAATATAGTTAAAGCTGGTATGACGGGTATTTTATGCGAACCGGGAAACGTTGAAGATTTTACCAGAGGAATCGTTCAACTGCTAACTAATAAAGGGTTAAGAACTCAGATGGGGCACGAAGCTCGAAATTATGCGCTGACACAAAAATGGGATGAGATTTTCGATGAAATGTTGGATCATTATTCGGCGATTCTCAAAGCTCGACCAGAACAGAAAATATTTGCCTAAACGACCTTGGAATATTTACAAGCCGGAATCTCACATCCGGCTTTTTTTCATGTTAAAAATAAAAATTGATGAATTCCAAAACCCAAAAGCTATGAAGGAAAAAGATGACAGTATACAGTCCTGATGCAAGATAAGTAACACCCTTGGAGGCTTGGCTGTTTGGGACTTGCTTGAAGAAAATAAATAAATACAGGAATAGCGATAGGGTTATTTTTACGGTGATGAAAAGTAACGGATGCAATTGATATAGTTGGTCCATAATCGGATTCATTTCCCCAATGACGGAAAACTCTAGACCCAAAAAAGTGATTACGCCATCAATTAAATTTAATAGAGATAAATAATGAAAAAGGTAAACCATCGTAATCTCCTTTCGATAGTGTTGGGGATGAGAGGATTTTGAGTTTTGGTTTGTTCTCTTTTAAGAACATCATTTTTTCATTATAACGCATAATTTCGTTTTTGGGGATGTTGAATTCATATTTTGTTGATGCCCAATTTACAGTGAACAAGTGACCCCCTTTTGATTGATTTCATATCATGGGGTAAAAATGCCTAGCTAATCACTTTTTCAATACGTAGGTTATCATCATTCGCTGAATGATTTACTGGTTATCAGAAGTATTTGACTAAGGCTAAACGTCAAAGGAGTTGTTTTGTTTGAGAAAGCTAATTGTTCTTGCGATTATCGGGCTATGCGCGCAATTAGTTGATGGGTCGCTTGGAATGGCGTATGGCGTCACCTCTACTTCACTGTTATTAATGTTCGGCATCGCCCCAGCCGCAGCTTCGGCCTCGGTCCACTTGGCAGAAGTAGTCACCACCGCTGCCTCAGGCGTGTCCCATATTCGCTTCGGAAATGTTGATAAGGGCATTGTGAAAAAATTAATCATTCCCGGGTCAATCGGCGCTTTTCTTGGAGCTTTATTTCTTGGAAGCATACCGGGAGATATTATAAAGCCATATGTTTCAGTATTTTTGTTAGGATTAGGCTTCTTTGTTATTTACCGATTTTTATTCAAGAAGAAAGTTACCGTGGCGCAAAATCAAAAGAATGTAAATAAACGTTTCTTTATTCCGTTAGGATTTATTGCCGGTTTTTTTGATGCTACTGGCGGTGGGGGCTGGGGACCGATTGCGACGCCCGTACTGTTATCGAAGCAAAATATCGAAACGCGAAAAGTGGTTGGCTCCGTTGATACAAGTGAGTTTGCCATCGCGATATGCTCCTCGCTGGGATTTTTCATATCACTAGGATGGAGTCAGATCAATTTTATGTGGGTGTTTGCGTTGATGATCGGAGGAATTATTGCAGCACCAATTGCTGCATGGCTCGTGAAAATTATTCCATCGCATCTGCTCGGAATCTTGGTTGGTGGAATGATCATTCTCACTAATGTGAGAACGATATTATCAACCTTTAACATCCCCTCCTCTGCGACTGCTATCGTCTACTGCGTGCTAATTGGGTTCTGGATCATAGGTGTTATCTACGTAATCGCTAACCTTAAAAAATACAAAATCCAATATGAAGAAGTATAAATATTGGATTTTACTGCTATGATAGTTTGCCGCATTAAAGCGCTGGGGGACAGTCCCCCAGCGCTTTAATGCGGCATTTTGTTATAGAATGAGTAATTGATTGATCAATTATTTTATTTATAATAATTATAATTTAGTATTGATTTTTAATTGAAATCTGTTATCATTTAGAGGTGCCCAAAATATACTACGAGGTGAACCACTAATGACAAACAATGAAAATAGACTAACAACAAGCTGGGGTGCTCCAGTTGGTGATAATCAAAACTCAATAACTGCTGGTCAAAGCGGACCTACATTATTGCAGGATGTCCACCTATTGGAAAAATTGGCTCACTTTAATCGTGAACGTGTTCCAGAACGCATTGTTCACGCTAAAGGTGCTGGTGCTCACGGCTATTTCGAAGTAACAAATGATTTAAGTAAATATACAAAAGCAAAAGTTTTTAATGAGGTAGGTAAACGCACACCGGTCTTTGCCCGATTCTCAACTGTTGCCGGTGAATTAGGCTCAAGTGATACTGTTCGTGATCCACGAGGTTTTGCGATTAAATTTTATACTGAAGATGGCAATTACGATATCGTTGGAAATAATACGCCTATCTTTTTTATTCGCGATGCGATCAAGTTTCCAGATTTTATCCATACCCAGAAGCGGAACCCGCAAACTCATCTAAAAGATCCTAATGCAGTTTGGGACTTCTGGTCATTATCACCGGAATCGCTCCACCAAGTGACGATTTTAATGTCTGACCGTGGTATTCCAGCGACATTGCGTCATATGAATGGTTACGGCAGCCACACCTTCAAATGGACAAATGCTGATGGTGATGGAGTGTGGATAAAGTACCATTTTAAAACGGAGCAAGGTGTTAAAAATTTAGCGCCAGATGTGGCTGCGAAAATCGCTGGAGAAAATCCGGATTATCACATCGAAGATTTATTTAATGCGATTGAAGCTGGTGATTTTCCTGTTTGGAAGCTTTGTGTGCAAATCATGCCTTTAGAGGACGCCAATACGTATCGATTTGATCCATTCGATGTGACAAAGGTTTGGTCACAAAAGGATTATCCATTAATCGAAGTAGGACGAATGGTGTTAAATCGCAATCCTGAGAATTATTTTGCCGAGGTTGAACAGGCTACCTTCTCACCTGGTACTTTGGTGCCTGGGGTTGATGTTTCACCTGATAAAATGCTACAAGGACGATTATTTGCTTATGCTGATGCGCATCGCTACCGTGTTGGTGTGCAGCATAATCAACTGCCTATCAATCGAGCTAAGGTTGAGGTAAATAATTATCAGCGCGATGGACAATCTCGCTTTGATGGCAATGGTGGCAGCAAGATTAATTATGAGCCAAATAGTTATGGCGGCCCAGTGGAAACACCTGAAAACAAGCAAGCGGCATTCCCTGTTAGCGGTGTCGCTGATAGTGTGAGCTATGATCACCACGACCACTATACTCAGGCTGGTGACTTGTATCGCTTATTAAGCGCTGACGAACGGACTCGCCTTGTTGCGAACATTGTTGCGGCAATGAAGCCAGTTGAAAAAGATGAAATTAAACTGCGCCAAATCGGTCATTTTTATAAAGCTGACCCAGAATACGGCAAACGCGTCGCTGAAGGACTGGGTCTATCAATACCAGTACCATCTGAAATCCAAAAGTGAATTTTCGCTTTTAGCGCTTTAGTGCAGTGGGGGACTGTCCCCCACTGCACTAAAGCAGAAAAGACCGGAGGATATCTTCCTCCGGCCTTGATATTGTTATGTTAGGCACCTTTGTACTGCTTGTGTAATATAGGTTTTTTGTATGACTTATGCAGCAAGTGGCCGAAGATGGAAGCTAGAACCTGCTGAAACAGCATTCCAATCACAACGGGGACGGCGACTGCAGGAACAAAATATGCCACAGCAAGGACTGCACCTGCACTGATGTTTCTCATTCCCCCTGTGAACATGAGTGTGGTGACGTCTTCTCTTCCCCACTTCAACAGCTTTCCAATTGCTACTGATATCATGTAGCCTGATGCGGAAACTGTGAGTGATAATGCGGCAATCATTAAAAGCTTCAAATCAAAGTGCTTTAAATATGGTGCTACCACCGAGCTGTTAATCATGACAACAGCTGCTAGACCAATTTTTGAAAAAGGAGCTAACGGTACACCTAGCTTTTCCTTGACCTTACCCTTGGTCAATTCATGCAACATCATACCTAACAATGAAGGAATAACCACCATCCCAAGCAAGCCTTGCATCATGCCGAATGTATCAATAGCGACTTTTTCACCTGCAAATAATGAAACGCTGTATGGAACGATAAATGGTGATAGAAATGTATCTACTAAGATGATCGTTAACGCCAAAGGAGAATTTCCTTTATAGACTGAAACCCAGATAAAGCTGGTAATACCCGTCGGAATTACGCTCGCTAGGACAATCCCGGTAATGGTGTGAACGTCACCGCTAAAAGTAACATGCCCTAGCAATAACGCCCATAGCGGCATGATGACATGTAGAATGAGTAACACCGTGATTAAACGCAGCGGATGACTAACAGCATCTTTTAAAGACTTAAAGTTTGAACCCAAGCTACCGATAAAGGTCATTACAGCGAAAATCCATGGTACTAAAAACGACCAGGACTTTAACCCATCTGTCAGGAGTACTCCAATAATGACGCTAACAGGTGTAATGACTGGCATCATTTTCTCAAGTACTCTGTTTATTGAAACAAGCATGCTTAATCGCTCCTGTGATTTTGTCGAAAAATTATAAAAAACATTTTACTCCAATTAATAGGAATTGAACAGAGAAAAACGCCTCTCTTTAGTGTGATGGGGGACTGTCCCCCACTCTGTTACCGCTTTAACGCAATGGGGGACTGTCCCCCACTCGGCTAAAGGATTCACAAAGTCGTCATATAATTATGTTAGATGTGATAGGAATCACCGCCGGTTTTGGCGTATTTATTTATGTACTGAATATAAGGAGGCTTATAAATGAAGAATCAACTTACTCATGTTTTAAACAAGCAAATCGCCAACTGGTCAGTTCTGTATGTTAAATTACATAATTATCATTGGTATGTGAAGGGTGAACAATTTTTCACTCTACACGTAAAATTTGAAGAGCTTTACAATGAAGCTGCGTTACACGTAGATGAAATCGCCGAGCGTTTGCTAGCAATTGGTGGCGTTCCAGTCGCAACAATGAGAGAAAACCTTGAACTTTCCTCGATTCAAGAGGCAAATGGTTCTGAAGCTTCTCAAGAAATGGTTCAAGCGATTATCAATGATTTCATGCTTATTATTGGTGAATTAAAGGAAGGCATGAGCCTTGCTGCAGAATTAAGTGATGAAACAACTGGCGATATGCTTCTTGCCATCCACTCTGGTCTTGAAAAACACGTTTGGATGCTAACCGCATACTTAGGTAAATCCATTTAAATTTATTCATACATCTTAGCCCAACATACAAAATATGTTGGGCTTTTTTGTCAAATAGATGATTTTGTTTATAATAATTATTAAAAAGGATTGACTTTAATTTTGACCTATACTATGATTACGTTAGATTAAAAAATAGGACAAAATAACAATAACTTTAAAAATTCATCACTAATTTTCAACGAATAAGCAAGCATTATTTTTACCTAAAGGAAGAAAATAATCGTTACTTAATAATAGGAGGCACACACTATGTCAAAACCTGAAATCATCGTATACAGCAGCACTGGCTGCCCGCATTGTGAAAAAGTAAAAGCTGCCCTAAAAGATTGGGGCTTCGAATATGAAGAACGAAATGCATCGATTCATAAGGAATATTTCGATCAATTAAGAGAAAGAAAAATCATGGGAACACCTGCAACTTTAATCAATGGCAAGCTTGTATTAGGCTTCCAAGAGAAAAAGTTGAAAAAGCTATTGGGAATTACCGATGAGCAAGCTGCTGCAGCTGCAGCTTCAACTAACGCAACTGCGACTACAGCAGCACCTCAAGAACAAGGTGATGCTGATTCAATTTTCAAGCCCGTGACAGCGGATGTATTGAATGAGGTGTATGATCTTGTTACCATCGGTGGTGGTCCAGCTGGAGCATCTGCAGCTGTTTATGCAGCGCGTGGTAAATTGAAAACACTCGTGATCGACAAGGCTCCAAAAGCCGGTACACTAGCGATTACTCACAAAATTGCCAACTACCCTGGCGTTCGCGAAGAGCTTACAGGGCTAGAATTATTAACACGCATGCAAGCTCAAGCGAAGGATTTTGGTGCAGATTTCGTGCGTACTACCGTTCTTTCGGTTGATTTTACTGAAGAAATCAAGAAAATTGTCGTTGCAGAGGGCACAATTCAAGCGAAGAGCGTCTTTATCGGTGTAGGAGCAAAAGCACCTTCAAGTAAAATAGCCGGTGAAGAAGAGTTTACAGGTCGTGGCGTTAGCTACTGCTCAACCTGCGACGCTGCTTTCTATCAAGACCGTGTTGTTGCTGTAATTGGTGATAACGAAGAAGCCATTCACGAAGCTGAAGTTCTTTCTAAATATTGTAAAACCGTTAAACTATTAGTTCCTCTTGCCCAGGTTAAAGGTGAAGCCGACCTTTCCGGATTGGAAAGCAAGCCAAATGTCGAAATTTACAAGCGCTATCGCTTAAAAGAAATTCAAGGAACTGACAGCGTTGAGAAAATCGTCATTCTTGATGACCAAAAAGCGGAGCAAACTTGGGATGTCGATGGGGTCTTCCTATACTTAGGCGGAATGATGCCTGGTACAGACTTCCTGAAAGATACTGTCAAACGCGATGAAGAAGGCTATATTATCGTCGATGACTATTTACGTACAAATGTTGATGGAGTATTTGCCGGGGGCGATGCGCGCAGAACGCCGATTAAGCAAGCCGTTATCTCAGCTGCTGACGGGGCGATTGCTGCATTAAGTGCCGAACAGCACGTCAACAAACGCTCGAAACTACGTCCACAATATAGCTAATATCGAAAAGCTAAAACGGCTCGCCTAGGGGCGACAGGCACAAGCCATATCAAAATAGCGAAAAGCCTGCATTCCATTTCGGAGTGCAGGCTTTGTTAATATAGATTATTTTGCAAAGCGGTGGTTACCGATTGTTACCGTCACTGGGCGTGAAAAAATCCATTGGCTTACTGCCGTATTAGGATTATAGAAATAAACCGACCCATTTCCTTGGCCTCTAAACGCGAGTGCTTCGTTGACTGCTTTTTGCGATTCGGCATCTGCCGCTTGATTTATCGAACCCGTTTTTACAGGTGTAAACGCATAGCTACCGCTGCTAGAAATTTGATAAATGACATCTCGGACTGTGTTAGGAAAGTCAGGGCTATCGACTCTGTTTAAAATAACTGTTGCTACTGCGACTTTACCAGCATAGGGCTCTCCTTTGGCCTCAGCATATACTAGGCGCGCCATCAGGTCCTTATCAGCCGCTGAGACAGTTGAATCCGGAATTGAAAAGCTTTGGCCTGGGTAAATCATATCGCTTGTTAGATTGTTGGCCTTTTTGATTGCCGCCACAGGCACACCGTATTTTACCCCGATTTTATATAGGCTTTCACCCGATTGGACAACATGGGTTCCAGCAGCCTCTGACTCTTGATTAGCCGCAAACATAGATACTGATAATGATAAAATAGATGCTAATACTAGCTTCTTCATGTTTTTCATAATGATAAAACCTCCTAGTAATCTTGTTGTCTTGCTCTACTAGTAGGCTAACATCTGTAATATTTGAATTCATTATCCAAAAATTGGGATAGAAAAATCAGCTTAAAAAAGCTAGATTTTAATAGGTTTAGAGTTTAATGTGGAGTTTTCTACCAATTAATAAAAATTTACAATTATCTCCTTTAGTCCCACCATCAGGAATCTTCTTAACAAACTATTTCAGGAATGTAACAAGAAAAATGGAAGTAAACGGTGGCTCTACCATTCCAGACCAGAAACAATCTTTATTTTACAAAAAAAACGCCTTTCCCCATGTCCCAGGAAAAGCGTTAAGAGTTGATTATGTTAAGCTTTCACGTTTTTTTGTAATCATAATAAGATACAGTATGATCGATATGAGAACGGATATAGCCGAAGTTAAATAGATGCTCTCATAACCTAATCTTTGTCCAATTACTCCAAACAGCATCGCCCCGATCCCAATTCCCAAATCGAAAAATGAGAAGAAGGTGGCGTTCGCCATGCCTTTCCGATGTGGTGGAGCTTGATCAACTGACCAGGCCTGCAGGGCCGGTTGAATCGTTCCAAATCCTAATCCATAACATATCGCAGCACCATATAGGGTTACACTATTCGGCAGCCACATTAATAGCAGCATCGCAACGATGATTAATAATGCTCCGGGGATGTAAACCGCCTTATGACCTTTTCGATCATAAATTTGCCCTGAAAATGTTCTTGTCAGCATTAAAGCAATTGCGTAAAGAAGAAAATACCATTGAATCCCCGAAATATCCTTTTGCGCAGTATACAATGGAAGAAATGTGGCAATTCCCCCGAACGTCACGGTATTGAAAAATAGTAACAGTGACGGTGACAACGCTGATTTTTCAATTAAATCAAGCTTTTTTCCACTTACAGCTGCTGCAGGCGAATGCGCTGCGGGTCTTTCAACCTTTTTGTACTTTATATTGACTGCTAATAACAGCGCTGATAGTCCGAGACCAGCACAAATGAAAAATAACATCTTAAAGCTAATCGTGCCTGCGAGAGCCAATCCTAATGAAGGGCCGAATGCCATAGCGACATTTCCTGATAAACCATAAAAGCCCATCCCCTCGCCACGGCGCTTTGGCGGTATTAAATCGGTGGCAATCGTTCCTGAGGCTGTTGTTGAAAAGCCCCACCCTACTCCCTGAATAATCCGCAATACTAATAAAAACATAATTCCTGTTGCAAACCCATATGCTCCTACTGAAAGGACAAAGATAGCGAGTCCTGTTAAATACACCAAACCCCTTCCCTTTGATTCTAGAGCATGACCAGCAAATGGTCGCAACAATAAGGCCGAGAAGGTAAATACACCAACAACAAAACCAATCATTTGATCATTCCCACCGAGTTCTTCAACAAATAACGGAATGGTCGGCAATGTCATTTGAAAGCCTAGAAAAATAAAAAAGTTAGCCAAACAAATCAGTAGAAAGTCTTTCGTCCAGATTTTCTCTTTCACATGGCTGAGCTCTGCTGATTTTTTTGCGACTTGTTGACTCATAATCGTCCTCTTCTCGTTAATGATCTTCTGTGATTTTGAATAACAATGACTATTTTATCTTATTGTATTTCGATTTACTAATGATATTAATTAGACCTTCAATGGAGTATAAATTTTCCACTGGTAAACCATACTATGAAAAAAGTTGAGGTGAGGTCATGGGTTTGCTCGATGCTTACCAACAATGGAAGGAATCACGTTATGAAAACCACGTAAACAATATGAAAACGCAAAATAAATGTCCGGACTGTTATGGTAAGGGCTTTCACTCATTCCCCGTAAATGAGTTTGTTTATTACACCAATCCTTACGACTGCCCTGGCTGCAACGGCAGCGGCCTGTACAGCGATTGGGAACAAATCAATTCATAACGAGCACACGCTGCAGCGCATTAACGCAGTGGGGGACTGTCCCCCACTGCGTTAATGCGCTGCATTTTTTCTTTGCCAAGTGCTTCCTGTGAGAGTACAATTAATGAAATAAATTATAGGAAGTATGGAGAACGATTATGCAGAAGCTTATTCTTTCTTTGCGTGATTCAATTGTGCACTTATGGAAAAAGTATCACCTGACAAAGATTATTTTATTGCTTGTTTTGGTCTTTATTTTATTGACCATTTCCTTTTTTGCGTTTATGGCCAGTCGAGCCAATGTCCAAACTTTAAAGGATGGCTTAAGCCAAGCAACGATTATTTATGATAAAGATGGAGAAGTAGCTAGTAACCTATCTACCAATCGGACAAAGGGAATTACGGTTGAACAACTCCCTAACCATGTAAAAAATGCTGTTGTGGCGATTGAGGATGAACGCTTTTATGAGCATAACGGTTTTGATGTAAAAGGGATTGCACGTGCCTTTTTCAGTAATTTATTCGCCCTTGAAATCACTGGTGGCGGGAGTACCCTAACGCAGCAATTAACGAAAAATGCTCTGCTTTCACCTGAACAAACGTATAAACGTAAATTAGAAGAACTATTTTTAGCGATTGAAATTGAAAAGCATTACGAGAAGGACGAAATCCTGCAAATGTACTTAAACCAAGTTTATTTTGGCAGCGGTGCATGGGGAATTGGTTCTGCTTCAAAGAAATATTTTAATAAGCCGATAGAGCAAGTAACGCTTAGTGAAGCTGCACTTCTTGCTGGTTTACTGCAATCACCATCGGCCCGTGACCCTTATAAGCATTACGATCGGGCAATTGAACGCCGTGATGTCGTCCTTGCGAAGATGAAGGAATTAGGAATGATAACGGACACCGACTATAAAGCTGCTAAAAATGAACAAATTAAGCTTGAGGATGGTGGCGGAAGCTATATTGAAAGATCTTATCCATATTACGTCGATTCAGTATTAGATGAAGCGATTAACCAGTTTGGTTTAACTCAAGATGAAATCTTTACGCGCGGCTACCATATTTATACGGAAATGGACCAAAATCTGCAGTCGACATTAGAGAAGGTCTATGCCAATAACTCCCTGTTTCCAAGAGGTCAGGATCGTTCTACCCTCGTGCAAAGTGGTGGGATTTTGCTAGATCCGAAAACAGGAGGAATTCGTGCGGTAGTTGGTGGACGTGGTGACTATGTGTTTCGTGGTTTTAACCGGGCAACCCAATTAAAAGCTCAGCCTGGTTCAACTATGAAGCCGTTGGCAGTATATACGCCTGCTCTTGAGGAAGGTTATAAATCGACCTCGATGCTTGTCGATCAGCAGTTATCGTTTGGAACGTATCAGCCGGAAAATGCTTCACGCACCTACCAAGGCGAAATTCCAATGTATCAAGCGGTTGAGAACTCTGTCAATCTACCAGCTGTTTGGCTGTTGGATAGAATAGGTGTTGACAAAGGCTTGAACGCCCTTGAACGCTTTGGCATTCCATACGAAAAACAAGATGAACATTTAGCGATAGCTCTAGGCGGGATGCATAAAGGTATTTCACCAAAACAATTAGCAGAGGCTTATTCGGTTTTTGCCAACGAGGGGAAACGAACCGACAGCCACTTTATTACCAAAATCGTTGGTCCAACAGGAAAAGTGATTGCCGAAAGTAATCCGAAAACGAAGAAAGTTACTTCAAAACAAGTAGCAAACGAGATGACCTCCATGCTCCTCAATGTTGTAGAAAGTGGCACAGGTCAGCGTACGAAGCTTGAAAATGTTCAAATTGCCGGCAAAACTGGTTCAACCCAACTTCCTTATCCGGATATTAACGGAACGAAAGATCAATGGTTTGTAGGGTTTACCCCCACCATTGTCGGCGCGGTATGGCTCGGTTATGATTTAACCGACCGGGAGCATTATTTGCCAAATAGCAGCTCAGATACAGTTGTACCAATTTTCAAGGCCATCATCGAGCAGTCCCTCCCTTACATCGAGCAAGGAGAATTTGGAACTGTCTCAGTCAATACTAAGCTCACCGAAAAGGAAAACACCAACAGAGCTATTAAGGAGAAGGCTGAAGAGGTTAAACAAAAAGCCAAGGAAATTGAAAAGATAATTGCCGAGGAAAGTCCAAAATGGAAGCAGAATGTTGAAGAAGGACTTCAGCTACTGCGCGATGTAACGGTAAAACTCATTGATCAAATCGGAGAGTTAACAAATTAACCGGTAAAAATCTGACTTTTTCTTATTCTTAGTGAAGACACAATAAAATTATAGCCCGATGATTAAACATCCAATCCATGTTTTTCATCGGGCTACTTTTTTACATTTTCATCCCGCTTCATTTTTTCGACTTCAGTTATAAAGCTGTCATTGCGAACGCCAGTCCTTCTAATAAAGATATTTGAGTCTACCTTAACAGTGCCGTCTTTAAAATACTCATCCCAGTTTTTATCGAGTTTCGTAAATGTCTTATGTTGCTTGCGATCCAAGTATTCACCAAATCCGAATACATCTACCTTAAAATCCTGTTGAATCTTTTTAATCGTGCCCGTTATAGAAGCTTCAATATGCTTATTTAAATCTCTTTCGTATTTTTTATAGGTTTTCAGCTCTTTTAGTGAAGCTTGACATTGTGTCCCCACTAACTTTGCTTCACCGGTAATCTTAACAATTAAATCAACCTTCCCATTATGGTATCGAGTACTCAGCTTCGAGACACTCGAAACAATTTGAATATCATTGTAGAGCTTATTATTGGTTTCATCGCTTCCACAGGCAACCGTTATGTCCGTCTGTTTCAAATCCTGTGTCCACAAATAATTCCTAGTATTACTAATGGGTAGGGTGCCTAACAATTTTTCATACTTAAAAATTCCTAAACCCTTTACAACTACGATTGCACCTAAATCGTTACCTTTATTATTATCAACCCTCTCACCTTTTTTCGGATCACCTTTTATCGTGACTACTGCACAAACAGGATTATTGCCTTTCGCGGTAATCGCCACGATAAAGTCAGAAAGGCGAATATTGGTGTCTCCTCCCCAATCCTCAAGCAATGAATCTAACTGGCTGTGTATCTTTAACGATGGATCTCTTTGAACCGGGTAAGTTATTTTTAAAACATCAGAAGCCTTTGCATCCTCTGCAATTAAAATATTAAAATCATTCCGAAATTCACCACTTCTTTCTAGAAAATCTAGAAAGCCAACAATCCCTTCTTCGGCCAATTTTTTTTCAATAATCAACACACGGGTATGTGAATAGATTAAGCGTCTCGACATCGCCACGTTCATCTTTCGAGCTAATTCAGAGACTGAATTCCCCTCGAGGGAAAAAGTAGTATTTGCTGTATTTCCCATCTGAGATGCTTTCGAGAGTTCCGTAGAATTTACAGCACTTATAGTAAATCGATATTTATATTTGTCACCTTTTTCCACAGCAATCCCAGTCACTACCGCAATATCGTTTAGCTCAATTTTATCCCAACAACCGCTTAACAAAATAGGAATTAGCAAAAGGAGCAAAAACAATTTACCCCGTCTCAACCTGATCCCCCCCTATTATTAGGTGGAAGAGGACGATGTATTTTCCCGTTGTTCAAGGTTTTACTTTTTAAATAACTCGGTTTCCGCACGTCTGCCCAATTTGGGAACCTGATAAACACATCACCTTGATCCTCGATAAGAAACGGAGCGACTGGCGCTAAATATGGAACCCCGAATGAACGCAAACTAACTAAATGAGCAACCATCAAAATTAGTGACAATAACACACCGTATAAACCTAGCACCGAGGCGGTTAATATAAACAAAAAACGCAAAAGCCTTGTTGGAGTCGAAAAATTATAGATGGGTGATACAAATGATGCGATTGCCGTAAACGCCACAACAATGACCAGCACATTCGAAACCAGACCAGCTTCCACTACCGCTTGCCCGAGCACAAGCGCTCCAACAATCGAAACGGTTTGACCTACAGCACGTGGCATGCGTACGCCTGCTTCCCTAAGCACCTCAAATGTAAATTCCATCAAGATAATTTCGATAACTGCTGGAAACGGCACCCCCTGACGCTGGGCTTGGAGGCTAATCAGCAAATCAGTTGGAATTAATTCGTGGTGAAAGGTAAGCAGGGCTACATATAAAGATGGAAAAACCATCGCCACCATAAACGAAACGTAACGCACAATTCTCATAAACGAACCAATTAAAAAGGAATGATAATAATCCTCAGGACTTTGAAAGAAGTCCGTTAATACGGTCGGGGCCAACAACACAAATGGGCTCCCATCAACTAAGATGGCAACCTTCCCTTCAATGATTCCCGCCGCAACAACATCGGGTCGTTCTGTATTGAAAATTAGCGGAAACGGAGTAAATGTTTCATCAGCAATCGCTTCATCAATATTGCCTGAATCAAACACCGCATTCATATTGATAGACTTAATTCGTTTCCGTACCTCCGCAACAATACCGTCATCAACAACCCCATTCATATAGCCAAGTGCTATCGTTGTCCTCGACTCTGCACCAACCGTCAATTTCTCGAATTGCAGGCGCGGATTTCTAATTCTCCTCCTAATTAATGTCATCCCTGTTTGCAATGATTCATTAAAGCTATCCTTTGGTCCGCGAATTACTGTCTGCGTGGTTGGCTCTGTTATCGAACGATAATCCGAATTACCCATTGAAAATAAGTATCCCTGCTCATTACGGTTTGCCATAATGAGGATATACCCATCTAGTAAATCCGTCGCAATTTGTTGATAATCTGATTTAATCTGAAAAGATAAACCTGACCAAATACTTTTACGAACTTCATCTAACTCGATAACATGACCTTCAGATATCTCCGCTTGATTCAGCTGTGAAAGCGGCTGAAGGACTTTATTGCTTACTTCATCGATATTTACCATGCTTTTCAAGTAAATTAACACACCTCGAGTTTGCATCATAAAAATTTCTTGGATTTCAAGATCACAGGTTGCCCCAAAAATAGCCCTAAAGATATCAATATTTGTTTCTAATTGCGTGGAAGTAGCAGAGTCTGCAAGCTCAATCTGTTCTGCCCCAAGTTGCCTCGCTTGGGTAAAAAAACTCGATAGCTTTTTTCTAAAAAACTTCACTCTTCGTTTCCCCCTTTTTGTGACGAACCCAATATCCCCTTACAAACAATAGGATTGGAAAGAAAAAATGAAACAGAAGCATTGCATACGAAAGTTTTTTTCCAAAATTCTTATATTCAATAAAGGTTTCTCCAATTAATAATCCCGACAAAGCAACAAGAATTGCCAGGGGAAGAAGCATGCTCCGATAGGGAATCGAAAATATATGCTCCAAGCCCTTCAAACCTGCATAAAAAAAGATCGTTGACCTGACTATCATTCCAAGCAGCATAATGAACACAACGAGCAGGTCAACCCGTTCAATAAAGTTTAATAACGAAATTTCATTAGAGGCTGAAAGGAGTGGGAAATTAGCTCTTTCTTTGAGCGGACCAAGCGTCATAATTTGCACCAGTGAGGAACAACAAAGAATCACACCGCTCGCTATTACGGCAATCATTCCCCACTTCATCATCTTTTTCTGAGCAGCCATTTTTGGGATAAGCACCATGAATGCAACCAGTTCACCGAAGGGCAAGGTAATATGGTAGGGGAAAATGGCTAGGAGAACAGGCCCCATTCCATCTCCTAAAAAAGGCTCTAAATATCGAATCCGCATTTGTCCTGAAACCAATAAACTTAGTCCAATAAAAACCAAAAAGGCGATACAGTATGGAATGAATATCTCTGCAGATCTCCCAAGCACCTCGACACCGAGATATAAAATATAAGCACTCGTCAACACCATCGTAATCAAAAAAATCTCTATTGGAGTCCTTGAAAGAATTGTATTGACCATCAATTCACCTATGTTTCTAACCGAAAGGCCTGCACTCAGGAAAAAATAAAAAATATAACTACTTCCAATCATGCGCCCAATGATTTTTCCAAAGCCCGAATCAAGTATTTGATACAAATGCATTTGCGGATATAAGTCCATCATTCGAAAATGGAAAATGAGGATTAGAACACCCCCAAAACTCGCTAAAAGGATAGCAAGCCAAGCATTATTTTTTGCTTCCTGTCCAATATTCAAAATTAAAGTGCTTCCGATATTAAACAGGATTAATAATACAAAAAACTGGACACGTGATATGGATTCCGTTTGGACTTGTATCATATACTCACCTATCATTAGTCATCATTTCTGGAGTCTTTTTTTCGTCAAAAGAATAGCAGCCATTAAAACAGGAATACCAAATTGAAGTGGCAAATGAAGATATTTAGGAACAATAACCAATCCTTCATTGACATGTTCTACTACATTTTGGCTGATAACAATCGAGAAAAAAGGCAGTTGCAAAGCAAAGGGCCAAACCAGCTTTCGATATGGGATGTTGAATATATGCTCAAGTCCCCGTAATCCACCATAAAAGAAAAGAGAAACCTTTACGATGATTCCAAACATAACTGTAAAAACAATAATTAAATCAACCCGTTCGATAAAACTCATTAAGGAAATTTCCCGTGCAGCCGACAACAATGGAAAGCTAGTTCGTTCCTTAATATAAACGCCTAATACACCAACTTGGATGATGGATGTATAAATAAGTGTTATCCCACTGACACCAATTGCTAACATTGTTATTTTATTGAGTTTTTTTTTGAAGGTAATATTCGTTAATAATAGAGTAACCACAATCAATTCACCGAAGGGAAAAGTAATTAAAGTTGGGAAAATCGCTTTTGAAATTGGCCGTACTCCATCACCAAGGATTGGATAGAGATTTTTAAAATGCAATTCACCTGTAATCAAAACTCCCAACCCAATAAAAATCATAAAGATTATGACATAAGGAATAAAAACTTCAGAAGTGCGGCCAAGTACCTCAATCCCCTTTTTTAAAACATAAGCAACAACAATCATTAATAAGATTTCAACCACTTCAATCGGAGTCGTTCGATAAATGGTCGTAACCATCAGTTCGCCAAAATCTCTCAATACACGAGCAGCAATATAAAAAAAATAAAATATATAGATCACAATAATCGTTTGACCGACCCATTTTCCAAAACAAGTTTCGATAAGCAATAGTAGATTTTTCTGGTTGAAGCTCTCAAGGAGCCATAGATAAAATCTAAACAACAACATGCCACAAACAGTGGCTATCCCAATGGCAATCCAAGCATTTTGCTTAGCTTCTCCACCTATCCCTATCACAACTGCTGACCCAGTAATGAAAACATATACTAAAATTGAAAACTGTAATATTGAGAGCGTCTCATTATTGTTATTGTCCATTTTCATGACCCTTTTGGAGCTTTTTCTTATGCTCCTTAAAATCGGTAAACATTGCGATACATAGTCCGATGCCTAAAGTCAGCACAATCCACCAACGATTTGTTCCCCCTTCTAAGGCGATAATGAAAATAAACATCTCTTCAAACTTTTTATGGATCAAAAAGATATCAATCATAACAATCCCACTAATCATCAGTGCAAAAATGAACAAATATACAAAAGTAATCATGAAGGACACACCTTAACCTACCATTTAATCATCAGTTCGCATCATACCAATTCATCTGATGTCCGATTTTTGGTTATTGTGCACTTTTTCGGAAATGAATATGCAACAATTTCCAGAAATTCATATGAATATAAAAAAGCGAACAAATCTGCCCCTGACAGAATCTGTTCGCCTTGTTAAACCCTATTTACCTGTTATCGTAGCTTTGATTTGTTGTGCAGCCAAACATACATCTACTGCATTGCTTATCGCGGAAATGACCGAAACACCATCTGCACCCGCACCAATGACAGCTGCACTATTTTCCTGATTGATACCGCCAATCCCTACAATCGGAATGTGATTTCCTGACTTTCTTAATTCCTGAATCAAAGTAAACCCGGCTGCTTTGCGGGCATCTTCCTTTGTTGTCGTTGGATAAACCGGCCCAATTCCTAAATAATCTGCTCCTTGGCTAATCGCTAACTCCGCTTCCTCCATCGTGTGGGCAGAGACTCCAAGAATTTTATTACCAATCCGACGCCGAACACTTTCAACACTTTCATCATCCTGTCCAATATGCACGCCATCAGCATCAAGCTCCAAGGCTAAATCAACATCATCGTTAACGAGGAAGGGGATATGATGCGCTCGGCAAATTTGCTGAAGCTCATCTGCCAATGCCTTTTTTGCAGGTCCTTCGTGGGCGCCTGTCCCCTTCTCGCGGAATTGAAACAAAGTGATTCCTCCGGCAATTGCTTCTTCTAACACTTCACCTGGTGCTTTTGGGCAATTGATACTTCCAGCGATAAAATAAAGCGGTAATAGCTTCATCATTTGTTCACGACTTAATCTGCTCATTAGTATATAAACAACTCCTTTATCGTACTGGGCTAGGTTGACTATGCTACCTAATACGTGAATGGATTACCGCACAATCCCAGCCCGACGGTTATACGCCCAATGATTCGTCGGCCCATGTCCTGCGCCAATATGAAGGTCATCTTCAATTGCTGCTTGAATGAACGATTTTGCAATCGTGACAGCTTCCTTCACACTTTGGCCCTTGGCCAACCCTGCTGCAACTGCAGAAGAGAATGTACAACCTGTACCATGAGTATTTTTTGTATGAATCCGCTTACTCGTAAAATATGAAAACTCATGACCATCAAAAAAAACATCGACAGCTTCGATAGGATCCTCATCATGCCCACCCTTTAAGACAACATGCTTTGCTCCAAGCTCTACTAGCTTTTTGGCGGCGTCCTGTTTATCTTCAAGTGTCTTTATTTCCATTCCTGTCAAAACCTCTGCTTCTGGAATGTTCGGGGTAATCACCATCGCCAGTGGGAGCAAATGCGCTTTTAACGCTACAACTGCTTCATTTTGTAACAAGGAAGCGCCGCCTTTGGCAATCATTACCGGATCAACGACAAGGTTTGTCCACTGATACTGTTTAATTTTTGCAGAAACGATCTCAATAATTTCAGCATTGAAAAGCATTCCGGTCTTTAAGGCATTCGTGCCCATATCTGTACCAATGGCATCGATTTGACTAGCGATTGCTTCTAGGGTTAATGGGTAGACACCATGAACCCCTAAAGTGTTTTGGGCGGTAACCGCAGTGAGTGCCGACATCCCAAACACACCTAGTTCCTGGAATGTTTTTAGATCCGCTTGAATCCCGGCACCGCCACCGCTATCCGATCCTGCGATTGTTAACGCTTTTCTCGTTTCCATTTATTCCCCCACCTTACGAAATTTTTTCGATTTTACTAAACTCTAAGATTTCATATTTTGAGATTTTGTCTAACTGATTCAAAAATTCAATTTGAAAACTGCCTGGTCCCTGATTAGCTGTTTTCAATGCGGCAAGTTCTGCGGCAATTCCGTACACTGTTAATGCCGCCGCACACGCCTCAATCATATTTTCAGCAACTGCAACAAAAGCCCCGATAACAGAGGTTAATAAACATCCGGTTCCGGTTACTTTCGTTAATAATGGGTGTCCATTGCTGATAGAAAAGGTCGTCTCACCATCCGTCACAATGTCCTCCTTACCAGTTGCGATGATGATCGTTTGGAGCCTTTGTGCCGTTTTCTTAACAAGCTCACTTACATCCCCTTCGTTATCACCAGCATCAACGCCTTTGACAGTCCAATTTTCCCCGGCAACGTTGGCAATTTCAGCCGCATTCCCTCTAATGGCTGTAAATTGAATTTCACTAATTAAGCTTTGCGCTGTTTCTGTTCGAAACGGGGTCGCACCAGCTCCGACTGGGTCTAACAAAACAGGAATTTTCAGCTGATTTGCAGCTTTCCCGGCAAGGTGCATCGCCTCAACAGTCCGCTCATTAAGCGTGCCAATATTTATCACGAGGGCTTTAGCGATTTTCACCATGTCGCTGACTTCCTTTCGACTATCAGCCATGACCGGAGACGCACCAAGCGCAAGCAAACCATTCGCTGTAAAATTAGTCACCACGACATTTGTAATATTGTGCACCAAAGGATTTTCATCTCTAACTCTCTGCAGTAATAAAGCTAATTTTTCCGCATTCATACTTATGTATCTCCTCCCATATTAAAAAGCCAGATTCGCTTCTGAACCTGGCTTTAGTAAGTGAAAATCAACTAGAAAATTTCACACTACTTTCCTCCGCTGGCATCACCCAGATCAGGTCCAAAGGGTTTAAAAACGAACATCGTTTTCCTCTCAGCCCTTTTCTGGGCACCCCTAGTAGTTAAGTATTATTTTTATCACAAATAATCATAGCCCTTATATCTATCAGTGTAAAGAATTATCTATCATTTCCGATTTTTGCCGCTTCATTTCGGTCATACTGAAAAATAGATTGATTTAATTGAGGTGGATGAATGGGGAAGCTGTTATATGTGCAGTTTCGGAAGCTGCCATTGGTACTGCGATTTTTTTTAATCGCCTGCATCACTATGTTTTTATTTGGCGTGATGATTCATCTAATTGAGCCAGAGAATTTCCCATCCATTTTTGACGGAATATGGTGGGCAATTGTTACCGCGTCAACAGTTGGCTTTGGAGATTACATACCCAAAACAGTTCCAGGCCGAATTCTTGGCATGCTGTTAATTTTTATCGGAGCAAGCCTTTTGACGATCTATTTTGCCAATCTGACAACTGAAGCGGTCACACGCCATAATGAATTTTTAGAAGGAAAGCGGGTTTATAAAGGGATGGGGCATTTAATTATTATCGGTTGGAATGAGCGTTCGCGGGATGTCATTTCATCCATTTCAAAACAAACTGCTAATGCGGAAATCGTCCTGATTGATGAGACATTGGAGGCACGGCCGCGAAAGCTTGATAATGTCCATTTTATCAAAGGAAGGCCGAACTCAGATGACACTCTATTTCAGGCAAATGTAGCTGAGTCCATTGGGGTGGTCATTACTGCTGATCAAAATAAAGATGAGCTGCAGGCTGATATGCATACGATCCTAACTCTGCTAGCAATTAAAGGCATTAATCCCGCTGTAAAATGCATTGCTGAAATCCTTACGACGGACCAAGTTTCAAATGCCAGGCGAGCAGGTGCGGATAAAATCATTCAGGCTAATATGCTTCTAAGCTCGGTTATGCTCAAAAGCATTTTTTCACCGGCCATTGCCGTTTCCTTAAAAAAACTAATCAATATTCGTGACAATTGGCTTGAGAGCATCCAGATTACGGATGAATTAATCGGAACTAGTTTTACAGAGGCAAGTAAGGATGTCTTTTTTCATAATAAAATTGTGATTGGCGTGATAAGAGGGGAGGATACGTATATTAATCCTCCGCACGATTTTCAACTGCAAAAGGAAGACCATTTACTCATTATTAGTGAAGCGTTAATTATTTAAGGACCGTTTCCAGGTTTTGCACGATTGTTTTACCGACATCTTGAATATTCGCTGGAATCTCGCCATCCTCATCAACCGGCTCCTGAAATTGATTGAAAGCTGCTGAGCTATTGTCGACATGAGCATGATCGTCCAAACCGTCTTGATAGACATGATTTAACAGATACGGTCGTCCTAACTCAACCTTACAATTACGCGAATCAAGTTGACCATCGACCGCTGTAAATGGGAGGCGCAAAAATAAATAACTGCCATTTCCATTCATTTTGTAATCAAATGCTCCGTGGTCATAATCCCAATTACCACCAATTGTGTAGCCCATCGGCTTTAGGATTTGCTCTAATCTGTATAAATCAAAGTGTCTGCCCTCTAACTGTGAAGGAATTTCAATCATGTTCCTTACCGCCCTTTCGCTTGTTTTTTGTTAGTTTTCCTAAAATCGCAAAAAAATAACCCGGAGCAATTTCTCCAGGTTATTTTTATTAAGTTAATTTATTTTAAACGTTTTTCAAGCTCTGCTTTCTTTTCTTCAAAACCAGGCTTGCCAAGAAGTGCAAACATATTTACTTTGTAAGCTTCCACTCCAGGCTGATCGAAAGGATTTACACCTAACAGATAGCCACTTAGCGCACATGCTTTTTCAAAGAAATAAGCTAAATAACCAAATGTATACTCATCCATAGTCGGAATTGACACGATAAGGTTCGGTACACCGCCATCCGTATGAGCGAGCATCGTGCCCTCAAACGCCTTGTTGTTAACGAAATCAACCGTTTGTCCAGCTAAATAGTTTAAGCCATCTAAATCATTTGCAGCTTCCTCAATCGATAATTCATGGCGTGGCTTGTCCACTTTGACAATCGTTTCAAACAAGTCACGACGACCTTCTTGAACGTATTGACCTAATGAGTGGAGGTCAGTTGAGAAGTTCGCAGATGCTGGGAAAATTCCCTTTTGGTCCTTTCCTTCACTCTCACCGAATAATTGCTTCCACCACTCAGAAAAATACTGAAGGCCTGGTTCATAGTTAATCAGCATTTCGATTGTTTTACCTTTATTGTATAAAACATGACGAACAGCTGCGTATTGGTAGGCAGGATTCTCTTCCAATTCTGATTTTCCAAAATCCTCACGTGCCTGTGCTGCTCCCTGCATCATCGCTTCAATATCAGCGCCGCTTGCTGCGATTGGCAGTAAACCAACAGCGGTTAGAACTGAATAACGTCCACCAACATCGTCAGGAATCACAAATGTTTCAAAGCCTTCTTCAGTTGCAAGCGTCTTAAGGGCGCCTCTAGCTTTATCAGTTGTTGCGTAAATTCGACCTCGGGCACCTTCAACGCCGTATTTTTCTTCAAGCAGCTTGCGGAAAATCCGAAAAGCAATCGCAGGCTCTGTTGTTGTGCCAGATTTAGAAATCACGTTAATGGAGAAATCCTTACCTTCAAGCAGGTCCATCACGTCGTGCATATAGGTTGAACTTATGTTATTACCAACAAAAATTATTTGTGGAGTTTTGCGTTTCTCTTTAGGAAGAGCATTGTAAAAACTGTGCTTAAGCATTTCAATTGCTGCTCTGGCACCTAAGTATGATCCACCAATACCAATGACCAAAAGCACATCGGAATCTTGCTTAATTTTCTCAGCAGACTTTTGGATCCGCGCAAACTCTTCTTTATCATAGTTAACCGGAAGGTCAATCCACCCTAAAAAGTCATTGCCAGCTCCAGTTTGTTCATGAAGAGAATGATGGGCAAGCTTTACGAAATCTCGTAAGTATGTAACCTCATGCTCACCAAAAAATTGGAGAGCTTTTGAGTAATCAAAACGAACATGTGTCATGTATGATCCTCCGTTTTCTGTGTATTCCTTTACACTTTATCGAATGATGTGGCGATAATCAATATACCCGCATTATTTAAAGCGTTTCCAATGTGAAAACATTTTTACATTATTCTACAGGAACAAAAATTTTTCTACATGACCGTTGTCAAATTTTACAGAGAGGCACGATAAATTGTCAAAACATCCTCACGATTTAGCCTTTTGAAGTTGCCAAATTCGCCATTAGCCATCGCCCGGTCTGCCATCAGTTCTAGCTTACTGTCATCGATATCATAATCGGCTAATCGAGCTGGTGCACCGATGCTTTTCCAAAATTCGCGGAGCTTTTCTATTCCAAGAATAGCAATTTCTTCAGTAGATTTTCCGCTCGGATCGATTCCGAATACCCGCTCGGCAAGCTGGGCAAAGCGTTCTGGTTTCACTGAGAGTGAATGCTTCATCCAATTTGGGAACAATATCGCCAATCCTCCGCCATGGGGAATATCATATACTGCCGACACCGCATGCTCAAGATTATGTGTTGCCCAATCTCCACGGTAGCCCATATTCAACATTCCGTTTAACGCCATGGTACCGCAGTATAATATCGTAGCACGATGCTCGTAGCTTTCAAGATTTGCTAACAGCTTAGGTGCAGTTTCCATAACCGTAACCAAAAGTGATTCGCACATCCGATCTTGAAAATGTGTTTCTTCGGTTAAATGAAAGTAATGCTCAAAGACATGGGACATCATATCAACAATCCCATATATGGTTTGATTTTTCGGAACAGTATAGGTATGAACTGGGTCTAAGATCGAGAATTTCGGATAGGTGAATGGACTACCCCAGCCATATTTCTCTTGCGTTTCCCAATTGGTAATGACGGAAGTACCATTCATTTCCGAACCAGTTGCAGCTAGTGTTAGCACGGTTCCAAATGGCAATGCTTCGGTAACTTGTGCTTTCTTCGTTACAATATCCCAAGCATCGCCATCATATTTAGCTCCTGCGGCAATCGCTTTTGTGCAGTCAATGACACTACCACCACCGACTGCAAGTAGGAATTCAATTCCTTCGTTTTTGCATATTTCAACGCCTTTAGTGACAGTCGTAATCCTCGGATTTGGTTCAACGCCACTAAGCTCAAAAACGGTAGCCCCGATTTTCTCTAAAATTGCAATCGTTTGATCATAAAGTCCACTTTTTTTGATACTGCCACCACCGTATACTAACAAAACCTTGCTACCAAAGCGCGGTATTTCTACTGATAATTGGTTAAGCTGACCCTGCCCAAAGATTAGCTTGGTTGGATTGAAGAATGAAAAATTATCCAATACTTTCACCATCCTCGTATGTTATTATGAACTATTTTCTGCTTAGACTTGCATGGCATATAAGATTATTGATTCGATTTGTTTAATGATTTACCTTCAGCAAAGTTCAACTAGGTTAATACTTTTTTAATCCGCGCAATCGCCCAATCCAATTCTTCCTTGGTAATGATTAGCGGCGGTGCAAAGCGAATGACTGTATCATGGGTTTCCTTGCAAAGCAACCCTTCACCCTTTAACGCCTCGCAATATTTCCTTGCTGGTGAATTCAGTTCTACCCCGATAAACAATCCGCGTCCCCGAATCTGTTTTAAAAGTGGTGATTGGATTTCCGTTAATTTACTTAAAAAGTATTCACCGAGCTTTAATGATCGATCTGCTAGTTGTTCTTCTTCGATTACTTCAAGCGCTGCAATGGAAACAGCACAGGCAAGTGGGTTACCGCCAAAGGTTGATCCGTGTGAACCTGGATTAAATACGCCCAATATATCTTTGTTAGCTGTTATACAAGAAATTGGGAATACACCGCCTCCAATTGCTTTTCCTAAAATGTAAATATCCGGTTCAATACCATCCCACTCACAGGCGAACATTTTCCCAGTCCGCCCTAAACCGACTTGAATCTCATCAGCAATAAATAACACATTATTTGTTTTACAAAGCTCATACGCCTGCTTTAGGAATCCCTTTGGGGGTATCACAATGCCCGCTTCACCCTGAATGGGTTCAACTAAAAATGCAGCGGTATTTGGTGTAATCGCTTGTTTTAAAGCTTCGATATCACCATATGGAACTAGTTTTAAACCAGGAAGGAGTGGACCAAAGCCACGCTTATATTCAGGTTCTGATGAGAGCGAAACAGCTGTCATCGTTCGGCCGTGAAAATTACCATTGCACGCAATAATCTCGGCACAATCATTGGCAACACCTTTCACATCATAAGCCCAGCGTCTTGCTGCTTTGACAGCTGTTTCCACAGCTTCTGCCCCGGTGTTCATCGGTAACGCCATATCTTTATTCGTTAACTTACAGATTTTTTCGTACCATGGACCAAGCTTATCATTATGGAATGCCCTAGATGTTAGAGTAACACGATCTGCCTGATCCTTTAACGCTTGCACAATTTTCGGATGACGATGACCTTGATTAACAGCAGAATAGGCACTTAACATGTCCATATATTGATTACCTTCCGGGTCAGTTACCCAGACTCCTTCCGCCGCGGAAATGACGATTGGTAGGGGATGATAATTGTTTGCGCCATAGCGTTGAGTTTGGTCAATTATCTGCTTTGAATTCGTCATACATTTTCCTCCTCATTTAAGTACATAGCTATTTCTATTATGACTGTAAACAGAAAAAAGAGCCAATTTCTACCTAGTTTATAGGTTATTCACCTATTTAGACTGGTAGAAGTTAGCTCTTTTATATCCGGACAATTATATAATTAACTTGATAACGAAACTATTTTTTGATTAAGTCTTCCCGTTGTGATTGGTCAATCCATTCAGTAAGCTTTTCTTTTAACGTGTTAAAGCCTTCAGTAATTTCGCCTTCACTTGGGAAATTGACATTAGTGATTGGGCGTTTTTTTGGTTTCTTCGGTTTTGCTTGTTCACCTTGTTCTACCGGTGCAGCTTCCGTTGCCCGAATCGACAAACCAATTTTTCCAGCCGACTTATCGACTGAAAGGACCTTCACGTTTACTTCGTCACCTACTTTAATATAATCATTAATATTTTTCACATATCCGTGTGTGATTTCGGAAATATGAACAAGTCCTTGAGTATTTTCATCTAGTGCAACAAAGGCACCATACGGTTGAATCCCGGTAACTTTACCGGTTACAACACTTCCAATTTCAATAGTTTCTGACATAGAAACACTCCTAAATTTATATTTATTTTTATCCCAATTATACGCAATAAAAAATTATACCACATTGAAGGGAACTTATCAAAACAGCAAATACGTGATTATTGCCGAAAATCACTATGTCAAGTGAGTTATTTTCAGATTTTTTTAATAATTTAAAAATTTTAACGAAATGTTCACGCTTTCAAATACAGTTGTTTGGTACAATATTATTAAATTCAAAATGATTATAAGAGGTGTGATAAATGTCAACACTTGGACAGAACATACGGCTCGGTAGAGAAAGGCTGAATTTGACGCAGCAAGAATTCGCCCGAAAGATTCGCGTTGGTCCTAATACGGTCGAAAAGTACGAGAAGGGGCTGCAACGACCTGATACACAAACCATTTTGAATATCTCTACCGTGTTAGATATCCCGGCCTCTGAGTTAGTTGCGCAAGATTTTCAACACAAAAATGGAATTGACCAAGAACTGGAGCAATTAGTGCGGGAAGTCGGCACGATAAAGGCGAAAACTTTTTTAAAAATGGCTAAAGAGGTAGAAGAGGAAGACTTGCCTATGCTTAAAAAATTTATTAGCGATTTGAAAATTTTGAAATAATTTTAAAATGAATGAATAAAAAGGGAAAAACCGGAAATCCTTATACCATAAGGCTTTCTAGTATTCCCCCCTTTTTGATTGAGGCAGACTCCCGATGAGTCAGCCTCTTTTTTTATTCGAAAAGCGGTAGCGGCTCTAGTTTTTGACCTGAACCTTGTTGGAAATAAAGCGATTTATTCTGAGCATCGCTTCTTGTAGCTGTTCCATTGATGTTGCGTATGAACAGCGAATATGGCCTTCACCACTTGCTCCAAACACGTTTCCAGGAACAACCGCAACCTTTTCCTCGATTAGCAATCTCTCAGCAAACTCCTCTGATGTCATACCAGTACTAGCAATTGAAGGAAAAGCATAAAATGCTCCGCCCGGGATATGACAGGTTAAGCCCATCTCATTAAAGGATTGCACAATATAATTACGACGACGGCGATAGCTTTTTCTCATATCAATAACATCAGATTCGCCTGTTTTCAATGCTTCAATGGCCGCATATTGTGCCATAGTTGAGGCACACATCATCGCATACTGATGAATTTTTAGCATTGCCTGCGAAATCTCCTCTGGAGCACAAACAAAACCTAATCTCCATCCAGTCATCGCAAAGCCCTTAGAGAAACCTGAAATCAAAATCGTCCGTTCCCACATATTAGAAATGGATGCGATACTTGTATACTCTTCATCGTACACAAGCTCAGCATAAATTTCATCGGTAATCACAAGTAAATCATGCTTTTCAGCAAATAAAGCTATTTCCTTTAAATCGTCACGATTTAGCATCGTCCCAGTTGGATTATTAGGAGAACAAATAAATAATGCCTTGGTTTTATAAGAAACAACTTGTTCAAGCTGTTCAGCTTGAATTTTGAAGTCATTTTCCTTTAATGCTTGCACGGTAACCGCTTTACCACCAGCTAGTTCGACAAGCGGAACGTAAGAAACAAAGCAAGGTTCAACAACGATCACTTCATCACCAGGATCAAGAATCGCCCTTAAAGCAATATCAATCGCTTGACTCGCTCCAACTGTCACAACGATCTCCGAATTTGGATTATATTTTACATGAAACTGGTCATTCATGTACTTGGAAATGAGCTGTCTTAACTCCAACAAGCCAGCATTAGCTGTATAGGAAGTAAAGCCCTTTTCCAATGATAAAATGGCTGCTTCACGAACAGACCACGGCGTAACGAAGTCTGGTTCCCCAACACCCAGTGACACAACGCCTTCCATACCCGCTGCTAAATCAAAAAAGCGGCGGATACCGGAGGGTTTCATGGTTTCAACGTTTTTCGCAACATAAGAATTTGACTTTTTCATTACGGTGACACCACGATCCGTTTATCATCATCGGTTTGTTCAAAAATAGTTCCATCATGCTTGTATTTCTTTAAAATAAAATGGGTCGTAGTTGACAGAACGGAATCCAATGTGGACAATTTCTGTGATACAAACCGAGCGATATCATTCATTGATTTTCCTTCGATAATCACTGATAAATCATATGCTCCAGACATTAAATAGAGGGATTTAACCTCTTTAAAACGATAAATTCTTTCAGCGATTTCATCAAAACCGACACCACGTTTTGGTGTGACCTTTACGTCAATCATCGCCGTTACACCTTCATGGCCTTCTACCTTTGCCCAATCGATAATTGCTGTGTGGCGAACAAGAATTTTGTCGTCTTGTAGCTTTTGAATGATACCCAAAACCTCTTCTATTTCAACTCCGACCATCTTCGCCAAATCAGAAGCGGAAATACGATCATCCTTTTCCAGAATTTCAAGCACCTCTAGTTCTTGATTGGTTAGCTGCATGAAACTCCCTCCTTAGATTAAAGTGTAAAATACTTTTTTGTTTTTAGAATAGTAAGTTCATTCTATAATTTTACCAAAATTAGACGGCAGATGTGTGAACAATTTGACATTAGGTAAAAATAAATCTGAAAGTGAGGGGAAAATTAATGGTCATTGATGTAAGGGAAGTAAATGGTATCAACGTTTATTACGAATTTCATCACAGCGATTCAGCGAAAAAAACATTGGTGCTTGTTCATGGATTTCTATCATCATCCTTCAGCTTTAGGCGGCTAACGCCCTTTCTCATTGATGATTTTAATGTTCTCCTCGTCGATTTCCCGCCATTCGGAAAAAGTGGAAAAACAAAAAAGTTTGTTTATACATATAAAAATATAGCGAGTACATTGCTAACTTTATTTTCGATGCTTCAACTAGACCAAGTTATTTTAGTAGGCCATTCCATGGGTGGGCAAATTTCAATGCAAATCGCTCTACAAAAGCCTGAATTTGTTGAAAGCATGGTGTTATTAGGTAGTTCAAGCTATTTAAGACCCGCCCACAAAACAATCAGGTATTCGAGCTATCTTCCTTTCTTCCATTTGATCGTGAAACGATGGTTAGCAAAATCCGGTTTGCTCCAAAATCTCCAAAATGTTGTTTTTAATCAGGATATGATAAATGAAGAGATGATGAACGGTTATATGGAGCCTTTTTTAAATGAAGATATTTTCCACGGTTTGGCCAAACTTGTTCGCGACCGTGAAGCGGAATTATCGAGCGAGAAAATAGCTAGCATCACAACGAATAGCCTGTTAATTTGGGGCGAGCATGACCGGGTTGTTCCACTTTCAGTCGGACGTCGTCTCCATCAAGACTTGGCAAATTCCAAACTCATTGTCCTAGCTGAAACTGGTCACCTCGTACCAGAAGAAAGGCCAGACCTTGTATACAATCATATGAGGGATTTTCTTTATCAAATTGGATAAAAGGAAGATACAATGGATTGGTGAATGGGAGGCTCAAATTAGGCAAATTTCAGGAATATCCTTTATCATGAATATATGTTTAACATTTTACATCTAGGTGGTGGAGAAATGGCAGAAATTGAATTTAATCATGTCTATGACAGGAGCAACACGGCATCAGTAAAATGGGAAATGACCAAGCTTGTTTACGGTAAGGATGACTTGCTGCCAATGTGGGTAGCTGATATGGATTTCAAACCACCAGCGCAGGTTATCGAAGCCATCAAAAGCAGAGTTGACCACGGGATTTTTGGTTACACGTATATTCCACCGTCAACCGGTGAAGCCATTTCCGTTTGGCTGCATCGTCGCCATCAGTGGAAAGTCGATCCGGCATGGCTGCAATATTCACATGGGGTCGTCCCGTCAATCAGCATTGTCATTAGAGCATTAACGAAACCAGGAGATAAAGTGTTGCTGCAATCGCCTGTTTATACACCGTTTTTTGACATGGTGAAACGGAATGATCGTGAGGTTGTAAACTCGCAGTTGGTTCTAAAAGAAGGTCGATACGAGATTGATTTTACTGACTTTGAACAGCAGCTGCAGGAAGGTGTAAAGCTATTTTTATTGTGCAACCCTCATAATCCAGGCGGCCGTGTTTGGAGCGAGGCAGAACTAGTGAAAATGGGAGAGCTTTGCTTACAGTACAACTGTGTGATTTTAGCAGACGAAATCCATTCGGACTTGGTGTTTAAACCAGCTCGACATATACCAATTGCATCTTTATCTAAAGACTTGGAGCAACAGGTGGTGACGCTGATTGCGCCGACAAAGACCTTTAATATCGCCGGACTTCAAGCAAGTGCGTTGGTCACAGCCAATCCGAAATACCGCACGAGCATTGGGGGAGTGATGCACGCACAAGGCGCATTCTCATTGAATGTATTTGGAATTGTCGGGATGGAAACCGCTTATCGCTATGGCGAAGAGTGGCTCGAAGCGCTGCTTGAATATTTAGCGGAAAATACAGCAATTGCCAAACGCTATATTGAAGAAAACATTCCAAAACTTTCCGTGATTGATCCCGAGGGTACGTATTTGTTGTGGATTGACTGCAAGGGTCTTGGATTGTCTGATGAGGAAATAAAGACTCGTTTGTTGACGATTGGCAAGCTTGCATTGGAGCCTGGACAAAAATATGGCCCTGGTGGCGAAGGTTTTGTGCGGATGAATCTTGCTTGTCCGCAGGAACTAGTTCTTGAAGGTTTGAAGCGCTTAAAGGCGTCATTTGCGTGATTTTTTCCATTTTGAGCTCATGATTAGAATCATAAGTTCTTTTTTTTGATTTCGGGGGAGGTTTTGAACTTATGAAAAGGTCATATGTTCATTTCTGATGATTTCGGATGGGGTTTTGAACTCATGAAAGCCTTATAAGTTCATTTCTCTTGATTTCGGTTGGGGTTTTGAACTCATGAAAGCCTCATAAGTTCATTTCTCTTGATTTCGGGTGGGGTTTTGAACTCATGAAAGCCTCATAAGTTCATTTCTGATGATTGCTGATGAGGTTTTGAACTTATGAAAGCCTCATAAGTTCATTTCTCTTGATTTCGGTTGGGGTTTTGAACTCATGAAAGCCTCATAAGTTCATTTCTGATGATTGCTGATGGGGTTTTGAACTCATGAAAGGCCTTTTGAATCTAATATAAAAAAGTAAGTGAAGATTTGGTATCCTCACTTACTTTTTTTGTCCTTGGATATTCTTCCACAGGCGATTCGATTACCAGAACCCCCATCGGGTTGGCTCATACCATCGTCTTTATGGCCATTAATCACAATGGATGTCCCCTCTTTTGTAAACAATGAATTCTTACCTTCAAGAAGAGTTGCCTTTGGTGCCATTAACTCCCCTTTTACTTTTCCATTCTCCCCAACAATAAGGTTCGGCAAATCACCAACATGTGCTCCTTTAGGGTGCAACAGACCATGCTTTTTCTTATCGGGATTTAAATGTTCTCCAGCAGTTTTAAATTTAGGTGGCTTGCAATTACCTTTATCATGAATATGCAGAGCATGCTCTCCAGGAGGTAATCCTTTTAAATCTAACGTCAGCTTGACGCCACTCGACTGCTCCTGCAACTGAATTGTACCAACTGATTTATTTTCACTATCGACCATTTTCACATCAAGCTTTGTAGGATTTTCCTCTGCACAACCCACTGTGATAAAAAGTGGAATAAGCAAAGTAAAATAATAAGAACGGAAATGAACCTTCCCCATAGCGAGAACCTCCCTAATTGGATGTTGTGCTTATTATTCCCTTAACAGCCGTTGATTTATAGGACGAAAAAAAAGGAAGCTATTTAGCTCCCTTTTGTCATCGTTTGTTTGTCAATTTGTTCTTCTAGCATTTTGGCTTTTTCTTCCTGCTTTTTCGATACTTTAATAATAAACCGCATCGTGAAAATCGCTGCGATTAAAAATATTGAACCTGAAATCGCTGCAGGAATATATTCCGATTTATCCTCTGGAAAATAAAGAAATAGCGCTAACACATACTGTTCAAACATATTTTTCCCCCTTCTGCCAAAAATGGCAGGTTCCCCTTGTCCTATTATAGCAAGGACTCATGAAGCTAAGTCAACCAAAATGGTTTGGCTTATCCTTCCAATTTTATTTGCATGAATCCTTACTGCTCCCCTTATTCTTTAACGGTAATTTTATTTATTTTTACATCCTCGGCAGGTTTATCCTGAGATCCAGTTTTCACATTAGCAATTTTATCCACTACATCCATGCCTTGGATGACTTGACCAAATACCGTATGCTGGTTATCGAGCCAAGGTGTACCACCTTTTTGATAGGCATCACGAATTTCCTGCGGATAGTTATTTGCGTCGATGTAGTCCTTTGTATCATCATCTAAGTTTGAATTTTGAACAATAAAAAATTGACTACCATTGGTACCAGGACCTGCGTTTGCCATTGACAGCGCTCCACGTAAATTGTACAGACTCTTTGAAAATTCATCTTCAAAATTATCTTTCCAAATACTTTCGCCTCCACGACCAGTACCAGTTGGGTCACCACCCTGAATCATAAAATCTTTGATAACGCGGTGAAAAATGAGGCCATCATAATAGCCCTCTTTACTATGAGTAATGAAATTTTCAACAGCCTTTGGGGCATATTTAGGGAATAGCTTAATTTTAATCAATCCCATTGTCGTTTCCATATCAACGAGAACTTCATCTTCACCAACTTCACTTGACAGCTGCGGGTATTCACGGTTTTCATCCTCTGCCTCATCGTCTTTAGTGTCGACAGCTTCATTAGTTGTCCCATTGCCGGTTTTCTTGTCATTGGTGTCTGCATTATTATTGTTGCTACCACATGCTGCTAAAAGAAAGATAAGTGTTGTGACAAGGAATAAAATTCTGATTTTCATATTTTCTCCTTTTAAAAGTTGATTTGTTTTTATTATTATAACCATAATGAACATTGAATCCAATTTCAAGTAAGGAGGAATTTATCATGAGTGAAATTCAAGTTGGCGATCACGTAACTGCCATATATAAAACGGGAAAGTATATCGGCGAGGTTACAGACATTCGGCCTCAAGCCTATTTGGTTCGGGTACTGGCGGTGGCGAAGCATCCGATGCAGGGAGACTTGCACAGCCCAAAGGATGCTGATGTTGGCTTTTTCCATCAGCGCCGCGCTCTCGCTTTTCGTGAGCAAGCTAATATTCCGAAGCAAATGGTGAAGCCCTATGATGCGGAAATTCCAGACTATGTAGAGTCCTTGAAGGAAGCCGTTGCGAGGATGAAACAGGAATTGACGGAAATGGGCACACCATGGGCCGAGCAAAGCCTAAAGCTTGTCGAGGAATTAGCAGGAGATTATTTTAGATAAGCTTTTTATGAAACACCTTTGGGGTTTTTGGGTGGAGGTTGTTTCATAGAGCACTTCTATGATTCATTTGGGCGGTTTTAGGATGAGGTTTTGTTTCATAGAGCACCTCTATGATTCATTTGGGCGGTTTTAGGATGGCCTTTTGTTTCATAGAGCACTTCTATGATTCATTTGGGCGGTTTTAGGATGAGGTTTTGTTTCATAGAGCACCTCTATGATTCATTTGGGCGGTTTTAGGATGGCCTTTTGTTTCATAGAGCACCTCTATGATTCATTTGGGCGGTTTTAGGATGGCCTTTTGTTTCATAGAGCACCTCTATGATTCATTTGGGCGACCAATCTTCTTAGTTTTGTCCTTATGATGCTTTCATACGGACACTTTGGCGGATTCCAACTCACCTTTTGGCCTTATAACTACATCACCCAGGATGAGCAACCAGAAAAAATAGCAAAATTAAAAGCCAAATCAGCTTTGATTGATTTGGCTTTTTAAGCGAATTTATTTAGAAGTTGCGAAAAGTCAACACGGTCACCAATAGTTGGTGGCTTTGGCTTTTCAAGATACTTTTTGTCCTTTTCAACTAATTTGAAAATGTTATAAGTTGTTAAGGCGTCGTCTAAGGCGCGATGGTGTCTACCAGTACCCTCTTTCCCGTATTCCTGGACAGCTTTCCACAATCCAGTTTGATTTTGATCTCCGAAGAATCGTTTATACTCCATCGATAAATCGATTTCTTTCCCATTAAACGGAAACGGGACATCGTTTCGCTGACAATTGTGACGAAGCACTCGCATATCCATATTTCCCCAGGTGATAATTGTGGTTGGATAGACATCGTTTAAATCCCGCATCGTCTTGACCAAATCCTCGAAAGAGATTCCTTGATCAACTTGTTTCTGTGAAATGTGTAGGAAAGATTTACAGCGTTCGCTTAATATAGGAAAACGGACAGGAGTAACAAATGAGGAAAATTGTTCATTAATTTGGTCACCAATTACCGAAACAATCCCTGCCTCAATAATTTCTGGAAAAAAACCGCGAAATCTTTCACTTTTTTCAGGCATAGTAAATTCAAAATCAATAAATAAATATTGATGTTTCTCCCTCATTAATTCACCTGCTTTCATTGGCATCACTGAATTCAAAATAGTTATTTTTATTATAACATGAACTTCGATAATTTTTTAAATTTTTATTCAAATCTTACAAAGGCATCTCTGCAAAAAAATAATGCCTCCAGAAATGCATTCTGAAGACATTTTTGATTATTTTTTCAGTTTTATAATCGCAACTGTACAGCGTGAAACACAAATCAACGCACCAGCTTCATCCGTAATTTTCGCATCCCAAACCATCGTCGACTTACCACGGTGTAGCAATGTCCCGAGCGCTGTCACGACGCCCTCTTGTTTACCTTTAATGTGATTTGCATTGATTTCCAAACCGACGACAGCCTCTGTTTCTTGATCAACAAGAAAATAGGCCCCTAAACTAGCAACAGTCTCTGCCAATGCCACTGAGGCTCCACCATGAAGAAATCCCATTGGCTGCCTTGTTCGTTCATCAACAGGCATCGTTGCCGTAACCATTCCGTTTTCTACCTTTTTTATTTCTATTCCAAGTGCACCCATTAGCGTTTTACTGAAATCCATTCGTGTATTCTCCTTATCCTCATATTCTAAGGTAAGATATTTTCAGAGATTAGCGCCCCCGTATCGTCCTGATTTTTTTCAAATGATTTCTTCGTAAAAATCTTAAAATGAAGGCGATGACAACAACCGTAGCCAAACCAAATAAAATTTCATTACCATACAGAAGAACCACGTCCATTTTATCATTAAACCAATAGCCAATCGAAAAGGCAATTGTAAGCCATGTTAGTGCTCCGCCGTATGAAAAAATAATAAATGACTTAAATGAGTACTTACTGACTCCGTAAAGAAAGGGCACAAAGCTACGAAAGCCCGGCAAGAAATAGCTTAACGAAAGTGAAAAAGAGTGGTACCGATCAATCAGTTTAAACGAACGATCAATTTTCCGTGATAACCGCTTACTTTTTTCAAAAAAATGCAGTAGCGGCCTACCTACATAACGACCAATGCAGTAGCAGGTTGTTAATGCGGAAATAATCCCACAATACGTAACGATAAATGAAACAGCGGGATGAAGTATGTCCTCAAAGGATAAATAGCCAATCGTCATGGCGATCACCTCATTTGGAATCGGAATCCCAAACACCCCTAGCCATAGCCATAAAAAAAGACCTAAGTACCCGTAATTCTCTGTGACTTCAACAATTAAATCTAAATCCATCGCAATTCCTCCCATCAACTGCTCCGGACGAACGAGCTGCAGATACCAATAAAGGTCTTTTTGATTAGTAAAGTAATCTATGTATCTATATTTTCATTGATTTATTTTAAAAAAACAAGGAAGAAAATTTGAACAAAAAAGCTGACTCACAGGGAACAAACACTTCCCTGTCGAGCCAGCCTCCTTATTTATATTAATAATATGGATACGAATATGGGGACGGATACGGTGAATATGGGTAGTATGGACGCGGATATAATAACGCACTGCCAAGCAGCCCTCCTAGGACTCCTCCGACAAGCGGCCCACCAAATCCATATCCATAGCCAAATGGTCTTCTCCCATAACCATAACCATGACCGAAGCCATATCCATGACCATATCCATGACCAAAGCCATGACCATAACCATGGGGACGCGGACGACGCAAATTACTCATTTTGCCTACCTCCTTTTTATTTATACATGACAAAGTCCTACACTACTTCATATGCAAAAAGGGGGCAGACGGAGTGGGCGAACGTCCACTATCGTCCTCCTTATTTTATCGGCTCGAATGTTTCGACTAACAGCGCCAAAGTCCTCGTCATGACACCAGTCGCTCCCGCTGGACCAAGATCATAATCGCGCTTAGTGACTGAGGTGCCTGCGATATCTAAATGAACCCATGGTGTGTCTTCTGCAAATTCACCAACAAATGCCCCGCCCATAATCGCATGCCCCTCCCGACCAGGCGAGTTATTCAAATCAGCTATTTTGCTAGAGCGGACACGTTCTTTGTCTTTTGGAAAAATCGGAAGTCTCCACATTTGTTCTCCTGCTTCGAGTGCCGCTTCGATTACTTGTTCATACAAGCCCTCGTGGTTGGTCAAAGCACCTGTCGTTTCCTCACCGAGTGCAACGATAACACCTCCGGTCAACGTCGCCACATCAATAATGTAATGAGCTCCATGATGTTTCGCGTAAGTGACGGCATCAGCCAAGACAAGGCGACCTTCCGCATCGGTGTTCAACACCTCAATCGTTTTCCCACTCATCGACGTAATAACATCATCTGGTTTCAGTGCGCCACCGTTAATCATGTTATCAGTCGACGGTATCACCGCAACAACATTTTGTTCCGGGCGTAATTCTCCGATAATTTCCATTGCGCCTAATACAGCAGCAGCACCGGCCATATCAGTTTTCATACCAACAATTCCATCCTTCGTTTTTAGGGAATATCCACCAGTATCGAAGGTAATCCCTTTGCCAACCAGACCAATTACATCTGTCCATTCGTCCTTACCATCGTACTTAAGCACAATCATTTTTGGAGGTTGTTCTGAGCCTTGATTAACAGCTAGTAAAGCCCCCATACCGAGCTTCTCCATATCTTCTTTTTCAAGGATTTCTAATTCAAAATTGTATTTTTTCGCGAGCTCTGCTGCATAGTTGGCCAAGTCAGTTGCGGTCAGCATATTTCCCGGTAAATTAACCAAAGTTCGCGCTGAATTAGTTGCCTGCCCATAAATGGAACCGACCATTAACGCTGCATAAATTTCCTCAGGCTCTGTTAATTCTGAATAAATCGTCATTTCCTTAATGTGTTTTTCCGACTCATTCGACTTTTGTTTATAGCCTTCAAATTGGTATGTAGCAAGATTATAAGCTTCACCAAGGGCGTAAGCCAAATCTAGTACGGATAATTCCCCCCTAACGAAAGAATCCAAGGCAACAGCAACCTCAGTAAATTTCTGTTTTTGGAGCTGTTTAAAGACAGACCCAAGCGTTTCTTTAATTGAATCAAAACCGCTATTTTTTTCCTTTCCTAAACCAACAAAAATTAGTTTCTTAATATGAAACTTTCCTAACGTATGTATAACCGTGACTTCTTTACGCTTTCCCGATATATCATTATTTTTAAATAGTTCAGTTAGATGGCCATCAAAGGCGTGATCTACTTCTGCTAAAAATCCTTCTAGTTTTGCCGGCCGATCATATACACCGATTATTAATCCTTGATGACTTACTGATAAATCCCATTTCGTTTTTATTTGAAACATATTTGCCACCTCCAATAGTTAACATAAATATTATATCGAAATATCAAGATGAATGGGAAAGAATTGGTTTTTCTTCGATTAGGCAGTATTAAACATGTCCGTTGATTTCCGTTCCAGGCGCTTCGCGCACCTTAGGGGCGGGCGGTGAGCCTCCTCGGCGCAATAGCGCCTGTGGGGTCTCACCTGTCCCGCTGCTCCCGCAGGAGTCTTCGCGCCTTCCACTCCAATCAACTTTGCGAAAAAAACAACTTGCCACTTTAACACACCCATTAAAGATAATCAAAATATTACCATTTTTTCTCAAATTAATAGTACGTTTAAAATGGCATAAAATGCAAATTTGAAGGATAATAAGGTATAGATAGTGTTGCAATATTGGATGATCTTTTATTGCTTTGGCACACGCTCGGAAATTAAAAAGGGGGAGTCCCTTATGGATATGCTCACAAATTTTCCGTTTTGGTCAGCAATCGCAGCAATCTTTTTTGCTCAATTTGTTAAGGTTCCAATTCAGTTTCTAGCTACGAAACAAATTAATTGGTCATTATTAACAAGTACTGGCGGCATGCCAAGCTCTCACTCAGCCGCTGTAACAGCTCTTTCAACTGGTGTCGCTCTTGAGGCTGGCTTAGATTCACCGATTTTTGCCGTGTCAGCTTTGTTTGCCATCATCACCATGTTTGATGCAACTGGTGTTCGAAGGCAAGCCGGTGAGCAGGCGATTGTCCTGAATCAGCTTGTTGCAGATTTTAATAAAATTGTAAAAGAAGCTAAGCATTGGACTGAAAAACCAGAAAAGGAAAAACGGAAGGAACTAAAGGAATTATTAGGGCACAAGCCCATCGAGGTCTTTTTTGGAGGGTTAACCGGAATTGCCTTAACCTTACTTTTTTATTTTCTGTTGTAGCATTTTGACAGGACGGATTCGTTCGTGGAATCCGTCCTGTTTTTTCAATAAGGTATATATCTAAACTTCGGATGACCCATTGCAGAATTATTTTTGCTCAGGAGAGAATTGTTGACGAAACACCTGCATGGCTTCATCTTCATTTAACTCATTCAGCTTAGTTTCTGTTAACGTGCCCGCCCCCATCTCAACAATATATACATCGATCGTTCGTTTACCCCATTCGTTGTAAACTTCATCAACCGTGTCAAAGTATAAATCAACTTCATTTCCCTCTATTGCGCCACCTTTATCTGCGACAACGCCATAGCCATAGTCAGGTATAAAAAGAATGGTGCCAATAGGAAAAACGTTTAAATCTGCAGCAACGGTTGAAAATAAATCACGCTTCACTTTCACACCGGAATAGGTGATTCCAAACTCAGGATGTCCAGGATTTTTCCCTGTTGATTCATAGCCTGCTGTATACCCGGTTGCAACGACGGTTTTTTTCGGATATTTTGACCAGTCTACAGCTTCTTCTAGGGATGGCGGACCAGCCGCCTGAGTTTTGGTTTCAACGTATTGTCCTATTGTTGCTGCTATTTGCGTAAGAATCTTTCCTACTTCCACACCAGAAATCGCCTGGTATGTTGTCATTAATGCTGCAAAAAATAAACAAGACATCACAAACCGTCTCGCCCATTTTTTTAGTTTTTTGGTCATAAAGCTATTCAAACCTCCCAAATCTATTTGTTCCCAACAGATTCGGAAATATGCAAAGAAAAGTAAAATATATTTACACTGTTAACAAGAATTATTGCTCCAACACTATATTTCTTAATTAAAAATAGCAAAATAAACGAAAAAACCACAGTGAGAACACTGTGGGAACATTTCTATATTCTGCTAACAACATTTTGAACCATTTAAAACATTGCATAACCTTTTTTGCGTAAAAGTTTCATAGTGACCCCTGCTAAAATAGCTCCAGCTAAACCGCTTACTAAAATCAGCATATCTGCTGGCGCCAATCCGCTCATTAATCCACCTAGCTCAGAAAATGCTTCCTTACTATTTTGGAAGTATTCAATAAACCGAACCTTATCTACTATGAAAATAGCAATAAATGGATATACTACCGCCATAATCCATGTCATTCTTAGCAACATGTTTAGTAAGAAACCGATGCCGAAAAACAACACGAAAAATAAAAGCATTGAAATAATAAGCGTAACGATGGTAAGTTCCATCAAGCTCCCTCCCCCTAACACTTCATTTAAAAGTGTACTCAACTTAACAGAGGTAGTCAATCCATTCGACCGTTTTCACAGCTAATTTTCGACTCTTTTTTCAATAATTCTGTTAATACGAGGTAGCGAAGGTGTAGCTAACCTAATATAAAAAACAACCCAACTCAGCCTAACACGACGAATTGGGTTGTCTCTATTATTTTATTATAAAATGTTAAATTTTCCTTTTTTCATGACAAGTGATGCGCCACCGATTAACAATAACGCGCGATTGTCAACCATTTTCTTCATGAAAGATGCCTTAGAGCCTACTAATTTTTTACCGAAAACTAGACCAATCGCATCGTCATGACCTAATGAGCAAACTGAACCTTTGATATCGGGTTTGAAAGTTTCAAGTTCATGCTTGCCTCTAATTAAAGCTGCAATATTTTTTGCGCAGCATTCACCTTGTTGCATCGCAATTTGAGCAGTTGGTGGATATGGACGATTAATTTCTTCATTAATCATCAATGAGCAATCACCAATTACAAACAAGTCGTCACTTCCAGGAGCTCTTAGATCAAGTTGAACCTTAACCCGTCCACGCATAGATTCAATTCCTGATTTTTCAATGATAGAGTTACCTCTTACACCAGCTGCCCATACAACAGTGCCAGCTTTAATTTCTTCCGTTTCATCCTCGCCTTTAGCCACAACGATTCCTTCTGGTGTACATTCTTTAATCGCTGTACCGATGCGGAATTCCACACCTTTTTTCTCTAATGCAGCCACTGCATAACTAACAAGTTCAGGATCAAAACCTGGTAATACCATTGGTGCCGCTTCGACACATATTAATTTAACCTTTGATTGATCAACATCGTATTCACGGCATAGTTCAGGAATACGATTTCCCATTTCCCCAAGGAATTCAATTCCAGTGAAGCCGGCGCCGCCGACAACAATAGTTAAGCGGTCATCTTTCTTTTCCTCTTCAGAGCTATATGTTGCAAATTGAAGCTCGATGTGCTCGCGAATTTGTCTTGCTGCATTGACGTTTACAATTGAAAAAGCAAATTCCTTTAAGCCTTTGATGCCAAAAGTTTCTGATTCACCGCCAAGCGCAACAACTAAATAATCATAAGCCAGTTCACCGTTTTCCAAGATCACTTTCTTTTCTTCAGTTTTGATTTCAACAGCAGTATCTTGAACAAATTCGACTTTGCTGCGATCGATTACATTGTTAATTGGATAACGAACGCGATCATGGTGTAGTGTACCTGCACTTGCCTCATGAAGCCATGTTGTCTCGTAGTGATAATCATGCTTGTTTACTAACGTAATATCCGCTTCGTTTACCCCAAGGATTTTCTGTAATCTTGTTACTGTCATTAAGCCACCGTAGCCTGCCCCTAATACTACTACCTTCGCCTTACTCAAAGTAATCCATCCACCTTTTCCATTTTTTCTTGTCTACAACTGAATGTCGATTCGGCTGTAGTCCTTTTCTATTTCTATATGCTAGCAAAGTTTGTGATGTACTTCACTTGTTTAGACAAAAAAACGTTAAAAAAATGTCACAAAAAATTAACATATGTTCTAGATAATAATATTCTATTTACATTTCATTTTCAAGTGTGAAAAATGATTTGTTCATTCTCCTATTTTTTTTGTCTAAAAACAACGATTAATAATCATGGTTTTTTCAAGTAATTACGCTATTATGGGGTATTATAGATAATTATTTTTCAAATTAGTCTGGGGGTTATCGAGTGAAGGAAGATCAGCAAATATATGATATTACGATCATTGGCGGGGGGCCAATCGGATTGTTTACCGCGTTCTATGGTGGTATGAGACAGGCAAGTGTAAAAATTATTGAAAGCTTACCACAGCTAGGCGGTCAATTAGCGGCACTTTATCCTGAAAAATACATATATGATGTTGCAGGATTCCCAAAAGTACGTGCACAAGAATTAGTGAATAACCTCAAAGAACAAATGGCCAAGTTCAACCCAACCATTGCCTTAGAACAGGCAGTTGAAAAGGTTGAAAAACAGGAACACGGTATTTTTAAATTAACTACCAATAAAGAAATTCATTATACAAAAACCGTTATCATTACAGCTGGTAATGGTGCGTTTCAACCGCGCCGTTTGGAGCTTGAAAGTGCCGTTCAATATGAATCAAAGAACCTTCATTATTTTATCGATGACCTAAACCAGTTTGCTGGTAAAAAAGTAGTTGTCTTTGGTGGCGGCGACTCTGCTGTTGATTGGACGTTAATGTTAGAGCCTATTGCAGCGCAAGTAACAATCGTGCATCGTCGCGATAAGTTCAGAGCACATGAGCACAGTGTTGAAAATCTACAAAATTCAAAAGCTGATATCAAAACTCCATATGTTCCTGCCGATTTAATTGGTGACAAATCCGGAATTAAGCAAGTAGTGATTAAAAATGTGAATGACGAATCACTCGAAACCATCGAGGTTGATGCCGTCATCGTCAACTACGGTTTCGTGTCTTCACTTGGTCCCATTAAGGAATGGGGCTTAGAGATAGATAAAAATTCCATTGTTGTTAATTCAAGAATGGAAACAAATATTGAAGGTATTTATGCGGCCGGGGATATTTGTACTTATGATGGAAAAATTAAACTGATTGCCTGTGGCTTTGGGGAAGCGCCAATCGCCGTAAATATCGCCAAAACCTACATCGATCCAAAAGCGAAAATACAACCAATGCATAGTTCTTCTTTATTTAATAAATAAGTATTCAATTTGAAATAAAAAAACGCATGGATTCACGCTAATCCTTGCGTTTTTTTGTACATATTTATTGATGAGTTGTTTATTCATCATGCTTTATTTAGCATTCTTCAGGTGTACCTGTTTCAGTTGCTGTGCGGAATGATGAACCACAGCCGCAAGATGCGATGGCGTTTGGATTGTCAATGGTAAACCCGCCGCCCATCATGGATTCTTTATAGTCAATGACAGTACCATTTAAAATCGGTTGGCTTTCTGAGTCGATTAAAATTTTAATATCATGCTGTTCATCCTTAAGATCACCCTCAGCCACTTCATGGTCAAAGCCCATGCCATAGGATAACCCACTACAGCCTCCACCCTTAACTGCCACTCGTAGAAAAGCACCAACTTCATCATTTTGCTCTGCCATATGTTTAATTTGCAATGCAGCAGCTTCAGTAATGGTGATAATTTGTTGCATCCTTCTCCCACCTCTCATCGGATTTCGTTTTTATTAGTATATACAACTAACAATATTCAGCTCAACTAATCCGATTCTGATTTTACCGAAAATATTAAAACATTGGGTTGTCATCTAAGTATTGATATATATTATTAGTCAACTCTTCAGCTGTAGACCCTTTTACGATTTCGCCGTTTACTACCGCGAATAGTGTTGATTCACAAATACCGCAGTAACTCATACACCCGTATTCAATGACATCTAGATTCGGGTCTCTTTTAAGTTCTTCGAAAACTTTTTGGGATCCATTCACTAAGTTGCCGATGCAAAACTCGATCAATGGCTTAATCATATCCCTCACCTCTCTCTACTAACTGATATCCTACTTTACTTCACTAATATCGTCAATTGGGAAAGTCGAAAGATTTGTAAGGATTTCGCCCTGAAAATGTTGAGATTTTGTGACAACTTAGTTATACTGTTAAGTGTTTACAAATGTCGAAATTTACTATTTTTCCTGTAATATTAAGTCTTTAGTGAAACCGGCCAGGCTTTAATGTTATGATTTTACGGCCTTACATACATGCCATGAATGAACATAAGATATTGCCAATGCTTAAATTAGAGATAGATAGAGAGAAAGCAGTTCAAGGATAGCTGCAGAAAAATGGGGAAAAGGGGAAATATTGAATGAAAAATCTAGTTATACTTGGCGGAGGCTATGGTGGAATGAGAATCCTCCAGCGCTTTTTACCGAACAACTTACCGGAAGATGTGACGATTACATTAGTTGACAGAAATCCGTATCATTGTTTAAAAACAGAATTTTATGCATTAGCAGCGGGTACTATTTCCGACCAGCATGTACGTGTACCTTTTCCATCCCACCCAAGATTAAAACTCGTTTACGGAGAAATCGCTTCCATTGACCTGGAAGAAAAGAAAATCTCCTTTGAAAATCAAGATTTACTCTCATTTGATGATTTAATTATTGGACTCGGTTGCGAGGATAAATACCATAATGTTCCTGGAGCTAATCAATTTACTTATAGCATTCAATCGATTGAGAGCGCCCGTAACACCTATCAAGCACTAAACAATCTACCACCTGGTTCAGTTGTTGGGATTGTTGGAGCAGGATTAAGCGGTGTAGAATTGGCAAGCGAATTGAATGAAAGTCGTAAGGATTTAAAAATTAAGCTGTTTGATCGCGGGAACTATATTCTATCGTCATTCCCGGAAAAACTAAGTACGTATGTGGAAAACTGGTTTGATACAAATGGCGTCGATATCATTAATAATGCCAATATTACTAGAGTAGAAGAAAATGTATTATATAACCATGATGTCCCAACGACTTTTGATGCAATTGTTTGGACAGCTGGAATTCAACCTGCAAAGGTCGTACGCGACTTAAATGTTGAAAAAGACAACCAAGGTCGAGTTGTGTTAACACCACAGCACAATATTCCAGGTAATGAAAATGTATATGTGCTTGGGGACTGTGCCAGCCTACCGCACGCACCAAGTGCTCAGTTAGCAGAGGGCCAAGCTGAACAGATTGTTCAAGTTTTAGCAAAACGATGGAACGGTGAAGAACCACCGGCTGACTTCCCAGCAATTAAGCTAAAGGGTGTACTAGGTTCATTAGGCAAAAAACATGGATTCGGAATGCTTGTAGATCGCCCGATAACAGGTCGTGTTGCTAGATTATTGAAATCTGGTATTTTATGGGTTTATAAATATCATAATGGATGATTTTGGTTTAGTTCGCGAAGAGCCGCATGGAGGGATTTACCTTCTGTGTGGCTTTTTTGTTGAGTTGGAGTTGGTTTGCTTATAATCATTACCCCTAACTTAGAATTTTTGATCCTAGAGGTAACGAAAAGCATCTATCCGTTACCTCTATACCTCATTTTCGTCTTGTAGGGGGTACGAATAGCTCCTTAACGTTACCCCTAATCGAAATTTTAGACTCTAGAGGTAACGATAATGAAACGTCAATCAACCCTACAATCAGATTCACCCCTCACGGTACCCAAACTGCTCCATTACTTCATATATCGCCTTCAAGCGGGGATTACCTTCGCCGACGATTTGCCCTTCGATGACAACAACTGGATAAAACAAATCCTCGTCGATTACCTTTTGCGCGAAAGCTTGCTTCGCTGGATCAGCAGGCGGACTAAAAATATCAATATAAACTACTAGAAAAGGCTGCTTAGGGTATTTTCTTGTAATGGCAGCTTCGAGCCATTCGACTGTATCCTTTGAGGAAGGCAAACCGACGCAGCTAGAGCAGGTTTGTTCAGCTCCATAGACGGCAATTTCCAATATTTCTTTTTCCATTCTTTTCAACCCCTTTGTCATCGACATTTATATCGCTAATAATATTCTAATATTATTCACCTTTTTATGTTAGATTTAAGGATTCCAGAATAGATTTTTATGTTTGTTGTGATTATAATAAAGTAATAAGAAAGGAGTAGATTAAATGTCAGACCAATCTATGTTAACACAAGTACAAGAAGTATTAGATAAATTACGTCCATTTCTTTTACGCGATGGCGGTGACTGTGAATTAGTTGACGTGGAAGATGGCGTTGTAAAATTACGTCTTCTTGGCGCTTGCGGCAGCTGCCCAAGCTCAACAATCACTTTAAAAGCTGGAATTGAACGCGCACTACTAGAAGAAGTTCCAGGCGTTGTTGAAGTAGAACAGGTTTTTTAATTAGAAAATCGGAAGCTAGACACTATAAAAAACCAAGGCCGAATTCGCTCATTATCAGAGAGAATTCGGCCTTTTATTTTGCAGATAAGCTTTATTATTTTTCACAAATTTCAACAAGGCTTGTCGTACTGCCACAGCTATCGATTTGCAATTCGATTATGTCCATATCAGGTAGTGCCGCGTTTAATTCCTGAACTAGAGCTGCACCTTGACCTGCTGGAGCAAAGCATAGGATTGATGGACCTGCGCCACTTAGAGCTGCTCCAAAGGCACCACTTTTTTCGGCAAGTTCTTCGACTACTGCCATATGCGGAACTAGACTACGGCGATAGGGTTGATGGTAGCGATCAGCCTTCATCATTTTACCTGCTAACTCAAAATTCCCACTTAAAAGTGCTGCAACGAGTAAATTACCAACAGCACCTGCTTTCACGGCTTCAGCAAAAGCAACCTGTTCCGGCAATACATTGCGGGATGCCTTCGTTAAGAGTTCTACTCTTGGAACAACGACAACCAAGTCACAGTTTAAGTCAGCGAATACCGCTTTATGAACTTCAGTATCAGTTTGATAGCCAATAAATAACCCACCGAATATGGATGGACCAACATTATCAGGATGGCCTTCGATTTCTGATGCAATCATTAGCTTTTGATCACGGGACAGATTGAGTTCACAAATACAATCGGCTAACTCGATTCCGGCGACAATCGCGGAAGCACTTGAACCAAGGCCTCTTGCTAACGGAATGTCACTAGCTACGCGCAAACGGCATGGTGGCATGATTTTACCAAATTTAGCTGCTGTATCAATGGCTATTTTACAAATAAAATTTGTATCATCAGACGGGAAGCATTCAAGTTCCTTGCTTTCCGGGATGACCTCCCATGTATCGCTTCTTTCAGCTGTTATTGTTAAATAAACTGAAACAGCTAAACCAATTGAATCAAACCCCGGGCCAAGGTTGGCCGAACTGCCCGGGACTTTGATCAAAAACATGCCATCCTCACTCATTGATGGACAACTCCCTTAATATACTCCGCAACTGCTTTCTCGTCGTTTGGAAGTGCTACTGGCTTGATTGGGCTAGCAGAAATCGCTGTGTCAGGATCTTTTAAGCCGTTTCCAGTCAGGATTGCCACAACAGTTGAACCTTTTGGAATTTCGCCACTTTGGACTTTTTTATAAACACCTGCGATTGATGCTGCTGAACCTGGTTCAGCAAATACCCCTTCTTTAGAGGCAATCGCACGATAGGCTGCTAAAATTTCTTCGTCTGTTACTTCATCGATCAGACCATTGGATTCTTTCGCCGCGTTTACTGCTAAATCCCAGCTTGCAGGGTTTCCGATACGGATTGCCGTTGCAATTGTTTCTGGATTTTCAAAGACGCGGTTATGGACGATTGCAGCAGCACCAGCAGCTTCAAAACCGAACATTTTTGGTAGGTTATGGTCTTTTTTCTCATGATATTCTTTGAAGCCTTTCCAGTACGCACTGATATTTCCTGCATTTCCAACTGGAATTGCTAAAATATCAGGAGCTTGACCAAGTTGGTCACAAATTTCAAATGCGCCTGTTTTTTGGCCTTCTAAACGATATGGATTGACTGAGTTCACAAGGGCAACCGGTTCTGTTTCACTGATTTTGCGAACCATAGCGAGCGCTTGGTCAAAGTTTCCTTCGATTGAAACAATATCTGCACCATACATAACGGCTTGAGCTAGCTTACCAAGGGCAATTTTTCCTTCTGGAATGACAACGATACATTTCATTCCTGCTCTAGTTGCATAGGCTGCTGCCGCTGCAGATGTGTTTCCTGTTGATGCACAAATAACAGTGTCTGCTCCGTCTTCCTTTGCTTTCGCTACGGCAAACACCATACCACGGTCCTTGAACGAGCCAGTAGGATTGGCACCTTCTGTTTTCACATAAAGATTAATACCCAATTCTTCGGAAATCTTCTCCAATTTAATAAGCGGTGTATTCCCCTCATTTAATGTTAGTGCTGGAGTGTTCTCCGTTACTGGTAAATATTCCTTGTACTCTTCAATAAGACCTTTCCATCTCATCCTCTTTCGCCTCTTTCCACACGATATGAACATTTAATTTCTTTAATTGCTTGTAAATCCTTTAATTCATTCAAAATCTCTTCATAGTCCTTTAAGCTCGCGTGATGCGTTACGAGCACAATTTCAGCTATTTCCTTGCGTTTAAGTGGCATCTGAAGGATTTTTTCAAAGCTTACCTTATGTTTTGAGAAAATGCCAGTAATATCCGCGAATGTGCCGACTTCATCATAAACATGAAGGCGTAAGAAATATTTCGAGAAAATTTCATCGGCACTTTTCAACTTCTTAGGGTATTGCGGTGTAACTGCACTGCGTCCATTAACCCCTAGGCGCATGTTTTTGATTACTCCAACCAGGTCAGACACTACTGATGTTGCCGTTGGCAGACTTCCAGCTCCTGGGCCGTAAAACATGGTCTCTCCTACAGCTTCGCCAAACACATAAACTGCATTATATTCATCATTAACGGATGCCAGTGGATGATTTTCTGGCAATAAAGTTGGCTGTACGCTTACTTCTACCTTATCCTCGTCATCACGGCTAGCAATACCAAGAAGTTTCATTGTATAACCTAACTGCTTGGCATATTTTAAATCATCTTCCGTAATTTGGGTAATACCTTGAACCTTAACATCATCAAGGTCAACCTTCATTGAAAAGCCTAATGTTGCCAGGATCGTCATTTTTCTGGCTGCATCCAAACCTTCTACATCAGAAGTCGGATCAGCTTCGGCAAAACCAAGCTCCTGCGCTTCTTTCAGTACTTCTCCATAGGCAGCACCCTGCTTAGACATTTTCGTTAAAATAAAATTTGTTGTGCCATTGACAATACCCATCATTTTCATAATCCGGTCAGATGCTAAACCATCTACTAAACTACGAAGAATGGGAATACCACCGGCTACAGATGCTTCATAAAATAAATCGCAGCCATTTTCAGCCGCAACAGTATGTAACTCTGTACCATAAACAGCCATTAAATCCTTATTCGCAGTTACAACATGCTTTTTCTGTTGCAGTGCTTTCAATAAATGATCTCGTGTATGCTCTACTCCCCCCATTACTTCAATCACAACATCGATATCCGGATCATTTAAAATGTCATTGGGATTTGTTGTTAAAAGCTCTGGTGAAATTTCAACCGCTCTAGGTTTATTTAAATTGTTTACGAGGATTTTCTTTATTTTAACAGGACAGCCAACTTGATGCATTAATTTATCCTGATGGTTCTCAATAATCGTTACGACACCAGAACCAACTGTACCTAGACCTAACATGCCAATTGAAATTGCTTTCATTCCTTCAGTACCCCCCGCCCGCTTGTTCTTTCTAAACGAACAATTGTATTCATATAAAAGACATTATATTTCTAGTTTTCAGATTTTACAATAGTTTTTTGGCTCTTTTTCCAATAAACCGCTTTCATTGAAAATATATTGTGAATCATGCAAAAATTCATTATGTAAAAAAAACCTGTGAGGGTTGATTCACAGGTTTTATCCAACTTAATGTGCTAATTGTAAGTTCCAATCTTTGTTGACTAATGTCTTTGGCGTGTGACCTGTTAATACCGCATGAATGTTCTCTAAGCATAATTCCATCATCGTTTCTCTTGTTTCAACACTTGAGCTACCGATATGTGGAAGTGCCACTACATTTGGTAATGTTAACAACGGATGATCGGCAGAAATTGGCTCAACAGTAAATACGTCTAAGCCTGCTCCTGCAATAATACCATTTTCAAGCGCAGCTATTAAAGCTTCCTCGTCAACAACGGGTCCCCGAGATGCATTAATAAAAATGGCCGAACGTTTCATGCTAGCGAACACATCAGCAGTAAACAAATTGCGTGTTTCGTTTGTCAATGGTGTTAAGCAGACGATAAAATCAGACCGTTTCACAAGTTCATCGAACGAGGCATACTTTGCCCCAAGCGCTTGTTCAACCTCTGGCTTCCGTGAGCGATTATGGTACAAAATCTCCATGTCAAAGCCGGTGGCACGTTTTGCAACAGTCTCACCAATTTTACCCATTCCGACAATCCCAATTGTCTTATGGTGAATATCATGACCGGCAAGTAGAAGTGGACTCCAGCTTTGCCATTTTCCTTCTTTTACATATTCAGCAGCCTCAATTAATCGTCTTGCTGTTGCCATTAATAAACCGAACGTTAAATCAGCTGTTGTATCCGTCAACACTTCTGGCGTATTACAAACAGCAATCCCCCGCGCTGTTGCTGAGGCAAGATCAATATTATCAAAGCCTACGGCAAGATTAGCAATCACCTTTAGGTTTTCACCAGCATCGATAACTTCTTGATCAATCGGGTCAGAAAGCATCGTAAGCAGAGCCTCTGCTTTTTTGGCTTCTTCTAGTAAAACTGTCCGTGGTACAGGAATATCTTCTTTATCCCACATTCCAATCGTATAATGATCTTGTAGTTTTGAAATAATATGTTCAGGGAGCTTTCTTGTAATAAAAATATAAGGTTTCATCGTCTACCCCTTTTCCTGTATGTTACTATTACTATTTTAATATACTACAAGAAAAGACTTCCATCAAAGTAATAAGCAGAAAATTTCCTCATTAAACTCCTTTGAGCCAACCAATTTCCGGTATTTTCATGGTTCGTAATGGAACCTCCAAAAGACCATAAAAACTTGCCAAAAATTTTTCATACTCGCTGGAATGATTGATTATTTTTTGCAGTCGATCCTCCAGCGTATGCTTAGTTTGCTCAGAACTAGAAACATAATACTCCTCGACACAATCAAAATAATGGAGCGGAAACACTAATCGCGCATATAATAATCGCCATGAGAACGGTGAAAGCTGCGTCATCGATTGATAATCTGAAAAAAATTGCCGTAAATCAGGCTGATAAGTTTGGCTGTTATGGAAATAGCGCTGCCTTGTCCATTCCGCTATATCTCGCGCTCCGTGATCGAGAATCCACTCAAATGGATTTTTAAACAAGCGCTCCCCTCCCCATGTCATTTCTGAAAATCGCTCATGAGTAACTGTGCCATGATCAATATTTGTTGGAGTAACATCAAGCTCTGTATCCACTAAATATTGAATCGCATTTTCCGTTAAACCTAAATAATACGGAAACGATTCTAAGAACATACGCTCAAATTCATTTTCTGGTAACTGATTAATTTTAGTAAGCCAGACCTTTTCCATCTGTTCTAAGCGTTTTACCCAAATTTCCTTCCACTGCCCTAATCTGTTCAACTTATTGATTGGAACCGTTAAGGTGCGACCACGCTGATGAAATTTTGCCAATTTCCGTCCTAACTGAGCCATTGCTTTTCGCTTCATCCCTTGATTCAATGCTAATACACAGGCATTTTCATCCTTCCAACGGCTTAATATTTCACCATTTTTAGCACGATAAAAAACCGGCACAGCCCGATCGCCTGCCTGAACTAAATGTGCCGAAATGGCACTTAACTCATTAATTGCCTCTTGCTCCAGCTTTATTGGATGGATAAGAAAATAAAGTTGATCTCCCCGCTTACAACCTGAGTATCTGCCAATCGAAATTTCTTCCTCAGCCTTAATGCCATAATGTTGGTCAAGCCACTCTTGAATCATTGTATACATCCCCCTTATCATGGGCTTTCCTTCCTATACTTATATGAATTTTTTGCCAAAAACTTGTTTGTAACTTATTATTAATGTATAAGCTATTTTCTAAAGGAAATGATACACGGGGCATGTATTATAGGAGCATATTTTTATAAAATGCGTATATATATTAGAGAATAATAAAAAGAAAAGGTGAGCATATGGAGGAAGAAAACAAAATCGTAAAAATGTCAGACAAAACTGCTCTCAAAATGTTAAATGAAAGAGGAGTAGAGATAGAAGATATTGCAAAATTAGTCTATTACCTCCAAGAAAAATACCACCCAAATTTAGACATGCAAGATTGCATTCATAATGTCGAAAGAGTACTTGCCAAGCGCGAGGTTCAAAATGCCATTTTAACTGGAATTCAGCTCGATGTATTAGCAGAAAAGAAGCTGTTAGACAGTCCGCTACAACAGTTGATTGAAACAGATGAAGGTCTGTATGGTGTCGATGAAATTCTTGCATTTTCGATTGTAAATGTTTACGGGTCAATTGGTTTTACCAATTATGGCTATATTGATAAGCAAAAGCCTGGGATTTTACAAAAGCTTAATGATAAATCTACAGGAGAATGTCACACATTTTTAGACGACCTTGTCGGAGCCATTGCCGCAGCTGCCTCAAGCAGACTAGCCCATAGAGCAGCTAATGTTGACTAAATCGAAAAGCGGAAGCGGCTCGCTCAGGAGCGAAAGGCATAAGACGAATCACGTAGGAGACGATAGTCTCTGGAGTGATTTGGCTTATGACCCGAGCTCCTAGCCGCTGGAGCTAGACAATAAAAGCGGAAGCGGCTTGCTCAAGAGTGCGAACCGCATTGAAAGAGAGGTCAGACTTAGGTCTGACCTCATCTTATATATCCACCCATTCTGCCAACGAATCAACTACATAGGTTGGTTGGGCGGTGTAACCTTTTAAGTGCTCCTTCGTTGTCACGCCTGTATGGACGAGCAATGTATCTAGCCCCGCATTCATGCCAGCCATAATATCCGTATTGTAATTATCACCGACCATTAATGTCTCTTCCTTGCTTGTCCCCAACACCTTTAACGCCTGCTCCATAATTATCGACTCCGGCTTACCGATAAAGATTGGCTTCGTTTCCGTAGAAACGGAAATGACCGACGTCAAAGCCCCGTTTCCAGGCATGAGGCCTCTCTCCGTTGGCAAAGCGATATCGCCATTAGTTGAAATAAACGTTGCCCCGTTGCGAACGGCTAAACAGGCGATAGCAAGCTTTTCATAATTAATGTCGCGGTCAATTCCGATTACAACATAATCAGCATCTTCCTGTGCATACTGGAAACCCTTCTTCTCCAATTGATCATGTAAGCCTTCTTCACCAATCACAAATACTGATGCGGTAGGTTTTTGCTCGTATATATAATTGGCTGTTGCTTGGCTGGTAGTAAAAACCTGATCACTCGAGACCGGAATATCGAATGCAGCTAATTTATCAGCAACCTGCTCGGGTGTCCGTGATGAGTTATTTGTTACAAATAAGTAAGGTAGCCCGTTTTCATGCAGTTTTTTTACAAACTCAACTGCCTCGATGATTCGTTCAGTTCCTCGATACATTGTTCCATCTAAATCGATTAAGTAACCACGATATTTACTCAATGTTCTCACTCCTTGTTGTCGCTGTATTCTGTATTACCAAGGTTCTGTATGCAACTCCGCCCAAGACAACTAATGCTCCCAATAAAGGAAGCATCAGAAGGGTATTTTTTGCTGTGTTAAACGTGTCTGTTGATTTCCGTTACAGGCGCTTCGCTTTCCGCGGGGCGGGCGGTGAGCCTCCTTGGCGCTTTAGCGCCTGCGGGGTCTCACCTGTCCCGCTGCTCCCGCAGGAGTCTTCGCGCCTTCCACTCCAATCAACTCTTTGCAAAATAATTCATTCTGCATTAACAAAATCTATTTTCTAAAAGCCGATACAGGCCCAAGTTCGTTTTGCAAATAGCTGCGTACTAAAGGTGCAAATTCTTTTAACAGCCCAAGATTTTCAGTAAAATCTTTTTGAAGCTGCTCATGGTTAATTTCTGTATAGTGTTGCACAAGAATCTTGCGGTATGGAATCACATTTTTCAAAGCTTGGCTAACTTCGCCAGTCACTACCTTTTCATCGGTTAAAATATCAATGATATCTTCGTAACTGCCAGGGTCACGCATGATAAAGCCATCGATAATATCGTTCCCAACATCAAGAATTGCTTCAATCATGATGTGAGGGATTCTTTCTAGTGCTGATTTTTCGATTGCTGTTGTCCAAGCGGTGGTTTGTTCGAACAATTCGATTTGCTTTTCTAAATAAGTTAAAATGATTTCGATTTTATCTCTGTCGACAAAGTACATTGAACATCTTCCTTTCATGTCCGTTTGGAATCAATATTTTTTAATTTTTAGTAAAATTTTGATAAGATAAGCATATGTATGAAAAAATTCTGTTTGTATTTTCTTAGGAGGTCAATATGACTAATCGTTATTTTTTATATGATGAAAAAGAAGACACTAAAACCCGCTTCGTCAGCTTTGTCGGGGAAACGCAAAGGTTTGACCTAGCGATTACCCAATCTAGCCGCTTCTACGGCAAACAATTGGTGCTTAATCTACAAGGAAGCCGTTTTGCCATTATTGGCCCGGATGACCTCGATGAAGAAGGTTATCTTGAATACGCCTTCAAGCTTTCTGAAGAAGAGGCTGCTGAATTAAGAAGCTTCCTTCAAGAGACTCTTTAGACTATTTTGATGAATCAAAAAATAACGCGGTCAGATTAAGTATATCTGACCTATTGTTATTTTTTAACTTTTTTCATGACAAAATACGCACATCCAAAATTACAGTATTCATAAAGGTATTCAGTTAATGTGCTAATTTTCGTATCAAAAGATGCTTTTTGATTTTGATCATCAAAAAATCCTTTCAAACGCAGTTGGCCATAGCCCCAATCCCCCACAATATAGTCGTATTTATTTAAAATATCGCTATATCTAGCTCGAAATGCTTCCTCATTAAAACCGTTGCGCTCGTCCTCGATTACTTCATAACAAACGTTATTAATGCAAACCATTGTATATCCACCTCTCTTTCAAAGGAATGTTTATCCCTTACAAAACAGCCTTATTTAAATTATAACTGATTCCCCATCAATTACTAAGTGAAATTAGCAGTTTCTTGGTCATTCTAATCATGAGGAGGTGGATAGAATGATAAAAAACCTAATTGTTGCTGGTTTCTGCACAATTTTTATACTTAGCGGCTGTGCTAAAAATGATTCGAATTTAGGTGCACAGGATCCATATAAAGAAGATGGAAATACCATCAATGTCAATAATCAACGCGCTGAATTATACAATGAAGGAAAGAAACATGATAAAAGCGAGGATTTTGGCTATGTTAGGCATCAGCGAAATCCGGTTATGGGTACTAATTCAGCCAGCGACCATTATGCGGCAATTGACCGTGAACAGCTCGCCAAAATCATCAGTCAGTTGAGCACGGATATCCCAAATGTCAATGATGTATCGACCCTCGTAACCGATGGAGAAGTGATCGTTGTCTATAAAACAGATACAAAGGATCGTAACTTAACGGCTGACCAAGTAAAAAGAACAGCTGCCTCTGCTGTGCCAAGCTGGTTTAGAATCTATGTGACGGATAATACACATCTAAGGCAAGATGTTGAAAATTTTGCCACTCTTGATTCCGACACAAAGAATATTAATTCGTTAATGAGCAATTTAATCAACCGAGTGAAAGAATCTCCGCAAGGAACTTCAACTAGTAAGCAAATGACAGAATAACCATTATTTGGTGATGGAAGAGGCAGTAAAAGAGTTCAGCGTAAAAAAATGGCTGAACTCTTTTACATATTAAGCTTCTTTAACATCGTTTGTATGCTCATCTTTGCTAAGTAAACGCGATTCCTTTGCAGTAGCATTGACCTGCTCATCCGCATGATAGGAAGAGCGAACTAATGGACCTGCTTCACAGTGACTAAACCCTTTTTGCAGAGCAACTTCCTTCAGCTCAGCAAACTCAGCAGGAGTATAATATTTCTCCACCGCTAAATGCTGTTTTGATGGCTGAAGATATTGACCAATTGTTAAAATATCTACGTGATTCGCGCGTAAATCGTCCATTGTCTCATAAATTTCAGCAACCGTTTCTCCAATCCCAATCATAATACTTGATTTGGTTGGAATGCTAGGCTGCAGCTTCTTGGCTTGCTTTAACAGTTCTAATGACCTTTTGTAGGTGGCTTTAGAGCGCACTCTCGGGGTTAATCGTCGAACTGTTTCGATATTATGATTGAGAATATCTGGTTTTGCTTCCATGATTTTTGCGATATTTTCCTTCATTCCTCCCATATCTGAAGGCAGGACTTCAATCGTCGTAAACGGGTTCTTGCGGCGAATCGCTCGGATTGTTTCCGCAAATACGCAAGCTCCTCCATCGTTAAGATCATCTCGTGCCACAGCCGTTACAACAACATGCTTTAAATTCATCAGCTGAACTGAATCAGCTACGCGCTCTGGTTCTTGCAAGTCTAATTCGGTAGGTACGCCTGTTTTAACAGCGCAAAAGCGGCAAGCCCTTGTGCAAATATCTCCAAGTATCATAAAGGTTGCCGTCCTTCTTTCGGCCCAGCATTCGTGAATATTGGGACATTTCGCTTCTTCACATACGGTATGTAGACTCTTTTGTCTCATCATTTGTTTCAAACCAATATAATTTTCGTTGGTATTTAGCTTTATTTTTAACCATTCTGGTTTACGTTTGATTTCACCTTTGTTGCGCATGTTTTCACACCTTTCATGATGCTTTCAATTGTCACTTTATCACATTGGAAAAAGTAGAACAAGCTTCCCCCTCCCTCGATTACCATTTATTGATATAAATGATTTTTTCTCCATATTCACAAAATAGATATGTCAACTATTAAGAAAAGAATTATGGAGAAAGGAGGATTCTAGTGCGGCTCAGTCTCATATTGCTTTTGCTCATTACCTGTTTAATTTTTCCGGATAGTGCTACTATGGCAGCCAATCAGCCAACTCCTGACCTTAACGCAGAGAGAATGGAATTATATAAAAAAGTTGAAGCAGCCACCAATATTCCATGGTATTATCTAGCGGCGATTGATCAGTATGAACGAAATGTTCGTTTGGCGCGCAAGGATATTCCAAAGGCAGAAGGTGCAATTGGCATCTACTTTAAGCCAGAGGTTTGGGCCGGGGTATTAAATCCCGATCACAATGACGAGAACCCCCAATCGATATTATATTTTGATGGTATCGGCGTGGATGGTGACGGTGATGGTAAGGCAAATCGATTAGATGATGAGGATGTTCTGTTTGCCTTCGCTAATTACTTATTGTCATATGGTATCGATCATGAAAACTTAAAAATCGGCTTATGGGAATACTATAATCGTGATAAAACTGTCGGAATTATTATCGGCAAAGCACAGCTTTATCGTCACTTTAACCGTCTTGCTCTAGACGACCATTCATTCCCGTTGCCGCTGCGTGCCAATTATAGCTATCGTAGCACTTGGGGCGATGCTCGTGGTTGGGGCGGACGAAGAATTCATGAAGGAACTGACATTTTTGCCGGCTACGGAGTTCCTGTCCGAGCAACCTCTTTCGGAATAATTGAAATGAAGGGCTGGAACAAATACGGGGGCTGGCGAATCGGTATCCGTGATATTAACAACAACTATCATTATTTTGCCCATTTAAGCGGCTTTGCGAAGGATTTAAATGTCGGCCAAATTGTCGAGCCGGGAACAGTCATTGGTGGTGTTGGAAGCTCGGGATATGGACCGCCTGGAACATCAGGTAAATTCCCTCCTCATCTTCATTATGGTATGTATAAGGATAACGGTTATACGGAATGGTCCTACGACCCCTACCCCCATTTGCGACTCTGGGAACGCCAAGAGCGTCAACGTTCGCGATAAAAAGAAAAGCAGAAGGCGCCTGCTTATCGGCGACAAGCACAAGGCGAGCCGGCTGGAAGGTTGCTTTTTACCTTCTGGACGGATTGACTTGTGACCTCGAGCCGATGGCGCCTGGAGCTAGACACAGGACTCCTTTGATGATGGAGTCCTGTTCTGTTCTTATTTTTTTCCTGGCAATGACAGTGCTGGCGACGAGCTTCCACCGTTATTATAGTATTGCGGTACATTCCCTTTCATAATAAACATTCCAACTGGAACTTCTTCGGATATGGTGGTGACATTGGTGGCAAATGGAATAATGATTTGGACATTAACAGTCAAAGCGACATAAACTTGGATGTAGGCGTTGTTAATACCGAAATCTTTAATGCTCGTTTTAACATCAGACCTAACATCGCCGATTGCGGTAAACCTAACCGGTATTTTCGGACCGAGGTTTCCTAGTAAGGCATTATTCGTAGCTTGACCGAGTGGGACGTAATAAACAATTCCATCAACACCTTTATCAGTCTTCTCAAATTCTACATCCGTTAATAATTCAAGCTCTGATAAATTTCCACTTTCAGCTACCTTTAGGTTTTTTTGAATGAGGTGGGTCGTTTCAGCCTTCACACGATTGACAATCTCCGCATTAAGTTTCGTCATTCCCTCTTGGTCAGGAACAGGTTCGATGATATTTTCTATATCCATTTCATTAGCAATTTTCTTATTAATGGCATTACTGATAACAAGAGAGGCGATTTTCCGAGTTTGCGATTCGGCATAACTAATTAATGTAGGCTTTAGCCCTGCATTGACAAGCCATAACCCCATCGCAGTTGAAAAAGTAAAAAAAACAAGCGTAAGCAAAAAGACGTATCGCAAAGGGAGTGGACCTCTGCGTAGGAGCCGTGTGCGATATTTACGCAAAATAAATCCCTCCTTACAAGCTATATTTATGCAAGCAAGGAGGGTTGTAGCGCAAAAATTATGATTTTATATGAATTTCCTAGGCTTGGGCTTTTCTGCAACAATTAAACCATTTTTAACATGGCATCGCGACCGATCATACCTTCTGTGATACCTAAATTTTTTGCCTCATGTGTAACGGATTCGAGCGGGGCATCAAGTAATTGTTCAATTGTTTTCACGCCAACTGCACGTCCTGCAATAATCTTTCTGTCAACCAATCTATCATTTAGTAAACCAACGTCTAATGCACCGCACATAATATATCCTTTATCACTGGAAACTACCAGCAAAGTTGTTTTGGGAAGTTTTACTGAAACGCCAAGAAAGGTATGTCCCTGTATTTCTATTGGTAATAATTCAATCATGTTAACACACTCCTTCCTGCCATATTGTATGTACAAATGACTTGGAGAGTGTCTTATTTTTTACATCAAACTGATTTCAGCTTCCATTCTAGTAGGTCTCGCATGAATTCTGGTAAGAAATAATGCTTTGATTTAGAGCGGAAAATAGCCGGGAAAAAGCGGCCAAAGGTAAACATATCAGGAATGGCAACTTTGTATTGCTTATGATGATTAATTTTTTCACCATTAATAAAAATCTCAATCGTTTCCTGATTGTCCTTAAATGTAATCCCACTATAAATAAACTTCCCCATCACAACGCCACGGAACCCTAAGCCTCGCACTTGAAGATGCGGCCATTGTTCATCTTTTGTCTGGAGCAGCACTTCCTTCAGTTCATCTCCTTCAAGCAGGACAGTTGCCGGATTAATCGGATGTGGACAAATATCCAACAAATCAAAGCGAGTAACAGTCCCCTTATTTAAGCCATCAAGGAGGAGACCCGCGTTTAAGAAGGCACAATCAGCCTCACACCATTCTCTGAGGGCATCACACAACAGAGTTGATAACGGTGAGTTGTTAAAGGCATCCGCAGTGATTTCTTGGTGCAGTTCAATTACTTCATCCTGGAGCAGTTGTTTACCCTCATCGAAATATTCCGTGACAAGATTTTCTTCTGACCTTACCGGCGCCAACTCGTTCGTATCATAAAGAACGGCCTTCCGCTTTTGAATCATATGGTTTTCTAACTCGAGGATGACATGTCCGACAAACTGACCATACTTTCCTGCTGCACATACGAGGCTGTTATTTATCTCTCTTCCTTCATGAAGAACATGATGAGTGTGTGCCCCCAATATAACATCTATTTCTGGGAAGTCCCTTGCGATTGCCTCATCCTCATTAATTCCCATATGTGATAGTAAAATCAAAATATCGGTTTGACGCTTCAGTTCTTCGACCTGCTTTCGTAATTCAACGAAAGGGTCGGTGATTTTCCAGCCTAATAATCTGTAAAGATGCTCATAAAACACGGTAATGCCAATCAGGCCGATACGGGTACCCTCATTTGTGGTGATAATTTTACTGGCTTCAGCCCAGCTTGGTCGACTGCCATCCTCGTAAAATAAATTGGCCACAATGACGGGGAATTTCGCTTCTTTATACATTGTGTCCAATGCTTCAAATGGAAAGGTTATTCCCTCGTTATTGCCAATCGTAATCGCTGTATATTGGGTTTCATTTAACAAATCGACATTCCCTCTACCCATTGTTCCGTCTGAATATGGATGAAATCGATCAACATGATCTCCAATATCAAGGAGGAGAACGCTGTCTCCCGCTTCGGTGTGCCATTTTTTTCGATCGGTTAGTAATGTATGAATTCGAGGCCAATGCTCAAAATGGCTATGTAAATCATTTGTATGATAAATATGGACGACTTCCAAAATAATCATTCCTTTATGTTAACTTTTAGGCTTTTGGTAGCCTCTATGAGACATTTCTGTGTTTTCTGGGATGGGTTTTGTTGCATAAGGTGGTTCTATGATACACTTCTGGTCTTTATTGCGTGTGTTTTGTTGCATAGACCGGTGCTATGATACACTTTGATGGTTTTCGAGCTTTGTTTTGTTTCATAAGAGCCTTCTATGCTACATTTCCGGTCTTTCTGGCGTGTGTTTTGTTGCATAGACCGGTGCTATGATACACTTTGTTGGTTTTCGAGCTTTGTTTTGTTTCATAAGCTTTTTCTATGATACATTTCCGTGTTCTCTTAGCATCGTTTTGTCACATACAACACACTAATTTACTCCATCCTGAAATCCTTTTAAAATAAATCCAACTGGCGTGGAGCCAGGTCATCGTACTCCAGTGATAAGAGGTCAATTATTTCCTTGGCATTGTCAGCAGCGTCTCCACCGGAATTATTGTTAAACACTGCATAAACATGTTTAGATTGCTTTTGTAGTTCCTTTAAATTCTCTACCCATTCAGCTAATTCCTGCTGATTATAGCGATAAAGATAGCGCACCTCGCGCCAATCCTGTCCTTTCTGCTTATTCCAACCGTGAACATTCCGTCCATGAAAGCGCACCAACACATCCTCGTTGTTTAGGGAATCCAGAACAGTCGGAATGGACCCGCTTCCTGCCTGTGGCTCATCACAAATACTGTGGATCCAGCCCTCTTTTTTCATAAACCTTAGCGTTTTCTCGGTCATACTCGGTGTGAACCAGGATTGATGACGAAATTCTAACGCACATGGGATTTCACCCATTTGTTCCTTGCACCACCGTAAATAGGTAACATTTTCACGCTTACAGTCAAACCATGGTGGAAATTGAAATAAGACCATGGCTAATTTATGTTGATATGGTTCTAGAGACGCAATAAATGCGGAAAACATATCTGATTTATTTTCAAACGGAATCGGGCCGCGCATATGGCCGGTCATCCCCTGATAAGCTTTAACGATAAATTTGAAAGAATCTGGTGTATCATTATACCATTTTGTTACATTTTGAAGTGGTTGAATCGCATAAAAGGAGGCATCGACCTCAACGGTGGGAAAATACCCTGCATACTCGCGCAGCTTGTCACGTGCGGGCAAATTCGCAGAATATAGACTATCATGGTCGCCCCAACCCGTTAATCCGATTGTAATCATTCTATGCACCTCCCATAGCAACATGATAGCATACCAGGTTGTGGGGAAAACAGTAATAAGGGCTTCTGAGTGGTGAAGGTTTTTGGGATTTTTTAGTAGATCCGGAGATTTATTTACCGATTTTCAGATTTATTTGCCATTTTCGCGATTTATTTGCCAAAATCCAGATTTATTTGCCATTTTCGAGATTTATTTGCCAAAATCCAGATTTATTTGCCATTTTCAAAATTTACTTACCAAAATCCAGATTTATTTGCCAAAACCAAAAAAATCCGCTCACCCTCCCAGGCAAGCGGACCTATAATATCATCAAACTTATATTACCCGATTGAACCTTCCATCTCGAATTTAATCAAGCGATTCATCTCAACGGCATATTCCATTGGAAGCTCCTTAGTGAATGGCTCGATGAAGCCCATTACGATCATTTCAGTTGCTTCTTGCTGGGAAATACCGCGGCTCATCAGATAGAATAATTGCTCTTCTGAAACCTTGGAAACTTTAGCTTCGTGCTCAAGTGAGATGTTATCATTTAAGATTTCATTGTATGGAATGGTATCAGATGTTGATTGATTGTCCATAATCAATGTGTCACACTCGATGTTTGCACGTGCGCCATCAGCTTTGCGACCGAAGTGAACGATACCACGGTATGTTACTTTACCGCCATGCTTCGAAATCGATTTCGAAACGATGGTTGAAGAAGTATTTGGTGCTAAGTGAATCATTTTCGCACCAGCGTCTTGGTGTTGACCTTTTCCTGCAATGGCAATGGAAAGAGTCATTCCGCGTGCGCCTTCTCCTTTTAAAATAACAGCAGGGTATTTCATCGTTAATTTAGAGCCGATGTTTCCATCAATCCATTCCATTGTTGCATTTGCTTCACAAACAGAACGCTTTGTAACTAGGTTAAAGACGTTGTTTGCCCAGTTTTGGATGGTTGTATAACGGCAGTAAGCGCCTTTTTTGATGATAATTTCTACAACAGCACTGTGCAATGAGTTCGTTGTATAAACTGGAGCTGTACAGCCCTCTACATAGTGAACATGTGCGCCTTCATCAACGATTATAAGCGTACGCTCGAATTGACCCATGTTTTCAGAGTTAATTCGGAAATATGCCTGTAATGGTGTGTCTACCTTTATGCCAGGTGGAACGTAAATGAATGAACCACCAGACCAAACTGCAGAGTTTAATGCTGCAAATTTGTTATCAGTTGGTGGGATAACCTTTGCCCAGTGCTCACGGAAAATATCTTCATTTTCACGAAGCGCTGAATCTGTATCTTTAAATACGATTCCAAGAGCTTCAAGGTCTTCCTTCATATTGTGGTAAACAACCTCTGATTCGTACTGAGCGGATACACCGGCTAAGTACTTCTGCTCTGCTTCTGGTATACCAAGCTTATCGAATGTTTGCTTGATTTCTTCAGGTACTTCATCCCATGATTTTTCAGAACGCTCAGATGGTTTTACGTAGTAAGTGATTTCATCAAAGTTTAATGAAGCCAGGTCACCGCCCCATTGCGGCATTGGCATATTATAAAAATGCTCTAGCGATTTTAAGCGGAAGTCAAGCATCCACTGAGGTTCGCCTTTCATTTTAGAAATTTCCTCAACAATTTCACGGGTTAAACCGCGCTTTGATCGGAAAATCGAAACGTCTTTATCGGCGAAGCCATATTTATAATCACCGATCTCAGGCATTTGTTTAGCCATGTCGAATTCCTCCATTTCTAATTGCAGTCACCCTTTAAAGTGAATCATGCTCTATTTGCTCGGCTATTTTGATTGTTGATTTCCGCTCCAGGCTCACGCCTTATGCTCCAATCAACTCAGTTCGTTCATATTCAAATGAATTTATTATTCTTCTTTGTTATCGTCTTCTAAGCCTTTTTCCATTGCTTTCCAAGCAAGAGTTGCGCATTTGATGCGGGCTGGGAATTTACACACTCCCTTTAATGCTTCAATATCGCCAAGGTCCAGATTTTCATCGTATTCTTTTCCTTGCATGATATTGGAGAATGCATGAGAAATCTCGATTGCATCGTTAATCGTTTTCCCCTTAATTGCTTGCGTCATCATGGATGCTGATGACATTGAAATGGAACAGCCTTCTCCCTCGAACTTCGCATCGACAACGATACCGTTCTCTACCTTCATCGTTAAGCGAATGCGGTCACCACAGGTTGGATTGTTCATATTAACCGTTAAACTGCCATCCTCTAAAACCCCTTTGTTACGTGGGTTTTTGTAATGATCCATGATTACCTGACGATAAAGGGTATCTAAATTATTAAAAGACATCGCTAAAATACTCCTTTGTTTTCACAAGCCCTGTCACGAGCTTGTCAATTTCCTCTTCCGTATTATATAAGTAGAAGCTTGCGCGAGCAGTTGCAGATGCCTTTAACCATTTCATTAAAGGTTGAGCACAATGATGTCCTGCCCGAACGGCAATTCCTTCTGCGTCAAGAACAGTGGCGACATCATGTGGATGAACATCATCTAAATTAAAGGTGATGACTCCAGCACGTTGAGATAAATCCTTTGGACCATAAATGGTGATGCCGTCAATTGTTGACATTTTTTCCATCGCATATGCTGTTAGTTTATGTTCATGCTCAAGTATTTGTTCTAAGCCAACTTCTTGGAGAAAGTCGATTGCTGCACCTAAGCCGATTGCTCCGGCGATGATTGGTGTACCACCTTCAAATTTCCAAGGAAGTTCCTTCCAAGTCGAATCATAGAGATCAACAAAATCGATCATTTCGCCGCCAAACTCAACGGGCTCCATTTTATCAAGCAATTCCTTCTTGCCATACAAGACGCCGATACCAGTAGGACCGCACATTTTATGACCAGAGAACGCAAGAAAATCGCAATCCAAATCTTGAACATCGACCTTCATATGCGGAATGCTTTGCGCACCATCCACGACCATAATCGCCCCATTTTCATGGGCAATTTTCGCAATTTCTTTAATCGGATTAATCGTACCAAGTACGTTTGAAACTTGCATGACTGAAACAATTTTCGTCTTAGGCGTTATCGTTGCCCGAACATCTTCTAACGAAAGAGTTCCATCCTCCTGTAGCGGAAAATATTTCAATGTTGCACCCGTTTGCTTGGCTACTTGTTGCCAAGGAATGATATTGCTGTGGTGCTCCATTAACGTGATACAAATTTCATCGCCTTCTTTAAGATTAGCACCGCCGTAACTGCGTGCTACTGTGTTTAATGAAGTCGTTGTGCCACGAGTGAAAACAATTTCCTGCATTGATTTTGCATTGATAAACTTGCGAACCTTCTCACGGGCACCTTCATACCCATCAGTTGCTCTTGTTCCTAAGGTGTGGACGCCACGATGAACATTGGAGTTATATTCACGATAATATCGGTTAATTTCCTCAATTACTTGAACAGGCTTTTGTGAAGTAGCCGCGCTGTCAAGGTATACTAGCGGACTGCCATTTACATCCTGGTGTAAAATCGGAAACAATTTTCTGATCTCTTGAGTGTTCATTATTTTACTTTCCTTTCAATCACTTCAACGAGCTGCTTCTTAACTCCTTCAATTGGTAATTCGTTCACAACAGGTGCTAAGAAACCGTGAATGATTAGGCGTTCTGCCTCTTTTTTCGGAATTCCGCGGCTCATGATGTAATACAATTGAACAGGATCAACACGGCCTACAGATGCAGCGTGTCCTGCCATTACATCGTCTTCATCGATTAACAGGATTGGGTTCGCATCGCCACGCGCTTTATCGCTCAACATCAAGACGCGAGATTCTTGCTCAGCGTTTGATTTAGAGGCACCATGCTCGATTTTACCAATACCGTTAAAGATAGAAGTGGCACTATCCTTCATTACACCATGCTTTAAAATGTGACCAGTACTATTCTTACCATGATGAACAATACTGGTTGTGAAGTTTTGAGTTTGCTCACCGCGTCCTACGACAACAGTCTTAGAATCACCAGTTGAGCCGTCTCCAATTAGGTTCGTTGTATTTTCAGAAATAGTATTACCATCGTTCATTAAACCTAATGCCCACTCAATCCGTGCATCCTTGCCAGCCACACCACGACGATTTACGTAAGTCGTTACACCAGCTGCAAGCGTATCCACCGCACCGTACTGCACAGTCGCATTACCGTTTGCAATGACTTCAGTTACTAAGTTGAAAATGCCTTGAGCCTCAGCAACCGTTGAAATGTAGTTTTCTACATAAGTTACTGAGCTATTTTCTTCTGCAACAACTAGGACATGGTTGAAAAGGTTCGTTTCCGCATCATCATGCAGAAATACTGCTTGAATTGGCTGAGCCACTTCAACATTTTTTGGTACGTATAAGAATACGCCACCGTTAAGATATGCTGCATGAACAGCTGTTAAGCGGTGCTCATCGACACGCACGCCATTTTTCATTAAATAGCGTTGCAACAGGTCACCATGCTCACGTGCAGCAGTAAAGATATCTGTAAAAATAACGCCAGCATCCTGTAATTCCTTAGAAATTGAAATGTAAGCAGGACGATTGTTGCGTTGAATATATAGGTTATTTGTTGTTGAATCTACTTCGATTAGCGCCTTTGCTTCTTCAGGTAAATCATTTAATGAAGCAAAGTCATCACTTTTCACAATGTGCTTTGAAAAATCGGTAAAGTTCCACTTATCGATTTTTGTTTTATCAGGTCTTGGCATTGCCAAGTTTGCTGCTTGGCTCAATGCTTGTAAACGAAACTCTGTTAACCAAGCTGGTTCACTCATTTCATTTGAAAAGGAGCGAATGTAGTCCTGGTCAAATGGTAATTTGATTTCAGTTGTCATGTTCATCCCCCCAACGCTTACGCTTCTTGCTCAACTGTTTCGTCTTCAATTCCTAGCTCTTGCTTGATCCAGTCGTATCCTTCTGCTTCTAAGCGTTGTGCTAATTCAGCCCCACCAGATTTAACGACACGGCCTTGCATCATCACGTGAACGTAGTCAGGAGTGATATAGTTCAATAGACGTTGATAGTGAGTAATCACTAAACAGCCAAAATCTTCGCCACGCATTTCGTTAATACCTTTAGATACAACCTTTAACGCGTCGATATCCAACCCTGAGTCGATCTCATCTAGAATCGCAATTTTCGGTTGAATCATCATTAATTGAAGAATCTCGTTACGCTTTTTCTCCCCGCCTGAGAAGCCTTCATTTAAATAACGCTGTGCCATGTTTGGATCCATTTCAAGAAAATCCATCTTCTTATCCATATCACGGATAAATTTCATTAGTGTAATTTCGTTACCTTCTTCACGGCGAGCATTTACTGCAGAACGTAAAAAGTCGGCATTTGTTACACCGTTAATCTCACTTGGATATTGCATAGCGAGAAAAAGACCAGCGCGAGCACGCTCATCAACTTCCATTTCCAAAACGTTTTGACCGTCTAATTCGATTGTTCCTTGAGTTACTTCGTATTTTGGGTGTCCCATGATTGCAGATGATAAAGTGGATTTACCAGTACCGTTTGGACCCATGATAGCGTGGAATTCTCCACCTTTTATTTCTAAATTTACACCCTTCAAAATCTCTTTCCCATCGATAGAAACATGAAGATCTTTAATTGTTAAAGTTGATCCTGCCATTAATAAATACCTCCATAACTGTATATCCTTCAGCAAAAGTAGCTGGATATTATTCATTCTCAATTTATTCTCATTACAATCTTATAACAAATGAAATCTGTTAGCAACATTTAAAGATTAATAAACCCTTCCTTTATAAAGAACAAAGCAAATATACATTCCGATAATATTGAATATTTTTTCCTTATTACCTCTTTTCATGTATTTAGTCTTTATTCTCAGGAAAACTTTTCTTAAATTTATAACAAGAAAAAAGCTGACCCTATTGAATCTAGTCAAGCTGGGCGTTCCACTATAATTATAAAAAACTTCGGCTAAGTTTCCTTGTTTTAAATCAAGTTTAGATAATTTTATGTTGCCTAGACCACTTAAATTTCCATTTCTAATTATACTATTCTTTTCAAACAAAACAATACAGGCACCGTCACGATGCCTGCATGTTTATAAATAAAGGAAGTAATTGGGGTTATTCCTTATTCACTTAAATTATTTAACTGATAATACTGCACCTTCATATTTGTCTTGAATGAATTTTTGAATTTCTTCAGACTTTAACACTTCAACCAATGTTTTTAACTCTTTATTATTTTTATCAGCTGAATTAACAACAACAAGGTTAGCTGGAACTACATCTTTGTCCTCTTGGCCAATCAACGTGTTTTTAATATCGATATCGCCTTCAAGTGCATAGTTTAAGTTGATGACAACTGCATCGCCTTCACCAGCTTCAAATGAAGAAGCTAATAGCTTCGCTTCAATTAATGTTGAGAAATCAAGTTTCTTTGGATTTTCGATAATATCTTCGACGCGGGCATTCGCACCTACGCCTTCTTTAAGCTTAATTAAGCCTGCTTTTTCAAAAATCGGTAAAATACGGCCATGGTCACTTAATGAATTACTCATAATAATTTTCGCGCCTGTTGGAAGTTCTTTTAAGCTTTTGTACTTTTTAGAATAGATACCGATTGGCTCTTGGTGAATTTCACCAATGCTGACAAAATCGAAATCAGGATTATCTTCTAATTGAAGGTCTAAGTAACCTGGTGTTTGGAAGTAGTTTGCATCTAATTCTTTATCGTGTAAAGCAACGTTTGGCAAAATATAGTCTTGGAATACTTGAATTTCAAGGTTAATTCCTTTTTCCTTTAACAATGGCTTAGCTGCTTCAAGAACCTCAGCGTGAGGAACAGCTGATGCACCCACAACGATCGTTTTATCGCCATCCTTTGTTTCCTTTTCTGTTGACTTTTCGTCTGCACCGCCGCAAGCTGTAAGGGCTAATGCTAAAATCGCAATAGTGATAAAGCTTAATAATTTTTTCATTTCTTTCTCCTCCTGTTAGCGTTTGTCAGTTTTCTTTGTACAATAATCTCCAATGAATTGGATGATAAATACTAAAATCAAGATGGCTACCGTAGCAACAAAAGTGACTTCTGTTCGGTTGCGCTGGAACCCTTCTAAGTAAGCATAGTACCCAAGCCCTCCTGCTCCAATTACACCAGCCATTGCCGTAAAGCTGACTAATGAAATTGCCGTTACAGTAATCCCCGAAATAAGTGCGGGTAATGATTCAGGAATCAGGACTTTAAAAATAATTTGGCTATGAGTAGCACCCATTGACTGTGCTGCCTCAATCACTCCCTTATCAATTTCACGAAGAGCAATCTCAACCATTCGCGCATAGAATGGCGCAGCCCCGATGATTAAAGCCGGAAGCGCCGCTTCAGCACCGAGCATTGTTCCAACGAGTAACTTAGTAAAGGGAATAAGCAGCACGATTAATATAATGAAAGGAATCGACCGAAACACATTGACGAAAGCAGCAATGATGACATTAATCGGTTTATTTTCCCAAATATTTCCTTTGTCTGTTAAAAATAATAATAATCCTAGTAAGAGTCCTAAAATAAATGTTGCCAAGACCGAAATCGAGGTCATATAAATAGTTTCACGTGTGGCAATTAGCAATTGATCCCAATTAATCGTCTCAAATAATCCTTGTTCAGCCATTATTGATCACCTCCACACCAATCTGCTGTGAGTGTAGGAAATCAGTAGCTTTTTCAATTTCCTGTTTGTCTCCATCAAGATGTAAAAATAATGTTCCATAGGAACCTGTTTGTGTTTGAGAAATTTTCCCCTGCAAAATTGTAACCGTCACATTATACTGCCTAATTAAGGTGGCAATCACTGGCTGTTCCGCTGCTTCTCCAACAAATGAAAGCTGCACGACCTTGCCATGTGGGTAACGGGTCAACAAATGCTCGATGGTTTCCTTTGTTTCCTCCGGTTCGGTTACTTGCTGCACAAACCGCTTTGTAATCGGCTGCACCGGATTCTTAAATACTTCAAGAACTTCACCAAGCTCAACAATTCTTCCGTTTTCCATCACCGCAACGCGATGACAAATTTTCCTAATGACATGCATTTCATGAGTGATGAGGACGATTGTTAAACCCAGCCGTTTGTTAATGTCGACCAATAGCTCCAAAATTGAATCTGTGGTCTGCGGATCCAATGCGGAAGTTGCTTCATCACAAAGCAAAACCTTTGGATTATTGGCAAGTGCTCTAGCAATCCCAACCCGCTGCTTTTGTCCACCACTTAGCTGTGAAGGATAGCTATCTTCTCTTCCCTCAAGTCCAACCAGCTTGATTAACTCGTTAACTCGCTTAAGCCGTTCTGATTTGTTGACTCCGGCAATTTCAAGCGGAAAAGCGATATTTTCTCGAACTGTTCGCGACCATAACAAGTTAAAATGCTGGAAAATCATGCTGATTTGTTGACGCGCCTTGCGAAGCCCACCACCCTTGATTTTCGAAACTTCATTTCCGGCAACATTAATGGTGCCCTCTGAAGGAATTTCGAGTCCGTTCAGCATTCTTATTAATGTACTTTTCCCAGCTCCGCTATAACCAATGACACCAAAAATTTCTCCTTCTTTTACGTTTAAATCCACGTCGTCAACAGCAGTAACACGACCGTTTTTCGAAGGATAGATCTTTTTTACACCTTTAATCGAAATCATGGGATCACCTCATTTCTTCTTCATAGCATTTGCTTTTTAGAATTAAGAAATGCTATACCGATAAAATTAGCCAATTTTATCAATCGTTATTTTAAAATAAAAATACCTTTCTGCAAAATGAGCAGAAAGGTATAGTAGGGTCCTATTTCCTTTCTCTCATCTTTCAAAGCAAATTGCTTTGTGTGAATTGGCACCTTTTCAGTTGCAGCTGCAAATGACGGTTGCCGGGCTTCATAGGGCACATCCCTCCACCTCTCTTGATAAGAGCATCTATTAAATTCTCAGAAACTTAATAAGTTTTCTTGGCTATGAGAGTGATTCTATCACGAAGCGAAAATATCTGTCAACTCAAAATTTTATATTAATATATTTTTAGTTTTATTTTTTCGCAAACAACAATATAAACTTAGCTGTTGATTTCCGCTCCGGGCGCTTCGCTTTCCGCGGGCGGTAGCGGGGAGCCTCCTCGGCGCTATAGCGCCTGTGGGGTCTCCCCTGCCCCGTACTCCCGCAGGAGTCTTCGCGCCCTCGCTCCAATCAACTCTACAATAATCAACATTTCTTTTTTACTACAACTAGCAATAAATTTATTTATCTTGAAGTTAATCCTGTTGCCTTTTCGATTGCTTGTTCAAGGTCTTCGATTAGGTCTTCAACATTTTCGATACCGATGGAAAGGCGGATTAAGTCTTCTGGTACACCTGCTGCTGCCAAGCCTTCTGCATCAAGCTGTTGGTGTGTTGTGCTAGCTGGATGGATAACAAGGCTCTTCGCATCACCAACGTTCGCAACATGTGTCCATAAATCAAGCTCATTAATAAATTTCGAACCAGCTTCACGACCACCCTCAATTCCAAATACAACAACAGAACCTGCACCTTTTGGCAAGTATTTATCAGCAAGCTCCTTATCAGGGTGTCCATCTTTTCCTGGATAAAGAATCCATGATACAGCTGGGTGCGCATCTAAATACTCAATAATTGCTTTTGTATTGGCGATGTGCTCTTTCATCCGCACAGGTAAAGTCTCAAGTCCTAATGCTAATTGGAACGCATTTTGTGGACTGATCGCTGGACCCATGTCTCTTAATAACTGAACTCGTGCTTTAATAATAAACGCTGCTGGACCAACTGCATCGCTGTAAACAAGTCCATTGTAGCTTGGATCTGGTGTTGTAAATTGCGGGAACTTGCCATTTGTCCAATCAAATTTTCCACCATCGACAATGATACCGCCAAGTGTCGTTCCATTACCGCCAATCCATTTTGTTGCAGAATGGATCACGATATCTGCGCCGTACTCAATCGGCTTTAATAAATATGGAGTGGCAAATGTATTATCGACGATTAGAGGTACCCCTGCTTCATGGGCAATTGTCGCCACCTTTTCGATATCAAGAACACGTAAACTTGGATTTCCAATTGTTTCTGCGAAAACAGCTTTAGTTTTATCAGTGATTGCCGCTCGGAAGTTTTCCGGATCTTCCACATTAACAAATTTTACGTTAATTCCGTAGCGAGGAAGAGTATTAGCGAATAAATTGTAAGTACCGCCATATAGTGATGATGCCGCGACAATTTCATCTCCAGCTCCAGCAATATTTAAAATCGCTAAGGTAATCGCTGACATTCCACTGGCAACGGCTAATGCACCAATTCCACCTTCTAGTAGGCTAACACGCTCTTCAAAAACGGTTACAGTTGGGTTATGTATACGCGTATAAATATAACCAGACTCAGCTAGCGCAAATAAATTTGCGGCATGCTCGGTATTATTAAACTGATAGGCATTGCTCATATAAATCGGTACAGCACGAGCTCCTGTCACCGGGTCTGGAGCCAATCCACCATGGACACTGAGTGTTTCAAACCGATAATTCTTTTTCTTTTCAGACATTTTCTTCTCCCCTTTTAAAAAAAATCAAAAAACCCTCTTCGTAAAGAAGAGGGCTAATAAACTAAAGTCTCTCTTCTTATCTATCAGAGCTTAATGCTCTGCTGGAATTAGCACCGTGTAAGTTAAAACCGGTTGCTGGGCGTCATAGGGCCAGTCCCTCTGCCACTCTCGATAAGAAACTACTATTCACTTTCAATTAAAAGTAATAGTATCATAGGAAAATAAAAATCGTCAATAGAACTTTTTAATTTATCTGACAGTTTAAGGTTAGGCGCATTGCACATCTGTTCTAGCCAAGTACAATATTGTTTCCAGGAGAAGGATAGACCTAAGCGTGCCAGTAATCGTCAGCTTTTGACGCGCTTGTGCATCACGCAATTTTATCATGCCGCCTAGTAATTCCTGTGCAGTTTGGTAGGACGTCGAAATGGTAATCAAGGCAGCCCCTTCATTTGTCGTTGCATCATAGAGAGGCACGTAGGCCATTTCACTTTCGATAGAGAGATAATAAACACCTTGTTCGGTATCGAGACAAACAAAAAGCGGCTTGTGACGGACTAAATTGTGAAGATGACACTTTGCGTTAAAGCTTTCGATAAACGGTCCAAATATGCTCTCCAAGAATCACACCTCACCTTAAACTTTATCCAGAATGTAACACCTGATTTATTTTTTCATATAAAAATGGTACTGATTGAAATGCATATAGTTTGTGTTCCAGTGTGCCATCCTTATATATAAGCAGGCACGGAACACTTTCGATCATTAATGATTCTGCCAGGGTGCGATGATAATTCACGTTCATCTTAACTACTACCAAATTTGGTATAAGTTCCTCGATGACTGATAGCATTTTTGAAGCAACAGCACACGTCCCGCACATTGGTGTATAAGCATAAACTAGTCCACTATATTGTGTTAATTCAATTTCTTCGATGTTTTCCGTATTCATTGCTTGAAACTCAACTTCTTTCTAGAAATTCGGTAAATACATCAATATTGGCCTGGAGCAAAATCGTGGCCAAATGGTGCTCCGGTGCAGTAGCAACTTCTCGATAAGATTTATCTATATAGAGATGCAGCGCTTCTGGAAATTCGCGCTTAAACTGCTTGCGTAATTTCTCGCCGGCTTCGTCCGCATCCACCAGAATATAAACGTCCTTGTCAAAGATGGAATCTATCAATTCCTCCAAGCGATGGTTCCCAATCGTACCATTAGTACAAATAATCTCGATTGGTTCCTTGATTATTCCTTTTACTTTCCGTTTATCAGAAGTTCCTTCAACAATGATCACTTTATCGCTAAGTTCTCTCACATTCATCACCTGAAGTTGTATTTATCTTAGATTATTCAATATTCAATAAGTTGGTGTAGTATTCCTTCTATAGTACAAATAATATTATTTTTGGAAAGCTGTGTTAAACACGAATGTTGATTTCCGCTCCAGGCACTTCGCTTTCCGCGGGGCTAGTTGGGAGCCTCCTCGGCGCATTCGCGCCTGCGGGGTCTCCCATACAAGCTACTCCCGCAGGAGTCTTCGTGCCTTCCGCTCCAATCAACTTGTGAAAAATAAACACTAAGCTTTAACACAGCCATTGGAAAAAATAAGCCAAAAATTGCAATATATTGGTTGTGGGCGTGAGTAGAAAAAACGCCCTGTTGCCAAGGCGCTTCTCTAGTTTAGTCTTCTTTTGTCATTTCTTCGTATTGTTCAGGCGACAATAGACTGTCGACTTCTGTAATGTTTGCTGGTTCAACCACAATCATCCATGCTTTTTCGTATGGAGATTCGTTAACAAATTCAGGGCTGTCGCTTAATTCCTCATTGATTTCGACAACAGTTCCGCTAACAGGCGCATACAATTCCGACACTGTTTTCACTGATTCAACACTACCAAATGGCTGGCCTGCTTCAACTTTATCACCTGTCTCAGGAAGTTCAACAAAAACAATATCTCCTAACTCGGATTGGGCAAAATCGGTGATACCCACTCTGATTTTGTCACCTTCAACCTTTACCCATTCATGATCTTGTGAATAACGCAAATCCTTTGGAATACTCATCTGCTGTTTCCTCCGCTCTCAAAAGTAGTTAACTCCAGGTTTGTGAAAATTCCTCTTCTTTAAAGCCAACCGTTACCTTTGTACCATCTGTCACGATTGGACGTTTAATCAGCATACCATCAGAAGCTAGCAAATTTAACAGCTCTGATTCACTTGCACTTCCAACCTTATCCTTGAGGCCAAGCTCTCGATATTTTTGGCCACTTGTGTTGAAAAATTTCTTAAACTCTACGCCGCTTTGTTGATACAGCTCCGCTAATTGCTCTCGAGAGGGAGGGTTTTCAACGATATGTATTTCTTCATAGGCGATATTGTGGTCATCAAGCCACTTTTTCGCTTTTCTGCATGTCCCGCATTTTGGGTACCAAAAAAATTGCAAAGCCATTTTTTCACCTCCATGCTATTTTGCCCAATTCATGTAATATTGTAATCCTTCGCAAAGAAAATAACCCATTTACGGATTACTTTCTTTGTAAAAACAATTCGACTTTGGTAGCGAAAATCCTGCCGCAATTTTTTTGGAAATGACACCTTTCTATTTTCCTAAAATTAAAGCTGTCCTAGAAGCCGTTTATAAAGACTCCTTAAGGACAGCTTTTAATGGTTTATGTCGCGGACATTACGTTCCTTATTCCGCTCCGCTCAAGTATTTCACACAAAATATTTCTCTGCCTCAATCAGCTTGTTGGCGGCTTCTCGTTTTTTGGCGATGACGTTGATTGGGGTGTGGCGGGTGAATTTGCGAAGCGCCGAAAGCAGCATCCTCAATGCATCGCCTTCCTCAATCGCCAGCAGTGTTTCCTTCACATCCTGCTCGATTTTATTAAAAGCTTCCTGGCAGAAAATTTGCGTATACAAGAGCTTTTGCTGATTTTTCGCAACCCCACCCTGCGTCAGGGCCTTGTCTGTCCGCAACACGACAGATTCCATTGCATAAGCACTCGAAATAATATCAGCAATATTTGCTAGGATTTCTTGCTCGGACTCTAAGCCCTTGCCAAACTTCTGAGCAGCGAGGCCAACAGCAAGCAAGCTAATTTTCTTGGCGTTACTTGTTAAATACTTTTCTTGTGCAAGCGGTTCACTGCCAGGCTCAAATGGCATCATTAGCATGAGTTCCTCTTGAAGTGCCTGTGCCCTTTGGAATAGTGGTAACTCCCCCTTCAATGCCTTGCGCACAAACGTCCCCGGCACAAGCAAGCGATTGATCTCATTTGTACCTTCAAATATCCGATTAATTCGCGAATCGCGGTATGCTCGCTCAATTTCGTATTCCTGCATAAAACCATAGCCACCGTGGATTTGCACGCCCTCGTCAACAATGTAATCGAGCACCTCAGAAGCAAAAAATTTATTTAGCGAGCATTCAATCGCATACTCAGCTATCGATGCTGCGACCGTCTTGCGATCCTGCTGTTCTTCCTCCATCAATTGTCCCATCCGCTCCTCGTACAAGCCGACGGTTCGGTAGACAGAGCTTTCGGCTGCATACAATCTTGAGGCCATTGTCGCCAATTTTTCTTTTGTCAAATTGAACTGGGCAATCGGTGTATTAAATTGCTTGCGAACATTTGCGTATTTTACGGCAACTTCAAAAGCCCGTTTCGAACTGCCAACGACACCCACCCCAAGCTTATAGCGTCCAATATTTAAAATATTAAAGGCGATGACATGGCCCCGCCCTGCTTCACCAAGCAAGTTTTCAACAGGTACCGAAACATCCTCAAGAATTAACGTACGCGTTGAAGAGCTCTTAATCCCCATCTTCTTCTCTTCAGCCCCCGTTGAAACTCCGGAAAACTCACGTTCAACAATAAACGCAGAAAAATGCTCGCCATCAATTTTCGCATACACAATAAAAACATCGGCGAAACCTGCATTGGTAATCCATTGCTTTTCCCCATTCAAAATAAAATGGGTGCCCTCCGAATTTAAACGCGCAGTCGTTTTCGCACCTAACGCATCTGAACCTGAGCCGGGTTCTGTTAAGGCATAAGCAGCTAACTTTTCGCCACTAGCTAGCTTTGGCAAATACTTTTGCTTTTGCTGTTCGTTGCCAAACAAAATGATTGGTAATGATCCTATCCCCACATGGGCACCATGCGACAGCGAAAAACCACCCGACCGGGCCATTTTTTCCGTGATTAATGCTGAACTGATTTTATCTAAACCAAGTCCGCCATATTGCTCAGGAACATCAGCAGCCAACAGACCAAGCTCCCCAGCCTCCTTCAACAAACGAACGGTTCGGTCAAATTCATGATTTTCCAAAAAATCGACCTGGGGCAGTACTTCATTGACGACAAAGTCTTCTGTCATTTTGGCAATCATGATTTGTTCATCAGTAAAATCCTCAGGTGTGGTGATTTGCTCGTAGCTAATGTCCTCGATTAAAAAGCTCCCACCTTTTATGAATCGGTTCGTTTGCTTTGACATTGCCCTCCCACCTTTTCTGTTAATTTTCGGTATTCATCTACCAATCAATTAAATCAATTCAAAGACACCGGCAGCGCCCATGCCACCACCAATACACATCGTGACTATGCCAAACTGTTCATTGCGTCGCTTCATTTCATGAATTAATGATAATGTTAGCTTTGTTCCGGTGCATCCCAGTGGGTGACCAAGCGCGATCGCCCCGCCATTGACATTCACTTTGCTTTCATCCAAACCTAACTCTCTGATAATCGCCACCGATTGTGAGGCGAAAGCTTCATTTAATTCAATGACGCCAATATCTGTTAACTCTAGACCTGCTAACTTAAGCACCTTAGGAATCGCAACAATCGGACCAATTCCCATCACCTCAGGTGGCACCCCACCTACTGCAAAAGCACGAAACTTCGCCAGTGGCTTTAAATCTAATGAAGCCGCTTTTTCTCGGTCCATTACTAGCACAGCCGCAGCTCCATCACTCGTTTGTGAGGCATTACCAGCTGTCACTGAACCGTTTAAGGCAAAGGCTGGGCGAAGCTTTGCCAATGCTTCGAGGTTCGTATCAGGACGAACTCCTTCATCCTGACTAAAATGAATCGTCTTTTCAACGAGTTGATGCTGAGAATTAACGGAACGAATCTTAACATCAACCGGCACAATTTCCTCAACAAATTTTCCGGACGCAATCGCTTGGGCTGCCTTTTGATGACTCCTTACTGCAAACACATCCTGGTCAGCACGGCTAATTTGATATTTCTTCGCCACCTGCTCTGCTGTATGTCCCATGCTCATATAGTATTCTGGTGCTGTTTCAGCTAAGGTGGAATTTGGCCTGACGACATGGCCCATCATTGGCACCATACTCATTGACTCAACACCACCAGCGATAATCGTATCGGACTGGCCAAGCATAATCCGCTCCGCTGCAAACGCAATCGACTGTAATCCAGATGAGCAGTATCGATTAATTGTAATCGCCGGAACGGTAACAGGTAAGCCGGCCAATGCACCGATGTTCCGGGCCACATTCATTCCCTGTTCCGCTTCCGGCATCGCACAGCCGATAATAACATCATCAATATTGCCCTCATAGTTGCCTGCACGTCGCAAGGTTTCTTTTACGACAAGTGCCCCTAAGTCATCCGGTCGCGTGTAGGCGAGTGTTCCCTTTTTCGCCTTGCCGACTGGAGTTCTTGCCCCGCTGACAATGACCGCATCTCTCAAGATTCTCCCCTACCTTTCTCTCTTTTTTAAAAAACACCCTTTGTAGTTGAATGTTGATTTCATTTTGTTTGAAAAATAGATGGAGGAACTCCGCTTAGTATGGGAAATACCCATATTTCCTTAATAATAAGCGGAGTTTTTCCGGTTATGATGGCCAAATCTGAAAATTTCGTCCCCTTTTGAGCAGATAGTCGGAATTTCTCCGCTTATTACAGCTATTTAAGCATCCTTTTTATACATTAGGCGGAATTTCTCCGCTTATGACTTCCCCTACCTACTAATTGCAGTGCTTTTAAAAAAGAAACATATTTAGTTGCGCAAGGGTTTGCCTTTTATGAGCATGTGCTGCATACGCGCTTGGGATTTTGGCTCTTGGACCAAGCTCATAAATGCCTCTCTTTCAATATCCAATAAATATTGTTCATCAACCTCTGTACCGTACGGAATCTTCCCACCACTGATACAATAGGCCAACTTTTTGGCAATTTTCAAATCATGCTCGGAAATATAGCCGGAAATGTACATCGCTTGTGCACCAAGGAGTAAGGCAGCATAACCCGGTTCACCGACCACCGGGATTTTCTTGCGAACGGGCGGACGGTAGCCTTGCTCCGCTAACTCAAGCACTCGCGCTTTTGCATCATAGAGCAAATGATCATTGTTAAAACTGATCCGATCATGCTTCGATAAGAAGAAGCTTTCCCGTGCCTCTTCTGCTGATGTAGACACTTTCGCAAGCGCGATTTTCTCAAAGACTTGATTTGCAAGCTTCTGCAGGTCGATTTCCACACCTTCAGGCAGTGCGTTTAAATGCTTAATATAGAGCTCTTTATTACCGCCCCCACCTGGAATCAGTCCCACGCCTGTTTCAACTAGGCCTATATAAGTTTCCAACGAAGCCTGAATTGCCGCAGCTGGCAAGCACACTTCCGCACCTCCACCAAGCGTCATCCCGAATGGTGCTGCGACAACCGCCTTTTGGCAATATTTAATTTTTAGCATCGCTTGCTGGAAGCTCTTCACAATCCACTCTAATTCAAATACATTATCGTCTTGAGCTTCCATTAAAATCATGGCTAAATTAGCACCTACACTAAAGTTTTTGCCTTGATTTCCAATGACGAGGCCGTTAAAATTTTGCTCAACTTCAGTTATTGCGAAATTAATCATTTGGATAATGTCAGGTCCAATTGCGTTATTTTGCGAATGAAATTCTAATAAAGCAACACCATCACCTAAGTCAATGAAGCTAGCTCCCGTATTTTTTTTGATAACCTTTCCTACTTGGTTTTTCAAAGATTTGAGCCGTATTATTTTTGGATTTTCCACCGATGACTTATATTCACCAAAGTGATAATAGAATTGCTTTTCGTCCTCCTCTTTGTAAAAAGAGCCATGACCGTTTGATACCATTTGCTTTACCCATTCAGGTACACCGATTCCGTCACTTTTCATCTTCGCAATCGAAGCTTCCACACCTAGCGCATCCCAAATTTCAAATGGTCCATAATCCCAGCCGAAGCCCCATTTCATCGCCTCATCAATGGCTACTATGGTTTCAGCAATTTCACCGACTAGTTTTGCAGAGTACACCAGCACCGGAGCAACAATATTCCATAGCAAGGCTCCAGCACGATCCTCCGCATACATAAGCGTTTTCATTTTATTAGCAAAGCCCTTTACTTGTTTGCTTGCTTCAAGCGAGGGGGCTGACAGTTTTTTTGTTGGCTCATATTCAAGGGTTGTTGGATTTACCGCAAGGATTTCTTTTCCTTTTTTCAAATAAAAACCCTGGCCGGACTTGCTGCCAAGCCACCCGCATTCAACCATTTGCTTCATAAATGGCTGAAGCTCAAACACCTGTTTTTCTTGACCTTCGACTTGGTTGTAGACATTTTTGACGACATGGAGATACGTATCTAAGCCTACAACATCTAACGTTCGAAACGTCGCACTTTTGGGCCGTCCAATCAGCGGGCCTGTTACTGAATCCACCTCACCAACGCTTAAACCACGCTTGAGCATTTCCTGTAAAGTTATTTGTAAACCGTACGTGCCAATACGGTTGGCAATAAAATTTGGCGTATCCTTGGCGATAACGACGCCTTTACCAAGCTTATTTTCTGCAAATTGTTTGATAAAAGCGGTAGTCTTTGGGTCGGTGTGTATGGTCGGTATGACTTCTAGTAATTTCAAATAACGGGGAGGATTAAAAAAATGGGTTCCTAGAAAATGGGACCGAAAATCCGCGGATCGCCCTTCAGCCATTGCCTCAATCGAGATACCCGAGGTGTTCGAGCTGACAATGCTGCCAGGCTTCCGATATTGATCAATCTTCGTGAAAAGTTGTCTTTTTATCTCTAAATTTTCAACAACCACTTCGATAATCCAATCGACCTCACGAAGTCGGTTGAGGTCATCTTCTAAATTCCCTGGCTCTAGATAGGCTTTATTTTTCTTAGAGGCTAATGGGGCGGGCTTTTGCTTGAGTAATTTTTCAATTGCTTCGACGCTGAGACGGTTTCGAACAACTAGATCCTGAAGCGTTAATCCCTTAGCCGCTTCGATTATAGTTAGTTTTTGGGGGACAATGTCCAAGAGCAATGTAGGAATCCCAATGTTAGCCAAGTGCGCAGCAATTCCTGAGCCCATCACACCAGAGCCAATCACGGCCGCTTTTTTGATTTGCTGTATCAAAGCAATCCCTCCTTCAATAAGAGTGGTTGATTGTTCACTCACTTCGGAATTTATGATAAAAATCGACTGGGTTTTATTGTAAAAAATTTACCTTTGCTAGATTTAGTCCTTATACCATATATATTTTGAAAAATAGCCTATATTCCACGGAGATTTAGTGACCTTGGCCAAGTGGATTTGCTGCCGGAAAAATGAGTCATTCTATTATGTTTGGGGCATACTCAAAATGGAGGTGAATACGTGTGGCAAAGCATAAGAAAAATCCATCTAAGGCAGCAGTGAGCGCTGCAAGTGTAAAAGGAAACGCAGGTCCTGGCGGGGAAAATTCAGACATAGATAAAGCGAACAGTCAAAATAGCCAATTTAAACGATAAAAACCAAAGCGGAAGCACCTTGCTCAGGGGCGACAGGCACTATCCCCTGTGCAAGGCTAGAAGTGTATTTTCAACGGCGAAACATTCCCTTCATCACGAAGGCAACATTTGCTGGGCGTTCGGCGAGTCGCCGCATGAAGTATCCATACCAGTCTGAACCGAATGGTACATAAATGCGCATAGGATAACCTTCTTTGACAAGCTGCAACTGACGTTCTGGACGGATCCCGTACAGCATCTGGAATTCAAATTGATTATGGGGAACTTGATGCGCCTGTACCATTCGCTTCGTATATTCAATTATTGCATCATCATGAGTGGCAATCGCGGTGAAATGACCGTTTAACAGATGCAGCTTAATCAATTTTTTAAAATTCACATCAACACGGCTTTTTTCAGGAAAAGCGACCACACTAGACTCTTTGTAAGCCCCCTTCACTAACCTAAGCGATGCATCATATTGAATTAACTCTTTAACATCTTCCTCTGACCTGTATAAATAGGCTTGAATAACGGTTCCAAGACCAGCGAATTCATGTTTAAGCTCTTTATAAATCTCCAACGTTTTTTGGCAACGTTTGAAATCCTCCATATCAATCGTAATGAATACATTGTTTCGCTTTGCCAATTCAAGGATTTTTTGCATATTATCCATTACTAATTGATGAGAGATATCTAATCCCATTGAAGTTAATTTAAGTGATACCTGTGAATTCACCTTGGCAGCAGCGATTGCTTCAATGGTTTCACAAACTTTTGCTACACGATGATTGACCTCTTTTTCGTTGTCGACAAACTCTCCCAAGTAATCTAATGTTACGGCTAGTCCTTTTTCGTTCAAAGCTGTAATCACTGCGAGTGCTTCATCGATCGTCTCTCCCGCCACAAATCGTGATGCGCCATAGCGTAGGCCGTATTTTTGAGCGAGCTTAGTTAAAGCTTTATTTTTCGATAAAAATAACAAAAAATTGCGCAGTGCTTGCTCCATATTGCCCCTTCCCCCCTGTTGGATCATGACTCATCTTCCTATTTATACATCTTATGGCATGTTTCCACTCTAAATTCATAACAATTCCTGAACTGGAAATAATAAGACAAACACAGAACCAATAGGGTGATAAACATGATAAATTGGTTTACAAAAAAGCCAAATCATCGCAAAGAAATTGAGAAACAGTTCGAGGCATCACAAGATTACAAGCAGCTTCATTTTGTCAATCAACAAACAAAAATCCCGTTTCAGCTTAATTTTTTTTCGACTCTAGTTGATAGCAAAGTTTTGCAAGTTAGCGTACTCCCCTTTTTACTGGAAAATCCGCTTCAGTCCCTTGATGATTTAGAAGCGATTTTGCCAATTGGAATCGTAGAACTTTCATCCGACATCAATCAAATCGAAGAAAAATTGTTTAGCGGATATATGATGCTTACTTTGAACGGGAATGAAAAGAAATTTGCGTTTATTCATGCTCCTAAGGAAATAGTGCGAGGCATCACTACTCCCGAAGTTGAGTTCAGTGTACTAGGTCCAAAGGAATCTTTTGTTGAATCGCTGGGGCAAAATCTCAACTTAATTCGAAAACGCGTCCCGATAAAGGAATTAGTCATTGAACCACATACTGTTGGTAAGTTGTCAAAAACAAAGGTGGCAGTGATTTACATCGAGGGGATTGCAAATAAAGAAAATGTAAATACCCTTACTCAAAGAATTAAAGAAATCGAGTTCGATTTGATTACTGATAGCTCGTATATCGTGCAGCTCATATCCGATAATGGCAATTCACCCTTTCCTCAACTATTGGATACCGAGCGCCCTGACCGCGTTGCCGCTATTCTCGCCGAAGGCAAAATTGCAGTAGCTGTCGATGGTTCTCCACAGGTTTTGATTGCTCCAACAACTTTAATTGAATTTTTTAGCTCGTTTGAAGATTATTTTCTTAATTGGATTTTAGCATCGTTCTTTCGGCTCATTCGCTTATTTGCGGTTGCATTTTCAATTTTAATCACACCAATTTATGTAGCAACGCTGAATTATCACTATGAGCTTATCCCAAAGGATTTATTAATTACTCTTGTGTCATCACGGCGCTTAATTCCGTTACCGCCGATACTTGAAGCATTATTTTTAGAGCTGACAATTGAGTTGTTACGTGAGGCCGGAGCCCGACTACCGACGAAGGTTGGTCAAACAATTGGTATCGTTGGCGGGATCGTGATTGGAACAGCCTCGGTTGAAGCAGGGCTTACAAGTAATGTTCTGTTAATCATCGTAGCGTTGTCAGCACTCGCATCCTTCACAACACCGGTCTATAAAATGGGTAATGCGATCCGGCTCTTACGATTCCCGTTTTTGATTTTTGCCGAGCTATGGGGATTATTAGGAATTGTTTACTGCTTCTGTATTTTATTGGTCCATTTAATAAGGTTGACCTCTTTAGGTCGACCGTTCCTAGAACCGAGCTTTCCACCGCGACTGGCTGATATGAGGGATGCGTATCTTCGGTTACCTTTTAGTCGGCTTTCATTAAGGCCTAGTTATTTACGAACTGAGAATACAGAACGATTTTCCAAAAATAAGGCTCTAAAAAAGAAGGATATTGATGAATGAAAAATTGTAAAGCTGTACTTTCCGGAGGGATATCGCTTGACGCAACCAATCGCTGAAAATAATAAAATATCCCCTTTTCTAACCTATTACCTGATTATCGGTATGCAAATTGGTATTGGCATTCTTGGCTATCAACGAACGATTGCCAAAGATGCCGGATACGATTCATGGATAGCCGTTATTGCTGCGGGCTTAACGATCCACATCCTTTTATGGATGATGTATAAAATCCTTGAAACAGTTAATGGAGATATCGTTGATGTTCATCAATATGTTTTCGGAGAAAAACTCGGAAAGATATTTAGCATGATCTTCATTCTGTATTTTTGCCTCTATGCAACGACCGTGCTTCGGTCTTTTTTGGAAGTAATCCAGGTGTGGATGTTTCCTGATATTAGCGTTTTCTGGTTTTCGTTTGCGTTTTTTGCCCTTTGTATTTATATCGTGTTCGGTGGTTTTCGCACTGTGACTGGAATCGCTTTTTTTGGGACCATCCTTCCTGTTTATTTAATATTTATTTTTGGCTATGCAGTACCTTACTCTGACATTAGTAACATCCAACCGATTATGGATCATTCATTCAAAGAGTTAATCAAGGCTTTTTATCATATGTCCCTTACTTACACAGGCTTTGAAACACTGTTATTTGTTTATCCATTTATTAAAGACCCACAAAAATCAAAGAAATGGGCACATCTATCTGTCTTAACGACAACCATTATCTACACCGTGCTGGCTCTAGTAACTTTTTCGTTTTTTTCGGAAAAGCAACTTCAGGAAACGATTTGGCCAACCTTGAACATTTGGAAGATTGTTGAGATGCCCTTTGTTGAACGTTTTGAATACATTGGTATTGCCAATTGGAATTTAATCATATTGCCAAATGTATGTGTCTCGCTTTGGATTGCAAGCCGCCTTATGAAGCAAATTTTCAAGTTAAGACAGCGCAAAGGAGTCATTATTACCTCGCTTGTTTGCTTAATCGCATCGAGCATGGTTTCAACCAGACTTGAAATTACGCGACTTTCTGATTTTTTTGGAATGTCTAGTTTTATTATCAACATGCTATACATCCCTTGCTTATTTGCAACAGTCATGATTGTTAAAAAGGTGAAGCAAAATGGTTAGAAGATGGATCATATTGATTTTCCTCATAGTTTTTATATCGGGTTGCGGCGTACAAAAGGAAATATTAGATGATGTTAGCCTTGAAAGTGGGATCAGCTTTGATTTTTATAAGGAAGGTCAAATATTAGGGACTGCCTTAGTTCCCAATTACCAACCTGATAAGTCAATCAAAAATGTAACCTATCAAGCCATTTCAGCTATGAATCGTGAGCTGATAATCGAGATGCAACGTCAAATAGCTGATCCATTAGTATCTGGAAGCTTGGAGGTAGTCCTTTTTGGGGATACGTTAGCGCGAAGAGGAATTATCGACCTTATCGATGCTATGCAACGTGATGCGACAATTGGTGAACGATTATACTTAATTGTCGTTGATGGAAAAGCTAACGATTTACTAACGCATAATTATGGCACAAGCGGCAATGCAACTTATATTTCAAATTTAATGAAGCAAAATATCGTGTCGCGCGATTTACCACAAACCAATTTACATTTGTTTATTTTTGACTTTTTTCAACAAGGAAAGGATCCCTTTCTTCCATTGGTCAAACGGATTGGCAAGGATCGAATGGTAATAAATGGATTATGTTTATTTAAAAAAGACAAGCTTATTACAACCCTTCCCACAAGTAAAATGTTTTTCTTTAAACTTCTGGCAGATAAATACAGTGAAGGAACTTATAAAGTAAAAGTCAATGGCGAGGAAGCAGCTGTTCGAAGTATTAGGTCGAATCACCGCTTTGATATATCAAATAAAGACCCAAATAAAATTACCATCCATATTAAAATTAAGGGTCAGATTCGCGAGTATTCAGGTAATAAACTATCTCCAAAAGCGATCAAATTAATTGAAAATAATTTAGAAAAATTGGTAAATAAAGAATGTCTAAAATTAATTAACCAGTTTCAAGAAAAAGGAATTGATCCGTTGGGGCTTGGGCATTATGCCAAATCGCAAACAAGAAAATTTAATTTTAAAAAATGGGAACAAAATTATCAAAATGTAAAAGTAAACATAAAGAGCAATGTCGAAATTATTGATGCAGGAGTAATTGAATAACCGTTGAATACTGAATTTACATCTGAGTTCGGTTGAAATCAGTTGCTTAACATTTAAAAAAGTGGGAGTACAGCACTCCCACTTTAATCATTTGTTGAAAACATATATTTTTTATAATGATAGCGAATTGAAAATATTAAGCCAATCGCCATCATATTCCCCATTAACGAACTCCCTCCGTAACTTACAAACGGAAGTGGAATCCCTGTAATCGGCAATAAGCCAATCGTCATACCGATATTTTGGAATACATGGAAGGTAATCATACTGATGACTCCTACACAAATAAACGTATAAAAATCATTCTTCGTCTCCATCCCAATTCTGGTAATATGATAAAGCAATAAAAAGAATAGACTAACCAAAACACTTGCGCCAACGAAGCCAAACTGTTCGCCAACAACGGCAAAAATGAAGTCAGTTTGCCCCTCTGGCATATAAACCTCTCCGTTTCCATAACCCTTTCCAACTGTTTCCCCGCTGCCGATTGCCAAAAGCGATTGCGTTAATTGATAACCGTGCGAATCCTGAAAATTATAAGGGTCAATCCAGGAGTATATCCGATTAAATTGATATTGTTCGACACCTAGCGTTTTTTCAAGCAGTTCTGGTTTGGCCAGCACGAGATATATTAGACTTGAAACTAATATAATCCCCGATGAAAAAATTGGAACTAACAACTTCCAACTTACCCCTGAAATAAACAACATCCCCAGCATAATCGCAATAAATACAAGCGATGTCCCAAGGTCTTCTTTAATAACTAGAACTAATGGCGCAAAGGTAACAAGTCCAATTTTACCCAAGAGCCAAAGGTCGGTTTGCAGCGTTTTATGCTGATTCTTTTGGTGATGCTCGATAATTACTCTTGCTAAGGCTAAAATAAGAAAGACTTTTACAAACTCCGAAGGCTGAATTGTCCCTAAACCGAAAGGCAGTTTATACCAGTTTTTCGAGCCGTTAATAACTGGTGCTATACTGCTAGGTGCTACAATTAAAAAGGCTTGTACAGCTAAACCCAGTCCATACACGTACCAGGAAATTTTCTTAAGCTGATCCGAGTCCAAGGTAATCACAGCGGCAATAATACCCGAGCCGACAACATACCAAAAAATTTGTTTCAGTAAATAATTCCCCTCATATTGACCTTGAGCACTATAGATTGCCACACAACTGGACAAAAATAATAAGAACAATATTAAAACAAGACCATAATCAAGTCTCGGTGCAGTTTTTTGATTGGAAGACATATTTATTCCCCTACTTTGATCAAACAATTTCTAAACCATTCTTTCATTATATTTTTTCTAGACGAAAATCACAACACGGAAAAATTTTTCTATATAATAGACGTAAGTAATAATCGTTTTGTTTCAGTTTTTTTATAACCATTTTTTCTTACGAAAAAGTACGAATCACATTAAAACTAAATGAAACTAAACAAAACTAAACTAAACGTGACAAAAATCATACTAAAAACACAATTGGATATATATACTAATAAATGTGGACGAGCCAGGAGGATTCAACGTGAACGGAGAAACGTATACACCAGATGAGATTGCATCAATCTTTAAAATTTCCAAGCATACTGTCTATGAATTAATAAAGAGAGGTGAATTAAGGGCATTTAAGGTTGGCAACAAAATGCGTATTGAAGAAGCAGAAGTGAATCGATTTAAAGAAAGCATGACTGCTGTTCCAAAATATGAGAAAGCAACTCCAGAAGTCAAACCAGCTCTCCAATTTACGGTAAAAATAACTGGGAGTCATGATTTTGTGATTGAACACTTGCTTAAAGTTGCCAGTAAAACGATCACTTCAGTATCTCTACAACCAGCATTTATTGGAAGTTTAGAAGGGCTAATGGCGCTTTATCACGGTGATTCTGACGTTGCCGCAATTCACTTGCTAGACCCCGTTACAAAAACCTATAATATCCCGTTTATTAAGCAGCTATTTATCCATGAACCCATTACGGTCATGCGATTAGCAGCCAGGGAGCAAGGTTTTATTGTGAAAAAGGGTAACCCTAAGAAGATTCTTGACTTTAAAGATTTGATTCGCAAAGATGTAACGTTTATTAATCGTCAAAAAGGCTCTGGAACAAGATTTATTCTTGATAATTATTTATCACAATTAGCGATTGCGCCTGGCGATATCAGCGGATATGAAAAAGAAGAATGGACTCATCTTTCTACCGCTTCAGCAATCAGTCGAGGTGCAGGAGATGTTGCATTCGGAATTAGTACGGCTGCAATCCAGCTTGATTTAGATTTTATCCCAGTAACAAATGAACAATTCGATCTTGTTTTCCGTTGGAACGAGGAGAATAAGGATGCACTTCAGGCTTTAATCACCCTCATCCAATCACCGGATTTTATTGAAAGTACTAAGGAATTGGATGGCTATGATTTTTCAGAACTAGGCAAAATCATTTACACTAAACAATAATTCTGGGGGCTATGACAACATGAAATTGAGATTTTTACAATTAACAAGCATTGTATTTTTATTAATGTTTGTACTGTTCGGTTGTGGACAAGCAAACGACACTAAAAAAGACACAAAAGAGGAAACAAAGACAGAGCAAAAAGCTGAACCAAAAGATATGATTTTAGCAACAACAACAAGTACGCAGGATAGCGGCTTGCTTGACGTGTTAATTCCTGAATTTGAAAAAGAAGCAAATGTACATGTGAAAACAATCGCGGTTGGTACTGGACAAGCATTAGAAATGGGAACTAAGGGTGAAGCAGATGCGCTTTTAACTCATGCTCCCAAATCTGAGCAAGCCCTTGTTGACAGTGGCGATGCTATCAATTACAAACGCGTTATGTATAATGATTTTATCGTGGTTGGTCCAAAAGCTGACCCAGCTGGTATTAAAGGCTTAAATACAATCGATGCATTCAAAAAGATGTACGATTCAAAAGCAACTTTCATTTCTCGTGGTGACGATTCTGGTACGCACAAGAAAGAATTAGAGATTTGGACATCTGCAGGTGTAGATCCTAAAACCCTTGCTTCTTACGTTTCTGCAGGACAAGGAATGGGTCAAACTTTACAAATCGGTGCCGAAAAAGGCGGTTATGTATTAACTGACCGCGCAACCTTCTTAGCTCAGCAGAAAAACCTTGGTGATTTTTCGATTATAGTTGAAGGCGACAAAGACTTATTAAATATTTATCACGTAATGCAGGTTAACCCTGAAAAACACGACAAAGTTAACAGCGAAAGTGCAAAAGCTTTTGTAGAATTTATGGTAAGTGAAAAAACACAAAAAATTATTGCTGAATTTGGTGAAAAAGAATACGGTGAGCCTCTATTCTTCAAATACACAGAGTAAGCTGTACTCCCAGGTTTCGCAAAATTTTTTTCCAAAAAGGATGCGGACGAACAAATGGATCTACTGAAGGATGGATTTTTAAAAGCAATTGAAATGATTATGACAGGTGATAGCGAAATTTTCGCTATCACCTTGTTAACATTACGGGTTTGTTTTACGGCAATATTTTTCAGCATGATCGTCGGAATTCCCTTAGGTGTATTTCTGGGATTAACCAATTTCCCTGGCAAAAAATTTTTCCTTGTTCTCATTAATATCGGCATGGGGCTCCCTCCAGTTGTCGCTGGCTTAACCATCACAATGCTCTTATGGCGGTCCGGACCACTAGGTGATTTATCATTACTGTATTCACCCACTGCAATTGTGTTGGCGCAAATACTCGTGTCATTACCGATTATTACCGGATTAACCTCAACCGCTTTTCAGCAAATTGACCCAAAGCTTCGCCTGCAAATTAAGGCTTTAGGAGCAACGAAGGCACAAATGGTTTGGCTGCTCCTAAAGGAAACGAAAATTGCCATTTTTGCAGCCATCATGGCCGGGTTAGGTCGTGTATTAGCTGAGGTTGGTGCAGCAATGATGGTTGGTGGAAATATTTCTGGGGATACAAGAATCTTAACTACCTCGATTGTCATGGAAGTGTCCAAAGGGAACTTTGATGTAGCAATCGCCCTATCATTTATATTAATGTCACTGGCCTTTTTCATTACATTTCTATTAACCTTCTTACAGCAAAGGACGCGATATTCATGATGCCTCTACTCCAATTACAAAACATTATCTATTCACGGAGTGGACAAACCATTCTCAATATCGCTGAACTTAAACTCGATAGCGGTCAGGTTGTCGGCATTATGGGTCCAAACGGAGCCGGCAAAAGTACCTTGGTTAAACTGATGGCCTTATTAGAGTCACCTGATTCAGGGGCAGTTCTTTACCGTGGTGAAGAGGTTTGCGCTCAATCGCTTTCACTTGAAAAAAGACGTAAATTTGCCGTGGCCTTTCAGCAATCGCTCTTATTAAATATGTCTGTTTATCAAAATGTAGCCATTGGCTTGAAGCTGAGAAACATGAAGAAAAGCCTAATTGAGGAAAAAGTACATTTTTGGCTTGAAAAATTCCACATTTCCCACTTAGCTAATAAGCATGCTTCACGCCTATCAGGTGGGGAAGCACAGCGCGTAAATTTAGCGAGAGCGTTCGTATTGGAGCCTGAGGTATTATTTTTGGATGAGCCCTTTTCGGCGCTTGATTTTCCGACAAAAATCAAACTGTTAAAGGATCTCAAGCAAATATTAGAATCAACCAATACCACATCTGTTTTTATTAGCCATGACATGCTTGAAGTGAAATACTTAACATCAAAACTGCTTATTCTCATCAATGGCCAAATTGAACAAAGCGGTACACCGAAAGAAGTGACGTCCTTGCCAAATGAAAAAACGGCAGACTTCCTTAACGAATGGACATTGCAAGAAGTTGGCGGGGATTAACTCCCCGCCATTTTTTTGATTTCGTCTGATAAATAAATGTTCACACCAATTTGTCCCGATTGTGCTACCATATACATCGCCCTCGCAACCTCACTTCCATAGATTGCCCGATATTTCTTTAATGGCCCCACCATCATCATTGATAGGACTGGCATCATTACTGTTGCTGCTGCTTCACCAAACCGAAACTCCTTCCGATTTCCTAAAAGTAATGAGGGACGAAATATTCCCAATGTTTGAAAGCCAATCCCCTTCAAAGCAATTTCCATGAGCCCCTTTATCCTTGAATAATAAATATTTGATTTGGCATCAGCACCCATAGAACTGATTACAAAATATTGCTTCGCCCCGAGTGACTTTGCTAAATTAGCAAGGCTGATTGGATAATCGACATCGATTCGCGTCATCACCTCTTGGGTTTTCGCCTTCTTAATTGTAGTTCCCAAGCAGCAAAACACATCATCAATGGTTTGTAATCCCTCTAGCTCCTCTAAATCCTCGAAATCAATGATTCGTTCCTCTAACTTGGTATGCTGTACTTCTAAGGGCCTACGAACCAGTGCGATTACATGTTGATATTGTGAACCTGAAAGGAGTACCTTTAATAATTCACCTCCGACCAAACCGCTTGCCCCTGCAATTAAAGCTGTTTTTCCCATTAGTTAAACCTCCTTTCAACACTATAGATGATAATAGAAGCATACCCTATTGGGACGCAGACGTTAAATCTCATTGACATCTTCTTTACATAACAAGCTTTACTGCTTGGCATACTATCCATGAATCTTTTCACAAAGGAGTAAGTTAAATGACTAAAAAATACAATAACGGCAGTAAAAATCAAAACAATCCAAGAACTGGTCAAATCGAATTTGCACAAGAAATCACCAGTGGTGACAACAGCAAAGGCAATAAGCGTAATAAAAGCCAAAATGACAAATCAGATGATGCATAGGGTCTAAGAACGTTTCCTTAAATTAAAAGGACTCATGATCCTATAGTCATGGGTCCTTTTGCATTTTAGTATCACACATGTAAGCTGAATAGTGCGAAATCTTTTTATCTGTTTCAACACATTCGGTTACATCAATTGCTGTTCCAAGTACTTGAATGACTTTATCATTCTGGAAAATCGGCTTCAGCTTAAAAACCAACCACTTATTCCTGACTGAGATTTTAAAGCTTACCGCCGCTTCCTTTTCCCAACAATGTCGGTAAAAAGTATTGATTTTTTCCGCCTTTGCCGGAAAAATCTCACACATCGTATTTCCGACGATATTATCAGGGGTGAAGCCAAGTTCAGATAATAGCTCACCATCACAGGAGGTATGAACGAAACGATCGCCTATCTTCGAATATGTAAAAAAAACACCTTGATAATCATGGACAAGCTTTTGCAAATCAATACTGTTCTTTTGAAAATGCTTTTCTGATAAAGTGGCTTTTTCAATCGAGAAATAAAAAGCTTTTAATATAAAGAAATAACCCATAACCTTAAATACATGACCTGAAAAATTATCGATATCATACACACTTTGGTAAATCGTAAAGATTAATTCTGATAAAAATAAATTTGTAAAAGCAAGTGCAAAATAGAGATAATCCTGATTTTTCTTATCGTTGTAAAATAACAAAGCAACCACAATCGAAACAATCCTCAGAAAACAAACAAAATATTCTATCGAGTTTTTTAGAAATGTCGTTCCTTCACCTTCTACCACTAAGAGGGGTAAACTTAGTTCATATCGGAAGACAATATAGACAATCAAGGTAACTACCGCCATGCTTAAAGCCAACAACAAGTTCCGTGGATCTCGCGACATAATCCGTTCTGGGAGCAAAAGAATAATCAACATTGAAGTGGCCTCAATCGTTCTCGAAATCACCCAAAACCAAGTCGCTTTTGCAACCGAGCTTTCATTAATAAATACTGGCATTCCTTTAAAAGTTAATGTGTGAGCCAAATCAATCATTCCAATAGTAAAAAACACTAAGGAAACAAGCAATAATTTACCCGACCTCGTTTGTTTATACTTCTTCCAGCCGTATAGGAAAATTGAAAAAGAAATCGCAATCGCAAAGAATTCTAAAATCATATGGAAGCTTAAAAAATTTGCTGGATTATAAATTGAAGTTAATTGAGGGCGAAATACATAGATGGATATTAAAATTAAAACTGATAGAATGGTGTACAATAACAATTTCGTCTCAGTTAATGAGGGCTTCATTATTTTATCACCAGCTTTCTTCGTCTTTTTTCAATTTAATTATAATGCCTTATTTTTCCTCTCCATTCTGAAAATTTAGCATATTTATGAATTTTGTGAGTTATGCCCTTATATCTTCATAATAAAGTGTGTAAAGACACATAATATTCATGAACTTCACGACTTGTTCATTAATCAACATTTCCTTTTTTTATATGATAATAAAGAGAAAACTATATTTATTAAAGGATGGGTTGCTAAACATGGCTAGACTACTATACGTTACCGTAAATCCCAAAAAAGAAATAGAAAAATCTAAAGGACGCCAAATCGGAGAAGTATTTCTTGATTCTTTCCGTGAAGAACAGCCAGATGTTGAAATCGTGAGATGGGATTTATATAGCATGGACCTTCCAGTCATGGATGAGGACTTATTATATGCTCGCGCAAAACTATCATTTATGGGATATAAAATGGAGGATTTATCTGAAAATGAACGTTCACAAATCACAAAAATGTGGGCACTAGCAGATGAATTCATTACTTTTGACTACTATGTATTTGTTTCACCAATTTGGAACCTTGGTTCTCCAGCAATTTTAAAAGCATTCTTAGATTGCTTATTCGTAGCTGGTAAAACATTCACTTATACAAAAGAAGGCGCACTTGGCTTATTAACTGATAAAAAGGCAATTCATATCCAAACACGTGGTGGCATTTATTCACACGGACGCATGGAGCCACTTGAGTTCGGCGATCGTTTCCTTAAATCAGCACTTGGCTTCTTAGGAATGGATGTTCAGGAAACTGTATTTGCTGAAGGACTAGACCACTTCCCGAAAGAAATTCCACAAATCATGGCTAACGCTAAAGAAAAAGCAGCTGAGGCAGCTCGCGAAATAGCGAAATTACCGGTGAAAAACTAAACATAAAAAACGGCTGTCATCATGAGTGACAGCCGTTTTTATGTTTATAGTGTTGTAATAGGATTATGATCTGCAGGAAAAACAACTCCCATTTGCTTTCGAGCTTCATCAAGGATGTCCATCACAATTAATGAGTTTGTTAAGGAATTGATACTGGACTCTTGCTTTCCATGCTGAATCAATTCAATAAATTCCTTAGCTTCATAGTACATTGTCTCTTGCTTTTGCATCTCCGAGAGATCCACTGTTTTCCCATTACGAATACGTAGTTCTACCCGCTCAGGAGTATGTATTTTATCTATCCATAAATTGCCCTCTTCCCCTTGAATCTCAGCGGGTAAGGCTGAATTACTGATTTTTGAAAACATGACAACGGCATCCATGTCTTTATATTTCAAAATGATACTGCCTTTCCCATCAACACCTGATTCAAGTATGATACCCTTCGCCTCTATCGATTCTGGTGCTCCAAATAAAACGACCAAGGGATAAATACAATAAATTCCGATATCCATGATAGCCCCATTTGAAAATTCAGGTTTAAATGCATTTAAAATATTACCTTGCTTATAGGCATCATACCGGGATGAATATTGGCAATAGCTTGCAAAATAGCTTCGCACCGTTCCAATTTTATCGAGATGGGCCATCACTGTTTGAAAATTTGGAGTTAGTGTTGATTTTACAGCCTCCATTAAGACAACCTGTTGCTTTCGTGCTGCACTAATCATTGCTTCAAGTTCCGCCTTATTGGACGCAATTGATTTTTCACACAGCACATGCTTGCCGTGCTCTATTAAAACGATTGCCTGACGTGCATGAAAAGCGTTTGGGCTGGCTATATAAACCGCATCAAGCTCATTACTTTGAGCCATTTCAATGAGATTAGTAAAAATCGTGATATTTGCTTGATGCTTTTCAACAAAGCTTTTCGCAGTGTCCAAAGAGCGCGAATACACCGCAGTTAGTTGAAAATCTGGATGTTTACTGGCTCCTTCGATAAATGAGTCCGTAATCCAGTTTGTTCCGATTACTCCAAAACGAATCATTGTGCTTCCTCCTTGATGTTCATTCATTTCTTTGTTACATTTTGGTTTCTTTGTTTAAATAATATTTTCCCCATAATGACCTCATCTGCTTGAGTTTTCGATATCCCTTTCTTACGCTATCCAAGATCACAAATGGAATTGGTGGATGGAAACGATAAAGCAGCGGCTTATAAATCCATTTATAGGCCTTTTTCAAATCGTCCCATTTGCTGCAATAACCTGTTTTATAAAAATCAGAAATATCTACGACAAACCCTTTTGTACCGTTCATCACCACATTTTTTCCGTGAACATCATATGGATTAAGCCCCACGGATTTAGCATATTCAAGCGCAGCATCAATGTCATTGATTACTGAATTAGGAATTTGCACCCCTTTAATGACTGCATTAAATAAAGTAATTCCATTGAGCCGCTTTAAAACAAGATATTGATCACTGTGGGCAAGCAGCTGAGAAAAAGCTTGATGCTTACCAATTTTATTGTAAACCTCAACCTCTTTAGCTAATTCGTGATGATTGCGCCCATAAACTTTGACAACTAGGTCTGGTTTGCTTTTATGATAAAAAACAGCAGCATAGTTTCCATTCCCTAGTAGTTTCCACGAATCACTCCGATTTGTCACTTTAATCGGTTCGAATAGATCGTCAGCCTTTAAGGTAATATGAGGAAGCAGTTCCTCCTCAATCAGTCGAATATAGTTTTCCGTAACCATCACTCCCCCCTTCAAAGGCTTCCTCAGGCCACCCACTACAAGCGATGCGCCCCTCTTAAGCGAATATCATCTTTGAAGTTTATATTTGTCTTTTGTAATGAAAAAATTGAAAAAGACGATACTAAAAATTATCGACTTAGGCAGCCACGTTTCTGACTATTTTAATATAGACTTGAAAGTCGATTTTTGTCCTTGTTTGTCACGCGTGAAACTATTTTGGATTATGACAACATTTTATGAGAAGGTCAAATAAACTGCGCTAATCCTACTATTTTTCTCTAGACCCACATGAGCAGGGTTTGTTATGGTAAAGTTGAATAGTTCAAATTGGGGTGTCGAAAGATGGAAAGATCGCAAGAAATTAAAAAGGCTGAGACTGGAGCATGGCTTAGTATCATTGTCTATATTTTACTATCAGTCCTAAAACTAACAGTAGGCTATGTTGGAAACTCAGAAGCGTTGCAAGCCGATGGATTAAACAATTCAACCGATGTCGTAGTATCCGTGGCAGTATTAATTGGCTTGAGGATATCCCGTAAGCCTGCGGATGAAAATCACCTTTATGGTCATTATCGGGCAGAATCAATTTCAACGTTAATTGCTGCTCTCGTCATGACAGCTGTGGGCGTACAAATCATCTTTAATGCAGGTAAATCATTTATTTCCTCTGAATATTCAAATCCAGATATGCTTACATCCTGGACTGCACTATTTGGTGCATTAGTGCTTTTATTTGTTTATGTTTACAACAGTAATTTGGCTAAAAAACTGAATAGTTCTTCGCTCATGGCTGCAGCACAGGACAGTAAATCAGATGCACTAGTTAGCATTGGCGCATTTATTGGAATCGTTGGTGCGAAGCTTGGCGCCCCTTGGCTTGACAGTTTAACCGCTGTGATTGTCGGCATCGTGATTATCAAAACCGCTTTATCGATTTTTCACGAAGCATCTACCTTGCTTACAGACGGTTTCGACCAAAACCGGCTTGCCTTGTTACGCCAAACAGTTGCCTCAACGTCAGGCGTAATGGAGGTTAAAGATATTAAAGCCCGTGAACACGGCAATAAAGTATATGTCGATACAACAATCCTGGTTAATCCGCTCTTAAATGTCATTGAAAGCCACAAAATTACCGAAGATATCGAAAGGAAAATGATGATTGAGCATAAAAACACATATGTGCTTGTCCATATCGAACCTTATGATATCAAGGAATTATCTTAGCAAATGTTAAAATTGAACTGAGTGTTGGAGTTGAATTATGAATGAAGAAAACAGTCAACTCTGCAAATAACGAATCAATGGAGGTCCTATGTTAAGTTTCGAAGAAAAATTAGCCGTTATCGAAGCATTCCCTGAACTGAAGCGAAAAAATGTCTCGCTTGGTCGGGTTAATTTTCAATATGACGAAAGTATAACCGAAAAGAAAAATGTGGTTTATCATCTTCATCCAAACGGAAATGGCTTTGTTTATGTTGGCAGTGAAAGCGAATATGATACTGATGAGAAGGGTTTAGTGAATATCCGTGATTTTTCCAAAAATGAGCTTCATTCAATCATTCAAGAGTCGATTCAAGCTCTTTCGCCAAGACCAGTGACAGAAGAAGCCATTATCGGTGATGCATTTGAAGAACGCTGGGTTGATGCTGAAAATCATACCCTAATCCTCGTTGATGAAGACGGAATCTGGAATATTTATGCTGGATTAAATCTAGATGAATCGTTCGGCTCCTACGAAGAAGCCAAGGAATATCTACGTGCTGAAGGGTTTCGGAAACGATAATTGATTATTAGTTGAATGTATAATTCTTAGGAATTCTATTAATTATTCGCTATAATAATAACTAGAAATCATACATAGTTTAATTTTATAAGCACCATTGACAAAAATGCTAGGAGGGGTAACAATGAACAATCACGAAATCGATTACAAAATTTATGGCGATGACATGCAGTTCGTTGAAGTGGAATTAGATCCAGAGGAAACAGTAATTGCTGAAGCAGGAAGCTTTATGATGATGGATGGCGACATTCAAATGGAAACCATTTTTGGCGATGGCTCAGGCAGGGATGGTGGCAGCGGCCTAATGGGTAAGCTGTTCAGTGCTGGTAAACGACTTGTAACTGGTGAAAGTTTATTTATGACCACATTCACTAACAAAGGCTCTGGTAAAAAACATGTTTCATTTGCCTCCCCATATCCAGGTAGTATTATTCCAATGGACTTAAGTGAACATGAAGGAAAAATTATTTGTCAAAAGGATGCGTTTTTAGCTGCAGCCAAAGGCGTTTCGATTGGCATTGAGTTTCAAAAGAAAGTTGGCGTTGGCTTCTTCGGTGGTGAGGGTTTCATCATGCAAAAGCTTGAAGGTGATGGCTTGGCTTTTGTTCACGCAGGTGGAACAATCACTAAAAAAGAGCTGGCAGCAGGCGATATGCTCAAGGTTGATACTGGCTGTTTAGTTGCTTTCACAAGCTCAGTTAGCTATGATATCGAGTTTGTAAGCGGCGTTAAGACTGCTTTATTTGGCGGTGAGGGTTTATTCTTCGCAACATTAAGAGGACCTGGTACAGTCTGGATTCAATCACTTCCATTTAGCCGTCTAGCAAGCCGTGTGTTTGCAGCAGCACCACACAATGGCGGTTCAAAAGGTGAAGGCAGCATCGCTAAGGGATTGTTTGATATGTTTGGTGGGGACTAATCGAAAAGCGGAAGCGGCTTGAACAGGGGCGACAGGCACAAGACGAGCCGGCTGGAAGGGCGTACTTTGCCCTTACGGACGGATTGGCTTGTGACCCCGAGCCCCTAGCCGCTGGAGCTAGACATCTCGAAAAGCGGAAGGCGGCTGCTTATCGGCGACAAGCATAAGACGACCCGGCCGAAAGGTTGCTTTTTGACCTTTTGGACGGATTGGCTTATGACCTCGAGCCGATGGCGCCTGGAGCTGGACATCTCGAAAAGCGGAAGGCGGCTGCTTTATACATAATCAGTAAAGGGTCAATCGAAATTCGATTGACCCTTTTTGTATTGGCATAGCAACTATACAATTAGCGTTAGTGCCTTATCGAGCAACTGTTGACCAGACATTGTTGGCTCACCACCGCCTTGAGCTAGGTGATCGTTGCCGCCGCCTTTTCCATTAATTTGTGGAAGCAGTTCACTTATTAATTTTTTCATGCTGATTTGCACGTTTTCCCCCCGAGCACAAACAAGTTGCATTTTTTCCGGACTTTCCGAAATCAAAATCGCCATATTATCTGGTGCTTGGGCAGAAATGGCTCGTCCTAGCTTTTGCAGTTCTTGAATAGTGCGATTTTGGAAAATCTTATAGCTTACCTTTCTTTCTGGTAATGCACCTTGTATTAGCTCAAGCGCCTCATACTGTAGCAACGCTTCTCTTGCTTCCTCTAGCGCCTTGTCCTTCTCCTTAGCACCATCTAGAAGCTTTTGGGTTGCCTTGACCATGTCCGCCTCAGGTGCATTTAATAAGGGTCCAAGCGATTTTAATACTTTTTGTTTTTGGTAAAGCTGGGACAAAACTCGGTTTCCGCACACAAATTGCACGCGGATTTTCTTCTTCTGGCGCTCCCAATCAAGAATTTTCAAACTCCCTACTTGTCCCGTTGAACTTGGATGGGTTCCACCGCAGCCGTTGTAATCGTAATCTGGAATAATGACGAGCCGGATATCCTCCGTGACAGATAGTTGCTTTCGAAGCGGATATTTTGCAGCTTGTTCAGGAGACACCCAAGTTGGTTGAATTGGACGATTTTCCAATATGATTTCATTTGCCCTTTGCTCTGCTTGCTGCGCTTGCTCCTCCGTTAATTGATCTGTTTCAAGATCAATTGTTAGCACCTCAGCGCCCAGGTGAAAACTGATAGTTGGAAAAACAAATAATTCCTCAAACGCTGCTGACAGAATATGCTGTCCCGCATGCTGTTGCATATGATCAAAGCGCCGCGGCCAATCAATGTTTCCATGAAGCTCAGAGTTTTCGTTTACTAATGGTGATTCTATGTAATGGCGAATTTCTCCATTGATTTCTTCTACATTGGTAACTTTTATTTCATTTAATGTTCCTGTATCATGTGGCTGCCCGCCGCCAGTCGGATAAAAGGCTGTTTGATTTAATATAACGTACCATTGTCCGTCATCATCTTGTGCTTGTCTTAAAATTTTTGCAGAAAAGGATTTTCGATAAGGATCTTCATAATAAAGCTTATGTTCCATTGTAGCCTCTCTCCAAACTGATGTGATGTAGTGTACATACCAATAATTTGAACAAATAATTTTGGGATGGTCAAGTTTTGGTGGGAATTTGTTGAGGTTACGAATGGTTTGCTTGATTTTTAAAGGAAAAATGAAAGATTTTGGGGAATCTCAGTACATTTCGGTAAAATGTTGCGGGTTTTATAAAAAAATAGGTCATTTTCTTTTAAAAATACATAATTTGAGCAATTTCAGTGTGTCCGAGAGAAATAATATGCACAACAAAACAGTGATATGCACATGAAATTGTGAATATGCTTCATTTAAAAAATTTTATGATACAACTTTTTTGATATATGCACGACTTTTCAAATATATGCACAGCTTTTGAAGGGAACCCATAAGATATGCACACAAACTGTAGGATATGAACACCAAACCTCATTTATGCACGAAATCCCTCACTTATGCACACTCCACTCCCCATCAGTTAATCTCTCAAAAAAAAACGAAAAATAACAAATTAAAAAACCCGCTCATCCAACAAGGGATGAACAGGTTTCATATGTGTGACAACCAATCAAGCTCCAGATTAGCCTCTCTTAACGAAAGCTTCTGTTAATGGTGGCACGATTTGTTTTTTACGAGACACAACGCCTTTAAGAACGGCACTGTTATTTTCTAATTTTACCCCGAATGCTTCTTCAGCTACGCCTGCTTCGCGGCCTAGTGCAACTGCAACAGAATCATTTGTTAAAATGTCTGTTACAACAAATAGGAATAAATCAAGATTTTTCTCAGCAATGACGCTGTTTAGAGCATCCTCTAATTCAGCTTGGCGGATCAATACGTCGTTAGTATCAACTGCGTTTACTTGCGCAACTTCTACTTTTGCACTGCCCATTGTAAATTCTTTCGCATCTAAGCTAATTAATTCAGCGATAGATTTTTGGCTAAGGTCAGCGCCTGCTTTTAACATTGCTAAACCGTATTCTTCTGCATTCACACCAGCAATTTCAGCTAGTTCCTTTGCAGCAGCAACGTCTTGGTCTGTGCAAGTAGGTGATTTGAATAATAAAGAGTCAGAAATAATCGCAGAAAGCATAAGTCCTGCAATATTTTTCTCAATCGCTACACCATTTTCTTTGTACATTTTGTTTAAGATTGTTGCTGTACAACCCACTGGCTCGCAACGATAGTATAGTGGATCTGCTGTTTCAAAGTTTGCAATACGGTGATGGTCGATAACTTCTAGCACTTTAACTTGATCGATATCGTTAGCACTTTGTTGACGTTCGTTATGGTCAACAAGAATAACATTTTTAACTTCAGCAGAAACTTGCTCTACTAAACGTGGCGCTTCTGCACCAAATTGGTCTAGCGCATACTGAGTTTCACCGTTCACTGAGCCTAAACGGATTGGCTCCACTTCAAAGCCTAATTTTGATTTTAAATCTGCATAAGCAATTGCAGAACAGATTGTGTCAGTATCTGGGTTTTTATGACCGAATATAAAGATTTTTTCCATGATCTATTCTCCTTATCCTTAGTTTACATATTGGTTATGTAGGTCCGTATACTATTGTAATGGATTTTGTCAAAATTACCAAAAAAAAATCATCGACAAACTTCTCTTTTTCTATTAACCATTGTATCTTGCATAGAAATTCTTTGCTGTAACAAGGTCGTTCGTGCCATGAATCAGTACGCGCCCATCCTTAAAGAACACCATCGTAATCTCCTCATTTGGCTTGAACCTCAGCATATAAGGGTTCATTTCAGTCTTGCCGCTTTTCTTAAGACGCTCAGCTGTTTTGCTAAAATCAAGCTTGATTTTATGGCGAGGATTAATTTGAACCGTGTCCCTACCACAAAGACTTGTAAAGACGATTTGTTTATCAGACGAGCGATCTAAAAATTCATACTCATGATTCACACAAGCTGGACAATTAGGATTCCGTCCGTCGGAAACATCCATTTGTAAGAATGAGTTATACCAAATATCAAGTTGATCCAAGTTTCGGTTCGGCTCTGCACCTACCAGTAGCTTCAAGGCTTCCATCGCCTCAAAAGAACCAATTATATCGGTAATCGGTGACAACACGCCAATCGTATCACACGTATCCCCTAAACCTTGCGGCACATGCGGAAACAGACAGCGATAACAAGGCGTCTTACCCGGGATAATCGTCGCAAACATCCCCCGTGAACTGACTGCACCGCCGTACACCCAAGGAATTCCATGCTTTATTGCAACATCATTTATTAAATAACGCGCCAGAAAATTGTCTGTCCCATCGATAATGACATCAAAGCCTGTCAACAGGTCTTCGGCATTATCCAAATTCAAATCAGAAAGGATTGGTTCGATAACGACCCCGGAATTAATCGCTTTAAGGTGTTTTTCCGCAGCGATAACTTTTGGCAAATTATGATTGGCGTCTTCTTCAGTATATAAAATTTGGCGTTGCAGATTGGAGTGTTCAACAATATCGCGGTCAATGATCCGAATATGACCAACGCCTGCCCGCACAAGATGATTGGCAATCACGGTTCCTAAAGCGCCCATGCCCACCACGACTACCTTGCTTTCGATAATCTTCAATTGGCCTTCTTCACCAATTGGCTTAAACAACATTTGTCTAGAATACCGATTTAATTCGACCATGGCCAGCCTCCTTTATATTTTTCATTATAAAATATTATTCAAGTAAAATTTATTAATAATTTTAGAAGTCAGAAAAAAAGGATTTTTTTAAATTATAGCTAATTTATTAGAGGTAGTACATTTTATCACTATAGAAAAGAAAGAGGTGTTTGTAACACGATGAATCTTGGTGGTTTTAAAAACAAGGAAGTTGTTGTTGATTTAACAAGCGGTGACATTACTTACAGAGAAATCAATGAAGATTTAGCCAGAAAGTACATCGGCGGTCGCGGTCTGGGCGTAAAGTATGTCCTAGATAATGGACCAGAGGTGGACCCTTTTTCCCCAAACAATATTTTATGTATTATGACTGGTCCTGTAACAGGATCACGCTCTTCCATGAGTGGAAGACTTGCTGTTGTGACTAAATCCCCCCTTACTGGAACAGTTACCGATTCTCACATGGGTGGTTGGACAGCAGCGCGTTTAAAATGGGCTGGTGTCGATAATATCATTATTAGTGGAAAGAGCGATAAACCAGTTTACCTTTATATTGAGGATGGCAAAGCGGAAGTCCGTGATGCTGCAGCAATTTGGGGCATGGGCACTCGCGGTGCTATCGCGGCATTAAAAGAAGTACATGGCGCAGACAACCTTAGTGTAATGAGTATTGGTCAAGCAGGCGAAAACCGCGTTTTATTTTCCGGCTTTATCAATGAGCATGATCGCTCTGCAGGTCGTGGTGGCACTGGTGCAGTTGCCGGTTCCAAACTATTAAAAGCAATTGTAATTAAGGCAGCTCAAAAAGGCAATATGCCGGAGCCAGCGTTAAAGGACGAATACAAAGAGGCAAATAAAAAAGCCGTTAAAGCAATCCTTGAAGGCGGATTAACTGCACCAAACAAAGGTGGTTTATCCGTTTACGGTACAAACGTGTTAACAAATCTCATCAATGAAGTTGGTGCGCTACCAACGAAAAACTCTCAGCTAACCCACTGGGATGAAGCTGAAAAGCACAGTGGCGAATACGTAAACAAACACTTGCTTGTTTCCAATAATACATGTCATGCCTGCCCGGTCGGCTGTAAAATCGAGGTCGAAGTGAAAGAAGGCAAATACAAAACGCGCGTCGAAAGTATCGAGTTTGAATCAGCTTGGTCAGTTGGTGCCAACTGCTTAGTCAGCGACGCTGAAGCCATTTCGTATATCATTGATAGCTGTAACGAATATGGCCTTGATACAATTGAACTTGGACACGCTTTCTCAGTTACAATGGAAGCTTACGAAAAAGGCATTATCGACGAGATACTCGAATGGGGCGATGCCGATGCGATGATCGAGTTGACTCGTAAGATTGCCTACCGTGAAGGCTTTGGAGCGGTACTGGCTGAAGGACCGGCACGTGCGACTGCGGCGTGGGGTGCACCGGAACTGTCCATGTCCGTAAAAGGTCAATCAATTCCAGCATATGACCCGCGCGGAATTCAAGGTATCGGCCTTGGTTATGCGACAAGTAACCGCGGCGCCTGTCACTTACGCGGCTACACTGTTGCCAGTGAAATCGCTGGTATCCCTGAACCGACTGATCGCCTTGAAGCGCACGGTAAAGGTGAACTGTTGAAGATTTTCCAAGATTTATTATCATTCTCTGATTCTATGAATATCTGTAAATTCTCATCGTTCTCTGAAAACGCCGAGCACTACGCTGAGCAATACGGCACAATGACCGGTGTACAATTAAGTGGCGAGGACGTCATGAAGATTGGAGAGCGCATTTACAATCTCGAGCGCTACTACAACAATTTAGCAGGGTTTAACCACCGCGAAGACGACTTCTTACCGAAGCGCTTTACAGAAGAGCCAGCTACCGGCAACAGTGCCGGCTATGTCAGCCGCATGGACATCATGCTTGATGAATACTATCAAGTCCGTGGTTGGAAAGACGGTGTCGTTCCTACGGAAAAATTGGTTGAACTCGGCATAATTGATGCTGGGGAAGCGGTTGGGGAGAAATAAGTGCTAGAAATTAGAAGGAGCAAAGTAATTGTTCTTTGCTCTTTCTTAAAATTACATATGATACCTTTTTTTAATTGTAGCTGCAGTATCCCATCGAGCAAATTGGCGAATAAAAGAGCACAAAAGCTCATTGTCGCTCATATCTTCATAAAGCTGAGCAAATAGTGATTATAGCGAGCATATTATAATGAGCCATTATTGAAGTCGAGCATAAATCCCCCAAATTCGAGCATAAAATTCGAAAAGCCGAGCATAAATCTTCGAAAGTCGAGCATATCCATCCGAAAATCAGGTAATTTAAAAAAGACCTCTTGGTATGCTTACAAAAAATCGCTCATTACACCCAAATCCCTTAATTTTAATGAAAATAAATCAATGTTCACATTTTTTATTTCCCCCATTTTATTGCTACAAGCAATTTCACTGAAAAAAATGCCATTTCCACACTGATTTTCACTACTTTGTCACATCTGAACCATTCAATCAAACTAGTAAATCCTATTCTTATTTTTCAAACAAAAGGAGAAATGCATTTATGTTCTTATCCCAACGTGAAGTCCCGATTGAAGCACAAAAATGTGAGGCATTACTGCGGAATATTTCCGAATTCCATCCTCGAATACCTGATATTAAAGCCCTCCTCAGAAGGAAAATGTCAGGGTTCTATGGTGAGAAATCATTAGACTATCATTTAAGCTCATTAAATCAAGATTATTATGATATTATTCCAGGAATTAGACTATCAAATAATGAGCGGAAGTTCCAAATTGATACATTAATATTATCAAACTTCTTTATATTGATTATTGAAATCAAAAATCTTAGAGGAGAATTAGAATTTGACTCAGCAAAAGGGCAATTAATTCAAAATGTCGATGGTAAAACTTATGGTTACGATGACCCTTTTGCACAAGTCAACGAACAAAAATTTCAGCTGATGAAATGGATGGAGAATCGAAAACTTCCACCAATTCCAATTGAAACCCTAGTGGTACTTTCAAACAATAATGCACTAATCAAAAAGGTTACCGGCTCTTCAAATAATTATTGGAAATTATGCAGATGTATTAATGCAAATGAAAAAATTCGCTATTTTGAAAATATGTATAAAACGGAGTACATATCACACAAGGATCGAAGACGACTTGGAAAATATATACTAAAACATAATATTCCAATTGAATTTGATATTTTATCTCGTTTCAATATCCCTCCAACAGATCTATTACCTGGAATCCAATGCACTCAATGTTTAAAGCGCCCAATGATATATACATACGGAAAATGGAATTGCCAACAATGTGGATATATATCAAAAAATACACATGAGCAAAAAATCTTTGATTACTTTTTGCTCTTTGAACCAACCATTACCAATAAACAGTTTAGAGATCAAGTATGTTTGGAATCACGCCATCAGGCAACCCGCATCCTCAACTCCATGAACCTTCAGCAACAAGGCACTAATAAAGGTCGAATTTATTTCCCGTTTCCGGAAAAATAAAAAAGCCGAGGGCGCTTTACAAGCAATCTATCCCTCGACTAACTATGAAACTACGCTCTTCCAAACCGCGAGACAGAGTGCATAAACAAGCAATCACTTAGCCCCCCACCCTCGTCGTTTTATACCGATATTTTTTCAAGAGCTCAGTAAGGGCCACTTCATCTTCGGCAACAAACCTTATCTTTACAGCATTCACCTTAAACACTGCCGTAAACGCCAGTTCCTTTTCACTTACAATATGGCCTTCCCAACCATCGCCAACAAACAAAATAGGAAACGAATCAACCGCCTCGGAACCCAGCCGCTTTCCTCCAAGCTCTTCAAAATACAACTCCAAATGACGCCGATTGATGCCACGAAATTCCAAATCACGGCTAATCATCGCGTGAGCAACCTGACCAACAACTATACGCAGCAGACTGTATCATCATTATCCACCCGCGACCGGAGGAAAGAGCGCAAACTGATCCGTTTCCTTAACAACACTAAATAAACCTTCACCGTGAACGATATTTCGACCGTTCACATACACGTGGACGAACGGCTTAAGTGTCTTATCTTCGGTAAATATTTCATCATGCAAGTCTGGAAACATTTCAATCATCGTATCTAGCACATCGATTACCCGTTCGCCATTTGGCTTGACTTCTACTGTAACCCCGCCGCAAATCTCGCGGAGGTTTGCAAATACCTTCACCTGCACCCTCATCGCTCCTTTCGTTCTATTTTCATATTAAAATCAAAAAGTAGAGTTGTCACTATTTTAATATTATTATAAAGAAAAGCGCAAGGCGCCCGCATATCGGCGACAAGCACAAGACGAGCCGGCCGGAAGGTTGCCTTTTACCTTCTGGACGGATTGGCTTGTGACCTCGAGCCGATGGCGCCTGAGCTAGACAATAAGCCAAAACCCCGTCCGAAAAAGAGAACGGGGCCGAACACTAAATCTCCAAACCTATCGAAATATACTTTATTTCTAAAAATTCATCGATGCCGTAGTGACCACCTTCTCGGCCGAGGCCGCTTTCCTTGTAGCCGCCAAATGGCGCTTGCGGGATGGATGGGAGGGCGTCATTTAGGCCAATAATCCCGTATTCAAGTGCCTCGGTAATTCGGAACGAGCGACTCAAATCATTGGTATAAACGTATGCCGCCAAGCCAAATCTCGAATCATTGGCACGGGCAATGACCTCTTCTTCTGTTTCAAATGTCGTGATTGGGGCAAGTGGACCGAAAATCTCATCTTTCATACAATCCATATCATCGGTTACTCCGGTTAAAATGGTCGGAGGATAAAAATAGCCTCCTCCAGCGCTATCCGGAAGCATTCCAACATAGCTTACTTTCCCGCCTTTTTTCTGAACATCATCAATAAAACCTTCTACCTTAGCTAAAGCTGCCCCATCGATTAATGGGCCGATATCGACACCAGCTTCCAAACCATTACCAACTACAAGCTTAGCCAATTCCTTTTGAAAAACCTCAACAAATTGCGGTGCAACACTTCTTTGCACATATACGCGGTTGGTACAAATACAAGTTTGCCCAGCGTTGCGGAATTTTGATTGCAATAGTCCGACAGCAGCCTTCTCTAGATTAGCATCTTCCATGACAATGAACGGTGCATTCCCGCCGAGCTCCAGTGAAATCTTCTTCACATTCTCAGCTGCACCTCTCATCAACGTTTTGCCGACTTCTGTTGAGCCTGTAAAGGTAATTTTCGTGACGCGAGGGTCGCTTAACCACGCTTGACCGATCTCACCTGATTTCCCAGTAATGACATTCAACACTCCGGCCGGAATTCCAGCTTCATGAGCCAACTCTGCAAGTTTCAAAGCAGTAAGCGGGGTTTGGCTAGCAGGTTTCACTACTGCGGTACAACCAGCGGCAAGCGCCGGAGCAACCTTTCTCGTAATCATTGCTGCTGGGAAATTCCACGGCGTAATCGCCGCAATCACCCCAACCGGCTCCTTGCGCACAAGAATCCGCTTGTTTGGTGCAGATGCCGGAATCGTTTCACCATAGACGCGCTTGCCTTCCTCAGCAAACCAGGAAATAAAGCCGTTGGCGTAATTGACCTCACCGAGCGCTTCGGACAACGGCTTTCCCTGCTCCGTCGTCATGATTCTAGCAATCTCTTCTTTATTTTCATCTATTAAATAATGCCATTTCATTAAAATTTTATAGCGATCCTCAGCTGTACGCTTCGCCCAACCCTTAAAGGCTGCAGAAGCAGCATCAACTGCGGCTCTGGCTTCTGCCCCACCTCCAGTAGGAACAGCGCCGATTACCTCTTGCGTAGCCGGGTTCACTACCTTAGTAAGTTCACCCGCTTCACGTCCTTGCCAATTCCCATTTAAATACATTGGATAAACCTTCATAGACCCCATTCCTCCATCTCCATTGATTGCCATAAATCCTGGTTCTAATGAGCCAAATCCTCTTGTGAAAGTACTGTTGTAACGGCATCTACCAAAATCGCCAAGCCCTCGTCAAGCTCAGCATCGGAAATCGTTAACGGCATCAAAATTCGGATCACATTACTGTACAGGCCGGCACTTAAAATCAATAAGCCTCGCTCACCAGCCGTCTTAATAATTTTACTAACAGCTGCTTTATTAGGGGTTTTGTTCGATGCCCCGTTCACGATTTCCATTGCCCACATCGCACCCAACCCACGAATATCACCGATTTGCTCTAACTTCCCACTAAGCGCAGTCATTTTCGTGCGGACTCGCTCCCCTAACACTTGCGCGCGGTCATTAAGCTTTTCAGACTCAATAATGTCCAACACAGCTAAAGCCGCCCGACAACCCAGCGGACTTCCACAATAGGTCCCCCCGATTTCGCCAACATCTGCTGCCTCCATAATTTCAGTTCGGCCGATGACACCACTAATTGGGACACCTGCACCGAGCGATTTAGAAACAGTAATCATGTCGGGCACAACACCAAAATGATCAATTGCGAAGTACTTGCCTGTTCGTGCAAAGCCGGTTTGAATTTCGTCGGCGATAAACAAGATTCCATATTGATCGCATATCGCACGGACTCTTTGAACAAATTCGACGCTCGGAACAATAAACCCTCCCTCACCTTGAATCGGTTCCATCACAACAGCAGCAATTGTTTCCGGTGCCACCTCAGCGAGCAGAAATTGTTCAAATTGTTCAATCATCATCTTGTTATATTGCTGCTCCGTCATCCCCTCCGGACGACGAAATGGATACGGATAGGGTGCCTTGTAGATTTCCGGAGCAAACGGCCCAAAGCCAAACTTATACGGTTTGACCTTGCTTGTCATCGTCATCGCCAGTAACGTCCGTCCGTGAAAACCTCTTGTAAAAGCAATAACGCCTTGGCGTTTTGTAAATTTCCGGGCAAGTTTCACTGCATTTTCAACCGCCTCCGCCCCACTGTTAAAAAATGCCGCCTGCTTTGGAAAAGCACCAGGTGCAAGTCCACACAACCGCTCAGCCAAATCAATATACGATTCATACATCATCACATTAAAGCCGGTATGAATAAAATCGTTTACTTGCTCGTGGAGCGCACTTACCACCTTCGGATGGGCATGACCGACATTCAGCGTTCCAATTGCGCCGGCAAAATCAATATAGGTGTTTCCATCCACATCCTCAACCAACGCCCCATTTGCCCTTTTCACAAAAGCTGCGCTGTTATTACTAATGCCCTTAGGGACAAATTGCTTCCGCCGCACTAATATTTCTAATGATTTCGGTCCTGGTACGGAGGTTTGCTGCTTTACAAATTTCCGTTCCATCACCCTCACCTCCAAGAAATTTTACTTCCTAATACTATTTTTATTTTTATAAAAATCACTACAGACTCCGATTCAAACAATAAAGTTAATCTTTCCATGAAACACGCTCATCGAAAGCTTATGGAAAAATTGAATCAGCTGACCAATGATCAGAAAAATAATAATGGTCCCCACTCCGACACCAACAGAACCGCCGACTACAAAGCTTAACAAAACTGCTGTGCCCTCTAAAAACGTGCGCGAAATAGTAAAGCTGATATTGAACTTTTTACTCAAGGCCACCATCGTTCCATCATAAGGCATTTTCGGAAGGTTCGAGGTCAAGTAAACACCTACCCCCATGCCGATTAATACCACTCCGCCAATAAAGACACCCCATTTTTCAAGGGGAGCAGCCGCGCTTAAATCAACATCCTTAAAGATGATTTCCATCCAGAAATCGATGAAGAGGCCCCAGATTACAAGCGTAATAAATGCCGCAAATTCTGGCCGTTTTTTTAACAGAGCCGCATTTACGAACAAAAAGAAGGCCTGAAACAACGCCATCCACGTCCCAAGAGTTAAGCCAACCTTCTCAGTTAAACCAATATTCACGATATCCCACGGTCCTGCCCCTACCCCGGAGTGAATAATCAAGCTCACCCCTAAACAGGCGATGGACAGCCCAATCAGATAATAAATCATCTGTTTCAGCATGTGCGAACATTCCTTTGTCTAAAGATACTCTAATCTATGTCACACAAAATGGAGTTCATGCTATTTTCGTTCTAATTTTAAAAATCAAAACAGGATTGCTATAATAATGAAACATACGCTTAGGAGGTACAACTAATGAATCAAGCAAACTTTACTGGATATATCGGTACATATACAAAAGGCGAGAGCGAAGGAATTTATTCGTTTAAGTTAGATAGTAAGTCAGGTAAAATCGGCGCAATTAAACCGGTTGCAAAGCTTGAAAATCCAACCTATGTCAATCTATCAGACGATGAACGATTTTTATTTTCCGTAGCTAAAGAAGGCGAACAGGGTGGCGTTGCGTCTTTTTCAGTGAATCACGAGACAGGCGAACTGACGAAAATTAATCAGCAACTTTCTGAAGGAGCGGTACCTTGCCACGTTAGTGTTGATCGCAAAAATCAAACGGTTTTAACCGCTAATTATCATAAAGGAACGGTTGAGGCCTATACAGTTAATGCTGAAACCGGAGTGATTAACCAAGACTGTGCTGTTGCCCGGCACGAAGGTTCTGGTCCAGACCCGCGCCAGGAAAAGGCCCACACCCACTTTGCCGGATTTACTCCAGATGAGAATTATCTTGTGGTTGTTGAATTGGGAATTGATCAAATTTTGACCTACAAGCTGTCTGGAGGAGAGTTAATAAAAGTGAGCAGTTTGGCGGTAAAACCCGGCAGCGGACCGCGCCATCTTGCTTTTCATCCAAATCAACGAATGGCTTATGTCATGACCGAGTTTAGCTCTGAAGTCCTCGTACTAGAGTATGATGCAAATTCTGGTCAATTTACGCAACGCCAAGCGATTTCCACTCTACCGGCTGATTTTACCGAAAACAATCAGGGCAGCGCGATCCATGTGACAAGTGACGGGAAATTTCTTTATGCTGGAAATCGCGGGCATAATAGTATTGCTGTTTTTGCGATTGATGAGGAATCGAATTTGCTTAGTCTTATCGAGTTTGTGGGAACGGAGGGCGACTGGCCTCGTGATTTCGCGCTTGACCCAAGTGAGCAATTTATTGTTGCTGCAAACCAAGAATCTAATAATCTTACCGTTTTTTCTAGAGATTCAATCAGTGGCAAACTTAGCTTATTGGAAGCAAATATCAAAGTCCCAAGCCCTGTTTGTGTAAAATTTAAACGGAGCTGATTTATGTTTTTTTGATTGGAGCGGAGGGAGCGAAGACTCCTGCGGGAGCAAAGGGCATGGGGAGACACCGCAGGCGCTTTGCGCCGAGGAGGCTCCCCGCACCGCCCGCGGAAAGCGAAGCTCCCGGAGTGGAAATCAAATAAACATAACACTAATCTAATCTTCATAACTTCCACATAAGTTCCACATAATATCTACACAGGTGTTGAGTAAGATTAAGACAAGGTAAGACGCGGAGTTGCCAACGCAGCTTCCACCCAATCAAGCATAACTCAACTGATATATTGAAGGTTCGGAAAAGCCTTCTTTCTAAAAATCGAATGATTAAGGACCCCGATTTTTAGGTTGTACTGATGTAACAAATCTTTCTGTTTTCTAGTTTTTTTTTAAAACCTCTCTATTATGGATGAGCTGGCCCCGATGGCCAGCTTCTTTTTTTTGTTTAAAAATGGCAATTCTGACACAGAAGGTTAGAAAAATCGTAATTTGTTCATTCCGTAACTCTTTCTTTATTTTTATATAATAAAAAAGTAATTATTTTAATGATGGGAATGATAGTTTTGACAAAATTACTTTATATAACTGCTAATCCCAAGGGCTTAGAAAAGTCTAAAGGGCTCCAAATTGGCGAGGCTTTTCTTGAAGCATTCCTCGAGGCTCAGCCTGATGCGGAAATAAAACGACTTGATTTATTTGAAGCAGACCTTCCGAAAATGGATGCTGATTTAGTATCAGCACGCGGCAAGATTGGCGGTTATGGCTATAAGCTTGATGAACTTCCGGAAATCGAACGTGAAAAATACATGGCGATGCATGCTGTTGCTGACGAATTTGTTGCTTATGATTATTATGTGTTCATATCACCAATATGGAATTTAAGCTCACCACCAGTAATCAAGCAATATTTGGACAATCTATTTGTGTCAGGTAAGACGTTCAATTATACGCCTGAGGGAGCAAAGGGTGCGTTAACTGGCAAAAAGGCACTTCACATCCAAACTCGAGGTGGATTATATAAAAATACCCCAATGGCAGAGCTAGAATCTGGCGACCGCTATTTAAAAATTGCGCTTCGTTTCTTAGGCATCGACGTGATGGAAACAGTGGTTGCAGAGGGCTTTGATTATTTTCCGAAGCAGGTAAACGAAATCGTTGAGGCTGCGAAAGCGGAAGCTAGATTGGCAGCAAAACAAATGACAGCTCAAGAGAATTTAATTTTATCATAAGTGGTAATGAATGGGTCTCAGCAATGAGGCCCTTTCGTTTTGGAATTTCGCAAGCAGCATGATTGATTTTTTGGTATAATAATATTTTAGTAAAGTATAGATTTTGACAGACTCCTTTTTAAAAATGAGTTTTGGGGGAGAGTCATTTGGCTAAAGTTGGAAGACTCAGTTTAGGCATGTTAATTATTGCACTCAGTGTGTATTTTAGTATCGGGACTTTTCAGGATGATGAATTGTATTTCAATATTTCCGAAGAAAACATTGAAGCGGCAGAAGAGGTCAAAATCGCCCAGGAGGCCCTCCTTAATGTTCCTTTGCTTAATCAAATGGATGCACCACAACTTAAGAGTGGCTGCGAGGTGACCAGCCTGGCAATGCTATTAAGCTATAAAGGCGTTGAAGTTAGCAAAAATCAGTTGGCAGATGAGATTGCCAAGGTGCCGTTTAAATATCCAACTGGTGAAAACGGCAACCCGAATTTCGGCTTTGTTGGTGATATGGCGAACGGCGCCGGACTTGGCGTGTACAATAGGCCGATTGCTGAACTGGCCGAGAAGTATGCTGGTGACCGCGTGATTAATTTAACCAATCAACCGTTCGATGTGTTGCTAAATGAAGTGGCAGCAGGAAATCCAGTTTGGATCTTGACGACGAAATCATTCGCGCCTGTTTCCGATTTTAAGACGTGGGAAACACCCCAGGGAGTCGTTGATATTACCTATAGCATGCATAGCGTAGTGATTACGGGGTATGAGCCGGAAAATATTATCATCAATAATCCCTATGGCCAGAAAAATCAAAAATGGCCACGCGACAGCTTCATCCAAGCCTGGCAGCAAATGGGCAGCCAAGCCATTGTGATTCGATGATGGATGTGTGCGCCGTGACATGACGTGGCGTTTTATCCGTGGATCTCGAGTTTTATCCGTGGATTCCACCACTCTATCCGTACATTAAAACAATTCTAATTTTACCAGCCACACAACAAAAAAGTAGAGGACACGAATCCTCTACTTTTTCTATTGATAGCGCAATGCTTCGAGCGGGCTAAGGTTGGCTGCTTTGTTGGCTGGAAAGATGCCGAACACGACACCGATTAATACGGAGAAGCTGACGGCGATACCGACCGACCACCATGAAATCGCCACCGCATACTCAAGCGCTGCTGACAATATTTGCGCACTGCCAATTCCAATTAACACACCAAGCACTCCGCCAATTCCACTCAGCACAATTGCTTCTATTAAAAATTGACCAAGAATGTCTTTCTTTTTCGCACCTATTGCTTTGCGAATCCCGATTTCTCGCGTTCTTTCTGTTACTGATACGAGCATGATATTCATGATACCAATCCCGCCAACAATCAAGGATATACCTGCGATTCCGGCCAACAGCATCGTCATCGTATCCGTTACAGAGGTTAACGCTTCGGCAATATCTGCCTGATTTCGAACACTATAGCTCGATTCATCGCCACCAAAGGCAATATTTAAGTTACGTTTAATCATCGCCATTCCTCGATCGACGGTATCTTCAGAGGTCATCTTCACCGAAGCTGAGGTAACAACAGTTTGTCCTAAAAAGCGTTGGGCTGTTGAGAATGGAATAAGGACTTTGTCATCGACAGACCCCTGTAATTCATCACCCTCTTCTGTAAGGACGCCGATTACCCTAAACGTTGAGCCATCAATTTTGACTTCCTTATCGACCGGATCAGTAAAACCAAATAATTCAGTTGCCACATTTGCACCGAGCACGACGACTTTATTGCGATTGTCCTGATCAATTGGTAAAACAAAACGACCTGAACGGACAGAAGTTTCTTCAACATTTTGATAGGATGGGGTCACACCTTGAATTGTCACGCTATCCATACTGGTTGTTCCGTTCTTTAGCGTGCCACTTCCTGAAACCGTTGGTGCGACTGCCTCCACCTCTTCAAGATCTTCGAAGGCTAAGACATCCTCATACGTGACCATTTCTTCTTCGGAATTTCCAGATAGGTTAATGGAAACCTTCGTTGTTCCTAAGCCGGAAATATCATCTGATACAGATTTTGATGCCCCTTGCCCAAGCGATACGAGCGCAATTACAGCTGAAATACCGATGATAATTCCGAGCATCGTTAACATCGAGCGGAGTTTATTAGCTAAAATATTTTTAAAGGCTATTTTTAAGGCTTGGCCAAATTTCAATGATAGACAACCTCCTCTCTTGCTAAAATCTTACCGTCATGGATACGGATAATTCGCTTTGCTTGTTTGGCAATATCCATGTCATGAGTAATTAGGACAATCGTATGCCCCTGTTTATTCAGTTCTTTCATTAATTTTAAAACCTCTGCACCAGTTTTACTGTCTAATGCCCCAGTTGGTTCGTCTGCCAACAGGAGGGGAGGATTCCCAGCAAGGGCGCGAGCTATAGCGACCCGCTGCTGCTGTCCACCTGATAATTCGGTGGGGCGATGACTCGCCCTTGAGTCCAAACCAACTTTTTCCAGGGCGCTCATCACGATTTCTTTCCGCTCAAGCCCACTCAAGCCCCGATAAATTAGTGGCAATTCAACATTTTCATACGCCGTTTGCTTTGGCAAAAGGTTAAAGGCTTGAAAAATAAAACCGATTTTTTGATTACGAACATCTGCCAAATCGTTATTTTTCAAAGAAAAAACATCTTTTCCATCAAGGTGATATTCGCCTTGATCTGGGACATCGAGGCAACCAATCATATTCATAAGCGTTGATTTACCAGAGCCTGACGGACCAATAATCGCGACAAAGTCGCCTTTTCTGACAGAAAAGCTAATATCATCCAGAGCTTTCAGCGTTTCTCCACCCATTTTGTAATACTTAGACAAGCTTTTGATTTCGATTATTGGTCGTTCGTTTGTCATTGTCCAGTTCCTCCTTGGTTACGCATTCCGCTACGATCACCAGGAGGCATACCACCTTGTCCCATGTTGCCGCCGTTAAAGAATCCACCTTGGATCATGTTTTTTTGATTTTGGTTATTACTATTATTGGAGTTAAGTGTTGGTAGCACGACCTCATCTCCCTCAGTAAGTCCGCTCACAATTTCAACCAAAGTGTCGGTTTGAAGTCCGATTTCAATAGTTTGTTGCTTCGTTTGGATGGTTTGTTGTGTTTTGTTCTGATCATTTGTTGAGCTTTCGGTTTGAGCAGAAGTAGCAGCTTGATCCTTAGAAGGAATCAGCACATAGTATTGATCATCCTGTTTTTGAATCGCTGCGACTGGTACGGTTAACACATTTTCCTTTTTATCAATCGTAATCGTTGCTTCCGCGGTCATTCCGATTTTAATTTCGGTTGGTTCGTTAATCTTAATATTCACCTGATATTTAGCCGTAGAACTGGTTGAATCTTCATTTGCCTCTTTGGCAACACTTGTAACCGTTCCAGTAAACTCCTTATCACTCAGCGCACTTACTTCAACTTTTGCGGTTTGTCCAACCTGTACTTTACTAATATCTAATTCATCAACATTGACAATCATTTCAAGGTTGTTGTAGTCCGTTACCGTAATTAGCTCAGTTCCCATTTGAACGTTACCATCAACGTCAACGTTTAATGCAGTAATTTCACCTGAAAAAGGAGCAACAATTGGGTCTATTTTGTCATCAACAAACGTAAGTAGTTCATCTCCTGCTGTCACTGTATCCCCCACTGCGACATTCACAGCCTCAACCGTTGCATTTCCTTCAGCCGTAATTGCTTCTTTATTTTCAGCAGAAATGTTCCCAGTTCCACTCACAGTGACTTCCACATTACCCAATTCCGCAGCAGTTGTTTGGGTTTGAATCGCTGGAGATGCGGCCGTTTCGTTTTTATTGGTAAAATAGTTGTATGCTGCAAATCCACCACTAGCAACAACGATGACGACCACGATACTAATGATCCATTTTTTCATGTTCTTCGTCCCTTCTTAACATATTTTGGAGTCTATCAATTGAATCCTTCATCGATTACATCAGTGGACTCTCTTTGCGCTTTAGCTTGATTTTTCCTAAGTAGTGGGTAAGAATCACAAACACCGCCATGATACCAAAGTAAGTAGCAATGACTCCTAAAGCACTAGGGCTTTCGCCAAATCTGCCCTTTTCACGTCTCATTTCATCACCATGAAAGCCGCTTTGTTCATCATCATTTCCTTGGAAATCTCCATCAGGAGGTGTTGGCATGTCGTCATTATCGCTAAAGCCTGAATCTGGTCTTGATGGCTTTTCACCATTAAAGCCTTCAGGTGGCTGACCATTTTCTCCAAATTGACCTCTTTCAAATCCTCGACCTTTTTGACCTTCAAATTGCACTTGCTGTGTACCGGTAAAAATATTAGCGGAGGAAGCTAAGTGTGATCCAAAGCCAGTCGCATACATTTCAAAAGCACCAAATAGAAACAGAGCTACAACCGCCATTTTCACACCATAATCAAACCAATTCGGAAGAGCTTTAACCTTGAAGATTTTTTTCGAAAGCTGGATGACCCATTGCCAATGAAGTCCGGTATGAACAGCAACTAAAACCAGCGTAATATAAGAAACTGAAATATGGAGCATTTGTATCCAACGCTCGTTTCCGATTGATAGGTTTGGGAAAACAACCCTTGAAATGATAATTCCTGTTACAATAATCGCTATCATGGCCACCAATAAGAGTAAATTTAATAAATAGCTAATTCGTGTTTTCCATGACAGCTTACGATTGAACAATTTTAACGTAACATTCTTCACCCATTTCACATTAAATAAGACGTGGGCCAGAATAGCACCGCAAATGGCAAGCCCGGCAATTTCATGAAAGGCCAATCCTCCTAGCACACGGTCATTGTAAAATAACGCAAAGGTTACGCCCATGATCAAATCCAGACCATATTGAACATACAGGATTTTCTTTTTCAAATCACGATTCTCCTAACTTGATAAATTTATCTTCTTTCATTACATAATGAAATTTTAAGCATTAAGTATGTCCAAACTATTAAGAAGCTTTGACTGAGACATTAAAGAAATTGGGCGAATCCGTAAAACTTTGGCAGCTCGTATCAATTTGAATAAAAAAAAGCCTCCATTCCCCTGAAAAGGAATGAAGGCTATCTAAAACATATAACAAATGAATTATTGCCAATGAGGTGATTTACCAAGTTCTACTAAGGCCCAAATAACATTAAACATAAAGACACCGATAGCAATTGGAATGGCAATTAATACCGTTCTGCCCATTTTTTCTTTAATAATCGCAAGATAATACCCACTGCCAAACAAAGTTGCACAAGCAAGAACCAGCATGACTACCAATACAATATACATCTTACCTAAACTCTCCCCTTATAAATCTGAATTTGTAATTCCTATTTCCATATAAAAATTAATACAAATACCCCTTGTCCTATTATAAGACTATTTATTGCAAAATTTAAATCATTTTGTCTAATTTTATTGTTTTTTTAATTTCCATAGTAAAAACTATAAAAAAGAAAAGGAGAATTTTTTAATCCTTCTCCTTTTTATAGCTCTAGCTATTCACAATTCGATTGTAGGTATTCACTGTCATTAGGTAATAACCCAAATATATCATCACAAATGCTGCCATTGCTGAAACGATTGGCACAACCAAACTAATCCCTATCAAATCGGAGATAAAGTTACTCGTGAATTTTAATATCACACAGCCATGCAAAATCCCTACTGTTAACGGGAGTCCGAATACGAACAACATTTGCTTGTTGATAGTGTGACGAATACCCTTTGTATTCACACCTATCTTCCGTAAAATAGCATAATCCTGCTTTGACTCAGTTGCCTCAGTTAACTGTTTAAAATAAATAATGCTACCCGTTGCACCGAGAAACACCAGTCCCAAAAAGCCAAGGATGAACAGCATGAGTGCGTTCCCTTCCATGCCCTCTTTATATTCGGAATAGTAAGCGGAGTAAGTTTGAAAATCCTTGCCGACCAACTCATTCACCGCAGCTGACGTTTCTGCAGCACTATTTTCACCCTTAACTTCATAAACCTTGTAGTTGAGCGGCCTCATCCCTTCACTTAATTCAACAAATCTTTCATCGCTTACTACAACCACAAAATCAGGATAAGCAAATGGCAATATGCTTCCATCAAGCATCGTGACAAATGTATACTGTTCATTTCGGTCTGGCAGCCGTAACACAAAATTTTTTCCCGCAAAATCAGCAGCAGTAAACTTGGTGAACCGTGGTTTAATTGCCGCGGCCTCATTCCCTGACAACGAAATGTCTTCCCCATCTCGATCCAAAGCTTCCATAACTTGATTCATTGTCGTTTCCGAAATAACTTGAAACGGTCCGGCTCCAGTTTCATAGTCCAATTTAAAGTCAAGCTTACCTTCAACGTTAATCACCGCTATATCTAACTGAGCGATAATTGGATGCTCCTTATCACTGGCAATTACCTGTTCGACTTTCTGGTCAAACTCCTCACCTTTGGACAGATGACTGTAACTAAATGGCACAACATCCTTGGTGCTTTGCTCATTACTATAGTAACCACTATAAGTTGCACCAAAAAAGCTAATCGTTGCCCCGCTCATTAAAGCAATCATACTGAAGGTACGAGCATTTCCCTTAATCCGATGCAATAGCTGCGTTGTTTCAATTAAATTGGTGCCTCGGTAGTAACGATGTTTATTTTTCTGAGACCATTTCAAAAGAAAAACGGTCACAAAGCGGAAAAATAAATCTGTACCAACTACAAGCATTAAGAGAGCAATTCCGTAATTCGTAAAAATATATGTTTCAGATAATTCCTCAGGAAATGGTCGTAAAATTAACCAGTAACTCACACCTAGAAGTATGAGTCCGACAACTGTTGAAAGTACTGAAGACTTTGGTGCATCTTCCCCTTTTTTCTCAGCCTGAAATAATTCGATTAATTTATAACGATAAATCATCCGATAGCCTTGAATTGAGGTGAACAAAATCAAAATCATAAAAACTAAAACCGTCTGCCCGATTGCCATCAGGGAAATACCAAAATCGACCTCTGCCGACGCCCCCATTAACTTGACTAAGATCATCGCAAACAATTTTGATAACAATGTACCGAGCAAAATGCCAATCACAAGAGCAATAAGCCCCATCATCACGTTTTCAAAGAAAAGCATTTGACCAATCGTTTTCTTACGCAAGCCAAGCATCGAATAAAGTCCAACTTCCCGCTTTCTTTTTCTCATAAAGAAGGAATTGGAATATAGAATAAATAAGGCAACGAACAAAATTAACACAAATGACGATGCCATAAACATAAACTTCATCGAATCTGAAATTAAGATGCTGTCCTGAATCTTTTCGCTATATTGGAGCGACACAAACGTATAATATATAACAATACTAAATACCAATGAAGTAAAATAAACCAAGTAATTGCTGAAATTCCCCTTGATATTTTTCATTGCTAATTGAAATAACGTCATCATATTCACCTCCATCTATTATGAATTGACAATTTGGTTGTAAGAATTAACCGTAAACAAATAGTAAACCAAATATATAAGCAAATATGCACCAAACGAAGCAAGGACAGGTGCAAGAACATTAGCCTCCATTAAATCAACACCAAAGATTGCTTTTAAAATAACGATACAATGCAAGATGCCAATTATAAACGGTAACATGAACACGAACATCGTTTGCTTCGCTACAGTTTTAAGAACTTGTCTTTTACTTACTCCTAGTTTACGAAGGATTTTATAACGATTTTGATCAAGTTGCGCTTCTGAAAGTTGTTTAAAGTAAATAATGCTGCCAGTCGCTGCAAGAAACACAAGCCCCAAAAACCCTAACAGAAAAATATCCATTCCAGAGGACTGTAATTCATTTTTATAGGTTCCATAAAAAGTGGAAAGCTGGGATTTGCTTTTACCAAGCTGAATCAATTTATTTGCCGTTTCCTCAGTTGTCTTTTCATCTTTAACCTTATAGGACTTTAACAAAAGTGACTGATTTGTTTTTCCAAGCTCAGCAAAAAGCTCATCACTCACAACGAAATTCATATCTGGAGAGCTCCAATATAGAACACGATCTTCCATCATCTTCTCAATTGTCAAATTGATAGAATCTTCATTTGTGATAAGTTTCAAAGTTTTATTGGAGTAGTCTTCAGCGGTGTTATCCTGCCATGGCCGAATCGCTACTGCTTCATTCCCTGTAAGCTGAATGATTTCATCACGTTGTAGAGATTTTTGAATTTGATTAAAAGTGGCGACTGAAATCAGATTTACCGGAACATCTTCTGGTTTGTAGCCATATGGAGTATAAGGAAGCCTGGATAGGTTTCCTTTAAGCGTGATAATTGGAATATCTAGCTTAGCCGTGATAGGATGCGCTTCATCATTTTCAATTATCCTCTCTACCTGTCGATCAAAGTTATCATTTATTGAAAAATGACTATAGCTAAATGGCATAAATTTCACAGCACTCTTTTCAACATTATAGTAACTTCCGTAACCGATACTGATCGAACATAAAGTAACAGCACTAAGTAAAGAAATCATTGTTAAGGTCGTCTGATATCCTTTAACTCGATACAACAACTGTGAAGTCGTAATCAAATTCATTCCTTTATAATAGCTCGTCTTATTCTTTTGCGCGGCCTTTAATATGAACACGATTAAGGATCGGAATAAAAGAAACGTACCAGCTACAATGCCGACTAAGAAAAGCAGTAATTGTATTCTTGGTTCTTCGATAATCGATTCAAAAATAATCCAATAGCTGGAATCTAGCAGGACAACAGCCATAACGGCACTGATAATTGACGCTCGTGGTACTTGTTCGCCTCTGTTTTCAGCCTGAAATAAATGAATTAACGAAAAACGAAAGATTAAACGATATGCCTGTATTGAGGTAAAGATGATGAGACAAAGAAATACAACCATGGTATTTAAAATGGCTTTGATTGAGATACCAAAACTGATATTAACTGGTATGTCCATCAGTTTAAGTAGAATCATTGCAAATAATTTCGACAGGATCGCCCCAAGTAAGACCCCTACAACAATGGCCGAAATACCCATGATTAAATTTTCATAAAAAAGCAGTTTCCCAATCGTTTTTTTCCTCACCCCAAACAAGGAGTATAAGCCAACTTCCTTCTTTCGTTTTTTTGTAAAAAAGGAATTTGAATAGAGTATAAAAACAGACACAAATAAAATTAATAGCAAAGATGCCTGAAAAAATACTGATTCCATTACATCCCATGATTCAATACTCGACTGAATATCCGGGCTAAATCGCAGCGATACAAATGTAAAATAAATCACAACGCTGAAAATCATTGAAAAGAAGTAAAGCAGGTAGCTTTTAACATTACCAAGCATGTTTTTCTTCATCAACCTAAATAACGTCACCTGCACCACCCCCAAGTGCCGACAATACATCTAAAACTTTTTGAAAAAATTCCTTACGAGTTCCCTTACCTTTAACAAGCTCGGTGAATAATTTTCCGTCCTTAATAAAGATGACTCGTTGACAATAGCTGGCGGCAAACGCATCGTGGGTCACCATTAAAATGGTCGCATGATCATGTTCGCTCAAACCTTTTAAGCTTTCCAACAAATCTGTTGCCGACTTCGAATCTAGCGCCCCAGTTGGCTCATCAGCGAGGATCAAGCTAGGCCTGGACACAATTGCCCGCGCTGCTGCTGTACGTTGCTTTTGTCCTCCTGAAATTTGATATGGGTATTTTTCTAAAATCGAGGTAATACCAAACTTATCAGCAACACGAGCAACGTCTTCCTCTAATTTGGTGGTATTGATTTTAGCCAAAGCCAGAGGCAACACAATATTTTCCTTGACGGTTAATGTATCGAGCAAATTGTAGTCTTGAAAAATAAATCCTAATTTGTCGCGTCGAAATTCTGATAATTGCGCTTCGTTCATCTTTAAAATATTAGTTCCATCAACGTTGATGCTTCCTGATGTCGGTTCATCAATGGTTGCCAATACGTTTAGCAAGGTCGTTTTTCCCGATCCTGACGGTCCCATGATCCCGACAAATTCACCCTCTTGAACCGTTAAATCAATTTCATTTAAAGCATTTACAATGACACCTTTTGAGCCATAAACTTTTTTAATTCCGCTTGCCTCAACAATGGTTCTCATCTATGTCAATCCTCCAGTTTAAAAGTTGCAATCCTTTGATACTTTCATTCTACCGTAATCATCCATAATCAAAGCTTACAGATCCGGCATACAACCTTACAATATTGTAAGTACGATTGCATTCCCGTTTTTTTATGGGATAGTATAAAGATGAAGGGGTAGAACCACACGGAGGTTATGTTATGAAAATCATGATTGTAGAGGATGATCCAACGATAAAAGATATGCTTGGTGAGTCACTTATCAAATGGGGCTTTGAGATCGCTAAAGTTGAAGAATTTGATGATATCCTCCAGCAATTTATTAATGAAAATCCTCACCTCATTCTCTTAGATATTAATTTACCCGCCTTTGACGGATTTTACTGGTGCAATAAGATTCGTGAAGTTTCAAAGGTACCGATTATCTTCATTTCATCCAGAAATACACCGATGGACATGGTGATGTCAATGAATATGGGTGGAGATGATTTTATTCAAAAGCCCTTTGATACCGATGTGCTGGTCGCAAAGATCAATGCACTATTGCGCCGTGCCTATTCTTATATTGATTTACAACCAAGTGTCCTCGAACATAATGGAGTCGTCCTTAACTTAAAGGATTGGGAGGTTTTTTGTGGCGAAGCAAAAATTGACCTATCAAAAACTGAATTTATTATTTTGCGGATCTTAATGCAGCAAAAAGGGGCGATCGTCAGTCGGAACAAAATCATGCGCAGTCTCTGGAAGGACGAAAGCTTTGTTGATGATAATACGCTGACTGTCAATATCAATCGCCTTCGCAAAAAGCTAGCCGAGTTAGGCAAAGACAGCTTTATCTTGACGAAAAAAGGGGAAGGATACATGATCCAATGAGTTTTATTGAGTATGTAAAGGATAAGCGTTATTTCCTGTTATTTTTCATGATTGTCATGGTCTTCACCTCGATTATCCTCATTGTCAGCGTTGATGGTGAGCCACTGTTGAGCAATCTTTTATACATGAATATCAGTTGTATGATATTTGCAGTTGGATATTTGACGGCAGGTTATTTCCACCATAGAAGGTTTTACCTTGAATTAAAAGGAGCCATTGACAGCAAGCAGAGAGAAATAGCCGCTATTCTTCCAGAACCCCAGAATACTCAGCACAAGCTGTTTCTTGAGCTTATCGAAAAATTCATTGCTGAAAACGATAAACAGCTCCAAACACTTCTTGATGAAAAACGTGATGGGCAAGATTTTATCATGACATGGATACACGAGGTCAAACTGCCAATTGCTGCCAGTCGACTAATTATGGAAAATAGTTCGGGCAAAACTGTCGATTCTGTCGTCGATAAGTTAGAGGATGAGCTGAATAAAATTGATCAATATGTCGAGCAAGCACTCTACTACTCTCGCATTGATACGTTTTCAAAAGACTATTTTATCGCTGAGATATCTCTGAATAAAATTGTTAAAAACAGCGTCAAAAAATATGCAAAGCTGTTTATTAATAAAGCTATTAGGTTCGAGATGAAAGATATGGAGCAGTTTGTCCATAGCGACAGCAAATGGCTCGGCTTCATCGTCGATCAAATCCTTGCCAATTCATTAAAGTACACCGATGTTAGCGGTGAAATTGCGGTTTATTTTGATGAGGACAATAAGGCAAAACGTCTAATCATTCAAGACAATGGTATCGGGATTTCCCCTGAGGATATAGGTCGTGTTTTTGATAAAGGCTTTACTGGCGCAACTGGGCGCAGCCATACCAAATCAACGGGTATCGGTCTTTATCTTGCCAAACAGCTTGCACAAAAGCTTGGCCATCGGCTTACGATTGAATCAGAGCAAGGTAGCTACACAAAACTCATCATTCACTTTCCGAAAATAAGAAATTACTATCACTTATAAAAAAAACAGACCAACAGCACAGTACTAATACTCTGCAGTTGGTCTTAAATCTGTTAGTGGAAGCAATATCGTAAAGGTCGTCCCTTCACCTTCTGTACTTTCAACTGTTATTTTCCCTTGATGCAAATCAATAATTTTCTTCACAATCGAAAGTCCTAAACCATTTCCATCCATTAATCGATTTCTAGACTTATCACCCTTAAAAAAGCGTTCAAAAATCCGCATCTGGACATCCTTTGTCATTCCAATTCCTGTATCTTGAATACGAACTCCTACTTCCTTATTATCCATGACTCGTAAATCCATCATGATTTTTCCACCTGAAGGAGTGAACTTAATCGCATTATGAAGCAAATTAATCCACACCTGATCCATTAGCTCCTCATCCGCATCGATGCTTACCGGATCAAGCTCAACCTCCATTTCGATTTGTTTCTCATTCCATTGCGGTTCACATGAAAGGACAATTCGCCGTAGCTGACGATCGAGCCGGTAGTTTTTGGGGTCCACCGTTGGATGTTCGGCCTCCAATGACGTGAGCTTTAACAAATTTTCACTTAACTTAGAGAGGCGTTTACTCTCTGCTTCAATAATACTAAGATAATGATGTCGTTCCTCCACTGACAAGTCATTTTGTTTTAGCGCATGAGCAAACCCACTAATTGACGTGAGCGGCGATTGGATTTCATGGGAGACATTGGAGATGAACTCCTGGCGCATTTTCTCCAATTGCCCCAATTCATTCGCCATGTGATTAATACTTTGGGCCACTTCATATAGTGGATTTTCAGGTGAATGTACTTGCTTGATGAACACAGATAAATCAATATTGAAATTTCCTTGGGCAATCATTTCCATCGCTTCAATGATCGGTCGGTCAACTACCCCCACTGAGGTGAATCTTTTCAGTGGGGGCTTGAGTTAGAACTCTAGGTCTTCTCGTCTATTGCTAGACTATTTGACGCTCTAGCGTTCATGCCACCTTACGGTAGCACCCCAAGTTAGTTTTTGGTCGGTACTGGCGACGAACTATCGTTTTCCCACTTGCACCCTCCCTGTAATAAGTTAAGGTTCTCCGAACGAATTCGGTGAAGTCATAGCCTTACGAACCATGTACTACAAGCCCCGGCACATATGTGACGTGTACACACGGATGGTTGACACACCCACTAAGCCATGCGCTAGACAACAGCCTTACGTTTTTGAACTTTTAATAGGATTGGTGTTTTCACTTTGAAATTTTCATCCAATTCTACAACTTCTGATTTTCTTAATGTATTCAATGCTCCGTTGATGTCGGCATGAATGCATTGTCCAGATTTACTTTGATACAAACCACGGGTGATGCGCTTTCCACTGAATTTATAGGTGGTTTTATCATCTTTTGACCAAACAGAAAGGGTATCTTTGTCTAGAAAACTAGCTTTTGAGGTATAGCTTTCTTCTTGTCTGAGAAAACGGATGCCTTCTTTTAAACATTTATTTTCTATGGCAGATATGAGTTTCTGAAATGGAATTTGGACAAACTGCTGATTGTTCCTTTTCCCCATATCACATTCTTGTTTCCAGCCCGCGTTATAGCCAATTACGATTGTATCAATGTTGAATTCTTTTACCTTTTTAAACAACAAGCCGACGGCTTGTGAAAAGTATCCATTGATTTGGTGCTCTCGTTTATTCCAAAACCCAGCTAGTTTGTTGGTCACGACCCGTTTAGAAATGCCGTTTTCGATATTTTTCTGCTGTAAATTACTTATGGCTTTATTAAAGTATTGGTTGATAGATTTTAACTTTTTCCCATCAATTAAGAAGGTATCCCCTATATTTGTCGCACAGCTTAACAATCTATCTACACCTAAATCACAACTTAAAGCGTTCACTGTGGTTGTAGGCTGTTTTTTCATTTGAGCGATTTGCACTTCATAAGTGTAATGCACCTCAAAGAACCGACCTTTTTGCTTTGGTTTGATTTCAATGTAGGAGATTTTCTGGTTTAATAAGTTCTTCGGCATACGGATTTTGATAGAACCGAAACGTTTTCTGAATTCCACATTCATTGGAATTGACCAGTATCCGTCTTTATCTGCTTTTGGAATTTGATAGATTTCAATAATTCGTTTTTCAGTGGAGCCGGAATACTTCGGAAACCTCGGACGACCAGTGAATTTTTCTGGATTCTTCTTCCACTGTTCCAATGCTTTAAAAAAGCTTTTCGCCTCTGAAAATAGTGTTCTACGTATAGCTTGAACCGAGTTCGATTGCACACCCCAATAGTTGACATCGGTCTGCATGGCAGTATCTACTTCTTTCACCGTTGCCATCCTATTGTTGTTTAAGGAACATTGTTTTATCGCATATAACCCAACATTCCGCAGTGCTTTTGAACTATGAGTCATACGTTGAAGTAACCGAAATTCTTTAGCCGTAAGACTAGCTCGTCCTAAGTTCTGTTTTTGAGTGAATCGTTGAATGTTTTCCGTTTTCTTTTGCTTTCGCAATACTTTAATTGCCTTTTTCCTTGTCATTTTGTTCACCGCCTTTCAAGTTGAATTTAATGTAATTTAATTTTAGCAATAGACAAAACGAGAATCGAATATTTGCTCCGTTATTGAGAAAAAGAATTCAAAAACACTTCAGCCTAACGGCTGACGTCAATTCATCTCCACCTGAATTGTTGGGCTTCACCCGCAACACAAATCAGATGGAGTCTTCTTGCCGGAAAGGCTAAAAACTGAATATGAACGAATAAATATTTAAACATTAAAAGGAGTCAAACATTATCCTGGTCTGGATATCGCTTGACTCCTTCATCATTTATTATTAAGTTTTATTTTTTCTTAATCCAAAACTTAATGATTTTATTTTCCTGTTCTGTTTTTAATAATTCATGTCCTGCGTTTTTAGCCCACACAGGAATATCATTTAACGCACCACGATCTGTCGCCTGAAGCTCAATCACCTGACCACTTGTTAAAGTATCAATGCCCTTTTTTAATTTTACAATTGGCATCGGACAAGCAAGACCTGCAACGTCTAAAACGACATCTGTGTTCATGTTATTTTCAACAACCGTTTCACCGCGGTCGTTTGTTGTCGTTTCTACATTTGTTTGAATATTAGAGCCGTAAACAGCAGAGTATGTTTTCCAACCACCATCAACATTTTTAACGTGATAGCCATGATTTTTAAGAACCCGGCTGGCTAAATAGCCACGCAGACCAACCTGACAGCTTACATAAACAGTTTGATCTTTTGGTATCTCATTTAATCTGTTTCTTAAGTCATCGAGTCGAATATTGATTGATCCTTCAATAAAGCCAAATTCTCGCTCCATTGGCTCACGGACGTCGATTAGTAGACCACCATTAGCGACAATCTCATCAATTTCATGCCATTGAACATGTTCCATTTCACCTTCAATAATATTAGAAGCCACATATCCAGCCATATTCACCGGATCTTTTGCGGATGAAAACGGTGGCGCATAAGATAGCTCTATGTTTGTTAAATCCTTAACCGTTAAACCACCTTTAATGGCTGTTGCAATTACATCAATTCGTTTGTCGGCACCATCCGCACCCACAGCTTGTGCACCGTAAATTTTCCCAGTTTCTTTGTCAAAGATTAATTTTAATGAAATTGGTGCTGCACCAGGATAATATCCCGCATGAGAACTTGGGTGGATATGAACCACTTCATAAGGAACGCCTAAACGCTTTAACGTTTTTTCATTATTACCAGTTGCGGCCACTGCTAAATCAAATACTTTGGCAATTGAGGTCCCAAGTGTTCCTTGATATTCCTCTTTTTTACCCATCATGTTGCTTGCGGCAATTCGGCCTTGGCGATTCGCTGGTCCAGCTAATGGAATCATTGCCTTTGTACCACTAATATAATCGACAATCTCAACTGCATCACCAACAGCAAATATGTCTTCATTAGAGGTTTGGAGATATTCATTCACAATAATGCCGCCACGGTCACCCAATTCCAATCCAGCCGCTTTTGCCAGTTCGTTTTCCGGTCTAACTCCGATTGATAGAATCGTCATATCTGTCTCAATTTCTGTTCCATCTGATAAAAGAACCATTTTACCCTTTTTGGCAAATGACTTCACGCCATTTTCAAGAACGAGCCGAACCCCTTTTTCTTGTAAATGTCGATGTAAAATGCTCGCCATTTCAAAATCAATTGGCGCCATGATTTGATTAGCCATTTCAACAATTGTCACTTCGATACCACGATCAACAAGGTTTTCAGCCATTTCAATTCCGATAAAACCACCACCGATTACAACCGCTTTTTGTGGCTTTTGCTCATCAACATAAGCTTTAATTTTATCTGTATCCGGGATATTCCTTAGTGTAAACAGACTTTCATTCTCTTCAAGTCCAGGAATCGGTGGCACAATTGGTTTCGCACCTGGTGATAACAAGAGCTTGTCGTAGCTTTCCTCGTATTGCTCATTTGTTGTTAAGTTCTTAATGGTAACCTTTTTATTTTCAGGATCTATGCTCAATACTTCACTTAAATTTCGAATATCCATGTTAAAACGGGCAGACATTCCTTCAACCGTTTGCACTAATAGCTTACTGCGATCTTTTATTGTTTCACCAATGTAATATGGTAAACCACAGTTGGCAAACGAAATATATTCTCCACGTTCAACAAGAATAATTTCCACATCTTCACTAATACGTCTTAGCTTCGCTGCTGCTGTTGCACCACCTGCAACACCACCAACAATAATCACCTTTTTTGTCACTGTTGTTTCCTCCTAGTTGACTGTCTCTTCACCCAATATTAGTATATGATTACCCACCGAGGTATAATATTAACGAAAAAAATTGATTAGAACGTTAGGGTAATATCTGCATCTTTGGCAAACTGTAAAAATGTTACAGCGCCTCCAACTTCAACACCATCTACAAAGGCTTCTAACTCTAATCCCATAACATCCATCGTCATTTGGCACCCGATAAATTTAACCCCTAACTCTTGAGCCATCGCTACTAACTCTGGAATTGCCGGAACATTGGCATTCGCAAAACCTTCTGCGAAATGCTCTTTTCCCTCAGGCATTGGCAGTTGTGCGTTTGCCTCTTTATGAATTAAATTTAATCCTTCAAATGTAAAGAAAATGGCTACTTCTTGGTCTGAGGCAGCTGCAGCTGTTGCGATATTAAAAACTTTATATGCATCAAATAATCCACCATTACTTGCGATAATTGCTACTCTTGTTGTCATGTGTAATTCCTCCAAAATGTTATTGAAACGAAACCTATACCCGCATAGGTATATTAGTATAATAATAAAAACCAAATCCGTTGTCAACAAATTATAAATAAAAAGCTGATGATGCTCATTATTATGCTCACATCATCAGTTTTTTATTATTTTAATATACTAATCAATCAGCGTTACTGATCAGTTTCTTAAGTTTTTCCTTATCGACAGGTCCAGTAATTTTTTGAACAATTTTTCCGCTCGGGTCAATTACATAACTTGTTGGAATTGTCATAGCCTGGTAAGTATCGGCGACCACTCCGTTTACGTCTAATAGCACTGGGAACGATATACCGTAATCCTCCATAAATTGATTAATATGTTTTGGATTCTTTTCTGATGTTGTTAGATTCACCGCAAGAATTTCAACTCCATCTTTACGATATTCTTCATAAAATTCTACTATATGCGGCATTTCCGCTTTGCAGGGCGGGCACCAGGTTGCCCAGAAATTCACAATGACAGTCTTCCCACGCATATCTGAAAGCTTTACCGCGTTTCCGGTAACAGATTCCAATTGAAAGTCAGGAGCTAAATTCCCTATTTGAACCCCTTCTATTTGTGATTCGTTTACTTGTTCTTTTCTATCTATTAACAGAAAGCCTGTAATCTGATTCGTAATTATGGTTATAAATATAAACATAATAATTGTCTGTACCGCTAACTTTTGGGGTACTTTTCGATATGTTGATTTTACAAAAAAATAAATGAGTGCAAACATGATCGCAAAGACGAGACCTTTAGTGCCACCAGTAAAATACAATAAGGAGAGTAGGCTTTTAAACACCAAGCTTGGCTCAAATATGATAAGACTTAACTTCCATATAATAAAGCCCCAAAAAAGACTGTCAGTCATAAGTTCGAATACGTTTTTACTAATTTCCTTTGTCTGGGTGCGATTGAGCATTAGTTTGACAAGAATAAGACCAAATAGGATTGCGCCACCGAGGATGAGCCATTTTAGGGCAATCGTAATCGAACCAATCTGAATATATTCCATTTTCCACTTCCTTCAACAAATATTCGTGCTTTTTGATACGAAAAAATAAGAGACTACTTCTAGTCCCTTAGAAAAATTTTGATATCATATAAATGACTCCTACCAGGAGCCAGAGCAAAACCCCAGGTCATATCGGTGGAATAATCCGTTTCTTGTTAGGGTCTTTTGGTTGGATTCCTCAGGAATTATTGCGGCAATCGCTCATCATGACTCCCCTTTTTATTTATTTAGCCTCTTAAAGCAAGCATAATATTTTGTGGGTCATAACCTAATACCCATTTTCCGTTAATTTCCGTTTGCGGCACACCCATTTGCCCAGTTTGACGCACTACATAATCCATCATTCCAGGTGATGCTTCCACATTTACCTCTTTAAACGGAATATTTTGATCAGCCAAGAAATTTTTTAACATTACACAATATGGACAACGATTAGTCGTATAAACAGTTACTGTACTCATTTGAATTTCCCCTTTGTTCATTACTTATCGCAGGTATTTGCGATGATTTAGCTTCATTATATACCCTGGTAGGTATTAGTTCAACCGATTCGCTCTTGATGAAATAAAAAAAGGAGCTTGGAAATTATCCAAACTCTTCTTAGTTATATTCCTATTCAATGGTCGCCAATTTAATTTTTTAGAATTGCAACAATTTCTTTTGGTTTCAAAACCTTTCCATTAGAAACAACTTTTTCATCAATAACTAAACCGGGTGTTGTCATAATCCCATAGGACATGATGTCTTTAAAATCAGTCACTTTAACTACTTCAGCTTCGATACCTAACTCTTTAATAGCAATCTCAGTGTTTTCTGCTAATTTCACACAACTTTTACATCCGGAACCTAAAATTTTGATTAACATATAACTTCACTCCTTAAGTTTCTAATGATAAAAATCCACATCAAACCATGTTTATAAAAATATATATCCAAAAGTATTAAAACTGTATCCTACGATGATAATTCCAACCGTAACGATTCCAAAAAATGTCGCTAAAAGCTTAGTCTTCACCACTTTTTTCAACATAATTAAAGATGGCAAAGAAAGAGCTGTAACCCCCATCATAAAGGCTAGTGCAGTCCCAATCCCTACTCCCTTTTCAACAAGAGCTTCGGCAATTGGCAATGTTCCAAAGATATCAGCATACATCGGAACCCCAACCACAGTTGCTAATAAAACAGAATACCACTTATCTTTGCCTAGTAATGCTGTGATGATGGACTCAGGTATCCAATTGTGAATAGCAGCACCGATCGCAACCCCAATGAAAATATATAACCACACCTTTTTAATGATGTCGATTACTTGTTCCTTTGAATAGTCTAATCTTTCAAGAGTTGATAATTCTTCTTGTTTGGAATCAGGCATCTTATTGTTATAGACAAATGATTCTACATATTTTTCTAGTTTCAACTTACTAATGATGCTTCCACCAATAACTGCTAAGATGAGGCCTACAACAACATAGGAAATAGCAATCTTCCAGTTAAATATACTTGCCAACAATATTACCGAAGCTAAATCGACAAGAGGTGATGAAATCAAGAATGCGAAAGTCACACCAATTGGCAATCCAGCACTTGTAAATCCGATAAATAATGGAATAGATGAGCAGGAGCAAAACGGTGTAACTGTACCAAGTAACGCACTCAGAATATTGGCTGTGATGCCATTAAACCTTCCTAAAATTCCCCTTGTTCTTTCCGGTGGGAAGAAGCTTTGAATATAAGAAATAACAAAAATTAGAACTGAAAGTAGGATAAAAATCTTCATAACATCATAAATAAAGAAATGAACACTTCCACCAATTTTACCATTAACATCTATACCGAAAACGTTACTTACCAACAATGTAACCAGATTATAGAGCCACTCCATTTTTAATATCTGGTTGTTTATCCATTCAAACACAAACATTGAATCATCTCCCAATTATTTTTCAAGCAAATTAGGGATTAGATTTATTAATTTTTCCTTATTTAAATGGTAGATCGTAAATTTCCCCTCTTTTCTTGATTCAATAATCCCTCCTTTTTCCATAATCCTTAAATGATGGCTGATGGTTGATGAAGCCCCATTCAACCCCGATACAATTTCACACATGCACATATCCTCAATCCAAAGCAGCGAAATAATCTTTAACCTCGTTTCATCTCCTAACCCTCTAAAAAAGTCAGCAACGCTTTCCAATTCCGCGCTGTTCAATACTTTTGGGAATTGCGACTCTGCTGAATGTCGAATTTTGTCCATTTCATCATTAGATTTCAAGTTCCATACCGTTTTCATCCCCAATTTCTCCCTCCTTTGTTTTGAATACTCTGGATGTCTGTGATCTTATTAATTATTATACATCTATTTTTCTAGTTTTATAGTTTTGTAAAGTGAACGTTTTTCGAAATACTCCATTACTTAACAACAGAAAAAGACTGCCATGTCTCGACAGTCCTTGTTACGTGATTATTTCAGCTAAAACTTTGGTTTTCGCTTTTCAATTATCGCATGTAAACCTTCTTGATAATCAGGATGTTCAGTTACGATTCCCATGAACGATGACACCATATCCAATGACGTTCTTAAATCTGTTTTTAACCCTTGATAAACGGTTCGTTTAATAAGGCGAATTGCTGTTTGCGGACCATCTGCAAGTTGATTTGCAAATTTGTATGTCTCCTTCATTAATTGGTCATGCTGCACTCGGCGCGTAATTAAACCGATTTGACTCGCTTCCTCAATATCAATAATTCTTCCTGTCAATAATAAGTCAAGCGCTTTATCAACGCCAATCAGTCTTGGCAATAAGTAGCCTCCACCGTCTCCAGGCACAATCCCAACCTTAACATACCCTTCGCCAAATCTAGCTTGGTCTGAGGCAATTCTAAAATCACATTGCAAAGCCATGTCGAGCCCCGCACCAATCGCATCACCATTGACTGCCGCAATTGTTGGCTTATCAATTTCCTCCATCAGTAAGGGAATTCTTTGAACATACTTCCATAAACTATTCTTTCTAGCCAGACTGGTGCTCGAAAAATCCTCATCTTCATACCCTGTAAGGTCTAGAAACCCTTTTCCCGCTTTCATCGATTTTATATCTCCACCCGCGCAGAAAGCCCGTCCATTTCCGGTTAATACTAAAACCCGAATTTCATCATTATCTCTAACTTCTTCCAGAGCCTTAATCCAGGCTTCAATCATTTTCAAACTAAAAGCGTTCCTGGCATCTGGACGATTAATGGTAATTGTTGCGATCCCCTCTTGTACTTCGAACAATAAATCTGACATTCTCCCATCCCCTTTCTATCTATCCATTATAAGGGGAAACACCTAGCCATCTCTTAACGACAATTTTACAAATTCCTCCATAATAAGATCGTTTCTGGCAAATTTAGTGTTTTATCGGAGACATTTTATATCTTGAAAATTAGGAATAAATTGCCATAGTATTTATTTTCGTCTCAATGAAATAGGTGAATCAATAACCTCCCCGTAATCCTGTAAACCCATATCCATTTAATTCCCAGCTCCTTAGCAATCCTAATTTTAATATATTTTATTTTTAAAGCCCTGATATGCACTTTTTAAATAATGTTCATTTTTATTTTACATAAATGTGAAAACCTAAAAGCCCTACTTTAAAACATCTCGAATTAGAGATATATTTTCATTGTGTTTATACAATAAACTCAAATAAATATTTAGGAGTGTTTTAACATGGTTAAATGGTTAAGAGAAAATACGATAGCTGCAGGAGTTTTGACTTTACTCCGATTGTTTATAGGATATTCTTGGTTGACTGCTGGATGGGGCAAATTATCTAGTGGTGCATTTGATGCTACTGGATTTTTGAAAAATGCTATTGCTAATCCTGTAAAGGGGCCAGACGGAAATGTTGTTTATAGTTGGTATGTATCGTTTTTAGAAAATATTGCGCTTCCAAACGTTGACGTATTTAATACAATCGTTCCTTTAGGGGAATTCTTAATCGGGTTAGGACTTATTCTTGGATGTTTAACTACTGCAGCAATGTTCTTTGGTTTAGTGATGAACTTCTCATTTTTCTTAGCAGGAACTGTTTCTCACATTCCAACAGACCTTTTCATTGGAGCAATCATTTTATTCTCTGGTTATAATGCTGGAAAATTCGGTTTAGATCGCTGGGTCATCCCCTTTATCAGAAAAACTGTATTAAAAAAATATAGTCCTGTTACAAAAAAAGGATAAGAAATGAAGTAACAAAACAAAACGACAAACTCTTAAGTTTTTTACTAGGAGCTTGTCGTTTTTGTATTTACTGTAAAGAACAGAAATGCTTTCACTTTTCGTATCTGTATTTGAGCGCTATAAAAACTTATTCTTTCCATTCATAATATCGATTTACAGATAATAACAATAGTATGAAAGTCATGAATAGAATGGAGGGATATTATGCAATATCATCCTCAACTCCCTGGTCATGTGAATATCGACCAATATAATCAGATGTTAGTCGCACCTGAAACCTTTGCTGCAAAACCTGAGTCTATTACCGAGCAACTATTTGTTGAACGTTCATTAACTGAAAATAAGTTCTGGTTAAGAATTATGAAAGAACATGCATTATTTTTAGGAGAAGGCTTCAACCGAAAGGATACTCATCTTATTCAACAAACTGATCGTTTTTATCAGTTTTTTGAACAACAAGAAAGGAAAGCATATCAAATCCCCAATAATGTAGAATTAGTTCGTAAATTTAACGAAGAAAGTATTGAATTGGTATTTGGCTTTAGAAATTTCAAGAGGAACTTACTAATCTTAATCATAAATTGTAAAGTAAGTGGTTTCAACTTTCCATTATTAGTTGATCATATTGCACGAGAAGCTGAATATTTTATGCGGACATTAAAAAAATTCAATCAAGGTATTATTGAGCCAATTCAGGATTCAATCATTAATGAAAATGTTTTCTGGTTGCGAATCATGATGGAACATTCTCGTTTTATTGCCTCATTGCTCGACCAATCTGAACGCAATTTAGTCAACACTGCCAGGAAATTTGGTGATGACTTTGAAACACTTTTAAACCAAGCCAGAGATGTTGAGTCCATGTTATCTAAAAAACAGCCAACTTATCCAATTATCGGAAAAATGAATAAAGACAGCGAAACCGCTGCTCAAGAGATACTTGCTTTTAAGAAAACTGGGTTAGAGCTTATTAAGTCATGTCAAATTCGTAATGTAATTAATCCCTTATTAGCAGACCATGTTGTTCGTGAAGCTGAGCACTTTCTCTATATGATACACGTATTAGAAGGACGCTTAAATGCTAAAAAGATGAGTGATATGCAGTAGTATTTTGAAACTCGCGTAGCTACGCGGGTTTTACTTTTTTTATTAGATGTCCAACATTGCTATCTTTTGGACAAAAAAATTTGAAAAAAGATATTTTTAAAAAAGCTCTCAAAAAACTAGAACATTTGTTCTTGTTGTGGTACATTAATCCTAAAGGAAGGTGACAGTAATGAAAAATAATACTTTTATTGGTGCACCTCATGATTTTCACAAATTAACGAAACAAGAAATTGGCGAATTGCTTCATTTTTCTCCAAAAGAAGTTAGAGCACAAAAGAAGGAATGCCTGCTATGTAAGCTGCAAGGTCAATTGAAAGGAAATGATATTTTATTTAAAAGCATTTATAAAAAACACGCTTTAAAGCTAGGAATGCACCCAAATCAAGTCGAGGAATACTTGAACATTACCAAAACTGAAAGATTGCGTTGGACAAGTCAGGAGAGATTAGTTGTAGTTGAATGGGTCCCTTTTAAAAAATGGGGTAAAGAATTAAAGTATCCGCTTTACGACACATATCAAATTAAAAATATTAAATTGAAAACAATCAACGACTGGCGCCGGGAGCATCAACAACAAATAAAAGAACATCGATTGCACGCAATAAAGAAAGCGCAGCAAACTAGAATCGAAAGCATTCAATTACATAAGGACTTTTATGCGAATAAATGGAAAGCCATGTTAGCAGATTGGTACAAAGACAACGGTAAATTAGGTGCAAGCTTGCAACTTTCATTCTGGACTATGTGGATCAGTCGTTGGGCCAAAGAATACCAACGTAAAGCCTATAAGGCAAAAAAGAATACCGAGGAGTATTTTAAAAAAAAGGAACTATTCTATTCAATGAAGAATGAAGCAATTCAGCGTTTAACACTATCACCCTATTCTTCACTATCATTTTACCAACCACCAAATCCTAAAAAAATCACCCACCTCGAGTTTTGCACACATCACTTCGACTTATGGAAACTGGAACGAGAAAATTTCGGTTATCTTTCCAAGTTTGACTTTTATTATGATAACGAAGTAGCAATTCACAACTGCGACTCATGTGAAGTCGACATAGAAGAGAACTATTACTCTTTATATTATCTAGCAATCGGCTATCAAGATTATCACTTTTCTTTTCACACACCTTACCCCATTGGTTTAGACTACTTACCCTCAAAAGATTCACTACCATCCATCTCACACGAAGAACTAGAAGGCATGTTCCGATTCGGACGACCACTATTTGACGAGGAAAAAATCATCTTTAGCGAAAAAGAGGTCATTAAGCACTTTAATGAAGCAATAGTAAAATTTGATTTGTATTTTGGGGCTGCGGTTAATATATGCTAAAAAATTTTATTACTTTCATAATTATGTGATTTAAAATGAGGTGGCTAAAATGGAGCCCTGGGAAGCAGCGTATGTCGCTGGGATTATTGATGGAGAAGGGAGCATCACATTGACAAGAATGCATCAGAAAGAGTTTCGTAGACCCAATATTACCATTGCATCAACAGACCTCGAATTACTCATCTATATTCAAGGATTAACAGGCGGAAATATAAATAATAAGAAAAATTACAATCCCGAAAAACATAAAAGGTCATATACCCTAAATATAAAGAAAAAGATAGAAATCTTATATACACTAGAAAAAATAACTCCATACCTCAGGATAAATAAAAAAAGAAACCGAGCAAACTGGATATTGAATCAATATGATGCTGTTACTATAAGAAATGGAAAATATACAGAAATTCAAAGGGAAAAGAAGTTAACATTTGAAAAAGAATTTTTTATGTTATAAAAAAGACTAGCCCGTTATCGGCTAGTCTTGTATTCCACCTATGTATGGTGGAGACGGTGGGACGTGCACTTCCATGCTTTCGTCATGGCACTGACTATATCTTGAACCTGATTTATTAACAGGTCCCCTGGCGTCTTATGCGAAACATAGTTTTTTACCTGTTAGGTAAGCATTTCGCATCCTAGTACTACCACTATTTGTGGAAGTCTATGAGTCGATACACGGCTGTTGAATTACTTCACATACCGCTCGGCATTGCCTTATCGCAATTGTTGCGACTTAGGTTTCACCGATAAAGCCAGGTTTTCACTCATGTGTTACCACACAAGGCGACTAATTACTAATCGAACCCACGTCCAGAAATATCGGCACTTAAGCTTCTACGAGTGTAGTCGGCATATTGGCGTTTCGCTGCATCTTTTGCCTACCGACAGGCGGCCGAGCAGCTAGTCTGGTTGTTCTCTTCCTTCTCCCTCAGACGGCGAGATCCGGCGTAGTCCACTAAGAGTGAGTCCCTTACCCTACCACATGGACGATGGAGGGAGGAACCGCTAAGCGCTTATTAAGCTGCTAAAGCGAAAGATTTGTTTGAGTTGCCAGTTATTGGCTTTGACGTTTTAACGAGGCCGATCCCCTCGACTCGCAACCTAAGCTCGAACTACCCCTGTCGAATCCGTAGCGTCCCCATGTTAGAATGGTCAGTGCGCTATTCACGACACTTGACGTTAGGATTGCTCATTGATTGTCTCGAGCAAAAGTTATCTTGCCACCAACTCGGTGACATTTATTATTATAGCATAGCGGGAAGGTTTTGCAATTGTTACTTCCTACCTATATTGCCATGGTAGCTTCTGCATATTAATCGACAAAATTCGGGTGGTGCCTGGTACCGAGTTACATCTTTTGTTTTTCGCGGAAGGCACGATCGATTTCACGTTTCGCTTCTTTCTTTTTCAAGTCTTCACGTTTATCGTATTTTTTCTTACCTTTCGCTAACCCAATTAACACCTTGGCAAAGCCATTTTTTAAATAGACTTTTAATGGAACAAGCGCATAGCCTGCTTCCTTGGTTTCACCAATTAAAGTATTAATCTGCTTGCGATGAAGCAATAGCTTACGAGTCCTAAGCGGATCGTGATTGTAGCGGTTTCCCTGTTCGTATGGACTTATATGAAAACTGTATAAATACATTTCACCATTGTGTATCCGAGCATAGGAATCCTTTAAATTACATTTGCCTGCACGAATTGATTTAATTTCTGTTCCTTGCAGAACGATGCCTGCTTCGTACGTTTCTTCAATGAAATAATCATGATAAGCTTTCTTATTTTGGGCAACAACTTTTCCTTCACCTTTTGGCATCGACTTCCCCCACTTTCTATCTCTTTATTTTAGCAAAAATTGACTTCAGTCACAATCATACTTAAAAGAGAGCCGCTAATAAGAAGCCGGCTCTCAGCAAACTCTATTTACGCTTTTTCTTACCCTCACGTTTAGCTTTTGAAGAATTATCGTAAGACTTCTTATTCTTCTTTTTCTTGCCGTCCTGCTTAGAAGAAGATGAGGACGATGAAGCTCCACCAAAACGATTATTACTACCACGACGAGGTTTCTTTTCACTGCTGCCAGTCTTAAACACACGTGGCTCGTCGGTACGTTCACGGCGTCTTGTTCCCTTCATGCCGACGATTTCAAAATCTATCGAACGCTCATCTTTATTGACATTAATGACTCGAACGGTAATCTCATCGCCAATCCGGTATACATTGCCAGTGCGCTCGCCAATCATCGCGAAATGACGTTCATCAAAGCGATAGTAATCATCCGTCATATAGCTGACATGAACAAGTCCCTCGATGGTATTTGGCAACTCAACGAACATCCCGAAGTTCGTAACAGAGCTGATAATTCCATCGTATTCCTCACCAATTTTATCAGCCATAAATTCTGCTTTCTTGAGTTCATCAGTTTCACGTTCAGAGTCAACAGCACGTCGCTCCATTTTTGAAGAATGCTCGGCAATCTCCGGTAGTCGAGCATCCCACTTCTCCCTAGTTGCCTGCTCCAGTTTCCCTTCAATTAAGTAGGTGCGAATTAAGCGATGCACGATTAAATCCGGATAACGGCGAATCGGTGACGTAAAATGCGTATAAAATTCAGTCGACAACCCAAAGTGCCCTAAGCTTTCTGGGTAATATTTAGCCTGCTGCATTGAACGTAGCATGACGGTCGAAATAACCATTTCCTCAGGCTTACCTTGAACTTCTTCAATTATTTCTTGAAGCGCTCTTGGGTGCACATCATTTGCTGTCCCTTTTACGATATAACCAAAGTTCGTAATAAACTCAAAGAAACGTCTTAGCTTATCCTCTTTTGGGTCCTCATGGATACGATAAATAAATGGAACATCCATCCAGTGGAAATGTTCAGCGATAGTTTCATTGGCTGCAAGCATAAATTCTTCAATGAGACGTTCTGCTACTGAGCGTTCACGCAGAACAACATCAGTTGGCTTCCCTGAATCATCAACTAAAACCTTTGCTTCTTTAAAATCAAAATCGATAGCGCCTCGTTGCATTCTTTTTTTACGCAATATTTCAGCTAGTTCACCCATCATTTCAAACATTGGAATGAGTGGTTCGTATCGTTTTAATAATTCTTCATCACGATCAACTAAGATCTTTTTCACATCTGAATAAGTCATCCGCTCTGTCGTTTTAATGACACTTTGAAAAATCTCATGGCTGACTACTGCACCATCCGGGTCAATTTCCATCGTACAAGAAAGTGTCAAACGGTCTACCTTTGGATTTAAGGAACAAATTCCATTTGAAAGGCGATGTGGGATCATCGGAATAACTCGGTCCACTAAATAAATACTGGTTCCACGATCTTCAGCTTCACGATCAATCGGCGACCCTTCCGTTACATAGTAGCTAACATCAGCAATATGAACACCTAGCTTGTAGTTTCCATTTTCAAGCTTCGTTACTTGAACGGCATCATCTAGGTCCTTCGCATCAGCGCCGTCAATGGTCACAATCACTTCAGCACGAAGATCACGGCGATTGGCAATTTCACTCTCATCAATAGAATCTGGTGTTTCATTAGCCTGTTTCAACACTTCTTCTTCGAAGGCAAGTGGAAGGCCATGCTTATGAATCACCGAAAGAATGTCCACTCCAGGGTCATTTTTATGACCAAGAATTTTGATAACCTCACCCTCGGCACTTTTTCGTCCTTCCGGATATGTGGTTAATTTTACAACCACCTTATGACCTTCAACAGCACCACCTGATGCTGCTTTTGGAATAAAAATATCACTGGCAAACTTCTTATCATCCGGAATGACAAACCCGAAATGTTTGCTTTCCGTGTACGTTCCAACGATTTGCTGAATGCCGCGCTCTAGAATTCGAACAACAGTGCCTTCACGGCGTTGGCCTGAAGTAGCAGTAGCCACCCGAGCAAGAACGATATCACCATGCATCGCATTGTTCGTTTCATTTGGTGGAATGAAAATATCATCCATACCAGGGTCATCAGGAATAACGAATGCAAACCCCTTAGCATGCCCTGTTAATTTTCCGCGAACTAAATTCATTTTTTCAGGAAGACCATACCGATTGCTGCGTGTCCGCACAACCATACCCTTCTCTTCCATCACAACAAGTGCTTTGACAAAATCCTTAAATGCCGATGAATCCTCAATCCCAAACGCCTGTTCAAGTTCCTGAACAGTTAACGGTTTGTACGCTTCATCTTTCATGTAAGTTAATAATCTGTCAATATGTTGCTGTATCTCATCCATTACATTCCCTCCTTTTACGAGAACTTTCCTTTTATGTTACTCTTTCCAGTCCAATTTTTCCAAAAATTGCAGAATATCCTCGTGTAACATATCTCGCTCCTTATCGAGCGTAATCACATGTCCTGATTCTTCATACCATTTTATTTGTTTAGTATGTGACTCTACTTCGTTATAAATGATATCGGCACTGTTGGTGTTAATCATGTGATCATGGCGTGCTTGGACGACAAAGGTCGGAGCATAGATCATATCGATATTATCTCTAACCTCAGAAATCAAATCTTGTAACGCCTTTAGCGTTTTCATCGGAGATTTTTGGAACTCTCCCATTTCTATTTCGATTTGTTCAGGCGTTTTACCTTCACGTTGTTTAAATTCGCGAGCATACTCAAGGATTCCTTCATACATTACCGCTTCGCTCTTTATGTACATCGGGGCACACATTGGGACAATCCCCTTTATAGGAACAGTGTATCCTAATTTCAGTGAAAATACGCCGCCGAGCGACAGCCCAGCCACAGCAATATCCTCATAACCAAGCGATTTCAAATGCTGATAACCGTTTGTGACGTCTTGCCACCAATCTTCTGGTCCGGTTTCAACTAAATGCTCTGGTGGTACGCCGTGCCCCTTATAGAGCGGAGCATGACAAGTGTATCCATTCTTTTCAAGAAAACGACCGAGCATGCGTACGTCTGCAGTATTTCCGGTAAACCCGTGCAGCAGCAACACGGCCCGTTTTCCTGCCTGAAATGTGAACGGCTTAGAGGCAACAACTTTCATATTCGCAACACCTTCAATCTATGTATGTATCCATCTTATTTTTTAACAAAGATTACTGTTACATTCCATTAATATGACTTAGTTTTAAAAATAAAGCTGTGTTAAAGCTTATTATTGATTTTTCGCAAGTTGATTGGAGCGGAAGGCACGAAGACTCCTGCGGGAGCAGCGGGACAGGTGAGACCCCACAGGTGCTATAGCGCCGAGGAGGCTCACCGCCCGCCCCTAAGGTGCGCGAAGTGCCTGGAGCGGAAATCAACATTCATGTGTAGCACAGCCAAAAATAAAAAAACCTGAGCCGCTTTTCGGGTTCAGGTTTTGATGTTTATGATTAAAGTTTAAAATAAGAAACTAAAATCGTCAAAATAAAGAACAATACGGATAACACGATTGTGATACGGTGGAGAATTAAATCAAGTCCCCGTGCTTTTTGCTTTCCAAATAATTGCTCCGCTCCCCCAGAAATCGCTCCAGAAAGACCTGCGCTTTTTCCTGATTGAAGAAGTACAACCGCAATTAGACCTATACTAACGATGACTAATAGGGTAACCAATAATGCATGCATGTAGTCCACCTCCTGAAAAACGTACGAATTACAGTAGTTTTAATGTACCATAATTTAAAACTAGAAACAATAGCCATTAGTATTACGAAAGGGTGAACAAATTAAAGTTAAAAAGGGTATTGATTTAACATTAGCGAATTACTTTATATCTAAATAATAAAGGTGTGATGTAATGATTATCGGAAAACAGCGACAGGTCCCGAGGAAGCTGTTATTTTGCCAAGCCGCAAGGGCGCGACTCGCAGTCAATCACCCGCTCATTCCAATTATTGAAGAAGACATTCGCCGATGTGAGGCTGGGTTCGCGGGAGAAGAGCGGCTCGATCGCTTATTGGCGGCAAAATATCATGACCAGAACTCTCACCTCATTCAAGGTCTCCAACTTCCATTTTGTAAGGACTCCAACTTTCAAATTGATACACTCCTACTAAAACCTACCCATATTGTTCCAATTGAAGTTAAAAATATGACAGGTGAATTGTTTATCGATAGACAAATTGGGCAAATGATTCAATCCATCGGTGATAAACGCTTCGTTTACGAGGACCCGCTAACACAAGTTCATATTCAAGCTCAGCATCTTTATCAATGGATTTTAAGACATGGCTTTCCAAGTATAATGGTTGAGCCGCTCGTGATGATGAGTAATTCTAATTGTATTTTGCGTATTGAAAATAATGATGCCGAAGCTCAATCTCGAATCTGTCGCGGACGAAAGGTTCTGTTTCGAATTGATGATTTTGATAATAAGCATCGAACGAATATACTAACACCTAATCAGTTGCATGAGATAAGTCGATTGATAGTCCAAGAAGATATGGAGCAATGGTACGATTTTGAGAAAATCTATAAAACACCTCGTTCCCATTTACATCCTGGTGTACAATGTTCGAATTGCCGATGCTTAGGTATGAAATATTATCAGGGCTGGTGGATTTGTCTACGCTGCAGGCACAAATCTAGTGATGCTCATTTAGCTGCCTTGCGGGATTATTACCTTTTATGGGGACCAGAAATCACAAATGCGATGTTTCGGTGGTTTTTGGGGATCGACTCCATTCATGTAGCTTCAAAATTACTTAAAAAGTTGAACCTTCCTTACAAAGGTCAAAATAAGTATCGAGTATACACACTTCCATTTGAAATTTTTTAGTTTGCAATTTTTTTATTAGCCGATTTCCGGGTTCTATTAGCCGATTTTGAGGTTCTATTAGATAATTTCAGTGTTCTATTAGATAATTCCGGATGTCTATTAGCCGATTTAGCACTCTTATTAGCCGATGCCATATTTCCGTCACAATTACAACCATTCTTACATGCCGAAACACAATATGCGACCACAATCCCACAAAAAAACACCGGCAGGCTCAAGCCCGTCGGTGTTCCCGTAAATTCAAAAATTTACTTTTTCAAGTTATAGAAAGATTTCAAACCATCATATACTGCTAAATCGCCTAGTTCGTCTTCGATACGTAGTAATTGGTTGTATTTTGCAATACGATCTGTACGAGACATTGAACCAGTTTTGATTTGACCAGCGTTAGTTGCTACTGCGATGTCAGCGATTGTTGCATCTTCAGTTTCACCAGAACGGTGAGAAACTACTGCAGTGTAGCCAGCGCGTTTTGCCATTTCGATTGCTTCGAAAGTTTCAGTTAATGTACCGATTTGGTTAACTTTGATAAGGATTGAGTTAGAGATTCCTTTTTCAATACCTTCAGCAAGCTTTTTAGTGTTTGTAACGAATAGGTCGTCACCAACAAGCTGTACGCGTCCACCGATGCGCTCAGTTAGTAATTTGTGACCTTCCCAGTCGTTTTCGTCTAAACCATCTTCAATTGAGATGATTGGGAATTCGTTAACAAGCTCTTCGTAGAAAGCAACCATTTCTTCAGAAGATAAACCTGTGCGGCCTTCACCAGCAAGATCGTATTTGCCTGTTTCTTTGTTGTAGAACTCAGAAGAAGCAACGTCCATACCAAGGAAGATATCTTTGCCAGCTTCGTAACCAGCAGCTTTGATTGCTTCGATGATTACTTCTAAAGCTTCACGGTTTGAACCAAGGTTTGGCGCGAAACCACCTTCGTCACCTACAGCTGTGTTTAAGCCTTTAGAAGAAAGAACTTTCTTCAAGCTGTGGAATACTTCAGCACCCATACGGATTGCTTCTTTGAAGCTTGGAGCACCTACAGGTAAAATCATGAATTCTTGGAAGTCAACGTTGTTGTCAGCATGTGAACCACCGTTGATGATGTTCATCATTGGAGTTGGTAATTGCTTCGCGTTAAAACCGCCAAGGTAACGATATAACGGAAGACCCACTAGGTCAGCTGCAGCATGAGCAACAGCCATGGAAACGCCAAGAATTGCGTTTGCACCTAATTTACCTTTGTTGTCAGTGCCGTCAAGCTCGATCATCGTGCGGTCGATGCCAACTTGGTCAGTTACATCCATACCAACGACAGCTTCAGCGATAATGTCATTTACATTTTTAACTGCTTTTAATACACCTTTACCAAGGTAGCGAGATTTGTCGCCATCACGAAGTTCAACAGCTTCGTATTCACCTGTTGAAGCACCTGATGGTACTAAAGCGCGACCAAATGCGCCTGATTCAGTGAAAACTTCTACTTCTACAGTTGGGTTACCGCGAGAGTCAAGGACTTCACGAGCATAAACGTCAGTAATAAATGGCATGAAAATTCTCTCCTTTTAAAAGAAAAATTATATTTATTTTTACCAAAGCATAATTGCTAAAGAATCTATCTTTATTTTTTAATCAAGGAAGTACCAGTCATTTCAGCTGGCTTTTCGATTCCTAACAAATCAAGCATCGTTGGGGCTAAGTCGGCAAGGATCCCGCCGTCACGAAGCTCCACGCCTGCTTTCGTTACGATAACAGGAACTGGATTTGTTGTATGAGCCGTCATCGGGTTGCCTTCAAGTGTGATAACTTCATCGGCATTTCCGTGGTCAGCTGTAATAATCGCTGCGCCGCCTTTTGCTAAAATCAAGTCAATAACGCGTCCTAAGCATTCATCTACTGTTTCAACCGCTTTAATTGTTGGCTCAAGCATACCAGAGTGGCCAACCATGTCAGGGTTTGCATAGTTTAAGATGATTGCGTCAAACTTGTCTTCGTTAATTGCAGCAATAAGTGCATCTGTTACTTCGTACGCGCTCATTTCTGGCTTCAAATCATAAGTTGCAACCTTTGGAGAAGCAATTAAGATTCTTTCTTCGCCCGGGAACTCTGCTTCACGACCACCACTCATAAAGAAGGTTACGTGCGGATATTTTTCAGTTTCGGCAATGCGAAGCTGTTTTAAATTGTTCTGCGCCAAAACTTCACCGACTGTGTTATCCAAATTAACTGGTTTGAACGCCACATATCCGTCAACCGTTTCACTAAAATGAGTCATACAAACGAAGAATAGGTTCTTCGGATGCTTCTCGCCACGATCGAATGAGCGGAAATCCGCATTCGTAAACGTGTTGGAAATTTGAATCGCACGGTCAGGACGGAAGTTGTAGAAAATCACAGCATCATTATCCTGAATTGTTGCAACTGGCTCACCGTTTTCACGAGTGATGACAGATGGCAGCACGAATTCATCATAGATACCTTTTTCATATGAATCCTTCACAACATCCATAGGGGTTGTGTATGAAGGACCTTCGCCGTAAACCATCGCACGATATGATTTTTCGACACGTTCCCAACGCTTGTCGCGGTCCATTGAGTAATATCGGCCAGAAACTGTTGCAAATTCACCAACGCCGATTTTTTTCATTTCATCGATTGTTTCTTGGATAAATCCATCTGCTGTTTGCGGTCCAACATCACGGCCATCAAGAAAGGCATGAACATAAACCTTCTCAACACCTTCGGATGCAGCTAAACGCAATAATGCAAACATGTGATTAATGTGGCTGTGAACCCCACCGTCAGATAACAAGCCAAATAAGTGCAGGCTTGTCCCTTCCTTTTTCACATGATTGATGGCGCCGACTAAGGTTTCATTTTTCTCAAATTCACCTTCACGGATTGCCACGTTCACACGTGTTAAGCTCTGGTACACAACGCGGCCAGCACCGATATTTAAGTGTCCAACCTCAGAGTTACCCATTTGACCTTCTGGCAAACCTACTGCTTCCCCGCTTGCAGTTAATTGTTGATTCGGGAAGGTTTTCCAAATGCGATCGAAGTTTGGTTTGTTTGCTTGCGCAACTGCATTTCCTTTTGTCTCATTACGGCACGCAAATCCATCAAGGATGATTAATGCCACGGGAGATTTACTCATTATAATCCTGCCTCCAATAATTGTAGGAAAGAATTAGCCTCAAGACTTGCTCCTCCTACTAACGCCCCGTCGATATCAGGTTGTGACATATATTCTTTGATGTTTTCTGGTTTCACGCTGCCACCGTACTGAATCCGAACAGCTTGGGCTGCTTCCTGTGAAAATTGTTCAGCTACTACTTGGCGAATATAGGCACATACTTCATTAGCATCTGAAGCTGATGAGGATTTGCCAGTACCAATTGCCCAAATAGGCTCATAAGCAATAACTGTTTGTTTAACTTGTTCTTCAGTTAATCCCTGAAGTCCATTTTTTATTTGACCACCAACGAAATCGTTCGTTTGACCTGCTTCACGCTGTTCTAATGTTTCTCCGCAGCAAACGATTGGTGTTAAGCCATGGGCAAAAGCCGCATGAGCTTTCTTGTTCACGCCCTCGTCTGTTTCATTAAACATTTCACGACGTTCAGAATGGCCAATAATGACATATTTTACGCCAATATCGCTTATCGCAACAGGGCTAATTTCGCCGGTGAAAGCACCGCTGTTTTCAAAATGCATGTTTTGTGCACCAATTTCAACGTCAGAACCATCCGAAATGGTGACTAATTGCTCAAGAAATAATGCTGGAGCACATACAACTGAATCAACCTTGTCCTTTGAAGGGACAGCTGTTTTAACTTGCTCCAAGAAGCTTTTCGCTTCAGACAGAGTTTTATGCATCTTCCAGTTACCTGCAATAATCGGTTTACGCATGATGTACTTCCTTTCTGTGTTTACCTTATTTATCGTTTAATGCTACGACTCCTGGTAATGCTTTGCCTTCCATGAACTCTAATGAAGCACCGCCTCCAGTTGAAATATGACTCATTTTCTCAGCTAAGTCAAATTTTTCAACTGCTGCAGCTGAATCGCCTCCACCGATCACAGAATATGTATCCTTGCTCTCTGCTAATGCATCGGCTACTGCCTTTGTACCACCTGCAAATTTATCCATTTCAAAAACACCCATTGGACCATTCCAAATGACCAATTTAGAGTTTTTGATCACGTCGCTGTATAGCTCACCAGTTTTTGGACCAACATCTAATGCTTGCCAGTCTGCTGGAATTTCATCTACACCAACAATCTTAGAGTTAGCAGTTTCTGAGAACTCATCCGCAACAACCGCATCAATTGGCATGTAGAATTTAACACCCTTTTCTTCTGCTTTCTTAATAAAAGATAGTGCTAAATCCATTTTGTCTGCTTCAAGTAGTGATTTTCCGATTTCGTGGCCTTTTGCTTTAATGAAAGTCCATGCCAAGCCGCCACCGATAATTAGATTATCAACCTTATCTAGCAGGTTATCGATTACGCCAATTTTGTCTTTTACCTTAGCACCACCAATAATCGCTGTAAATGGACGCTCTGGATTTGATAGTGCTTTACCTAAAACATCAAGCTCCTTTTGCATTAGGAAACCTGATACGGCTGGGATATAATGAGCAATTCCCTCTGTTGAAGCATGTGCACGGTGAGCAGCACCAAATGCATCATTTACATATAGGTCAGCTAACTCAGCAAAAGCTTTTGCTAATTCAGGATCATTTTTTTCCTCACCAGGATAGAAACGAACGTTCTCAAGTAAAAGAACATCACCTTCTCCTAGAGTAGCAATTTCAGCTTTTACGGATTCACCGTATGCTTCATCTGTCTTTTTCACTTCTTTACCAAGAAGCTCAGAAAGACGTTTTGCAACAGCAGTCAAACGCATTTCTTCTACTACTTGTCCTTTTGGACGGCCAAGATGGGAAGCAAGAATAACTTTTGCGCCTTGTTCTTGTAAGTATTGAATGGTTGGTAAAGCGGCACGGATTCTTGTATCATCGGTAACTTGTCCATCTTTCATTGGGCAATTGAAATCGACGCGGCAAAACACACGTTGACCTTTAACTGTTACGTCTTTTACAGATTTCTTGTTCATTCAGGATGGTCCTCCTCTTTTTAAAATAAAAATTGTTTCTTAACGGTTCTCTTGCATCTTTAGCTTAGTTTAACCAAAATATTTCACTTCTCGAAATAAAATAAATAAGGGAGGGGGGAATCATCCCCGCTCCCCTTTTATTCCATCCAATCGGCACAGAGCCCCGCTTATCAGGGGATAAGAACTTCCCGCTAATATAAATTGGTTAGTCTTAATCTTCAGACACACACCCTATACCATTATAGACGTTTGTGGAACATATATCCAATATTTTTAGAACCCTTTTTTGCCCATAAAATCTGCTAAATCGACAACACGGTGTGAGTAACCAGTCTCATTATCATACCAAGAAAGAACCTTTACCATGTTTCCTTCCATCACCATTGTTGATAGAGCATCAATTGTTGAAGATGCTGTGCTACCGTTAAAGTCAGTAGACACTAATGGAAGCTCAGTATAATCTAGGATACCTTTTAAATCACCTTCTGAAGCTGCTTTTAAAGCACCGTTGATTTCGTCTGCAGTAACAGACTTGTCAAGCTCAACAACTAAGTCAACAACAGAAACGTTTGGAGTTGGTACACGCATTGCCATACCGTTTAATTTACCTTTTAATTCAGGTAAAACTAATGCTACTGCTTTCGCTGCACCAGTTGATGTTGGAATCATATTTTCTGCAGCTGCACGAGCACGACGATAATCTTTGTGTGGTAAATCTAAGATTTGTTGGTCGTTTGTATATGAGTGAACAGTTGTCATCATACCGCGCTTGATTCCGAAGTTATCGTTTAGAACCTTAGCAAAAGGTGCTAAGCAGTTTGTAGTACAAGATGCATTTGAGACAATGTGGTGGTTCGCTGCATCGTATTTGTCTTCGTTAACACCCATAACGATTGTAATGTCTTCGTTGCTAGCAGGTGCAGAGATAATAACTTTCTTAGCTCCAGCTTCAAGATGCTTTGCTGCATTGTTGCGATCTGTGAAACGACCTGTTGATTCAACCACTACCTCAACGCCAAGCTCACCCCAGCCAAGTTGTGCTGGATCGCGTTCTGCTAGAACCTTTACGCGGTGGCTACCTACAACAAGATAATCACCATCTACAGATACAGCTTGACCAAGCTTGCCATGAACTGTGTCAAATTGTAGTAAGTGTGCAAGCATATTTGCATCAGTTAAATCATTAACTGCAACGATTTCAACATTCGGATTATTTAAAGCTGCACGGAAAACATTTCGTCCAATACGTCCAAATCCATTAATACCCATTTTTACTGCCATTATATTTTCCTCCTTAAGGTTGTGCATTATTAATTATTTTTTAAAAGGGGAAACTCCCCGTATTAACCGTTTAACCAATGTGACTATTAAGGTATGCATAACGTGTGGAAAGGAGATTAACCCTTCAACATTTGTTTTGCTGCACCTTCATCAGTAATTAATATCGTTGATGATGGTGCTTGTTTTAAGTATGCTTTAATCGCTTTAGACTTCGATGCCCCTCCGGCAACAGCGACAACATGCTCAATACTTTTAATATCAGGAAGCTGTAGCCCGACCGTTAAAACCTTATGGACAACCTCACCTGATTCATTAAAGTAGTAACCAAATGCTTCGCCAACCGCATGCCCTTTTTTAATTTTTTCAAGAACATCCGGAGTTGTGTTACGGCGTTCTGCCATTGATATAGCTTCTCCAATACCATGTAAAACCATGCTAGCTGAATGAAGCAGTTCAAGGACTTCTTGAATGTATGGTTCTTTAATGAAGGAATCGTATATTTCCTGGCTAACTTGGTCAGGGACATAGAATACCCGATGCTTCGCCCCAGCATTTTCTGCCATATTTGCGCAGATCGTATTGGCTTGATTTTTGACAACCTCACCAACTCCGCCACGTGCTGGCACAAACAGCAATTCATGATGATGTGGATCAGGGGTTAACATCTCTGCGACGGATGCCATTGTTGTTCCACCTGTTACAGCAATGATATTTTTTCCTTGTAATAACTCTTTCATACAATTAGCTGTCGCTCGACCCAGTTCACTTTTTACCCATGGGGATTCATCACTATCACCGGATACAACGATAACCTTTTTGATACCCAGTCGACGCTCTAATACCTCTTCAATCTGGGCAATACCTGTTACTTCCCTCATTACACCTTCAAGTTTTTTTAATAGTTGCATTCCCTCGGCTGTTAAACTCATTCCAACACTTGAAATATCAATTAAATCTTGGTCCTTAAGAAATTCGACTTCACTTCGCAGTACTCTTTCCGTAAGGTTAAGACTTACCGCTAAGCTTCTTCTTCCAACAGGCTGCATTAAACGTACGTATTGAAGAATGGAATAGCGCTTTTGCATAACTTGTAAGAGGTCAGGTAATAATCTTTTTTGTAGCTCTAAAATAGAGTCCATGGTAATCTTCTCCTCATATGGACAATATATGTCCCGCATAGACATATTATGTCCCGCTTGTTCAAAAAAAATCACTCCTTAACCTAGCCTCATTCTAACAGGAGTGATTTGAAAATTCAACTGATAAAAATGATTATTTTTTCTGTAAACGTTTACGTATGACATTTTTGTCAACTTGCCCATATTGAACCTCTTCTCCGTCCATGACAACAACCGGAATCATCAGCCCATATAGCTCCGTTAACCGATCTTCAGTATCGATATCGACTTCCTCCAGTATAAAATCAAACTCGGATTGCAAATCGCTGATGGCCGCTTTGGCATCCTCACATAAATGACATTTTTCTCTTGAATAGAGTGTGATTACTGGTATACTCACTGGTTCTTTTCCTCCTAAAAATAAAGCTGTGAGATTTGCTCTGAATATCGGATTAAAAAATTAATCGTACCGTTTCCGTTTCGAAGACGAAGGAATTCCAAGTTGCTCACGGTACTTAGCAACCGTTCTTCTTGACACAACAATTCCTTCTTTAGCTTTGAGCACTTCAACCATATCTAAATCAGATAATGGCTTTTGTTTATTTTCCTCTTTTACTAATTTTTGGATTGCTAATTTGACTTTGCTTGAAGATAGCGCTTCACTGGAAACCGAATCGATTGCACTTGTGAAAAATGACTTCAGCTCAACCGTACCAAAAGGTGTCTGCACGTATTTTTCCCTTACTGTCCTACTTACCGTCGATTCATGGATACCCAATTCCTCAGATATCTCCTTCATTGTCATTGGCTTCAAAAATTTCGGTCCTTTTGAAAAATAATCATGCTGCTTTTCAACAATTTTTTCAGTCACGTTGACAATCGTTCTTTGGCGTTGTTCTAGACTCCGCACAATCCATTGATAATCCTGCTGCTTTTCACGCAGAAAATTGTTGACACTTTTATCATGAAGGTTGGAAAAGTTAGCGATATACTCTTTATTTAATTGAATTCTTGGCAATAAATTATCGAAAAGCTGAACAATAAATAAATCGCCTTCTTGTACAACCATCACATCGGGGATAACGTAAGGCGCCTTTTCATAGTGGTACGCCGCTCCAGGTTTCGGATTTAATGTTAAAATAAAATCAAAAACTTGCTGGATTTCTTTGACATCTTTTCCGATTAATTTTGCAAGCGCTTTCCATTTTTTCTCTGCAAACATAGAAAAATGTTGTGCAATAATTTCTTCCGCCAATTGATTGCGCTTTTTCTGGCGCTGAATTTGGATTAGCAAGCACTCTTGTAAATTGCGGGCCCCTATTCCTGCTGGTTCGAGCTTCTGAAGCATGTGCAAACACTCTTCAGCTATTGAGCCTGAGATTTGGAGGCGGTCGGTAATCTCTTGTAAGTCACCTGTAAAATAGCCATTATCATCCAAATGATGAATGTAATGTGACAGGATTTTTCGATGAAGCATACTCGTCCTCATATCGAGAATTTGTGGCATTATATGATCCGCCAGCGAAAAACGTTGATCACTGATTTGATCAATCCAAGATTTTTCATTTGCTTTTGAAACGTCATTTCGTTTCTTTTTCCGCTGTAATATCTCTGAGCTGTTTTTTATCTGGAGAAGCGGATTTTCGAGCGTCTTATTCTCAAGAAAATCGACAAGCTCAATTGAAGAATACTGTAACAATGCAATCGCTTGTGATAATTCTTGTGTCATCGATAATTTTAATGTCTGCTGCTGCGATAACCCTGGTCTTAAATCCATCTACCACTCCCCCTGCTATTATTTTACATCAGCGAATCAATAAGTTCACGAAAAAACAACTAATATCACTTTCATTTCATCTTATTCAATAATAATTAGGAGTTGTTAAACTTGCATGTTGATTTCCGCTGCAATCAACATGCAAAAAATTTTACACAAAAATACCTCTTCGCATTGTATAAAGCGCAGAGGTACTTAATGACGATTGTCATACTTCAATTAATAATCATTGCTATTCCTGTTCATTTTTTACAGGATAAGCATATATCACAAACCGATCAGGGGCATCACCTATATAATTAAATGGATAACAAGTAGAGACAACAAGAACCTCTTCACCCATTTTTCTAATCACGGTCGTATCATCTGCGTGTACAATGACTGTTGATCTTATTTCATACGTGTAGGAGCCATATGGCATATTAATAATAAATTGATCCCCAATTTCTAATCGATCAAAATTTCGAAAAACGGTATCACGATGTCCAGATATTAGGATTTGTTCATTTTGTCCTGGGAAGACGGTCCCGGTAAAATGACCTACACCCTGGTCAAGTACATTGGCATCAGTACCTTCAATTAAAGGAAGTTTACGATTAAGCTTAGGTATTTCTACTGTTCCTAAAGGCTCATTATATACAGCAGAAAAATTCATTATTTTATCATTTCTAGCATCAATTTTTGGAACAGAAAGGTTTTCGATTTCAAGCTTTTTTTCTGCGGCTTCCAATGATTGAATTTGAGCATTTTCACGACTGTAATATTGATATCCGAAAACACTTAGATAATATAAACTGAAAATCATCATAATTGCTCCTAGTAATTCCATTCGATTTACATGTTGACCGATTTTCGGTTTAAATATTTCTGTGAGAATCAATTCAAGGTTTTTCATATAAGCACCTTACTTCCCATCACAAGTGTTCATACTAGCAGAAATGAGTATGTAAGAAATTATTCAAAAAGAAGCAAATGCTTAAATAAAACGCATTTGCTTCTTCCTCTTTTGTCATTTAACTATTTTCTTCTTCTTCCAAGATAACGAGTACCGATACCAGCCATCATTGTACTAATGCCTGTAAGACCATAAACCCACATGTCTGTAGAGGTATTAGGTAATGTACTTCCACCAGTTGTAGTAGTTGTGGTAGTAGTCGTTGTTGGTGTTGTAGTAGTTGGTGTTGGTGTTATTGGTGCTTTTTCACTAAATGTGATCGTATCATAATCCACAAGGCTACTTAACAATGGTAAATCGATTACACTGTCATTTATTACAGCTCCATAAACCTTAACGTCACCATTTAAACCTGATGGCTTTTTAATAGTTACATCATTAAGTTCAACAGTAGTGGATCCTAAAACTTGTATAGCTACTAATTCTTCTACAAGGTCTAGGATATCTTGTGTAAGGGTATCAACTACTGGTTGAATTGTTTCTTTTAAAAGTGTTTTAACTGGTCCTAAAATAAGGTTAGCATCAATTGTAAGTTGGTTGGTCAATTCATCCAAAATATCTTCAACTGTGGTAATAATTGGATCTACAGGAACAATTACGCCAATAATATCGAGAACTGGCTGCAATATTCCACTTTCTCCAACAAGAGTGCTTAATACACCATCATCTACATTTGAAAGATCAACTATTACGTTTAAAGCATCAACTTGAGCCAGTAATTGATTGACCAATGGAAGTACTACACCTCTTACTACTCCTTCAAGACGTTCACCTAAACCGTCTGAGAATGTAATAGTAAATTCTCCATTATCTCCTTGAACGACTGTAATATCATCTTCATATACAAGGACATCATCCAGAGCATCAACCAGAGCTTCATCGATATTATCCAATGCTGCTAAAGTATCATTAAGCTCATCTAATCCCTCAATAGTAATAACTCCACCTGTTAATCCGTTATCATTAATGAGAGCATCAACATCGCCCACTAAGCCACCAACTATACCTGTTACATCTGTTACCAATCCGTCAACGGTACCTAAGATTGGTGTAAGTAATGGTGTTAAGTCTTCTAAAGTAATAGGAAGGAGTTCAGATGTAACATGCGCTGTTCCATCCTTATCCCATTTATCCGACAGTTCTTTTGCATAAAAAACGACTGTTTGATTAGGGTTTATTAAATCAACATTAGCTAAATCAGTGGCATCAAGTTTTAAATCCAAGGTATATGGGCCAGTTCCAGTTACATCACCAAGGCTTGCTTGGACATCCACATTTTTGAAAACACTTACCTCGGCCAAGCTTTTTGCACTTACATATGATGATAGGTTTAGTAAAAGGATTGCTGCGATAGCTGAAAGTACCAAGAACTTTTTCATTATTTTTTTATGTCGTATTTTCATTATGCACACTCCTTATCTTTAAGAATTTTTGTTCCCGATAGCTCATCATAGATAGCAAGAAACAAGTTCCAAAGACAAAGTAATTGCCGCACAAACATTGTGGGGTGTTAAACAGCCCACATCCTTTCAACCTTCATCTCCTTTGGTGGATTTTTGGAATGATAAGGATCTCCTCGTTTATGTGCAATGCAAATCTGGCGGTGCAAAACTTAAATATGTTTGTGGAGTTCTTTACCACTCACTACGATACATTGGACTGGTAATATTATGTATCTATAATAGTTTTAACCCATAAAAATTTTTCTTTCAACTAATAACACGAACAATTCATCCTATTGTCAATATTTATTATTTATTTTATTTTCAGATTACAAACCGTTATAACCATAAAAAATATTCCTAATATAACGTTAATGCTATAAAAATAAAAACCCCTTGCAAACAAGCCAATCATGCCATATAATATTAAAACGTACCGTAATTAAAATGCCCTCGTGGTGCAACGGATAGCACGTAAGATTCCGGTTCTTGAGATGTGGGTTCGATTCCTGCCGAGGGCGCTAAAATTAAAACCTCTTACCTTCTTAGGTGAGAGGTTTTTTCGTTATTTTGATTAAAAAAATGCAGTTTGGCTATCCTGAAATGCGTGGATGTTTTTCTACATAAGTTGTTGTCGAACAAATCCCGTCATAACTAGTGCGATTCGTTTGACCTTAATTGACCATCAGTGTATGATAACAATACATAAGGTTTTTTCACACTACTTAAAAAAAGTTTAGCTCGAAAGATCAGATTAAAGGAGGAACAGAAAATGAATTTGATTCCTACAGTAATTGAACAGACAAATCGCGGCGAGCGGGCTTATGACATTTATTCCCGTCTTCTAAAAGACCGCATTATTATGCTTGGAAGCGGAATTGATGACAACGTTGCCAATTCAATCGTTGCGCAACTATTATTCTTGGAAGCCGAAAATCCTGAAAAAGATATATCCATTTACATTAACAGCCCAGGCGGTAGCATTACAGCGGGTATGGCTATTTATGACACAATGCATTTCATTAAACCAGACGTTCAAACCATCTGTATCGGTATGGCTGCTTCAATGGGAGCATTCTTACTAGCTGCAGGAACAAAAGGCAAGCGTTATGCATTACCAAACGCTGAAGTGATGATTCACCAACCACTTGGTGGTGCCCAAGGTCAAGCAACCGAAATCGAAATCGCTGCTAAGCGAATTCTCTTCTTGCGTGACAAGTTAAACGGCATTTTAGCAGAACGTACTGGTCAACCTCTTGAAGTGATTGAACGTGATACTGAGCGTGATAACTTCATGACTGCTGATAAAGCAAAAGAATACGGTTTAGTTGACCACATTATCGAACGCAGCACAGCTGTTGAGAAAAATAAATAAGAAAAGCGTAAGGCGCTTAGCCTATCGGCGACAAGCACAAGACGAGCCGGCCGGAAGGTTGCTTTTTACCTTCTGGACGGATTGGCTTGTGACCTCGAGCCGATGGCGCCTGGAGCTAGACACTGTTCTAGTCGAAAATTTATACTACCTTTTCTTTAGACAAAAAAATCGCGCTCTTCTTGAGCGCGATTTTTTTATGCTTCATCACAGATATATTTACACAATGCTTCAATTGCTTCATTTTCATCACTGCCATTAGCAATTAAGGCTACCTCAGAGCCAGAGCTAATGGCTAAACTCATAAGCCCCATGATACTTTTAGCATTAACCTTTTTACCATCCTTTTCAAGGAAAATATCGGATGAAAAGCGGTTTGCTTCTTGTACAAAAAGCGCAGCTGGACGCGCTTGTAAACCCGTTTTCAGTTTAACTTTTACCTGTTTTTCTAACATATGATTTCTCCCCTTTAAATTTCTCTATTATTTATCGGTTCGCTAGCCCGCAATTTTTCGGCAATTTCATCTATCTTTCTTAACCGATGATTAATTCCAGATTTACTAATTGTTCCTCCCGAAACCATTTCACCAAGTTCTTTAAGAGTAACATCCTGATAATTAACGCGGAGCTCGGCGATTTCTCTTAGTTTCCCAGGCAATATCTGTAATCCAACCGTCTGTTCGATGTATCGAATATTCTCTACTTGGCGTAAGGCTGCACCGATTGTTTTATTTAGATTGGCTGTTTCACAATTCACAAGTCGATTGACTGAATTCCTCATATCTCGAACGATTCGGATATCCTCGAACCTTAACAAAGCAATATGTGCCCCGATAATATTTAAAAATTCGGTAATTTTCTCAGCTTCTTTTAAATAAACGATATAACCTTTTTTACGCTCTAGCGTTTTACTATTAAGCGAAAAAGTGTTCATCAATTCACACAGCGCATCGTTATGCTCCTTATATAAGGAGGATATTTCCAAATGATAGGAAGAGGTTTCAGGATTATTAACTGATCCCCCAGCTAGAAATGCACCTCGTAAATAAGAACGCTTACAACATTTCTTTTTGATTAACTCCTCAGAAATATTATGAACAAAGGTGAAACCTTCTCTTAATATTTTTAAGTCTTCAAGGATTGTTTTTGCTTGATCTGCCAATCGAACAATGTAGACATTATTCTTTTTTAAGCGCATTTTTTTCCGAACAAGCAATTCAACCTGAGCATCATAATTCTTTTTAATTAATGTATAAATACGTCGGGCAATCGCTGCATTTTCGGTTTGAATATCGACGACTAATTTTCGATTGGAAAATGACAAAGAACCATTCATGCGAATTAAAGCGGAGAGTTCGGATTTACTACAGCAAGCTTTTACTTCGATATTTGTGAGTTCCTTTTTTGTTTCTGAAGCGAAAGACATTCCTTAACCACCTCCATCCGCTTACAGCTATTTCATGATATCTTTATTTAAATTCGTTCATGATCAACGCATATAATATTTGCGCCACCTTATTCGTATCATGACGAATGACCCCGTCCTGCAAGGATACAAATTCATCTTGTAACAATTCCATACCCATATCCAGCAGATTTTGAACGTCATAGTGAACAGGTTTTGCAAATTCCTTTTGGTATCGTTTTTGGATTTCCTCTGGAATCGGTTTGTTATTCACGAGGATTGTATCAATAAATTGGCAATTCAAATGATCATAAATCGCCTTAACATGGTCGCTTGCAGAATAGTCCAAAGTTTCTCCGGCTTGAGTCATTAGATTACATATATAGACCTTCTTAGCCTGAGCATCACAAACTGCCTTACCCAATTCAGGAACTAGTAAATTTGGCAAGATGCTCGTGTAAAGGCTACCAGGGCCAATAATTATGATATCAGCTTGATTTATTGCTTGCAGTGACTCAGGTAATGGGTCGATTTTTTCCGGTGTCAGAAATACCCTCTTGATTTTCTTACCTGAAAAGGGAATTTTTGACTCACCCGAGACAATCGTACCATCTTCGAGCTCCGCGTGCAAAATAACTCCTTGGTTCGCGGCAGGTAAAACCTTGCCGTGTACGTTTAGCACCTTGGACATTTCTTGAATAGCGTGAACGAAATTGCCAGTAATCGAGGTCATCGCTGCTAAGATTAAATTCCCAAGTGAATGACCCGACAGCTCATTTTTCGTTTTGAAACGATGCTGAAACATTTCTTCAACCAAGGGCTCAACTTCAGACAATGCAGCTAATACATTGCGAACATCACCAGGTGGTGGTATTTGCAAATCGTCACGCAATCTTCCTGAGCTACCCCCATCATCAGCAACAGTCACAATGGCCGTTATATCAACAGGATATTTTTTCAAACCCCTTAATAGAACAGACAAACCTGTTCCTCCGCCAATGATGACAATTCTAGGTTGGCGATTCATGGTCATGTCAATTTTTCCTTCCTTTTATCAATGTCACGGTGACTGATCCTGGTCTGATAATCCTTTTCAAAGAAATGGCCAATGTATTCCGCTAATGTAACAGAACGATGTTGTCCGCCAGTACATCCAATCGCAATAACTAACTGAGCCTTACCTTCCCTTTTATAATGTGGCAACATAAATGCGAGAAGCTCGGTCACCTTTTCTAAAAACTTGTGCGTTTCATTCCATTTTAATACGTAACCCGATACGTCTTCATCAAGTCCTGTTTTAGGACGCATCGATTCAATATAGTGCGGATTAGGTAAAAAACGAACATCAAATACTAAATCAGCATCAATCGGAATTCCATGTTTAAATCCAAATGACATCACGTTCACTGTGAATATCGTCTGTTTGTTAACGGAGAATTCTGTTGAGATTTTTTCACGCAAGTCCTTAGGCTTCATTTGTGAGGTATTATAAACAATTTGAGCTCTGCCTTTTAATTCCTCAAGCAATTCCCTTTCAAGCTTTATACCTTCCAATGGCAGACCTGACTGAGCCAGAGGATGAAAACGCCTTGTTTCCTTGTAACGTCGTACTAAGGTTGCATCATCTGCATCTAGGTATAGGATTTGTGGAGTCATCCAATCTGTTTCACTAAGGTCATCCAATGCTTTAAAAAGCGAGTCAAAGAATTCTCTTCCTCTTAAGTCCATAACAAGTGCGACTTTATTCATTTTATTTCCTGATTCCTTCATCAGTTCGAGGAATTTAGGTAATAATGTAGGCGGTAAATTATCAACACAGAAAAAGCCAAGGTCTTCAAAGCTCTGGATAGCAACCGTCTTTCCTGCACCTGACATACCAGTAATGATGACCATCTGGGTTTCGTTAGTCGAACCAGTACTCATCTTCATCCCTCCATAACTGATTTAGCTCGGATCTAGCCGATAGGCCAATAAGTTAAAATCCGGCGTATATGTAAATGTTCCATATATGATTCCTTTTCCGTGAATCATATATTCGATGATATGGTGATCGCCTTCAGCCATTGGCAAGCTGCTAATTTGGTCAAGCCCATGCCAAGCAATTTTCCCCTCATCTGATTCATGGAGTGTTGGTCCTTCTGCATCAGTAGCAATGAAAGTAAACATCATCCATTCTGAGATAACCTTGTCACCATCTACCATGATAAACGTGAATATCCCTTTTATCTTTGGGTTTTTAAGATATATGCCAGTTTCTTCACGATATTCACGTATGCAAGAGTCCTTTACCGATTCACCCGGCTCCATTTTTCCACCTGGGGCAACCCACCATCCACGGCGTGGTTTTTGCAATAATAGGACTTTATTTTCCTTCATTAAAACGCAATTTGTGACCCTTTGCATAAATGACACCTCTATCTTACACACTTTGTCCGTTCTAAAAAGCTAGACATACATGGTTTATTATATCTTGATTCATTTTATTATACTATTATTAGGATTCTCTAACAATGATGGGACACTGAGGAATTGTTCTTAATTACTACATCACAAGTTGAGCTCTCTCTATAAGATTAAATGGTTAAAAAAATTGGCACAGGTTTCCCTGTGCCGAAAGTTTATTAATAATAAAAGGGGGTCAATTACTTACTGTTTATTGTACTTTAATTTTATTTCAAAGTTGTTACAGTTGAATTAAATAAAAGTTAATAAACAGATCATCACTTTGATTTGTCTAGTTTTTTTGCAAGATATGATTGGAGTGCTAAAAGTTTAACCGCCAAAATTGGCAATTTATCCGCCGTTTCTTAGCTTTTATCCGAGGAATTCGGCTATTTATCCACCGTTTCTTGGCGTTTATCCGACGAATTTGCCCATTTATCCGCTTTTCGACTAAATTCGACAAATCCAAACCAAACCCGTCTCATCCCGGGTACTCATGAAAAAACCACGCTGGATTCACATCAGCGTGGTTTGAGTCGTCAAAATTATGCGTTTGCCTTTAATTTTTCTTGTAGCTCTTCAACATAGTGTTGGACTGCTTGTGCAGCAATACTACCATCACCTGTTGCCGTAACGATTTGACGCAATGTTTTTTCACGAATGTCTCCAGCTGCAAAAATACCAGGGACCTTTGTTTCCATTTGATCGTTCGTCACGATGTAGCCATTTTCATTTGTAATACCTAAGCTTTCAAACGGCTTTGAAAGAGGTAACATCCCTACGTAAATAAACACGCCATCTGCTGGAAGCTCTTGCTCTTCCCCAGTTTTGGTTGATACCAAGGTAATACTTCCTACCTTGCCATCCTTTTCGTTAATTTGCTTCACAGTGTGGCTCCAAATAAATTCTACCTTTTCATTATCAAAAGCACGCTGTTGCAGAATCTTTTGGGCGCGAAGCTCATCACGACGGTGAACAATCGTTACCTTAGATGCAAAGCGTGTTAAGTATACGCCTTCTTCGACTGCAGAGTCTCCGCCACCGATAACAAATAATTGTTTATTTTTAAAGAATGCTCCATCACAAACAGCACAATAAGATACACCACGTCCGCCTAGTTCCTTTTCACCTGGTGCGCCAAGCTTCTTGTATTCTGCCCCGGTTGTAATGATAATGGCCCGTGCTTTGTATTCCTTTGAACCAGCAATGATGGTTTTATACTCATGGCCATCAATGATTTCTTTAATATCGCCGTATGCATATTCAGCACCGAATTTTTTGGCATGATCGAACATTTTCGTTGAAAGCTCAGGGCCTAAAATGGAATCAAAGCCAGGATAGTTTTCAACTTCCTCAGTGTTGGCCATTTGCCCACCAGGAACACCACGTTCAATCATTAATGTAGACAGGTTTGCACGTGAAGTATAAACAGCAGCTGTCATCCCCGCAGGGCCTGCACCTGCAATAATCACATCATAAATTTTCTCTTCTGACACGTCTTAGTTCTCCTCCTTAAAATACACTATCCAAGAGAGTCTATCCTTAATTAGTATCTACCCTAATCCTATAAAAACATCCTCAGATAGTCCAAAAATCTGCTCAATCCAGTATTTTTTTCACTGCTTTTACATACTTTTGTATAGTTGAGGTGGAGAGTTGGTATTTGTCAGCCAATGCAGCTTGGGTAATTTTTTCTTCACGAAGCTGATACCAAAAATACTCCACTGCTGCTGCCCAGGCATATTGATTTTTTAAAAGAAAACCTTTATCTGTTATCATTTTCAAATAAATCGTAAACCACAATAAATACAAGCCAGATTCCACTGAGCCAATTGGCTGATGATATTTATACAACAATTCAGCTGTTTCGTGAGCAGGAAAAATATCCTCATCTTCTAGTGGATCTTTAATAAATGCTAAATAGTCACGTTCTAAGCTTGAGAATTTTTTATTGTTTTTTTGTAGCAGGGACGTGAGGATTGTTTCCTTCTGCTGCGATACGGAAATTAGGAATATAGCAAACAGCCTTTCCTCGACATAATCACTATCCAATTTTTTCATAATGGACGGAATATGCTCCTCAAAACCAGTATACTTCTCTTTATCTTCGCTCCAAGGTTCAAAGCCCTCTTTTTCCGGATTTAACTCAAGCACCTTTTTCCAAACCTGTTGGGCGCTCTGCTCATGTCCGGTAAAATAGGCAGCATATGCGAGCCAATAGTAATATGCCCCTTCCCCATCATAGCCCTGCTTTTGAAGCTTTCTAAGCCATGTATAGGCAATATCATATTCTTTAACAAGCGCAAATGTTGTACCTAATTTATACTGATGATCAATCGATAATGGCTTGATTTTCCCCAAAACAGCCTTCAGCCTATTTACTTCATCGCTGTCCTTTTGATAGTAAGCAAATACAAGGCGATTACACATTGCGTGCAAATTACCTGGATTCTTTTCTTGAACATCATTGAGGATGTCAAATGCTTTTGTCGGTTCACCAAGGTAAAAATAAGCGAGTGCGAGGTTGTTATAAGCCGACCAATACTCGGGGTAATTTTCAATGATAGAATTTAGCACCTCAATCGCCTTTGGAAAATGTCCGGACTCCAATAAGCTACGTGCATGCTCCTGCTGTACAATCAAGTCATCATGCTCATAAAAATCATCATCTTCAACTTCATCCGCCTCTAGAGTGAGCAGTTGAAGTAAATCCTCGGTATCCTCAGCGAACTCGCCGTTTGGCTCAAGCTCCAAATACATTTTGGCATGATGATGCGCATCCTTAAATAAGCCTAAATGGGCATAATTATTTGCTAAGAAATAATGGCACTCGAATAGCTCCTCGTCTAATTCGTCAAGAATAGCGTGAAGAAGACGATTGGATTGCTGGTATTCACCCATTTCGGTATATAAAACAGCTAGTTGGCAGGTAATCATCGGCTCACCTGGTTCTAGCTGCAGCGCACGGAGGAAGTATTTTTTTGCCTTATGGAAATCCCGACGATTGTATGCTTTAACGCCTTTTGTAAAATAATACTCAGCCGTTGGGACAAATGAGAGTATTTTTGCTTTTTGTTTAGTTGCTTTAGAGTCTTTACTCATGAAAGCCTCCTGTAAATATTGATTTTCAACTAATGTAGTATATCATAGGTAAACGGTACTAGAGAAGTGGAAGCCTGAATAAAGAAATCGACATGTAAATTTTAACAAAATTTTAGGCCGGCAGTTTGGAACTGCCGGCCTCATTTCATACAAACCTATTATTTATGGCGTGTATCTAATACCTTTAAAATTTCCACAAATGGCAAGTCTTGTTCACGCAATAATACAAGCAAGTGATAGAGTAAATCGGATGCTTCCCACTTTAATTCCTCATGGCTACGGTTTTTGGCAGCGATGATAACTTCAGCTGCTTCCTCACCGACCTTTTTCAGAATTTTATCAACGCCTTTTTCAAACAAATATGTAGTGTAGGCACCCTCTGGACGGTTTACTTCACGATCTTTAATAACTTTTTCAAGCGTCATTAAGATTTGGTAATCGGATAAAAAGGGTCCTACTTCAGCTTCGCTAGCATAAAGACTTTCCACAAAACAGCTATCAGTACCATTGTGGCACGCTGGACCTGCCGGCTCAACAAGCACTAATAAGGCATCCTTGTCGCAATCATACTTGATTTCATGGATTTTCTGAGTATTTCCGCTTGTTTCACCTTTGTGCCAAAGCTCCTGGCGTGAACGGCTGTAAAACCATGTTTCACCAGTTTCTAATGATTTTTCTAAAGATTCTTTGTTCATATAAGCAAGTGTGAGGACTTCCTTTGTCGCGATATCTTGAACGATGGCGGCAACTAACCCCTTCTCATCAAACTTAATGTTTTCAATATTCATCGCACAACCACTCCTCTTTCTCTTAAAAAGCCTTTAACCTCAGCGACGGAGGTTTCTTTATAATGGAAAATTGACGCTGCTAATGCCGCATCCGCCTTTCCTTGTTTAAACGCTGCTTCAAAGTGCTCTGCGTTACCTGCTCCGCCAGAGGCAATAACTGGTACATGAACAGCTTCACTGACTGCTTTCGTTAAAGCAAGATCAAAGCCAGCCTTTTCACCATCGCAATCCATGCTCGTTAGCAAAATTTCACCAGCACCTCGACTGACTGCTTCCTTCGCCCAAGCAATCACTTCCCACTCGGTCGCATTGCGTCCACCATGAGTAAACACGCGCCATGAGCCAAGCTCATTATCATATTTGGCATCAATTGCCACAACGATACATTGGGAGCCGAAGAAACTTGCGCCTTCATTGATTAAATCTGGATTTAATAGTGCTGCTGTATTTAATGATACCTTATCAGCACCAGCTCGTAAAATGCGCTTCATATCCTCTAATGAATTGATTCCACCACCAACAGTAAACGGTATCGCTAGTTCAGATGCCACTGCTTTAACCACTTCAGTCATCGTTTTACGACCTTCATGAGATGCTGAAATATCTAGAAAAACTAATTCATCAGCGCCTTGCTCATCATAAAATCGAGCTAGTTCGACCGGATCGCCTGCATCACGAAGCTGAACAAATTGAATTCCTTTCACCACTCGTCCTTCTTTTACATCAAGACATGGAATGATTCGCTTTGTAAGCATTAGGCTTTCACCTCTTCCAACGCCTCTCGAACTGTAAATCGGCCTTCGTAAATCGCCTTACCAACAATCGCACCAGACACTCCTTTAGTTGACTCCGCTTTTAACACCGTTAAATCAGCCAAAGAACTGACTCCGCCTGAAGCAATGACACTTTTTCCAGTTTCAATTGCCATTTGCACAACCGCTTCAACGTTTGGCCCTGATAGCATGCCGTCTGTCGCAATGTCTGTGAAAATAAACGTCTCAGCTCCGGCATCCGCAAACCGTTTTCCAAGTTCGACAGCCTTCATTTCTGAAGTATTCAACCAGCCATGTGTCGCCACATAACCGTTTTTTGCATCAATACCTACGGCAATATGACGACCGTATTTGCGAATCATCTCGATGGCAAAATCAGGATTGGATACAGCAATGCTCCCAATAATCACTCGCTCAACGCCGCGCTCCAAGTAATGCGCAATATCTGCCTCCGTACGAATTCCGCCGCCGATTTGGACCTTTGCCGCTAATTTTTGCGCGGCTTCAATCACAAATGTATCATTAACGCGCTTACCATCCTTGGCACCATCAAGGTCAACCATATGAATCCAAGCTGCACCTGCTTCGGCAAATTGCTGAGCCATCGCAAAAGGTGAATCTCCGTACACTGTTTCTTTTCCATAATCACCTTGGAGAAGACGAACGCATTTGCCGCCTCTCATATCTATTGCTGGATAAATTGTAAAGCTCATTACACCTGACTCCTTTCAAAGACCAACTCGGTAAAGTTCCGTAACAGCTCCATACCCAGCTTGCTGCTCTTTTCTGGATGGAACTGCATTCCATAAACATTGGCACGACCAACAACTGCCGGAACTTTCACATCGTACTCAGCCTCAGCAATGACGACATCTTTATTTTCAGTTACAACATAATAGGAATGAACAAAATAAACATGATCTTGAGCAAGATCTTTTAAAATCGGAGCAGAATGCAAATAAGTCAGCTTATTCCAACCCATATGCGGCACCTTGTATGCCTCGCCATCTTTTGTATGACCAGCAAATCGAATAACCCGACCTGGTAAAATTCCAAGCCCTTTTGTTAAACCATTTTCTTCACTTTCATCGAATAACAGCTGCATACCAAGGCAAATCCCTAGTAAAGGTTTACCACTGTTGACATAGCTATGAATCATTTCTGAGAGTCCTGTTTCATTTAAGCGTTCCATCGCATCTCGAAATGCACCAACTCCCGGTAACAAAAGCCCATCAGCTGCCATTAATTCTTCTTTATTTTCCGAGATAAAATAAGGAACGTTTAGGCGTTCAAGTGCCTTTGAAACACTGAACAGATTGCCCATTCCATAATCAATAATCCCAATCATCTACAACATTCCTTTCGTCGATGGGAGGACACCAATCCGTTTCGGATCAATGGATGCCGCCTCATCTAAAGCACGTCCAAGCGCTTTAAAAATCGCTTCGATAATATGATGAGTATTGTGACCATAATGAACAATAATATGAAGATTCATTCGAGCTTCAAGTGCAAGTTTCCAAAGGAATTCATGGACTAATTCGGTATCAAAGGTACCAACCTTTTGACTAGGGAACTCAGCGCGCATTTCTAGATGCGGACGATTGCTTAGGTCGATTACGACTTGTGCAAGTGCTTCATCCATTGGAACAAAAGCATTCCCGTAACGCTTGATGCCCCGTTTATCTCCTAATGCTTCGCGGAGTGCTTGTCCTAGGCAAATCCCGACATCTTCTGATGTATGATGATCATCGATTTCGATATCGCCTTTAGCATCGATGGTTAAGTCAAAGTTTCCGTGCTTTGTGAAAAGGTCAAGCATATGGTTAAGAAACGGTACGCTCGTTTCAATGTTTGATTGCCCTTCACCATCAATTGCAAATTGCAATTTAATATCTGTTTCATTTGTTTTGCGAACAACTCCTGCCGTTCTTTCCATTATTGACCCTCCAATATGGTAATTATTATTGTTAATCGCTAAGTTAATTTCCGCTTCAGGTGCTCGCTTTCCGCGGGGCGTGCGGTGAGCCTCCTCGGTGCTTTGCACCTGCGGGGTCTCACCTGTCCCGCTGCTCCCGCAGGAGTCTCGCACCTTCCGCTCCAATTAACTCGAAAACAAAAATTTCCTTATTTTTTAAACCGCGCTTCGATGGCTCTGGCGTGGGCTTCTAGGCCTTCGATTCTGGCAAACTCGGCAATTTTTGCTGCGTTTTCGTTGAAAGCCGCTTCACTGTATACAATCACACTAGATTTCTTTTGGAAATCTTCGACATTTAATGGGCTCGAAAAACGAGCTGTCCCGTTCGTTGGCAGAACGTGGTTTGGTCCGGCAAAATAGTCACCAACTGGCTCTGAACTATAACGTCCGATAAAAATTGCCCCGGCATGACGAATTTGACCAAGTAATTCCATCGCATTTTCGCATACAACCTCTAAGTGTTCCGGTGCTAGCCTGTTAATAGTCGCCACTGCTTCTTCCATCGTTTCAGTTACATAAATTGTTCCGTAATGATCAATCGACGCTTGAGCGATTTCGCGACGTGGCAGGTCAGCCAGCTGTGCTTCTACTTCTTTCGAAACTGCCTCAGCAAGCTCCATGGATGGTGTAACGAGCACACTGCAAGCACGCATGTCGTGTTCCGCTTGTGAAAGTAGGTCAGCAGCAACTTCATGGGCACGTGCTGTATCATCAGCCAAAACAGCAATTTCACTTGGACCGGCAATCATATCAATATCAACATCACCAAATACTTCGCGCTTTGCTAATGCTACAAAAATATTCCCTGGTCCAGTAATCTTATCGACCGGCTTAATTGTTTCCGTTCCATAAGCTAATGCTGCGATTGCCTGAGCGCCGCCTACCTTATAAAATTCCTTAGCACCAGCAACATGAGCTGCAACTAAGACAGCAGCTGGAATCGCACCATTTTTACCAGGAGGAGAAACAACAACAATTCGTTCTACCCCAGCTGTTTGTGCTGGAATAACGTTCATTAACACTGATGATGGATAGGCTGCTGTACCACCTGGAACATATAAGCCAACCGAATCAAGCGGTGTTACTTTTTGACCAAGAATGGTTCCGTTTTTCTCCGTTGTCATCCATGAAGGGCGCAGCTGCTTTTCGTGAAATGAGCGGATATTCGCTGCTGCTTCCTTAATAATCGCAAGCTGACTTTCAGAAATTTGCTGATAAGCTGCTTGAATTTCGGCTTCGCTTACTAAAATGCTAGTTAAAGAGATACCATCAAACTTCTCTGTGTATTGCTTAAGGGCGTAATCACCATTAACGCGTACATCGTTAATAATCGCTTTAACTGTATTGCGCTGTTCTTCCGTTCCAGCGTCAACGGATCTTTTTATGGAAATATCTTCACTTACTCGTAAAATTTTCACTAAAAATCAACCCCTCTCCCTATTAACTAATCAATAACCTCACTTAACCGCTCGACTAGCTCACCAATTCGTTGATCTTTAATTTGATAACTCACTGGATTTACAATCAGTCTCGAAGTGATGCCTACAATCTGTTCATATTCAACCAAGCCATTTTCGACTAATGTTCGACCTGTCGAAACGATGTCCACAATTCGGTCTGCTAAACCAATAATTGGAGCTAATTCGATTGAACCATTTAACTTTATAATCTCAACCTGTTCACCCTGTTGACGGAAATATGCAGCAGCAACCTTCGGATATTTTGTGGCAATTTTCGGTGCAACATTGCTCATCGTTGTATTTGGTAACCCCGCTACTGCTAAATAACACTTACTAATCTTCAAATCTAATAATTCATATACATCTCGGTCCTCTTCGAGCATTACATCCTTGCCAGCTATGCCTAAATCCGCCACGCCATGCTCGACATAAGTTGGTACATCCATTGGTTTTGCCAGAATAAATCGAAAATTCTCTTCAGGGACATCGATAATCAGCTTTCTAGAATCCTCAAACTCAGGAGGTAGATTAAAGCCTGCTTTACGAAGTAAATCTGATGCTTCTTCAAAAATCCGTCCCTTAGGCATCGCAATGGTTAACATCGATTTTGTCATTCTTGAGACCCCCTTTCTTGTTTTCCGAGTAAAAAGATGGTCTCTAGGAATTTATTCGTTAATGAATCAATATTTTTTACTCCGCTAATATCTTGTAAAACGATTTTTTTACCTAGATCACGCTTTTGTTTTGCTAATTGGAAAGCTTCCTTGCGACGTTCATCACTAAAAACGATACAAATAATTGGGTCTGGCTCTTCTAGCTGCCCAAGCGCCTCAAGTAAACGATCTACACGAACCGCAAAGCCAGTCGCACCGGTATCTTTGCCAAACTTTTCGAGCAACTGATTGTAACGGCCTCCGCTACCTAATGGGAAGCCAACCTTACCCGCATATAATTCAAATAAGATTCCAGTATAATAGCTCATATGATTAATAAGCGTGAAATCAAACTTTACGTGCTCGGCTACGCCATAGTCGGAAATAATTTCCCATAATTGACGAAGCTGTTCAATTGCTTCATGCCCAGCCTCGTTTTCTATTAAACCGTAGGCTTTTTCAATCACTTCAGTTCCGCCACGTAGCTGAAGCAAATCATATAACCGCTGCTTATCGATAGATGAAAGCGGTAAAGCTTTGACATGCTCACGATAGCCAACATAGTTTTTCTCATATAAAAATTTCGTTAGTGTTTTTACCCGTTCTTCAGTTCCTAAAATTTGTAGGAACAGCTCTTTTACGAATCCAATATGACCAACCGAAATCTTGAAATCCGCCAAACCTGCAGCTTTGATGGAAGAGGCCATTAAGGCAATCACTTCAGCATCTGCACTTAAGGTATTATCAGCGATAAGTTCGACACCAATTTGTTCAAATTCTGCTGGTCTACCACCTTCACGTTGCTGAGCTCGAAATAGATTGGCTGAGCTGGCTAGACGCAATGGTAAATCCTTCAGTAGCTTTGATACAGCAACACGTGCAATTGGTGTTGTCATATCAGGACGAAGCACAAGCGTATGACCTTGTTGATCCAATAGTTTAAATAGCATTTGGTCAAGAATAGCCGAGGCCGATCCGACTGTGTCAAAATACTCAAGTGTTGGTGTTTCTATAAACTGATAACCCCAACGTTTCATTTCCTCTTCTAGTTTCCGCTTAATACGTTGCTTTGTTTCGTATAATTCTGGTAGCGTATCTCTCATTCCAAGCGGCTTTTCAAACATAAATAAACTCATAAGCTCACCCTTTTATATCGACATTATCTTTAGCTGTTTTAAACTTGCCTGTTGATTTCCGCTCCAGGCACTTCGCTTTCCGCGGGCGGTAGCGGGGAGCCTCCTCGGCGCTTTGCGCCTGCGGGGTCTCCCCTGCCCCGTACTCCCGCAGGAGTCTTCGTGCCTTCCGCTTCAATCAACATATGTTTAAATCAATCAACTTTGTCCATTAAAACAGCCAAATTTTAATTAGCATTCATAAATTTCAGAAATCCTTTAGTTCGCTAATGTATTAGCACGATGAAGTTATATGTAGTTTAACCCTCATGACAAAAATCGTCAAGACCAGATAAAAGAAAAAGTGCCTATCCCCAAACGATTCACCGCGCCACAGCATTAGGGGACAGTCCCCCAATGCTGTGGCGCGGTGAAGTAAGGGGACAAGCACCCTATTTTATTCTTTGCATTGGATTGCCGCCAACGAATGCTCCTTTTGGTACATCTTTATGGACAAGAGAGCCTGCAGCAACTATCGCACCATCACCAATTGTTACTCCTGGCAAAATGGTCGAGTTGGCACCAATCATCACTTCATTTCCGATCACGACCGGACCGAGACGATATTCTTTAATTAAGTATTCATGAGCTAAAATCGTCGTATTAAAACCAATAATGGTATTATCACCGACGCTTATCATTTCCGGAAACATCACATCTGGAAAGACCATGAGCGCAAACGCTGTTTGTTTACCCACCTTCATTCGTAAAAACGTACGGTACAGCCAATTCTTTACGCTTAGAAAAGGTGTGTAGCGCGCGATTTGAATGACAATAAAGTTTTTGGCCACCTTCCAAAACGAAACGGTTTTGTAGATTTGCCATAATGAATTGGCTCCTTCAACAGGATAACGCTTCGTGTTTCTCATCCATTACACCTCTAAAATCGTTAACAGGTCAGTCATTTTCTCAAGGATATAATCCGGCTTATATTGTTCGAGTGTTTCACGTCCCTTTAAGGACCAAGCAACACCAGCAGTCTTTGTTCCGGCATTTTGACCACCAAGAATATCGTGATAGTTATCACCAACCATGAGCGCTTCTTCAGGCGTTGCATCTAACAACTTTAACGCCTTTAAAATTGGCTCTGGGTCAGGCTTGATTTTATTAACATGATCAATGGCAATGACGACTTCAAAAAACGGTGTAAGCTTTGCGAGGTTCAACCCCATTTGGGCAACATCCAATTTTTTTGTCGTTACAACGCCTAGCTTGTAGCCCTTTTCCTTTAATATCTTCACTGTATCATAAACACCTTCAAATTCCTTCACTAACAAATCGTGATTTACTTTATTGAAGGTTCGGTAAGCCAAAATCATTTCCTCTGTTTTTTCAGGGTTCAGCTTATCAAAGACTTCATGGAGTGATGGTCCCATAAATGGTAGAACATCCTCTCGCTTAAATTGATTGGGAAAATACTGATCCAATGTATGTAAATAAGAAGAAATTATTAAATCATTTGTATCGATTAAAGTTCCGTCAAGATCAAACAAGACGGTCTTGATGCTATTGTTCATAAATGACTGCTTCCTTTCCTTTTGCAAGTTCTGCCCGTTTCAAAATCGTCGAAACAACTAGGGTTAAGATGATGGCTGTCCCTAACCGAATGAACAATAACGGTAACACCGGAATTCCAAGCGGCATAAAGATAAGGGTGTCTTCAATGACAGCATGACAAGCCATCAAAAATACAAAGGCAAGCGTGATATCCTTTTTACTCACCCCATCCTCCTTAACTGCTTGTACTACGACGCCTGCACCGTAAGCCAAGCCCAATAACAAACCTGCTGCTAACGCTGTTGACGTGTTTTCCTTCATGCCAAGTCGCCGTGTTACTGGGGCAAACCACTTCGAAAACACCGCTAACCATTTCAAATCTTTAAATATTTGAATCACAATCATCAACGGAATAACAATCAGTGCCAATTGCACGATTCCCATTCCAGCTGTTTTAAAACCATCAAACATAACAGCGCCAAACCCGCTTACAGTATCGCTATTTACTGAAGCAAAACCATAATTGGCTAGCTCATTTCCACCGTGCCAAATTAAATTGATGAACAATCCGGATAGCAACGCAAGTCCAAACCTGACGGCAAACACAACCCAAAGCCTAACACCAACCGTTAAAGCAACACTGGTTTCGATAAGCATATTATGGGAAAAAGATAGCATAACAGCGATTGTAAATACTTCTTTTACCGTTAAATCTAATGATAAAATGGCTCCGATTGACGCATATAAATTTAAAAAGTTCCCTAATACAAGCGGTATTGCAGCATCCCCAGATAATCCTAGAAATCCCATCATCGGGGCAATCAAATCAATTACCCATGGAAGAATAGGGGTATGCTTTAAAATTGACACAATGAGGGTAACCGGAAAAATGATCTTCCCAAACTTCCAGGTGGTGGCTAGACCAACATAGAACCCCTTTTTGACCGATGTCAGTATCACTCCAGTTCTCCCCCGTCCTTACTGGCGATTCTCCAAATAACGTATATTGGCTAAGCCACTTTTTCGTCTGTAAATAAACAGTGCTACAGCTAGAACAATCAATCCAATTGAAATGGTTTGCGCCATTCGTAAATTCTCTGTCAGCATCAAGCTGTCTGTTCTCAGTCCCTCAACAAAGAAGCGCCCAATAGAATACCAAAACATATAGGAAAGGAAAATTTCCCCACGCCCCAAATTCACTTTTCGAAGTGCAATCAGTAGGATGACTCCGACAAAGTCCCAAAGTGATTCGTATAGAAAGGTAGGATGATAATAAATTCCATTAATATACATTTGATCAATGATAAATGTCGGTAAATGGAGATTCTCAAGAAAGGCCCGCGTAACCTCGCCTCCGTGCGCCTCTTGGTTCATGAAATTCCCCCACCGACCAATAGCTTGACCTAGAATAATGCTTGGAGCAGCGATGTCTGCAATTTTCCAAAACGAAAGCTGCTTGCTTTTTGCAAAAAAGTAAGTCGTTAACACGGATCCAATTAGAGCTCCGTGTATCGCAATTCCACCATTCCAAATTTTAATCATTTCCCCGGGATGGTTCTGATAAAAGTCCCATTGAAAAATAACGTAATAAATTCTTGCGCTAATGATGGCAATCGGAATGGCCCAAACCATTAAATCCGGAAAGGTATCTTTTGGCAAACCACGGCGATCTGCCTCACGAATTGCTAACCATAGGGCAAGTGCTAGTCCACTTCCAATAATCACTCCGTACCAATGTACAGCAAACGGCCCGAGCGAAAACGCGATGGGATCCAGCGGTTGTATATTTTTTTCCATGCTCATTTCTCCTTAGTCCTCAGTTAGTCTTTATTTTTAATAATCCTCGTGGTCACTGTCTTCAATCGCATCAGTTAGACGATGAGTAAATTGTTCAGCAGCATTAACGCCCATTCTCTTGAGCCTAAAATTCATTGCTGCTACTTCAATAATGACAGCAAGATTTCGCCCAGGTCGGACAGGAACTGTTAATTTTGTGATATCTGTATCAATAATTCTAAATTTCTCTTCATCTAAGCCGAGACGGTCATATTGTTTGTTTTGATCCCAAAGTTCGAGATTAATGACGAGTGTAATCCGTTTATGACTGCGGACTGAGCCCGCGCCAAAAAGCGTCATGACATTGATAATGCCTAGTCCACGAATTTCGAGCAAATGCTCAATCAACTCAGGAGCATGTCCAACTAGTGTATCTTGGTCTTCCTGACGGATTTCAACACAGTCATCAGCAACAAGGCGATGGCCCCGCTTTACTAATTCAAGTGCGGTTTCACTTTTACCAACACCACTCTTACCGGTAATAAGCACTCCAATCCCGTACACATCCACTAATACACCGTGTACAGCAGTTGTAGGAGCTAGTTTACTTTCCAAAAAATTGGTCAATCGGCTTGAGAATCTTGTTGTTTTCATGGATGCTCTCATCACCGGCACCGATTCACGCTCAGATGCTTCTATCAGTTCATGTGGAATCGGTAATCCCCGTGTAACAATAATGCCCGGTGTAATATCCGTACACAATTGATCCATTCGATATGCTTGATCGGCTTCGTTTAGTTTTCCAAAAAAAGATAATTCGGTTTTTCCTAATAACTGAATTCGCTCTGCCGGATAATGATCAAAATAACCAGCTATTTCAATTCCAGGACGGGATATATCACTAGTCGTAATCGGACGGTTTATGCCTTCTTCTCCACTGATCAGTTCTAAATTAAACTTCTCAATGATATCTTTGGTGCGAACATTTGGCAATTAAAGGCTCCTCCTTTAAAAAAGTTTCAGGATAATCATATAGTCTATATTTTAGCACTTTTTTGCAAAGAACCAAATGAACTCGTGTTTTTCTTAGATAATTGTCTAAATTTAATATTTCGAAAGTTTTTAGATCCATTTCGGGTCTCTAAACATATATTAATCACGAAGAAATATTTCTTAAATAAATTGACCATAGGAAAGGAGTGGTTTGATGAAAATCATGTTAGACGCTGGGCATGGATTCGATACACCTGGTAAACGCAGTCCCGATGGCATGCGTGAGTATGAATTTAATCGTGCCGCTGCTAATTACGCGAAGGAACTGCTTGATGGTTATCAAAATGTAACAGTCTATTTTGCCCACTCTGACCAAACTGACATCCCATTACAACAAAGAACAAACAACGCAAATAATTTGCGAGTAGATATTTATGTTTCAATTCATGCAAATGCAGCCAGTAGCACATGGAGTAGTGCCGGTGGAATTGAAACCTTTATTTATACAACTAGACCTCCTGGAGCCGTATCCCTCGCAACAAAAATTCAAAATCAACTAATCAATAAAACAGGTTTGCGTAACCGTGGTGTTAAGACTGCCGATTTCCATGTTCTAAGAGAAACAAATATGGACGCCGTGCTTGTTGAGTGCGGTTTTATGTCAAATCCCGATGAGATAAAGCTTCTCCGTTCTGAGGGCTATCGCCGAACATGTGCAGAGGGCATTATCGCTGCACTTGCTGAACAATTTGGCCTTGTAAAAAAACCAACAGCCACACCGGCTCCTCAACCAACGCCAATTCCGACACCGGCACCAGCACCTACACCGACTTCAGGATTATACAAGGTCCAGGTAGGAGCATTTAAACAGAGGGATAACGCCGAAGGTATGGCAGCTCGTTTAAAAAATGATAGTTTCCAAAATTTTATTGTCACTGACAACGGTTTATTCAAGGTTCAAACCGGGGCATTCCGCAATAAACAAAATGCCGACGAATTAGCGCAAACTCTTCGGAACAAGGGCTATCAACCTTACGTTTTTCGTGCGTAGAATAATGTTTACTTTGTTTACATCATTTACCAGTTAACTTATAAACATATATATGCAGAAAAGCTGGCAATCGCTTGGGTGCCAGCTTTTTCTGCTACATCTGATTATTTTTCTATTACATTCTTTCTAACTGATATCGATCCAGTTTTTGTCTCAGCTTCAAGCTTGATGATATTCTGTGATGGTGCAACCGGTTTAAAATGTAGACTTTTTTGCACCATATCACTTTTCTCAGACACGATTTGGATACCATCCAATTCTACAGCAAAGGAACCAAGGTTTGATTTTAATTCTCCAGTAACGGCCACGCCTTGAGGGATTGCAAGGTCAATGCTGCCAGAAACTGTTTTGGCCTCAATATCTTCAGTGTTTGTACCGGTCAGCTTGCAGCCGATATTACCGTTAAATGATTGCAATTCTAATCGAGAGTAATCCCCTTCTAATTGAATAGCCCCATTTAAAGTTTCCGCTTCAAGCTCAGTGATTTTGCTGTCACGAATTTTCACTTTACCATTAGCTGTTTCTACTTCCATTTTTTCTGCGATTATTCCATTCGCACCAATTCTACCATTAGCCGTCTTGGCCTTGATTGATTTTACATTTAAGTTTTCAAAGCGAATGGGACCATTGAATAGTCGAATTCGAGCGTTTTCGTAATCCGACTTTGGTAAATAAATCATCGCTTCAACCTTCATCCATTTCGGCTGGGCAGAAAATCTTAAAGTTCCAATATCTACATTGAAGAGAATATCCCGCAAAAAGCTTGCTCGGGCCTCATCTAGGGATTCACCACGATAGATTTTTGCTTTACACTCGATTCGAACATCATTTTGATCCCAAGGTATAAATTGAACAGAACCATTAGCGATATCGACATCGATATTTTTTAATTGAACATCGCCTTGATGGAAGATGTGGGAAAGTTCGTAGCCTTGACCAAAATTAAAATCAAGATCAAAATCCTTAATTTTTTTAAAGGCAGAATCAACAAAATCGACAATTACATCCTTTAAAGATTGAAATTTGTTTTGAAAAGAATCGTTATCCTGCTTATTCTCTTCTTGTTTTCCTTCGTCAAATTTAACCACTGTTGATAATTCATTAACCAGTTCTTCTTGCTTCTTTTCAATTTTTTGCTGTGATTCTTCGAGTTCATTGAGTAGCGATAGAGCTTCTTCTGCAGAGAGCTTGCCTTCCTCGACCATTTTTAATATCCGAATTCTTTCCTCTTGCATTTCATATCCCTCCATCCAAGTTTTTTCAATTACCCTTAACCCTTGAACGCAACGTTACTTCACCTTATTATTTACGCAAAACAATTGGTGAAGTTTCATAAACTTTTACGATGATGAAAAAATAAGGATCTAACAGAAGATAATCACTGTCAGATCCTTAGTTGTTTATTATGAATTTTCGTGTAAACCGCTTCCGAAATTATGATAGATTACCTAGCGCTTCTTTTTCGGCAATTTGATTTGCCATCCGAGCACGATCTCTGTCAAGGATTGGCTTTAAATATTTACCTGTGTATGAAAGCGGTACTTCCGCCACCTGTTCAGGCGTACCGGTTGCAACAATCGTTCCACCTTTATCGCCACCTTCAGGCCCTAAATCTATTAGGTAATCTGCTGTTTTTATCACATCTAGATTATGTTCAATTACTAAAACTGTATCTCCGTTTTCAACGAGGCGTCTTAGAACTTCAAGTAGACGAGCAATATCATCCACGTGCAAGCCTGTTGTTGGTTCATCTAAAATATAAAGTGTTCGGCCATTTGAACGACGATGTAGCTCTGAGGCAAGCTTAACCCGCTGGGCCTCACCACCTGATAGCGTAGTTGCTGGCTGTCCAAGTGTAATATAGCCTAAGCCGACATCATAAATGGTCTGCAGCTTTCGCTTGATTTTCGGCAAGTTTTCAAAAAAGGATAGCGCATCCTCAACTGTCATCTCTAGTATATCAGAAATGTTTTTTCCTTTGTATTTAACTTCCAATGTTTCGCGATTATAACGCTTTCCATGACAGACTTCACATGGAACATATACATCAGGGAGGAAGTGCATTTCGATTTTGATAATTCCATCACCACGACAGGCTTCACAACGTCCACCCTTAACATTAAAACTAAAACGCCCCTTCTTGTAGCCACGTACCTTCGCTTCGTTTGTGGCTGAAAACACATCGCGAACATCATCAAAAACACCGGTATAGGTGGCAGGGTTCGATCTTGGTGTTCGTCCAATTGGAGACTGATCGATATCAATGACCTTTTCTAATAAATCAATACCTCTAATTTCCTTGTGCTCACCTGGCCTTATTTTGGCATGATGGAGCTTTTGGGCTAATGATTTATGAAGAATTTCATTAATCAGCGTACTTTTCCCAGAACCAGAGACACCCGTTACGGCGATAAACATTCCGAGTGGGATTTTCACATTGAGATTGTTCAAATTGTTTTCTTTAGCCCCTCTTATTTCGAGAAAGCGATCATCCGGCTTGCGACGTTCAATTGGAAGAGGAATAAATTTTTTTCCAGATAAATATTGACCGGTAATCGAATTCGGATCAGCCATCACTTCCTGAGGAGTTCCTTGGGAGATAATCATCCCACCATGTACACCGGCACCAGGTCCAACATCAATTAAATGATCAGCTGCGAGCATCGTATCCTCGTCATGCTCGACAACGATTAAGGTGTTTCCGATGTCACGCATATTCTTTAAGGTACCGATTAGCCGGTCATTATCGCGCTGATGTAACCCAATCGAAGGCTCATCAAGGATATAGAGGACACCCGTTAAGCGTGAACCAATTTGTGTGGCCAGACGAATCCGTTGCGCCTCCCCACCAGATAACGTACCTGCCGCTCGGCTAAGTGTTAAATAGTCAAGTCCTACATTTATGAGGAATCCAATTCTTTCCTTAATTTCTCGCAATATTTGATGCGCGATTTTCTGTTCTTTTTCCGTTAAATCAACTGACTCGAAGAATTGGTGTGCTTCTGTTACAGATAAAGAGGTAATTTCACCTACATGCCGACCAGAAACTAATACCGCCATTGCTTCTCGCTTTAAGCGATAACCCTTACAGGTTGGACAAGCATGCTCTGCCATGTATTTTTCCATTTGCTCCCGAATAAAATCTGAGTTCGTTTCTTTGTAACGCCGCTCGACATTACGAACAACACCCTCAAATTCAATATAGCCTTCACGCATTTGTCCAAAGTCGTTTTCGTAATGAAAAAAGATTTTTTCACCCTTTGAGCCATAGAGAATTTTCTCTAATAAATGCTCCGGAATATCCTTCACCGGTACATTCATATCGACACCAAAATGATCACAGGCAGCCTTTAAGAGCTGTGGGTAATATTGTGAACTGATAGATTCCCATGGTGCAATCGCGTTCTCTTTTAAAGTAAGATCGCGATTTGGGATTACCAAATCAATATCAATTTCAAGTTTCGCACCAAGTCCATCACAATCCGGACAAGCACCGAAGGGACTATTAAATGAAAACATCCTTGGCTCTAGTTCACCGATAGAGAAACCACATTGTGGGCAGGAATGATTTTCACTGAACAGAAGTTCTTCTTCACCGATGACATCAATAAATACTCTGCCAGCGCCAAGCTGTAACGCTGCTTCGAGCGAATCGGCCAACCGCGTTGAAATTCCTTCTTTAATTACGATACGGTCAACTACGACCTCAATCGAATGTTTTTTATTTTTATCTAGTTCAATATCATCACCGAGATCGTACATTTCTCCATCGATACGCACACGAACATAGCCTTGCTTTTTAATATCTTCAAGCGTCTTAACATGAGCGCCTTTGCGTCCTGAGACAACCGGGGCAAGAATTTGCATTTTAGTCCGTTCCGGATAGTCGAGAATGCGGTCAACCATCTGTTCTACTGTCTGGGAGGTAATCTCAATTTTATGAATCGGGCATGTTGGCCGTCCAACTCTAGCGTATAACAGGCGCAAATAATCATAAATTTCGGTCACTGTCCCTACAGTTGAGCGGGGATTTCTGCTCGTTGTTTTTTGGTCAATCGAAATCGCCGGAGATAGTCCTTCAATTGTATCTACATCGGGTTTATCCATTTGGCCGAGGAATTGGCGGGCATACGCTGATAATGATTCAACATAACGGCGCTGTCCTTCTGCATAAATCGTATCAAAAGCCAACGAGGACTTTCCTGACCCGGAAAGTCCCGTGAGAACTACTAATTTATCTCTCGGAATGGTGACATCAATATTTTTTAAATTATGAGCTCTGGCCCCTTTTACGATTAATTTATCCATTACCATTTATTTACGTCATCCTTCCGCTTTTAACTCAAAAATTAAATCACGAAGCTCGGTGGCACGCTCAAAATTAAGCGCCTTAGCTGCTTCCTTCATTTCCTTTTCTAAATCAGCAATGACCTTGTCGCGTTCTTTCTTGGTCAGTTTGCTCAGTGCTGCTTGAGGTTTGTTGACTTCCTCTTCATCGGTAGTATGGGTGGCTCTTATGGATTCACGAATATCCTTTTGGATCGTTTGCGGCGTAATCCCATGTTTTTGATTATATTCCTCTTGAATCTGACGGCGCCGTTTCGTTTCATTAAGGGCCATCTCCATCGAATTAGTGATTCTGTCGGCATACATAATCACGTGTCCGCTTGCATTCCGCGCCGCACGACCAATCGTCTGGATTAACGAACGTTCTGAACGCAAGAAACCTTCCTTATCTGCATCCAAAATCGCAACAAGTGATACTTCCGGAATATCCAAACCTTCCCTGAGCAAGTTGATACCTACGAGCACATCATATTTTCCTAGCCTTAGCTCACGGATAATTTCAATTCGCTCAAGCGTTTTCACCTCGGAATGAAGGTACTGAACCTTTATGCCAATTTCCTTTAAATAATCAGTCAAGTCCTCGGACATTTTTTTCGTTAAGGTTGTCACTAGAACACGCTCATTCTTTTTGACCCGCTCATGGATTTCCGCAATTAAATCGTCAATCTGACCTTCGATTGGACGAACATCAATCGTTGGATCAAGAAGCCCTGTTGGACGGATGATTTGCTCAACAAAATCCGGAGCATGCTCCAATTCATATGGACCAGGTGTAGCTGATACATAGACGATTTGATTGACATGCTTTTCAAACTCGTCAAAGGTTAACGGTCGATTATCAAGAGCTGATGGCAACCGGAAACCATAATCAACTAATACCTGTTTTCTCGCTTTATCACCATTAAACATTCCGCGTATTTGCGGAAGAGTAACATGTGATTCATCGATTACGATGAGAAAATCTTCTGGAAAATAATCAAGCAGGGTATATGGAGTTGAACCAGGCGGTCGCAACGTTAAGTGTCTTGAATAATTTTCAATCCCTGAACAGAAACCCATTTCACGCATCATTTCCAAATCGTAGCGAGTTCGCTGCTCTATGCGCTGAGCTTCCAAGAGTTTATTATTTTCTCGTAGCTCCTTTAAGCGAACTTCGAGTTCTTCTTCAATATTTTTAATCGCAATTTGCATTTTTTCTTCGCGGGTAACGAAGTGTGATGCTGGAAAAATGGCGACATGGTCGCGTTCAGCAATGATTTCACCCGTTAGTGCATCGACTTCGCGAATTCGATCGATTTCGTCACCAAAAAATTCAACGCGGATGCAATGTTCATCCCGTGATGCTGGAAAAATTTCCACGACATCCCCTCGAACCCGGAATCTCCCCCGTTGAAAATCTAAGTCATTGCGGTCATATTGAATATCAACTAGCTTTCTGAGCAGTTGATTTCGATCAAGCTCCATCCCAGTTCGCAAAGACACGACTAAATCGCGGTATTCCTCTGGTGACCCTAAGCCATATATACACGAAACACTGGCAATAATGACGACATCCTTGCGTTCAAACAGCGAAGAAGTTGCCGAGTGTCTCAGCTTATCGATTTCTTCATTAATACTGGCATCCTTCTCAATGAAGGTATCAGTAGATGGTACATAAGCTTCCGGCTGGAAGTAATCATAATAACTGACAAAGTACTCGACGGCATTATTAGGAAAGAAATCTTTAAATTCACTATAAAGCTGTCCAGCTAATGTTTTATTATGAGCAATAATCAAGGTTGGTTTATTGACCTCTTTAATTACGTTGGAAATAGTAAAAGTTTTTCCAGTCCCTGTTGCCCCTAGCAATGTTTGTTCGCGTTTATTTTCGCGAATTCCTTGGACAATTTTCTTGATCGCTTCAGGCTGGTCACCTTGCGGGGTGTATTTTGAAACAAGTTCAAACTGGTCTTTCACGATTTAAAACCTCCCTTGAGTACTATTCACATTCTACCACATTTATAGTAAAACAAACCAATAATACGCGAACAAATATTCGTAAATTTTACAATTAGGAAATCTTATTGACTTTCACTCTCAAAAAATCGTTAAATGGGTCAGAAAAAAACCACAGCTAAATAGCTGCGGTAGTGGATGATTATGTCTTTTTTCTATTTTTTTGGATCATAAGTGAGCTGTACCAAAATCCGACTGTTAGCGAAAAGGCGTCCACAATGATTAGCCACCATGTATCCGTGTAGCCCTTATAAACTGAAGCTGCAATTAATGCAACTGATAGGATTAAGCCAATCACATGGTTATAAGTGACCCGTGATAATAATACAACAACAATTCCTGGCAATAATAGCGCAGACAAATACTTTACCACCATTGCAACACCTTCTTTCACTACAACAACTCTCTAGTAATAATAGAATAACCCCTAAAACCAGTAATTGCAAAGGCTTTGATGTTAGTGCCGCACACAATTCCTACTTTTCTTATATGAATTATGAATTTAGTATTGTATTCAACCTTTATTGCAGTTATAATAAAAAACAAGAAAATTCGAACCTTACTTGAGACAATCTCAATTATTATAGGAAGTGGTGTGAAAATGAGTATTACAAAAGCTAAGATCATGAATGGCGCAGAGTCATTTTTCCTTAAAGGGAATAAAATAGGAATTGTTTTATCACATGGTTTCGTCGGTACTCCACAAAGCGTTCGTGAGGTCGGGGAATTATTGAATCAATATGGTTACACAGTATTAGCACCACGATTAACTGGACATGGAACCACCATTTCCGATTTTGAAACAGCCAAACATACAGAGTGGCTTAAGGATCTTGAAAATGCTTATTTAACATTAAAAGAAACATGCGAGGAAGTCTTTATTATCGGACAATCAATGGGCGGAGCACTTAGCCTTCAACTGGCAGCAATAAATCCTGAAATTAAAGGTGTTGTCACCATCAATGCAGCACTTCACGTACCAGCATATGATAAATACGCAAACGCCAGTGTGCCTCGGTTTATTCCAGAGGATGCACCAGATATCAAAGATCCGACTGCTGAAGAAATCACCTATGATTCTGTCCCGTTAAGTGCAGTACACGAATTACAAAAGGTATTAAGGCAGACGATTGATAGACTTGGAGATGTGCACAATCCTGTATTGGCTTTAGTATCAGAGGACGATCATGTTGTTCCACCTTCTGATAGTAAACAAATTGTAAAGGAGGTTTCATCGCACACGAAGGCACGGATTTTATTAAAAAATTCCTACCATGTTGCTTCACTTGACTACGATAAAAAATTGATAGCCTATTATTCTCATGTTTTTATAACAAAAATGATAAATAATTAATGCCCTTTGCTAATAAACATATAACGTTCGGTAAATTTCTGATTATGACTAAAGGAGTCTGAAAGCAGAGTGAAACTGTTACAAGAGCGATTTTACTTATTTATTAGCCTATTGGTTACAGCATTGGTGTTTGCGTTCATTATTAGCAATTTTCCGTTTTCCGAAGAGGCTCCGGAGCCTACTCCGGTTGCAGATGCGAGCTTACATAGCGATGAGGAGTAGAAAAGCATTTGGCGAATAGAATAAAGCCGTTACCATATTTTTAAAAGGTAACGGCTTTTTCTTATGCTTCACGTTTCATTGAATTTAATACAGCAATATAAACATCGCCATCTTGAATAATCGATTCAAACGTATCCAATGGCCTAGGAGGTGGTCCTTCAACATTTACACCAAATTCATCATATTGTCCGCCATGACATTTGCAATTAAAGCGAACTCCCTTTTCCTGCATGGCTATTTCTGCATCGCCAGCTGTACAGCCAAGATGGGTACAAATTGGTGACATGATTAATAATGAGCCGTCTTTTTGTTTATTCAAATAAACAAAGCCTGCAACATCCTGTTCAGTCCATGCATCCTTCAGAGTAACTTGATATTCAACTTTTTTCGGAAATTCTCCCTGCTCTAACTCCTTTAATGGACCGAGGTTAGCCATGGAGCTTGTATCAACGACTTTCTCCTTTGATTCGCAAGCAGTCAAGCCTAGAGGCAATAGTGAAACAGCAAAAATCCCTGCCGTTCCCTTCAAAGATTTACTAATAAATTCTCGTCTTTGCATCTATCATCATACCTCCTTGTCAAACCAACAATACCATAATAATTTGGAAAAAAATAGGAGGATTATCCGATTTTTTTATAAGTAGGACAAAAAACTCATTGATAAAAACGAAGGTGATTTGTTCACAACTTTGATTTCAAATAACTAACTATAGCTTCACCTTTTGCAGTCGCAAAGCGTTAAGCACAACCGAAACCGAGCTGAACGCCATCGCTGCTCCGGCTAGCCATGGAGCTAAAAAGCCAAGTGCTGCAACAGGTATACCGAGTGTATTATAGCCAAATGCCCAGAACAGATTTTGCTTGATGTTTTGGATTGTTTTTTTGCTCATATAGATGGCATCCGCAATGCTATTTAAGTCACCACGAATTAACGTGATATCGGCAGCTTCCATCGCTACATCTGTACCAGTCCCAATCGCCATGCCGATGTCAGCTACTGCTAGTGCTGGTGCATCATTTATACCATCACCGACCATCGCCACTTTCTTACCTTTAGCTTGAAGCTTCTTCACCTCGTCAGCCTTACCCTCTGGCAATACCTCAGCAATTACGTGATCAATACCAACTTGAGCAGCGATTGATTTTGCAGTTTGCTGATTATCACCCGTAATCATGATAACTTCTAGACCCATATCTTTTAAGCGCTGAATTGCTTCCTTTGAAGTTTCCTTAATTGTATCAGCAACTGCAACTATGCCAGCATACTTTCCATCAATGGCTACTAGCATCGCCGTTTTCCCTTCTTTTTCTAACGCATCCATCTGATCAAGGGCTGTACTGATTTCAATATTTTTCACCAGCATTAATTTACGCGTCCCGACGAGAACGATTTTACCAGCAACAGTTGCTCTAATACCATAGCCCGGGATTGCTTCAAATCCAAAAACATCGTATAGGCCCATCCCTTTGTCTTTAATACCTTGGACAATCGCCTGGGCAAGTGGATGCTCTGATTGCTTCTCGGCAGAACCGACGATAGCTAAGAACTCCGCTTCCGTATAAGAATGATCCGCAAGAATCACATCCGTCAATACCGGTGTTCCGTTTGTGACTGTTCCGGTTTTGTCTAAAATAACACTAGAAATACGGTACGTCATTTCGAGGTGCTCGCCACCCTTAAACAATATCCCAAACTCAGCCGCTCGACCGGAGCCAGCCATAATCGAGGTCGGTGTCGCAAGTCCCAGTGCGCAAGGACAAGCGATAACGAGCACAGCGATTAATTTTTCAAGCGCCTCGGCAAAATCGAAAGGGGCTACCCAGAAGTACCAAATCAAGAAGGTCACTACGGCGATCCCTACTACGATCGGTACAAACACTCCAGAAATTTGATCAGCAAGGCGTTGAATCGGAGCCTTCGAGCCTTGTGCTTCTTCAACAACCTTAATGATTTGAGCTAAAGCTGTGTCTTTTCCGACCTTGGTCGCTTCAATTTTTAAAAATCCATTCTTATTGATCGTTGCACCGATAACCGAATCGCCAACGGTTTTGTCAACCGGCACACTTTCCCCAGTCAGCATTGACTCATCAATGGCTGACTGTCCCTCGGTAATTTTTCCATCAACAGGAATCTTTTCACCAGGTCTAACGTGGACGATATCGCCGACAACAACCTCCTCAAGTGGAATTTCCGTTTCCATACCATCCCTCTCGACAACAGCATTTTTCGCCTGTAGTCCCATTAATTTCTTAATTGCCTCAGAGGAACGGCCCTTTGCTTTTGCTTCAAACAGTTTTCCTAAAATAATCAATGTAATCAGAACTGCACTAGTTTCATAGTAAAGCTCAACAGTATGAGCCATTCCGTTCAGCGAAAGTATCGACAAGTATAAGCTGTAAAAATAAGCGGCCGAAGTACCAAGTGCGACGAGAACATCCATATTGGCACTACCGTTTTTCAATGCTTTATAGGCACCAACATAAAACTGTTTACCGATAATAAATTGAACCGGAGTCGCAAGAGTAAGTTGGAACCAAGGATTCATAAACAAATCAGGAACATAAATCCACGAAGTAAATTCAAAATGACCGACCATTGCCCATAACAATGGTAACGATAAAATTACCGAAACTAGGAATTTTCTTGTTTGTTTGTTTATTTCACGCTCGCGGTGATCGACTGCTTCCTGATTTTTGGCTTCCTCTTTAAGCTCCGCACCGTAGCCAAGTGCTTCCACCTTTTTGATAATGTCAGCTTTCGTTAGTGCAGCTGGGTTGTACTCTACACTAGCTTTTTCCAAAGCGAGATTGACATTCGCTTTGACGACACCATCAAGCTTATTCAATCCTTTTTCTATCCGGGCTGAACAAGCCGCACAAGTCATCCCGGTAATTTCAAATTCCGATTTTAAGCTTGGTTCATTGAGGTTTTCGCTCATTACTCATCGTCCCCCATACCCCACTTGGGTATATTTTTATCCCGATAAAAGCGCGCTATTTCTAGCACGCCTAATGAATTACTACTCAACATCATAACCTTGATCATCGATTGTTTCTTTAATAGCATCAAGTGTAACAACTTCTGGATTGAATTGAACGTTAACAGTTCCTGCTTTTAGGTCAACCTTTACTGTTTGCACGCCGTTAAGTTCACCAACACTACCTTCAACAGCTTTCACACAATGATCGCAAGACATTCCTGCAACTTTTAAAGTAATATTTTCCATGATGTCATACCCCTCACTATTTTTTCATTAGTCTTTGGATGGTAGTAAGTAGCTCGTCAATTATTTCAGAATCACCCGCATGAATCCTTTCAACGACACAGCTTCGCAAATGCCCTTCAAGCAATAGCTTGGCGACACTGTTCAAAGCCGCTTGCGTTGCGGCAATCTGGGTAATCACGTCATCACAATAAGTATCCTTCTCGATTAGTCCCTTTATTCCGCGAATTTGGCCCTCGACCCGATTTAATCTCGTGATGAGGTTTTTCTTCGTTGACTCGGAATGATGACTTTTACGCTCAGCATCGGAATGACAATTGGATGAACAATCGTTCATATCCACTACTTCACTTTCAGCAGCCTGGCTCGATTCGCCCATCATTTGTATGATGTCTTCAATAATGCTTGCTTCTTGTTGTTTGTTTTTCTTAGGATTTGATTGATCCACAACTTACCTACCTCCCTTACAAATAAATTACCATACCCCCCTGTAGTATGTAAAGCGATTAATTACTATTATTAAAAAAATAAAAATTTGTTCAAGAGGTTTATATACGGGGCAAGGATTTGTTGGATCATGTTGGTCTCCGCTTTCGAAATAAGCTTTCGGGCTCCCAATTGTTAAACGGATGAGAAGGATGCTGAACTGGAGAGGTTCTTACCTTTGGAGCATGCTTTGGGCCATCTGGATTTTGTGCAGCGGTTTGTAATTGCTGGTTGAGCGGCTTCGAGTTTTTTAAAAATAAGACAGCAACCAGTGCCAATATAGTGCCACTGCTAAAATAAAGCAACCATGGTAGATACCCCATTGTGGTACCAACTTCAAGCAGGCGACCACCTGCGAACTTGCCCCCAGCCTCCCCAAGTCCAGACACGACATTGGCCATGGCAAAGAATATTCCGATTAAATCAGCACGTGACAACTGGGAAACCGTACTATCAATCGTTGGCAAAATTAACATCTCACCAAAAATAAAAATGGCTGCACTCAGAACTAAATGAATGAAGGCGCTGGCAAAATAAAGTGAGCCAATCCCGATTCCAATAATGAAAATACCTAATCCTAGCGCCGTAAACGGATGAAGCCGCTTAATAATCCAATTCGTCACGAGCCCTTGTGCAAAAATAACGATGATGCTATTAATCGTCCATACCAAAGCAACATCCTCTGGGTTTGGCAAAATCACTGCAGCTCGTAGCGGAAGTGCAAGTGAGAGTTGAGCATAAAGGGCCCAAATAAAAACACTGACGCTGCCAAACACGATAAATGGTTTATTTTTAAAAACATCTAAATAAGACCCCTTTGGAAGCTCTGGACAGGGTGAATTTCCGCAATTATTCGGAACAAACAGCCAGCTTTGTACGGCAAGGACGGCGAAAATAATCCCAGCCATCCAAAATATCGTGCTAGACGTACTGGTTAAAAAGAAAAACACAATGAGTCCTGAAACAGCGATGCCGACATTAGCGGCAATGCCCCGCAATGAAAATGCCGTCGTTTGATTTTCTTTAGAGGCAAGGGCAGCAATCGCCGCTTTCGTCGATGGTGCATACAAACCATTGCCAGTTCCGATGACAATAGCCATTAATAGAAGCAAGGCATAGGTCTTGAACATCCCAAAACCAATATAGCCAGCGGCAACTAGCAGTGAGCCTAAGCTAATAATTGCCTTTCTACCAATTCTGTCAGCTAGAAAACCACCAAATAAACTGCCAAACTGAAACGAAATCGCGATAGCAGCCAACACAGTTCCGATTTGGACAAGCGATAGCCCGACATGTGCCTGAAGAATAATCGGCAATATCGGGGTAACCATATAGGTTCCTAGATGAAATAATAGTACTCCAATCATGAGCATTAACATTGGTCGATCTAGTTTTAAAAGTTCATTCATGGCCTTCCTCCCAAGCTGGATTCATTGTTTTTATTGTTTGCTAATGATTGGCCATTACACTGGGAAAATTTTATCAAATAGTGATTTTGAAGATGTTCATTGAGGTATGCGAGGTTTCAAAAGACACAAATATGTTAATTTTTCCATTTAAATCTTCATATCATCTTCAAATCTGACTGATATTATTACTATAGTTCCGTTGGAAACCATCCTTCGGTGATGTCATGAAACCGTACCATTTTTATCGTTTCTATTATCTTTATATTGTTATAATAGAAAAACAAACTAGAGATAGGAGGATGCACAGTGAAAAAATATTTTTTCGCAGTCCTGTTAGGTGCCGTTGTTATGGTCCTATTATCTGGCTGTGGTTCTAAAGAAGAGTTAGCTTTAGACTCAAAACACAAGGAACTGCCTGATTTTGTACAAAATGCAAAGGCAGAAGTCCAAGAAGCATATATTATGGCTGCGACATATCCGCAGGCATTAGCATCTGTACCTTGTTACTGTGGCTGCTATGAACAGGATGGTCACATTAGCAATCTTGACTGCTTTGTTGATGGAATGGATAAAAATAACGCCGTTACCGGTTGGGATTCGATGGGTGTCGCCTGAGACATTTGCGTAGTGATCGCCCGTGAGGCGACTGAAATGTATCAAGACGGCAAAGATCTTAAGGAAATTAATAAAACAATTACGGAAAAATACGAATCATACGGTACACCAACGCCAACACCTGTTCCTAAGTAAATTTTTTGGATTTTAGGACAACGAGAAGGATATTGCTTCTTGCATTGGATGTAATGTTTGATAGTTTAAATACTACTATTAAAAGGATGGATTGCTGGTATGGGATACCCTGCCAAAATCTGTCCTTTTTTTAAAAATTCATACCATCAACATATTATCCAATTATAATGGATTGGATATGGAGAATTTCCGTCTGTGGGTTTTACTTTTACTGCCCGCTTTGGCGGGATAAACTAATTGGAGGAACCTTTATGTATGGAATTCTTTCAGATATTAGCAGGATTTTAAGCAGTCCATTCCTCAATATTGTGAATGAACTGAACCAAATTCCGATATTGGCCAGTCTGGTGCTGGGATTGATTGGTGCCCTGGCACCATGTCAGTTAACTGGAAACATTGGTGCAATCACCTTTTACGGAAATCGGAGCTTGCAATCGCGGAGCCAATGGATTGAAATTGGCTTTTTTGTACTTGGTAAAATCGTTGTATTCTCTGGATTGGGACTGGCTGTTTGGTTACTTGGTCGAGAGTTTCAAGATGTTTTGCCTAACTACTTTTCAGTTTTCCGAAAGCTGATGGGACCACTCTTTATCCTAATTGGACTTGTGCTGTTTGGATTTGTGAAAATGAGATGGCTCGATTCTGTATCGAGGTTGATTCCGTTGCGGAAGAAAGAGGGTAAGCTTGGTTCGTTTTTAATGGGCGTTAGCTTTTCGATAGCGTTTTGTCCGACGATGTTTACGCTATTTTTCTTCTCATTAATGCCGATTGTTTTGACCTCCTCTTACGGAGTGGTGCTACCTTCTCTGTTTGCGGTTGGAACATCGTTGCCAGTCTTGGTGTTCGCTGGAATCATCACGTTTATCGGCCTCGATGGGGCTTTGCTAAAAAAGAGCCGCAAAATCGGAAACACCATTCAAAAAGCAGCTGCAATCCTATTTATCATTATTGGTATACTAGACACCATAACATATTGGATGTAAAAAATGAGGTGCCCAAATGAGGTGCCAGGCACCACCCGAATTTTGTCGAATAAAACTAGTTTGGTGCCTGTCACCACCCGAATTTTGTCGAGGTGATTGAGTTTGAAGAATATTTTAATTGTGGAAGATGAAGTGAATGTTGCAACAGTGTTAAAGGGCTATTTGGAGAAGGAAGGGTATCAAGTTTATACAGCTACTTCAGGTTTGGCAGGGCTTGATCTATTTAAAGCTCACGATTTCCAGCTGATTCTACTCGATTTAATGCTGCCCGATATTAGCGGTGAAGAGGTGTGTAAAATCATCCGGCAAAGTTCAAATGTCCATATCTTTATGCTTACGGCCAAAGGTGCGCTCGAAAATCGAATTGAGGGCCTAAATATCGGTGCGGATGAATATTTGATAAAACCATTTAGTCCGCGCGAGCTCACCGCCAGAGTTAATGCATTGTTTCGGAGACTCAATAGCAGCGATGATTCCTCCCAATATTTATTCAACGATGGGGATTTGTTAATTGATTATGATAAAAGAATCGTGAAGCTTCAAGGTGAAATTGTTCCATTAACGCCAAATGAATTTGATATCCTGTATACGCTCGTCGCCAATAAAGGGAAGGTCCTATCGCGCGAACAATTAATAGACAAAATCTTTGGTGCTGATTTTGGCGGCTATGACCGTACAATTGATGTACACATCAAAAACATCCGCAAAAAAATCGAAGAGGATACAAAAAGTCCAAAATATGTTGTAACCGTCATGAAGGTTGGCTATAAATTTGGTGGTGAGCAATAATGCAAACGATCCGTAAACGATTAAGTCTGATGTTTGTCAGCTGTTCAATCGTATCGATTTTACTCGTCACCTTGTTTGTTAACGTGACAGTTACCCGAAAATTCGATGCCTATATGAAGGATATTCAGGACAAGCGCTACCAGCGGATTGTCACCTATGTCCATGAGGAGTACAAACAGGACGGTAAATGGCTTGAAAGCACCGGTAAAGAATTGATGCACGAGGCCTACATGGGCAATTATTGCATCACCGTAAAGGACGCAAATCATAAAGTCATTTGGGGTATGGATTCTCATGACTTAAAAAATCGAGACCATTTGAAATCAATGTTTACTCAGGACAATGGTGTTTACACGACAAAGTCATTTGAAATCAGAGACGAGGATAAAGTCGTTGGTTATGTGGAGATTGGCCAGTATTCCTCCGTGCTTTTATCAAAGGAGGATATTGATTTTAAAAGCTCCATTAATAAAGGAATCATAGCCGGTGGCTTCTTCACCCTCATTTTGACGATTCTTTTAAGTCTTTATTTTTCCAAACAATTCTCGAATCCGATCAAGGACGTTGCCAATATGTCCGTCACGCTGTCAAAGGGAAATTTTGATATTAAATCAAGCTCAGAAAGTAATATTGAAGAATTAGAGAATCTCAGAAACAGCATCAATATCCTTGCTGAAAAGTTGAAGGTTCAGGATTCACTTCGCAAAAAATTAGTATCCGATATTTCCCATGAAATCAGAACGCCGTTAAATGTCCTGCAAAACAATTTAGAGGCAATGATAGACGGAGTCTTTCCCGTCACCACCGAGCGCTTGAACAATTTAAATGAAGAAGTCATTCGCTTTGGTCGACTCATTAACAATTTGAATGTCTTGAAAGAATTTGAGTCGGAAAGTATAAAGATTCATTTGGAAAAAATCAAGCTCGATGAATTTCTTAGCGATATATGTAAGGACTTCTATCTTGCTGCTGAGGCGAAGCAAATTAAAATAGAATACTACATTGCACCTGAACAAAGCTATCTGATTAACGGCGACCGTGACAAGCTAAAACAAGTATTTATTAATCTATTATCAAACGGTCTGAAATTCACAAATCCAAACGGTCTCATTACGTTAAAGCTTTTTAGTGATAATCAACATTATTTAGTTGAAGTGAAGGATAATGGAATTGGCATTAATAAAGAAGACCTTCCATTCATTTTCGAGCGGTTATATCGTGGTGATAAAAGCCGAAATCAAATTGAAGGAACCGGTATTGGGCTAACTATTGTCAAAAACATCTTAGACCTCCACAACGCCAATATCGCCGTTGATAGCACGGAAGGCCAAGGCACTACCGTAACCGTCAAGTTTGAAAAGTAACGCATGAGGCACACTCATGCTTTATTTTTTTAACTGTGACTAAAATTTGAACTTAATCCGTTCTTCATATTGTCTACATAAGATTTCTTTATGCTAATAGAGAAATCATAACAGACACTAAAGGAGCACGATTACATGAAGAAGACAATCGCAACAGCGCTTATCTCAACTGCATTATTAGTTGCCTTTACGGGCTGCAGTCGACCAGTTACAGGAGATAAAGATGCCGACAAAGCACTAGATTCATTTAATAAAATTGTTAAAGCTTATCCGGATAAAAAAGGCTTCCATGATGCCCTAAAACACTGGGGCTTTCAGCTGCCAAGCGGTGAAAAATTTGAATGGAGCAAGGATATGTCCGCAAATAAAGCCGACTTTGCCATGGTTATGCTAGCAGATCCACTCATTGAGGCGGGCCTTGATGTTGACAAGCTTGATAAAAACGAATGGCTGTTTGAACCTGCAGGAAAAGATGACAAAGGCAAAGACCTGCCAAACCGTTTAATTAAGCCTTACAACGTTTCAGACAAAAAACAAGCATCTAACGGTTCTGAAGACTCCATGCGCCGTTTGTTAAAAGCCGATACAAAAATGGTTAGTTATCATAAAGACCAAAAACATTATGCCTTAACGCTTGGCGAAGGCTATCAAGTGCAATGGACTGAAGAGCTTGGAATCAACGATGCGGACATGATTTTCGTTCTTAAAGCTGAACCGCTTGTAAAAGCAGGTTTAGATGTGGACAAGCTTGAAGGTAGCGGCTGGACCTTCCAAGAAGCAACTAAAGATGACATGGGAATGGGTGCTAGCCCAGACCGTATCGTCAAAATCTATGATATCAAGGCATAATTTAATTTTCTAATACCCCCCTTTTAATTAACCACCTCTATCAACGGGGTGGTTATCTCTACTGAAATTAGTAATAACACAATACTGGTTCATTTTTATGATGTGTTAAAGCTTAGTGTTGATTTTTCGCAAGTTGATTGGAGCGGAAATCAACATTCATTTTTAAAAAACAACCAGACTGAGGTGAATAACAGTGGAAAAAAGTTTAAAAATTGGCGGCATGACATGTGCTGCGTGTGCAAAGCGAATCGAAAAAGTGACTAGTAAGCTAGACGGCGTCACTGAATCAAGCGTCAACTATGCCACTGAAAAATTGAGCATTAGCTTTGATGAAACAAAAGTGAGCTTGGCCGACATTCAAGCAAAAATAGAAAAAGCTGGTTATGAGGCACTAATTGAAGCGACGACAAAATCGCTAAAAATCGAGGGAATGACCTGTGCAGCATGCGCCAAGCGGATTGAAAAAGTAACCGGCAAGCTTGACGGAGTCGTTGAATCAACCGTCAATTATGCTACTGAAAAAATAACAATTAGCTTTGAACCTTCCAAGGTTAGAGTCTCTGATATTAAAAAAGCAATTGAAAAAGCTGGCTACAAGGCACTTGAAGAAGAAGTTACTGTCGACAGCGATAAAGAGCGGAAAGAGCACGAAATCAAAGTGCTGTGGCGAAAGTTTATCATTTCAGCTATTTTCACAGTCCCATTGCTGTTTATATCAATGGGCCATATGGTTAAAGATCAATTTGGATTAGAATATAAGCTACCTGAGCTAATCGATCCGATGATTAATCCGTTGTATTTTGGATTGGCTCAATTGCTGTTAGTCATTCCAGTATTGATTGCAGGATATAAATTTTTCACAGTCGGCTATTCTTCACTTTTTCAAAGAAGCCCGAATATGGATTCATTGATTGCCATCGGAACATCTGCCGCTTTCCTATATGGCTTGTTTGCCATTTATCAAATCAATAGTGGCAATATTGATTACGCCTATGATCTTTATTTTGAAGCTGCAGGCGTGATTATCACCTTGATTATGCTCGGTAAGTATTTAGAAGCCGTGACGAAGGGCAAAACGTCAGAAGCGATTAAGAAGCTGATGGGCCTAGCGCCGAAAACAGCGATTATTTTACGAAATGATCAGGAAATTGAAATCTCCATCGATGAAGTTGAGGTTGGCGATATTATCATTGTTAAACCTGGTGAAAAGATGCCAGTTGACGGTGTTGTGATCGAAGGAATGACCTCAGTTGATGAATCTATGCTCACAGGTGAAAGTATCCCAGTTGAGAAGAATATCGGTGATAAAATCATTGGCGCAAGTATTAATAAAAATGGTGCGATAAAGTACCAGGCAACAAGGGTTGGTAAAGATACAGCCTTAGCGCAAATCATTAAGCTCGTGGAAGACGCGCAAGGCACGAAAGCACCAATTGCGAAAATGGCTGACATTATTTCCGGTTACTTTGTTCCAGTTGTCATTTCTATTGCAACTCTCGCTGCGCTAGCATGGTATTTCTTTGCTGGTGAAACCGGCGTATTCTCGCTAACAATCTTTATTTCCGTATTAGTAATTGCTTGTCCTTGTGCATTAGGTTTGGCAACACCTACGGCTATCATGGTTGGTACCGGTAAGGGCGCCGAGCATGGCGTGTTGATTAAGAGCGGTGTTGCGTTAGAGACTGCTCATAAAATTAATACGATTGTATTTGATAAAACAGGAACGATTACCGAGGGTAAACCAAAGGTTACTGATGTCGTTGTAGTTGATAAAAGTTTTAGCGAAGATTATTTATTAGCGATTTCCGCTTCCGCTGAAAAAGGTTCAGAACACCCACTTGGTGAAGCGATTGTAAAAGGCGCAGAAGAGCGCGGGTTAGAGTTTAAGAAATTAGATTTGTTTAAGGCGATACCAGGTCATGGTATTGAAGTATCAATTGATGGAAAAACCGTTCTATTAGGTAATCGCAAGTTGATGGTAGATTGCGGGATTTCACTAGCTGAGCTTGAATCTCTGTCAGATCGATTGGCTAGCGAAGGCAAAACACCAATGTATGTAGCATTTGACGGTGCGATGACTGGAATTATCGCTGTGGCCGATACCGTGAAGGAAAATAGTAAGAAAGCAATTGAGCAGCTTCATAAAATGGGCATTGAGGTGGCGATGCTAACAGGTGATAATCGTCGCACCGCTGAGGCAATTGCCCGTCAGGTCGGAATTGACCGCGTCTTAGCTGAAGTACTTCCACAGGATAAAGCTAATGAAGTGAAGAAAATTCAAAGTGAAGGTCGCAAAGTAGCGATGGTTGGGGACGGAATTAATGATGCCCCGGCGCTAGCCCAAGCGGATATTGGAATTGCAATCGGCTCTGGTACAGATGTAGCGATGGAGTCAGCTGATATCGTCTTAATGCGCAGTGACTTGATGGATGTTCCAACAGCGATTCAATTAAGTAAGAAGACAATTTCAAATATTAAGCAGAACTTGTTCTGGGCGTTTGGTTACAACACTTTAGGCATCCCGGTAGCGATGGGCGTGCTGTACTTGTTCGGTGGTCCATTGTTAAATCCAATCATTGCTGCGGCAGCGATGAGCTTTAGTTCAGTTTCAGTCTTGCTAAATGCATTGCGTTTGAAAGGATTTAAGCCAGCACGATAATTGTAGAGTAGTTATTATAGCTTAGATTTATATGAAACTAGGATGATCAATTTGACCTTCAGAGATTTTGGGGGAGATTGATTATCCTAGTCTTTTTTATTTGGGAAGTGGGATGTGTAGATGATTGAAGAATTGATGAGTTCTTTTTGGTGGGAATATTCTTGGGTTTTGAACTTATGAAGCCTTTATGAGTTCATTCTGATTGGATTACTCTTGGGTTTTGAACTTATGAAGCCTTTATGAGTTCATTTTGATTGAATTTCACTTGGGTTTTGAACTTATGAAGCCTTTATGAGTTCATTCTGATTGGATTGCTCTTGGCTTTTGAACTTATGAAGCCTTTATGAGTTCATTTTGATTGAATTTCACTTGGGTTTTGAACTTAAGAAGCCTCTATGAGTTCATTTTGATTGGGTTTCATCCCCACTGCAGCAGACTTACTACAAAAATGAACAACATAACCTCCCTCCTGAATCCCCCAGACTACACTCCAAAAAACAACAAAATAAAGCGCCAGCGATGATGCCCTCAAGCATCACCACCAGCGCCCTATGCTGCCACAATTATTTACCTAAATACTTGCTTCTCATCGCCTCTAGATCGACTGCATTCAAATCGTTCACTGTCTCTAAGACACCTAGCAACTGTTCATCCTTGTAGAATCCATAAGTATGTGTACCATCACTAGTAAACTCAACATTGACAATACCTTTTTGACCAGAAAACTTTTGCATGATTTGCTGGTTTTCCATATCAACAATTGTGAATTCTCCGTCTGGATTATCAAACTCAGTCAAATCAAACGAGAATTTGGTTAAAACATCTGTTTTTGCGACCATAATTAATGGCTCAAACTCATAGCCAATCCCTTTTACAGTAACAATTTGCTCACTACCAGAACCAACCAATTCTGCTTTTTTCACTAAACGCTCTGTAGCAACCTTCGCTAAATCATCACCATAAATACTAGGCTTTGTTTCAGTCGTTGCGCCTCCGTTAGAAGTCCCGGTAGATGCATCATCACTTGAAGCTGTGCTTTCTGATGCTGATACTTTTCCCAAATCATCAACAACCTTAATGTTTCCGCGAATCATCCCCATCCAGCAACTGAAAGGTAGATCCTTATCCTCTGGAGTAAATTCAATTGTATTTAAGCCACTTTGCAGCTTTTGCTGAATATTTAAATCTGGAATCACAATTGTATTGTTACAACCTGAAAGCTCTTTACCATCAACGATCCATTTAACTGGCATGTCTTTTTGAACATAAATTGTATTAGGATTATATCCGCTATAGGAAGCTGTCATATTAACATACTGAACGCCATCTTTAATCGTTGCTTTTACTCCATTAGCTGAAGCAACGTTCTCTGTTCCAATTCCACCGATTTTCCCCATCAACGCCATCGGGCTCATATTCATTCCTGCAAGGGCCAAGCCGCGATTACCCATGATAATTCCGAGTACGATGATTAAAATCCCACTAAACTTAAGCAATTGTTTTGTATAGCCTTTACTTAACAGACCTGACACAGCACCAAATGCCAACATCAACGGTACAGTTCCTAAGGAGAACATGAACATCGATAGTGCCCCGGCAACTGCCGAACCAGTTCCTAATGCAAAAATCTGCATGGTTTGTAGCGGGCCACATGGCATTAAACCATTGAATAATCCAACCAAAAACGGAGCCTTTGGTCTCGCTTGCATTTTACAAACAGCAGCCGGTAATTTTATTTGGAATTTCCGAAACCAGCTGAAGCCCGCCATATTGAACCCCATCATGACCATGAAGACGCCAGCAAAAATTTGCAGACCAGCTTGTGCTGTTATGGACAGAGAAAACACTGAACCGATTGCTCCAACAATTCCTCCTAGAATCGTATACGACACAACTCTACCCATGTTATAAAATAATGCTGGCTTCATAGCTTCAAATTTGCTTGTTTTCGTTGCTTTATTCAAGCTTTGAGACAGCATGATACCACCGCACATACCGACGCAATGAATCGAGGTTAACACTCCCACCATAAACAAAACCGCATAGGATGCATTTGTCAATTTTGCATCCATATCAAAGCCGCTTGTATTCATACCAAGTAAAGCAACTGCAGCAACGACTACTAAAATACCGATAAATTTGTAGTCCTTGCCCCCATCAGTGGTATATCCAACTTTGTTAATTGCTGCTTTAATTTCAGCCACACTTACAACTTCATCATCGTATTCCAACTCAGCAAATTGCCCACTGAAGTTCGCCTTTATTTTTGTGATGCCAGGTAATTTATTTACGGTCCGTTCCACCCTTTTTTCACAAGAAGTACAGGTCATATCATAAACTTTTATTTTTTCCCTTCTCATACTCATCGAGTTCACTACCTTTTCGTGTATTAAGAATAGAAAAAGTATATGAAATAGTTGTGTTGATGATATGAAGAAAATAGCTTAGAAAGTGAACAATATTCAACAAAAAAGAGGAGAAAATCTTCATCCATTTTCTCCTCTTGCTTCATTCAAAATATTAATTACAAGATCCATGAGGGCTAGCGCAGCCTTGGGCTGATTGCTCGACTTGAATCGTGCTATGTTCAATTCCAAACTCATCATGAAGCAACGATTGAGCCTTCGCCAAAACTGAATCATGGCTGCTTTTTTCATCAATAGAAATATGACAAGTTAGCATCGGCATACCAGATGTAATCGACCAAACATGCAAATCATGAACATCATTGACGTTTGGAATCGTCATTAAAGCCTGTTTAACCTTTTCACATTTAATGTTTGTTGGAGTACCCTCCATTAATATATGCAGAGATTCCTTCGTCACATTCCAACCACTGAATAAAATTAGCACTGCAACAATGATACTGGCAATCGGGTCAGCGATTCCCCAGCCGAAAAAGTAAATGACAAGGGCAGCTGCAATCGCTCCGACAGACCCAAGCATATCACCGATCACATGCAAAAATGCGCTGCGAACATTTAAATTTTCATCCTTATCGCCGCTCATTAAAATAAAGGCAGCACCAATATTTACTAATAATCCAATCACCGAAATGGTCAGCATCCCTAAGCTTTGAATTTCTGGTGGATTCAAAAAGCGCTGATAGGCTTCAACAAAAATATAGATTGAAATGATTAATAATGTTATCCCATTCAATCCAGCCGCAATAATCTCAAAGCGCTTATAGCCATAGGTCTTGTTAATTGTTGCCTTACGCTGGCCAATTTTAATAGCAAAAAAGCTTAACCCTAGAGCAACTGCATCACTAAGCATATGTCCCGCATCGGACAGTAAAGCTAAGCTATTCGTCATCACTCCACCTATTACTTCAACGACCATAAACGTTGCAATTAAGACAAAGGCCCAAAATAAGGCACGTTGGTTACTCGTGTGATGGTGATGATGACCATGCTCGTGGGAGTGACCGTGGTGATGATGATGCCCCATAGTCATTACCTCCTTAAAAAAATGCTAAATACTGAAAATTGATAACTCTTTAACCTTATGTTATTCAAACAACCGTTTGATTGTCAATCACCTTTTACGGAAATATCAAATATTTATTTTTTGCATATTAAAAGCCGGACATTGTTCAATAAGCGAACAACATCCGGCATATGAAAAATTCAGTCATTATTTAGTAATCTGTTCTGCAGCAAAAGAAATAATCCCTTCTGCCTCATTTCCAAATGGGTCAACGACTTCTGAATGAAGTACATTGCCAGCTTTATCAAGTACTGCGAAGCCACGTAAGGATTTTGGTGCACTCTTATCGACCATTTCTGCTTTTCTAATTAATTCTAAATCTTCATCAGAAACGAGCGGATAATCAAGGTCAAGCTCTTCCTTCAATTTTTTATGATCCTTTACTGAAGCAACACTAACCGCGTAAACATTCCCAGGAAATTTCTTAAAGAGTTCCTTTTTATTTTGCAGCTCGACCAGCTGCGATTTACAGTAGTCTCAAGTGTTTCCAGTAAAGAAGAAAACTAATGCCGGCTGATCCATATTTTCAAATGTGATATCTTTGCCTTTGTCATCTTGAAGTGTGATCGGACCATCATTGCCACAACCGGTTATAAATAAACCGATCATTAATAGTAGCCCTATCATGATTGTTTTGCGCATTGTTATCCTCCTTTTATGTATTCCTTTTTAGTATAGAATTTGCGAACAGGTTTTTTTTATGTAATTTCTGAAAGTTATGTTGCAATATAAGTCGCTTCATTATTTTGTAATAAATAATTTGCTTATCAAGCACGGTTTTTCACTTATAATTAACCTACGGAGGTTGATTAACATATGAAAAAAATCATTATTTCGATATTATTTGTCTCGACCCTATTTGGACTGGGTGGAGCAGTTTTGGCCAATACAATAGATGTAGAAAAACGAGTTCAAATCGAAACAAATGTGGCTCAAATGGTCGAAAGTTGCAAGGAATTTATGGGCTTTGAAACTGAAAATGGAGAGCAACCGAGAAAAACATGCAATATGGAAGGAACAAATCAACAAATTTTAAACCAAGAAGATCCCTGTCTGACTGAGGGGCAAGAAAAAGTTATTGATTAATTTCTCCAAAACCGCTAATTGTTGGCGGTTTTTTTATTTTAATTAAAAAAGGGAATACTAACGAAAATTCTTTTTGGAGGATTAACTCACGTGGAGCATACTGCACATCAAGATAACCTTATTGCGCTTATTAAGCGAGGAAATAAATCATCAGCAATGGCTATGGCCGGTAATACGGTAATTGCCGCTACAAAAGGCGTCGCAGCTGCAATGAGTGGAAGTGGTGCCATGTTCGCTTCCGCCATGCATTCATTAGCAGATGCTGTCAATCAAGGCTTTGTGTTTATCGGCAGTATTTTATCAGAAAAAAAACCAACTGCTCGCTTTCCAACAGGATTTGGGCGAGTAATCAATCTCTTTTGTATGATCGCTGTTATTGTCGTCACGATTATGGCCTATGAAACCATTTTAGAAGGCTTCCACTTAATTCAGCATCCAGCTAATGTTCATGGGGGACTTTTGCTGAATATCGCCGTCCTGTTGGTCAATTTAGCGATTGATGGCGCCATCCTAGTAAAAGCGATGAAGGAAATCAATGCCGAAACTACATCTGGCGCTACAGGCATCGGTATTTTTTTGGGATCCTTTAAAAATGTTCGTAGAGCTGCCCCAGCAACAAGATTAGTGTTTTATGAAGATCTAGTCGCCGTTTCCGGTGCACTGCTTGCCTTAGTCGCTGTTGTCGTCACTGCGCTTACAAACTTTAATGCACTTGATGGCCTAACCACAATTTTAATTGGCTTACTGATGTTTGGAGTTGGCTTTCGCGTTGGATTTGATAATATGGTTGGTTTAATTGGGGTCGCTGCGCCAAAGGATATCGAAGAGAAAATTGTCAAAATGATTTTTAGTGATAAGGATGTCACTGATATTAATAAAATCAGAATTACCCAGGAGGGGCGCTACTATCATGTCGAAAGCTATATCGAGCTCACACCTGGCCTTTCCTTGGCAGATGCAGATGACATTAAATTCCGAATTCGCGATCATTTAATTACTGATCCAGATATTGCCGATGTAACCATTGGAATTATTGAGGACAATGGTGTGAAGGATTGGCCACCGTTACTACGAGAAGATGTGGTGAAATAGTGATTTTCGATTCTCTAAATTATATTTAGAGGTGTGCATAAAAAACAAGCCAGAATCAAATAGTAAGAAATGATAAAACAATTCTATAAATTGAAAGGAAGGGAAATAACGTATGGTTAATTTTTTGCGAGAACACATAGTTGCCTCAATTATATTAGCTGTAATTCGTATATATTTAGGCTATAACTGGTTAACTGCTGGATGGGGAAAATTAACTGGAGGTTTTGATGCTTCTGGCTTTTTAAAAAATGCCGTCGCAAATCCTGTAAAAGGCCCGGATGGAAGTGTCGTTTATCCATGGTACGTTAGCTTTTTAGAAAATTTTGCTCTCCCTAATGTTGGCATTTTTAATACGATTGTTCCACTAGGAGAGTTCTTGATTGGCCTTGGCTTACTGCTAGGTTGCTTAACAACAGCTGCAGCATTTTTCGCCTTGGTGATGAACTTCTCGTTTTTCTTAGCTGGAACTGTTTCTCACAACCCATCAGATATATTCTTTGGCTCAATTCTGTTATTTTCTGGTTACAATGCAGGACGGTTTGGCTTAGACCGCTGGGTGATTCCGTTCATTCGTAGAACGCTCTTTAGAAGAGGCGACGATGTAGCACCACGAACAACTTAGGAAATGCAGCAGAATCTCGCACATGAGCGATTGGCACTAACCTCCAGATCCTGATAATCTGGAGGTTTTTTGCAAAAAAAGAACAACGAGAAGCTTGGTTCTCATTGTTCTTTGGTAGTGAATAGTTTAATGTATGCAGCTCAGCATAAAATCGTGTCGAATTTTGCGATTTATTTTACAAAGAAACAGTGGATTTCTGAAACAATCAATCCAACCAACATTTACTTAATCTCCGATAGCTGCTTGGAAATCGTCACGCTTTTCTTCTTGAACAAAAAGAATACCTAACTTGTAATGATCACCTTCGTATAGCGCTCTTGACACAAAACGAACCTCACCGTTAACATCTAGCACCTCGAGCTTACAATGAGCCCGATTCCGCTGCAGAGCTTCATAAAATGCTTTTTCATCGGTTACTGTCTGTCCGTTTACTTTTGTTATGACCTCACCAACCTTAAGCCCCATTTTACTAGCAGGTGAGTCAAGTAAGATTCCCAAAATTCTCATGCCTTGATTCTGTTTCGCAAAATAAAACGGTAAATCTCGCTCATTAAAACGTTGCAACCAAGTTAATGCTTCACGTCCGATTAGAGACACGGCTACAACCGCAAGGGCCGCCATCGGCAGGAAATAACTACCAATCGCAAGGATCGCCGTAATGATACCGAGATAGAGCACCTGCATTCCATAACCACGAACAGCCACCGAAGGCACCTTCGCTTGCACCTGCTGGTGAACTCCAACCGCAAACGGTACTAGTAATAATGAGTAGTTCTCACCGCCTGCAGTGAAGGTTGGCCACCAGTCAAACGGAAGCTGTAGCACATCACCTGGAATGAGTATAAACGCAGGTAGTAGCCAAATCCGTTTTAATTCATGAGCACCAACCGTGGCACCTCGCTTCCCGTCAATTAGCATCGGTGACGTGCCCTTTTTTCCGTTCCCAATAATCAGGAATCCCTCGGCTATGATCAATAAAGCTAAAGAAATAGCAATCGCTGAATATGTATGCGCTTCTTGTTGAATTTCACCAAAAAACGGTAACTTCCCATTTTGCCAATCAAGGATTGCAAACATGATCGCTGCAATTCCTACCGTATAGGCCGGAGATAAGAATCGTACCTTAGTCGAAACCATCACGATGACCGTAACCATTGCCGTAAGTACCACCATTTCAACCGGGATTGCTACCCCAACGATCACAAATAATATGGACAGACAGAGACCCATTATGAGCCCTTGCGGGAGAAGTTGGCGCAATTCAAAGTAGGCATTTTCAACACGGACATGGAAATGACGGCGCTCCCGCTTCACTCGACTTACACCCATCCATGCTGCTAGTAAAAATAATAAATAAAAGACCGGATTCAAAAATAGCTTTCCCGTCCCAAACAGTAACTCAATTAGCCAATCATTTACCACTCATGCCACCTGCCCTGCTAGTTTCCGAATCTATTACTATTAATTCTAGCAAAAATCAAGCATAAAACATATTACTAGTTTCTTGAAAAAACCGACAGATTTTGGACAATCCTTTGTGGATTAGGGTGTTATGGCCTGTTTAGAAAATTTATCGACGGGTTTTTCAGAATTTGTCGATTGGAGTTTTCTTTGTAAAGTAATGTTAAAAGGAGAAGCCAAAATTGAGCTCCTCCGCTTTTTATCCAAGCATACTATGTCCGCCATTGACCGAGAATACTTGACCGGTAATCCAATCTGCCCCATCTGATAATAAAAATAAAATCATGCTCGTAACATCATCAGGTTTACCCAATCGGTTTAATGGATATTGCTTCACAATTTTACCAATCGTAGCTTCGTCAAATGTCACCTCCCCTTGATCAATTAACCCGAGCGCCACAGTGTTGCATTGTATATTGCTTCTGCCAACATCGTTTGCGAGTGACTTTAAAAAGCTAATCGCACCGTTCCGCGCAGCAGCGGAAATAATGAGATGGCGGTCACCAGTCCTAGCCGAATCGCCTACTATATTAATAAACTTCCCGAGCTGTTTTGTGATCATATCCGGCACAAACGTATGCGCCAAATTCACCACCCCATAAAAGCAAGCATCTACTTCTGGCTTCCATTCATCAGGTTCATATTGAAAAAATGGCTTCATTTTTGCGTATCCGGCATTGTTGACAATAAAATCAACACCGCCAAGTTCGGCATCAATCACTTCTTTCATCACCTTTACCTCTGCTAAACTAGCAATATCAGCACGGACCAGGCACACTTTTACCCCAAGCTCCTTAATCTCCGCAGCTGTTTGCGTGGCTTCCTCGGCAGAACCACGGTAATGCAGGGCGATGTTTGCCCCAACACGTGCTGATGCCAAGGCAATCGCTCGACCAATTCGTTTAGCTGCACCAGTTACGAGTAAAGTTTTCCCCTGCAAATGAAGGTCCATCTAGCTTACCTCCCTGAAAAAGAAGGCTGTCTTTTTTCAAGAAATGCATTCGTCCCTTCGACCTTATCATTTGTTCCGTATAAAACCGCTTGGGCAAGGTTTTCAATTAATAAACCGGTATCGAGATCTGCATCAAAGCCACGGTTTACAACGAGCTTGGCGATTTGCACAGCTAGCGGTCCTTTGGCAATAATCTTCTCTGCTTTTTCGCACGTCGTTTCCCAAAGGTCTTCCAGCGGTACCACGTCAGACACTAGCCCGATCGCTTTCGCTTCACTTGCCGAAATAAATTCACCGGTTAAAATCATATTCATCGCCCGGCCCTTGCCAATCAGTCGTGCGAGGCGCTGCGTCCCACCAGCTCCCGGAATCACCGCTAAATTTAATTCCGGCAAACCAAACTTAGCATTTTCGGAAGCAATTCTAATATCACAAGCCATCGCCAGCTCCGAACCACCACCGAGGGCGAACCCGTTTATGGCTGCAATTGTCGCCTTCTTGCAATTTTCAATGCGACGGTAAACAGCAGACATACTGTGAGTATTGAACACCTCAGTTGCCTTCCGATTCGTCAGTTGATTAATATCAGCACCTGCTGCAAAAGCTTTTTCGCCAACGCCAGTAAACACAATCACCCCAATTTCCGGAGCATTTTCAAGTTCCTCTAGCGCAGCATGGATTTCGATAACAGTTTCATTATTTAACGCATTCCGTACCTCAGGGCGATTAATTTTGATCACACCGATTTGTCCTTCTTTTTCCAGTAATAGATTTTCGTAAGTCATCAGAGCATTCCTCCATTATTGGTATTTTTTGTGCAATTGAGCGGCAATAATATTCTTCTGAATTTCTGATGTGCCTTCATATATTCTTGTAATGCGCGCATCACGGTAGAAGCGTTCGATTGGATATTCCGATATGTAACCAATTCCACCATGGATTTGCACAGCCTTATCAGCGACGCGATTATAAGTCTCTGAGCCTAGCAACTTAACCATCGCCGCTTCCTTGATGACATTCATGCCTTGATCCGTCATCCAAGCAACCTTGTAGGTTAACGCCCGCAGCGCTTCAATTTCCATTGCCATCTCCGCCAAATAATGCTGGATAATTTGCTGTTCAAAAATCGGTTTATCAAATTGAATCCGCATATGGGCAAAATCAAGTGACAGCTCAAGCAGTTTATCAGCAGAACCAAGATTTCGGGCCGCCATCGCGGACCTACCATTTGCTAAAATTTTCAAAGCATTGACATAGCCCTGACCTTCCTCACCTAAAATATTTTCAACCGGAACCTCGCAATCCTCAAAGAAAATCTCCGACGTGTGGGAACCGTGAAGGCCCATTTTCTTTTCCTTTTTACCGATTGTAAAGCCAGGTGTACCTCTTTCAACGATAAATGATGTAATGCCTTTTGCGCCTTTTGACGGGTCGGTAACAGCCATAACCGTAAATACACCCGCAATATCAGCGTTAGTGATATAGTGTTTGGAGCCATTTAAAATAAAACGATCGCCTTTATGTACAGCCGTTGTTTTCAGATTCGTCGCATGCGAACCTGCACTTGGCTCGGTTAAGGCAAACGCCCCAATCATTTCTCCACTCGCCATGCTTGGCAGGTATTTTTGCTTTTGCGCTTCATTCCCCATTTCAACAATACCGACGCTGCCAATCCCGGTGTGGCCGCCAATGACAGTCGTATAACCATTATGAGTGCGGCCAACTTCTTCAAGAACAGCACACTTTCCGACCATACCGATGCCGAGGCCACCGTATTCTTCCGGAATGCTAAGAGCAAACAGCCCCATCTGTTTTGATTTTTCCATAATGCTTTCAGGAATTTCGTCAGTTTCCTCAATGACATTCGCTTGTGGCTCAACCTCATTTTCAATAAACTCACGAATCCCTTGCTGTAAATATTGAATATCCTTCGGTAATTCAAAATTCATTTCCATCACAACCCTTTCTTTTTTTAAAAAATAAAGCCTGTTTCTCGCATTCTATTTAGTTGGTGTTAATTCTTCCTGTCTATAGTTGTAGAAGCCCTGACCTGACTTTCGGCCCAGGCGGCCTGATTTTACATACTTCACTAAAAGAGGTGATGGGCGATATTTCTCGCCAAGCGCATGATAAAGATATTCCATATTACGGAGACGGCTGTCTAAGCCTACTAAATCAGCCATTTCCAGCGGACCCATCGGATGGTTTAAGCCAAGCTTAATCGCTTTGTCGATGTCCTCCGCAGAAGCAACGCCTTCCATCAGCATGTTCATCGCTTCATTGCCAATGATGCAGTTCATCCGACTTGTAACAAAACCTGGGAATTCATTGACTTCCACCGTTTCCTTAGCCATTTTTTCGGCAACAGCTTTGACGGTTGCGACGGTTTCATCCGATGTATCCAAGCCACGGATGATTTCAATTAATTTCATTCGATGGACAGGGTTAAAGAAATGCATTGCAATAAATTGATCAGGCTTCTTAGTAGCCGCTCCGATTTCAGTCGGACTCATCGTCGAAGTGTTCGTTGCTAGAATTGCATGGTCTGGAGCATATTGCTCAATTTTCTTAAACGTTTCGATTTTTAGCTCCATGATTTCTAAAATCGCTTCGATGACGAGATCGGTTTTATTAACAGCAACTTGTAAATCTGTAGTATAGATTAAGTTTTGCTGAACAAGATTACGTTGCCGAGACGTGATATAACCTTTATCAACACTGCTGTTTAAAAGAGTGACGATATACTGCTTTGCTTTTTCGAGCGCCTGCAGCGAAATATCCTGCAAAGTAACCGCAAATCCGGAAAGTGCGGCTGTGTAAGCAATTCCACGTCCCATTGTTCCACTTCCAATTACAGCGATATGTTTGATCATATTCGTTGTACCTCCTTATTAAATTTGGACATTTTCAACGATGGTAGTAATGCCCTGGCCGCCGCCGATGCACAATGTAACTAATCCATATTTCTCACCACGACGTTCCATTTCATGAACAAGTTTGGTCATGAGGATCGCTCCTGTTGCTCCTAATGGATGACCGAGAGCGATGGCACCTCCATTGACGTTAATTTTTTCTAAATCAAGCTGTAATTCTTTAATGACTGCGAGGGATTGAGCAGCGAAAGCTTCATTTATCTCAATTAAGCCAATGTCAGCGATTGTAAGTCCGGCTCGTTTAAGCGCGAGTTTTGTTGATGGAACTGGCCCGATTCCCATCATGTCGGGTGCGACACCAGAAACGGCTTGTGCAATGATTTTCACTTTTGGTGTTAAATTGTATTTCTGAACTGCTTCCTCTGATGCGACAAGGACAGCCGCTGCCCCATCATTACGACCACTACTGTTACCAGCCGTGACCGTACCGTTTTCTTTGAAAACTGGTTTTAAGCTATTGAGTTTTTCTAAAGTGGATAGGCGCGGATGCTCATCGGTTACGAATTTGATGATGTTTTTGCGCTCCTTGATTTCGTAAGGGACGATTTCTTGTTCGAAACGACCGCTTGAGATAGCTTGATGAGCTAATTCCTGGCTTCTTAATGAAAACTCATCCTGTTCCCTTCGTGTGATGCGGTATTGTTCCGCCAGATTTTCAGCGGTCAATCCCATCGTGAGGTTTCCGTATTCTTCGATTGGTTGAGAGCGTTGCTGGCTTTCCGTATTTGAGTCGACGAGAACATTATTTCCTGTGCCAAGTCCGTAACGTGCATTACGAATATAAAACGGTGCTAAACTCATCGATTCCACGCCACCCGCAATGATGAAATCAGCGTTTTCACTGATGATTTGCTGGGCAGCATTGTTGATTGCTTGAAGCGCTGAACCACATTGGCGTTGGACGGTATAGCCTGGAACTTCGATCGGAAGTCCGGCTCGCAAGGCAGCTAAGCGGCCAATGTTTGATGCATCGGAGCTTTGTTTTGTTTGTCCTAAAATGACTTCGTCGATGGCTGATTTCTCGATTCCAGTACGTTCGACGATTTCTTTAATCACTTTAGCGGCGAGGAAATCAGGTTGAATCTCCTTAAGGGCGCCACCCATTTTTCCTATCGCTGTTCTGACGGTATCAATGATATATACGGGTTTCATGTTAGTTTGAACCTCCTTATGGAGATTGGGAGGGGAAGTAGATAATGCTAAGTTGCCCTCCCAATCTAGTATTCTTTAATATTTTTGGTACTCTTACACCATCGCCAAGCCGCCATTAACGGATAACGTTTGGCCGGTGATGTACTCAGCTTCGTCTGACGCCAGGAACGCAACCGCATTGGCGATATCGCTTGGTTGGGCTAAGCGTCGGAATGGAATTGCCTTTTCAAGCGCAGCTGCGATGCCTTCGTTGTAGGAACCAATTTCTTGGAATAGTGGCGTATCGGCTGGCCCAGGCGAAATGCAGTTGATGTTTAATTTATGGCGCGCCATTTCACGAGCAAGTGTTTTCGTGAAGGCAATGACACCACCCTTGGCAGCTGAATAAACAGCTTCACCGCTGGAACCAACCCGGCCGGAATCAGAGGCAATATTGATGACCTTGCCATAACCGTTGTCAATCATATGAGGCAGAACCTCTTTGCACGTATGAATTTGACCCATTAAATTGATGTCGACGATTGTTTTCCACGTGCTTGGTTCACTTTTCAAAAATGGCTCAATTTTATCCCAACCGGCATTATTGACGAGAATATCAATTTTCCCAAACTGTCTAATCGCTGTGGCAACTGCCTCATGGACGCTTTCAAGTTTCGTGACGTCACAATAAACAGCAACCGCTTCAGCACCACTCTCTTCTAAAATCGATACCGTTTCCTGGGCATTATTGATATTGACATCTGTGACAACAATTTTCATCGATTTTGAAGCTAGTTTTCTCGCAATCTCTCGGCCAATTCCGCGGCCTGCCCCTGTAACAAATGCAACACGTTGAGTCATTTTTATCCCTCCAGTAAGTATTTATTTTTGCTCAGTAATAAGCTGATTCATCATTTCGCGAAGACGATACTTTTGAATTTTTCCACTTGGGGTTCTTGGGAAATCGTCAACAACTTCTAGGTGCTCTGGCCAATATTGCTTGGCTACCCCTTTTTCCGTTAAAAAATACTGCAGCGCTTTTATTGTGATGGGTGTATTTCCATGCTTCATGCTGACAACGGCACATGCTTTTTCCTGAAGGCGCGGATCCGGAACCGCAATGACCTGAACGACCGAAATATCTGGATGCTCATAAAGGACATTTTCTATATAGGCAACCGGGATGTTTTCACCTCCGCGGATGATGATGTCTTTATTGCGGCCGGAAATGCGAATATAGCCATCCTCATCCATCACGGCACGGTCACCGGTGACAAACCAACCACCCCGGTGCTCGTCGAGCGTGTCATCAATCCGCTTCAAGTAGCCAACGAATTGAGCAGGCCCCCTTGCGAGCAGATCACCTTCGAGATTCGGGGCACAGCGCTCACCGTTAAAATCAACCACCTTTACTTCCATTCCAGGAAATGGAACGCCGTCCGTACTTGTTAATTTTTCCTCAGCATCTTCAAGCTTTGTTAACGTAACCAAGCCATTTTCGGTTTGGCCCCAGCCTGATAAAATTTTGAAGGAGACCTTTTCGGCCGCTTCTTTCACAAGCGTACGTGGAATCGGGGCCCCAAGCGCCACAAAAGCTCGTAATGAATCAATGTTGCGATCCTCAATGCTTTCGAGACGAACAGTATCTTGCAAAAACGGTGTAGCTCCAGCGGTGAAGGTAATTCCTTCTTTTTCGATCAACTCGATAAATTCATGCGGATTCCAAATATCCTGGTACACCGCAGTTCCGGCATAGTGAGTTGGGAGGCGAACCCCATAGCCAAACCCTGTTTGATGGGCAAACGTCGAGGCCATGAACATGACATCTTCATCGGTTAAGCGTAGCCTGTCAATCCAGTAATTTGTTGAAACACAAAGCGTATTATGGGTGTGCATGACGCCCTTCGGATGACCAGTTGTTCCTGAGGTAAAAATAATTTCCGTCACATCGTTTGGATCATGCGTGATTTCATCTAATATTGCTTTATCTCTGCGTTCTTCCCAAGGCTCATCAATTAGCGATGCGAACGCCTTCATTCCACTCGGAACTTTATCTCCGACAACATAAACATGCTCAAGTGTTGGCCACTGATGGTTTAGTCGTCTAATCATGTTGGGATAATGAAAGCCGCGAAATTCATCAGGGATGACCATCATTTTTGATTCAGCCGTGCTAACCATATAGCCGATTTCACGGTCGCGATAAATCGGAATCAGCGGATTGCTGATCGCTCCTATTCTCGTTACCGCATAATGAAGAATCACAAATTCATTCCAATTTGGCAGTTGAAACGAGATGACATCTCCTTTGCCCAAGCCCTGTTCTAAGAGACCCAGTGCGACACGATCGACCAAATTACCGAGCTCGCGGTATGTATAGCGACTCCTTTTATCGATGATCGCAACTTTGTCAGGATTTTTTGCAATCGCATCATTTAAGTAATCTAGGATGGTTCGATTTGGCCAAATAGATTGATATTTCTCCACATATTCTTGACTCAAAATCGTATCCAGCTTCACTAATTATCAGCCTCCTATTTTTACTTTCTAAACTTCTTGAAATCTACCGGTCTCTTTTCTAAGAACGCGTTCATGCCCTCATGCGATTCATCAGTGTTGTAAAATAATGCTAAGCTGCCCATCGAAAGCTGGGAAATCCCCTGAATATTAGCGCTATCTGCATTAAATGAGTACTTAAGAAATTTAAGTGCTGTCGGACTCTTTTGCAGGATTTTTTCTGCCCATTCCTCTGCCGCTTGCTGAAGCTCAGCACCTGGAACAACTTTGTTGATGAGACCCATTTCCTTTCCTTCTTGTGCTGTGTATTGCTCGCAAAGATACCAAATTTCTCTAGCTTTCTTTTCCCCAACGATTCTCGCCAGATAGGCTGAACCATAGCCTGCGTCATAGCTGCCTACCTTCGGACCACTTTGGCCAAATTTCGCAGTGTCTGCTGCAATCGTTAAGTCGCAAAGCACATGGAGGACGTGCCCACCGCCAATTGCGTAACCATTTACTGCAGCAATGACCGGCTTTGGAATATTGCGAATCGTTTGGTGCAATGTTTCAATTTCTAGTCCAATACCACCTCCTAAACCGCCGTTATAGTCGTAGCCACCTTCATCTCCTTTCTCCTTTTGGTCACCGCCAGTGCAGAATGCCTTTTCTCCGGCTCCTGTAAAAATGACGACGCCGATTTTGTTATCATCCCAGGCATCGCGGAAGGACCAAATTAGTTCCTTGATTGTGCGGCCGCGAAACGCATTGTACACCTGCGGGCGGTTGATGGTGATTTTGGCAATTCCGTTTACTTTTTCATAAAGAACGTCTTTTAATTCTGTTTTGACATCAGTTAATTCCATTTTTTTGACCTCCGTTTATTATGATTTTTATAAAAATAAAAATTAATAAGAGCGATATTCTTTACCGATGATGTCTTTAGCGATGACCATCATGTTGGCTTGGGCTGTTCCGTCACCGATTTCGAGTCCGATAACATCGCGAAGGCGCTGCTCATGAGGCATTTCCTTCGTGTAGGCATAGTGTCCGTTAAACAACAAGCATTCGTGGATTGCCTCCTGACTGTATTTTGGACCCAACCATTTCACTGAAGCAGACTCCTTGGTGTGTGGTAAACCTTGATCACGGAGCCATAAGCCTCGATATGCTTGCCATTTAATCATTTCCAGCTGTGTGTAGTGCGTTACTAGTGGGAATTGCACGCCTTGATAGGTTGCAAGTGGTCTGCCAAACGAATGTCGCATTTTTACGTGCTCAATCGTTTCATCGATACTTTGCATTGCAGCCCCGACACATTGCAGCCCGATTAATAAGCGGCTGAGGTCGAAACCATTCATGACTTGAGCAAAGCCTTTATTTTCAAGGCCAATCATGTTCACTTCCGGTACCTCAACATCATTTAAATAAATCGAACCACGGCTGATCGGGATATTGCCCATATCCTCATATCCCTTGCATTCAACCCCAGGTAAATCAGCCGGAACGATGAAGGCACTTATGCCGCGATTACCTAGCTCAGGATTCGTTTTTGCAAAAATGATAAAAGCATCTCCGACCGTTGCAACACTAATACCGGACTTCTCACCATTGAGCACGTACACATCGCCCTTATGTACTGCTGTTGTCTTAATTCCTCCTGCATCTGTCCCTGCAGATGGTTCAGTAATGGCGATTCCGACGATTTTTTCACCACTTGCGATTTGTGGAAGCCATTGCTGTTTCAGCTCCTCACGCGCGTGCTGACTGATGATTTCACCAATCAACCCATTCAGCATGACAGCATATGTGAGGTTGAAATCTCCGCGTCCAATTTCCTCGGCTGCTACGCCCGTCGTCACACAATCGGCGCCGCTCCCACCGTATTCAACTGGAATCCTGAGACCGCTGACACCCAATTCGCCAAGCTTTCTCCACAAATGCCTTGGAGTAATCCCTTCCCGGTCCCATTTTGTATAATTGGGAAGGAGCTCCTCCTTCGCAAATTCCTTTAACATCCTCCGAAAATAATCCTGTTCTTCAGTAAAAGAAAAATTTAACATCGCCATTCCTCCCTTCGCTTATTTACTATTGCAAGATGCGTGCCAACTTGAAAATGCCGCTTAACGAGCGCTCAGTAGGCTCTCATTCTCGCAAACTTGCAAAAAATTCGCAGAGCTGCGAATCAATTTTGCAAAGTGGCGATAGCTTCGGGCTGCAAGAATGCCTCTTTTCTGATTAGTGCACTTTTTTCGTGGTGGGCTGAAAACTAGGGTGCTTATCCATCCTGTTAGTGCCCTATTTTTATGGAGGGACACTAAATTAGGGCACTTATCCACCCCATTAGTGCCCTATTTTTATGGGGAGTCCCAAACTTAGGGCACTTATCCACCCCATTAGTGCCCACGAGGACCAAGCTTTTGGCAACAGAAAATTCCCTTTAATCCCCCAAAAACACAAAAAGGGCTATCCAAAAAGGAGCACATGCTCACTTATCAGATAACCCTTATACATTATTTCAAATTGTATTTAGCAATTTTGCGATAGAGGCTGGCGATATGTATTTTTAACAATTGCGCAGCCTCGGTTCGATCCTCACCCGCTTGTTTGAGCGCACGTTGAATCGCATTTATTTCCGCACTTCGCACTTCTTCCTCCAGGCTCTGTAGCGGTTTTGCGCCACTATTATTTTCCTTGCTTTGCTGAGATCCAGCTTCAAATGAAGTAAAGTGCAGCGTGTCCATCAGCAGCGTATCACCATCAACGATATTCATGCCCCGCTCGATATAGGCCTTTAATTCACGGACATTCCCTGGCCAATCATAGCTGAGCAGCCATTCCGCAAGTTTTGGATCGATGCTTTTCACCTCAACACCGAGCAGTTCATTAAAATAATCAATAAAATAATGAGCTAACTTAAGAATATCCTCGCGACGTTCCCGCAACGACGGAATCGTTAAATCAAACACATAAAGCCGATAAAATAAATCTTGTCTGAATTTACCTTCCGCAACTAGCGTTCTAAGGTCTCGGTTTGTCGCCGCGATAATTCTGATATCGACGGTTTTGCTCGATGTGCCTCCAAGTCGTTCGATTTCTCGCTCCTGAAGAACACGCAACAGTTTGCCCTGAGCTTGATATGGTAGCTCTGATATTTCATCCAGAAACAGTGTACCGTATTGCGCGAGCTCAATTTTTCCTGGCTTTCCCTCTTTTTTCGCACCACTGAAGGCACCCGCTTCATAGCCAAATACTTCTGATTCAAATAATTCCTCAGGAATAGCTGCACAATTGACTGCAATAAATGGATTGTTTTTACGGGTGCTTAAGCTATGAATCGCCTGGGCGAATAATTCCTTGCCTGTACCGCTTTCACCTGTTAGCAGCACGGTAGAATTACTGATGGCGATGCGCGCCGCTAAATCCTTTATTTTAGCCACAGCCGGGCTTGTCCCGATAATTTCTGAAAAGCTGTAGCGGTTGGGCTTTGCAACAACCTTCTTCTTCGACGACTCCATCGAGTTCATAAATGAAATCATTTCATAATGATCGATATCCTCCTGGCGAACGATTACGGTATAACGCTGATTTAGATTTGCTTTCGTCACCCTGATTAAACAAGAAAAACCAAAAATGACTCCAAACAGGACCTTTTTTCGGCGCCTCGTGTAGGAGCCTTGGATGATTTCGGAAAGCGACAGGCCAAGACAATCTTGCTTATTCACTGAAAAATTTTCACAAAAATCCGGGCTTGCATCGATTAGTCGACCGCTGGCGTCGACCTCGAATGAGCCCCAATCCTCATATTGTACCGACGGCTTTCCCACACTCATCACCGCTTTGGAAGCATAGATAGGACCAGTTGTCCTTTAATCACTTCATTGCCAGCTTGGTTAAAACAGGTGACTTTTTGCGTTACCCAATTTCTTTCCAAATTAATATCGATGATAGACAATTCTGCTGTAATGACGTCGCCAACATGGACCGGATGATAGTAGATCAATTCCTTTTGCAGCAAAATACAGGCACAGGCAGGTAGCTTGTCAGTGACTACCTGAGTAATCAAACCTTCTGCCAACAATCCCGGGACAATCGGTTTATTATAGAAATTTTTCCAGCAATCTTCATTGTGACTATAGATTGGATTAAAATCCTTTGTTAGCTCGTTGCAAATATGCACATCTTCTTCAGTAAAGGTTCTTTGCAGTCGGGCAGTTTGTCCGGTATGCAACTCGGTAATAGTGTAGCTCATCGCTCGGAAGCCTCCCTAATCAAAGTTTATTTTGTCGTAACCAATTCAAACTGGGAATAAACATCCTTTATTGCCGCTTGAATGGCTTGGCTCGCTTTGCCACGGTAATATTTTTGGACCTGTTTCAAAAGCTCCTCAATTCCATCACTTAAGCAATAGCCTCTCAGCAGCTGGCGTATGTATTCACGGGCATGTTCCGTTGCCAAAGTACAGGACGCATCGACGATAACCCCATACTTGTGATCAAGCTCCAATGTAATGGTGATTGATTCATAGACATTTCGCGCCGCCATTCCTTGAGGAAGCTTGGCGTGCCCCGCAATTAAGTATGTATTCATCATTAAAATTCTCCTTTTCTATAAAAATGGATGGAACCACTACCGATTTTGGTAGTGGCTCACTTTAATATTATTTGGGTACTGAAATCTGCTCAAATGGCCATGCTGGCAGCATTTTACGCAGTGGTTTGTCGTCTCGATAGCCCAGCGCATATTCAGCTTGCATAATCGTGTGAATTTCTCTTGTTCCTTCATAAATGACCGGTGCTTTGGAATTGCGCAGGAAGCGTTCAACTGGATATTCGTCAGAATAACCGTAAGCTCCATGAATTTGGACCGCATCATTGGCTGCATCGAAGGCTGCGTTACATGAAATCCATTTCGCAAGTGATGTTTCTTGTGTATTGCGTTTGCCTTGATTTTTCAGTGAGCCCGCTTTATAAACAAGCAATTTAGAAATCTCAAGATTCGAACTCATTTTGGCGATCATTTGTTGAACCAATTGATGACGGCCAATTTCTTTGCCAAAGGTCTTGCGCTCATGGCAATATTTCAAACTTGCTTCTAAACTAGCTTCGATTAAGCCAACCGCTCCAGCAGCTACGGTAAAACGACCATTATCTAATGCTGCCATGGCAATCTTAAAGCCTTCGCCTTCTTCACCAAGTCTGTTCGTAACTGGAACTTTTACATCTGTTAGGAATACCTCACCTGTGTTACCGGCACGAATTCCTAATTTCCCTTTGATGGCTTTTGTTTCAACGCCAGGGAAGGTACGCTCAACGATGAATGCTGTAATCCCCTTGTGAGCGAGGTCGTGGTCTGTTTTTGCAAAAATAATGAAGTTATCAGCATAATCACAAAGTGAAATCCAAGTTTTTGATCCGTTTAAGATATAGTAATCTCCCTCGCGGCGCGCCGACGAGTTCATTGCTGCCACATCACTTCCGGCATTCGGCTCTGTTAATCCAAAAGCGCCAATTTGTTCACCCTTCGCCTGCGGTACTAAGTATTTTTGTTTCTGCGCTTCTGTTCCCCATTGCAATAACGTCATGCTGTTAAGACCGGTATGTACAGAAACCGCTGTTCGATAAGCCGTATCCCCTCGTTCCAGCTCAGCACATACAATGGCAAGTGTATTATAATCCATACCTGCTCCGCCGTACTCTTCCGGGATACAAACGCCCATAAGTTGTAATTCGGCTAATTTCCTCATGATGCTTGGTTGAAATTCATGGTTGCGATCCCATTCCTGAATATAAGGGATGATTTCCTTATCTACGAATCTTCGCACCATTTTTTGCACACTTTGTTGTTCTTCTGTTAATTCAAAATTCATCATTAAAAATCCTCCTAAAATTGTAATTTTTTCATAATTTTCTGTTAATTGATTCAACTTACCACATATCTCAAACTACTTTTTAAGTAAAAAAGAGTCAGTAAATCCAACAATGCTGACTTCACATTGCTAGGCTTACTGACTCTTATTCATGGCTTGTCTTCTCGTGCCAGAAGATCAAGTGAACAATGTCAAGTTTTCATCTTTCAATTTTAGAAAAATCAATCCGGGCATGCAGCAAGGAATTTGCTGTCATCGGTTTGTTAATCTCATCATAAAATAATAGTTTGAATTTTTCAACAATTTATTTATCTCAAAATACGACATTATTTACTTACATACTTTAGTGCCGTTTTCAGTTGTAAATCGTTTTTCTCCTTGCGCAGCTCGGCACGGATAGCTTCTACTAAATTGGATGCTGTCTTCTCGTCAATGATTCCAGTTGGCTTTAAGTCTTTGACCTGTTGAAAGGCTTTTACGGCTGTCTCGGTTTTTTCGCTAAAATAGCCATCTGTCCGACCTGGTGAAAAACCGAGCCCCTTCAAAATTTCTTGAGCATGTTGGACCTGCTCATCGTTCATATCGAGTTTTAACGGCTCTTCTAGGTTGAGCGGCTGGGTCCGATACATCGCAGGCTGACTAACCTCAACAGTTGGCGCAATACCCTTTTTATGAATCCAATTGCCATCTGGTGTCAACCATTTAAAAAGAGTCAGCTTAATATTACTGCCATCACCCATTGGAACTGCCTGTTGCACTGTTCCTTTCCCAAACGTCGTTTCACCAATTAAGGCATATCCTTCAGCTTCATTTAAGGCACCTGCAAGAATCTCCGACGCGGAGGCGCTGCCCTTATTAATCAAAATAGCGATGTCATATTTCTTCTTCTTTTTTAGCTCGGAAAAATAACGAAGCTTCTCTCCGTTACGCTGTTCAATTTGCACATATGGCTTTTTATCAGTTACCAGCTCACGAAGGATCTGCTCGACACTGACCAACAGGCCTCCGGGGTTACCACGAACATCAAGGATAAGACCGTCGATGCCTTCTTTTTCAAATGCTTTAAGTTTCTTCTTGAAATCATCTGCCGTATTTTCTGAGAAGGTCGTGATTTCAATGTAGCCAACCTGTTTGCCATTTTGCTCCTTTATTTCTCCGTGGACTGTCTCAAGCGGAATTTCATCACGCTTAATTTCCACCTTAAGCGGCTTACTTAAACCATCACGTTGAATTTCCAACTTTACCTTCGTGCCCTTCTCGCCACGAATTTTAAGCGTTGCTTCATAAAGGTCCAAACCAATAACACTTTCGTTATCAACCTTGAGGATTTGATCGTTTGGCTTTAGGCCAGCCTTTTCAGCTGGAGAACCTTTGAACGGGGAGACGATGACAATTTTTCCATCAACACTTGAGACCTCAGCACCGATTCCTTCAAACGATGATTCGAGTGTTTGATTGAACTGCTTAGCCGTTTCCTCATTCATATAGACAGAATATGGGTCCTCAAGCTTTGAGAGCATCCCCTGAATAGCCCCTTCGACAAGAGTGTCCTCCTCCACTTTTTCAACATAGCGATTCTTGATTAGATCATAGGCTTGCGAAACCTTCTGCAACTCGCTTGCACTTTCCTCCGATGAATTGCCCGCTTGTCCCTGTTTACTCGTTTCAGTGGCATTGTTCGGGTTTTGCCTACTCTCCCACCAAGACATGCCAGCATAAGTCCCACCCGCTCCTGTTAATAGCGACCCTGCTAATATTAGAGCTGTCCACTTTCGGCTCATCCTCATCCTCCTATTCACTTTAGAAAAAGTCGCCTTCGTAGCCGACTTCGTATCGTGATTTCAAAAAAACACCACACGAATAGTGCGATGTCCATGTCCATACAAATATATGAACACAGAGGACAAGTTATGACCACGCTATAGCGCACTAACGCGATGGGGGACTGTCCCCCATCGCTTTAACGTAAAAAAGAGGAGGTGCGTATCATCGCACCTCCTCTTGGAGATAATAATTTATGTTACATTGGAATATAGCTTAATGGGTTAACTGCGTTTGATTTAGCCGAATTCCACTCACCGACATGCAGTTCAAAGTGAAGATGCTGCCCGTAGGACTGACCAGTATTACCCATATAACCGATAACATCACCTTTTCGTACTGTTGCATCAGTACCAGCGACACGGCTGCTCATGTGTGCATAAACAGTTGTATAGAGTTGACCGTTATAATAATGAGTAATAAAAATACAGTTTCCGTAACTAGAAGAATAATAGGATTTAAGAACAATACCATCTGCTGCAGCTACAATAGGAACCGACACCGAATTAGCGATATCAACTCCTTTGTGGTTTTCACCTTCACGATATCCAAATCCGGACGAAACTCGCCCAACTGCAGGTCTTGTCCAATAACCGTTCGATACTGTTGGTGCAGAACCACCGCCTGCTCCACCAGTACTGCCACCGCCATTATTCCCTTGCGGTGGTTGTGTAGCTTTTGCCGCCTCGTCAGCCAAGCGTTGCTCCTCAAGCTTAATCGCCTTTTGAATCGCTGCTTGCTGAGCTGCTAAGATGGATGCCTGTTCCTCCAACGCCATCATTTCTTCGTTAATTTTCCCCTCTTTTTCCACTAATGCAGCCATGACTTGGTCTTTTTCAGACTTTTGCTCTGCAAATTGGCGATTCATTGCTTCTAAATCTTGATACATCTTTTCAAGGGAAGCTAAATCAGTTTCAACTTGCTTTTGCTTTGCTTCTAAAAGCTGCTTATCCTGCTTTTGCTGACGCAATATACCCTGGTCAGCCTCTAAAATCGTTGCTAGTGCACCAACACGATCAATAAAATCACCGAAGGTTTGCGCCCCAACTAACACATCTATATATGTGACGCGTCCGCCATTTTCTTGGAACGAACGGGCACGATCTTTTAATAATTCAGTGCGCTTATTGATTCGGTCTGAAATTTGTTGAACCTCTGTTTGAAGCTGCTGAATTTCACCCTTTTTTACTTCAATTTCCTGCGACTTTTCATTCATTTTAAGATTGGTGTCACCAATTGCTAAATCAATTCGTTTCATCTCTGCTGTTAAAGATTCTTTTTCATCTTTAACTGTATTCATTTCTTCGCTGGTTTCGGTTAACTCTGAATTGACACCTGACTTCTGTTGATTAATTTGAGCTTTTTGCTTTTGTAAATCGGTTAACTTAGAGGCAGATGCAGTGTCTGCTGTGATCCCTGGTATGACGGTTCCAAGAAGTAATGCTGTTGCGATTGATACTGTATACACTGTGCGTTTCAAGCTCCGATTCCCCCTTTTTCTCTCTCTATGTAAAAGTAACATCACGCAAACACGGAAAGGAAACTTAGCGAATAACCTGAACTGGAATCCGCTAAGCTTCCTTTTTATAAATTTCATTGCGTGATGTAATACACAATCAACACGAATTAATGCTAATCAACAATTAAATGGTTGGTTCTCCTCTAAACCAAAACTACACTTTTAGGAACTTACGGACAGACATTAAGCTTCCCCATACACCAATTAACGCGCCCATTAACAGAAGTAAACCTGACACTTGGAAAATAAATGGTGAAAATTCCAGTAGTTGGATGAAGTTGTCTTCCAACTTCGGTTTTAAATAGTCATAAACGTAGAAATATCCCGTTCCAACAACAATAATTGGCAAAATTGACCCAAGAATACCTAACCATAGCCCTTCAATGAAGAATGGCCAACGGATAAAGGCATTGGTTGCACCAACAAGTCTCATGATTTCAATTTCACGCCTGCGAGCCACAATGGTAATTTTGATTGTATTTGAAATTAAAAAGATCGCTGTAAATAACAAGCCGGCAATTAATGCTAAGCCAACATTTCGACTAATCTTGGTAAAACCAAACAGCTTTTCAACCTCGCCTTGTCCATATTTAACCTTGGCAGCAAATTCAAGCTTTTCGATTTTTTTTGCCGTTTTCATTGTATCAACTGGATTTTTCGTTTTTACGATATAAACATCGTTTAAGGGATTATCCTGTTCAAACAGCTTAAAGGCTTCTCCTTCTTCTCCAAGACTTTTGATAATACCCTGTAGCTCATCTTCTTTTGAGGAGAACTTTACACTTTTGACCTCAGGAATTTGTTCTATTTGTGTCCTCAAGACTTGTTGATCTTCTTTATTAGCTGCCACATCAATGTGGACACGAATTTCAACATCCTCTTCAATGGATGTTGCAACATTGTTGAGGTTCATCATAATCACGAAAAATACACCGACAAGTAAGAGTGTAACCGTGACAGCACCAACTGAAGCAAAGGTCATCCAGCCGTTACGAGCTATACTCCTTAAGCTTTCTCTTACATGACGGCGAATTGTCCTAATTTTCATAGCCATATTCACCCTTCTGTTCATCACGGACAATTTTACCTGATTCAATGGCAATAACACGTTTCTTAATCGTATTCACAATTTCACGGTTATGCGTTGCCATGACAATGGTTGTGCCCCGTGTATTAATTTCCTCAAAGAGGTTCATTATCTCCCAAGATGTATCGGGGTCAAGGTTACCTGTTGGTTCGTCAGCAATGACAACCTTTGGTGCGTTGACGATAGACCTTGCAATCGAAACACGCTGCTGCTCCCCACCTGAAAGCTCAGACGGTAGCATTCTTGATTTATGCCTTAAGCCAACTAAATCCAACGTTTCCATAACCTGCTTCTTAATGTACTTCGGTTGTTCCTCAATAACCTCCAGCGCGAAGGCAACATTTTCATACACTGTTAAACCCTGCAAAAGCTTAAAGTCTTGGAAAACGACGCCAATATTTCGACGCAATAGCGGGACTTTGCTATTTTTGATTCTTGAGAGGTTTACACCATTAATCATAATGTCGCCTTTTGTTGGTCTTTCCTCACGGTACATCATCTTAATAAATGTAGATTTCCCTGCACCACTTGGACCAACGACATAAACAAATTCACCTTGCTTAATTTGCACACTAATCCCATTAACGGCCGTTACACCGTTCGGGTACTTTTTGTATACATCCTGCATTTCAATCATTTATATCACCTTAGTCTAAGTATGTCATAGGAGCCTTCTTTTCTCTTTCTATATAAAAAAGCCTATTCGACAAAATTTTTATTTTTTTCAAAATCCAAACACCAACGTATTTAAACATATTACAGCAAAATAATACTAAGTCCGACAACACAACTAATTATAACATTATCATTTGTCATATTGATGAAAAAAAATATTACAGTTTCGTATCATAAATGTTATTTCAGGAATAATTTGTTGCAAATAGTGCTTTTGTCTTAGCTTAGATTCAACGGGTTTTTCCAATATATAACCAATTTTATTATAGTTTAGTCGACAAAATTCGCCAATAATCCACACTGTTAGTTCTTAAAAAAATTCCTACAAACTTCCTACAGTTATACGGCAATGAAAAAACGCCCCGGACATAATGCCCAAGACGTTTTATGTAATTATTTTTTCTCAGCTAACCATCCAGCTACTGCTTTAGCATCGTCGCCAGTTAACTGGCCTTTTGGCATTGCGTTACGGCCATTTACAATAACCGTTTCAATTTCGTCTTTAGATAGTCTTGATCCAACTTGAGTTAAATCTGGGAAGGCTCCACCGCCGCCACCTTTCAAGTCAGCTCCATGACAGCTAGAGCATTTTTGTTGGAACAACTTTTCAGGATCTGGCTTGCTGCTCGCAGTATCCTTTGTATCGTCTCCGCCACCGCCACAGGCAGCAAGTACGATTGAAGTTCCGATTAATAGGCCTAATAACTTCTTCTTCATTCCCTAAATCCCCCTTGAAAGTCAATGATACATCTCACAGATATTATAACAATTTTATGTCCTTTTGAAACCCTCTCCTAAAACCTCTGATGCCTCCATAACGATGACAAACGCAGTCGGGTCAATGCTTCTGACTAATTGTTTCAACTTTGTGAACTCTGTGTGATTAAAGACACACATCAAAATCGGTCGTTCATTGTCGGTATATCCACCATGTGCAACTAATTTTGTCACACCTCGGTCCATTTTTTTCAAGATGGCTTGTCGAACTTCATCTTCATTATTTGTAATAATCATTGCCATTTTTGACAAACTTAGCCCCACTTGAACAAGATCAATCGTTTTACTAGTAGCAACCAAACTCAAAAGTGCATACAACCCGCTCTCGATATTAAAAACAAGTGCTGCCGACAACACTATAAGTCCGTCAATGAGGGCTACACAAGTCCCGAGTGACAATCCACTATATTTATGGATAATTTGCGCTGCAAGATCCGTTCCGCCAGTCGATGCTCTCCCCCTAAATACGATACCAATCCCCAGGCCGACCATAGCACCGCCGAAAATTGCCGCAAGAAGCGGGTCCGTTGTCCAAGGGGCCCAGTCCTTTGTCAGAAACACAACAAATGGCAGGAACACTGTTCCAACCAGTGTTTTTACCCCAAATTGCCTACCAAGCAAAAGAACACCCGCGATGAACAACGGAATATTTAAAGCCCATTGCACATACGCTGGTTCCCAGCCAAGTACATCATATAAAATCGTACTAATACCGCTCACACCACCCGATGCAATCCGATTCGGAAGCAATAAGACATTAAAGGAAATGGCGACGAACGCTGATCCAACTAAAACGAATATATATTCAAATATTTTTGCGATAAGTGAGTTTTCCGCAAAGCTTTCCTGACGTCTTTTCATAGATGTTTCTCCTCGGTAAATTTATTCAAAAAAACCTATGCAATCCCATAAATCGCATAGGCCTTTTAAAACAAAATTAATTCAGTTTCGAGCGCAAGTAAGCATCGATAAATTGATTGATGTCACCGTCCATGACAGCTTGAACATTGCCGCTCTCGGTGTTAGTGCGGTGGTCTTTTACCATTGAATAGGGATGGAAGACATATGAGCGAATTTGGCTACCCCAGCCAATCTCCTTCTGCTCACCGCGAATTTCCGCTAATTGCTCCTCTTTCTTTTCAATTTCACGTTGGTAGAGCTTTGCTTTTAGCATTTTCATCGCAGCTTCCCTGTTTTTGATTTGCGAGCGCTCTGATTGGCAAGTTACGACAATACCGGACGGTAAATGCGTAATCCGTACAGCTGAGTCTGTCGTGTTAATGTGCTGACCACCAGCACCTGTGGAACGATACGTATCAATTTTCAAATCCTCAGTGCGAACTTCAACCTCAATTTCTTCATTGAACTCCGGCATCACCTCGCACGATACAAAGGAGGTGTGTCGACGCCCAGATGCATCAAATGGCGAGATACGCACAAGACGGTGGACACCCTTTTCAGCTTTCAAATATCCGTAAGCGTTATGGCCCTTAATTGCTAAGGTAACACTCTTAATCCCTGCCTCATCACCAGGTAGATAGTCTAACGTTTCGACCTTGAAGCCCTTCTTTTCGGCCCAGCGCGTATACATCCGGAGCAACATTGAACCCCAATCCTGTGATTCTGTTCCACCCGCACCTGGATGAAGCTCTAAAATAGCATTATTTTTATCATAAGGTTCACTTAATAAAAGCTCGAGTTCAAACTTGCTCAAGCGCTCTGTCAGTTCGCCCAACTCTGTTTCTAATTCTTCACGAAGCTCATCATCAGCCTCTTCTTTAACTAACTCATAGGTCACTTCAAGATCCTCATAGGATTCGTTAAGTTCATAAAAAACATGAACCTGATCCTTCAAGGCATTCGATTCACTAATTACAGTTTGAGCAGCCTGCTGGTCATCCCAAAAGCCGGGCTGTAGCATTGTATCCTCAAGCTCAGCAATTCGCGCTTCTTTATTTTCCAGGTCAAAGAGACCCCCTAAAACCCGCTAATTTCTTAGCTGTTTTTTCCAATTCATTGCGAATGTCCGCTAATTCCATTGCCAATTCACCTCAAATAAATGTTATTTATTATTATACTGTTTTCATCTAGCTTAGGTAAAGATATCAAGATTTTAGACAAAAAAAGCAGCTCTAAACACATCGGTTTAGAACTGCCACTATAAGGGGGTTATCCTTGCTTCTTAACTTCTAAAAATAAAATATGATGGCCGTCTATGTCTTTGACTTTAAAAATATAACCTTCCGCTTCCATTTCATCACCAAGCTTGGCATCAATGTTTCGAGTTAAGAACCATCCGCCAATCGTGTCGACATCTTCTTCAGAAAGATTAGTACCTAATGTATCATTAACCTCGTCAACTAAGACTTTGGCGCTAAAAATATAATGATTTGGCCCGATTTTCCGAATTTCAGCGACTTCATCTGCATCAAATTCATCACGAATTTCACCGACGATTTCTTCAAGAATGTCCTCAACAGTGACTAGCCCCGAAGTACCGCCATACTCGTCTAGTAAAATCGCCATATGAATTCTTTCTTTTTGCATTTTCACTAAGAGATCGTGAATTGGAATCGTTTCAATCACTCGAATTACTGGTTTTACTAAAGACTGCAACTGTAATTCATTTTCAAAATCCTCGCGTTTCAAGCTTGCTGTAAGTAACTCTTTTATGTTAATCATACCAAGGATATTGTCCTTATCGCCCTCGACGACGGGGTATCGTGTATATTTCTCTTGCTGGATAATTGTTTTAATTGTTTCTATGTCATCCTCAATATCAAAGCTGACAATCTCAGTTCGCGGTACCATTATTTCCTTAGCAAGGCGTTCGTCAAATTCAAAGATGTTATTCACGTATTTATACTCGCTTTGATTGATTTCTCCGCCCTCCAAGCTCTCTGAAAGTAAAATTCTTAATTCTTCTTCAGAGTGAGCTAATTCATGCTCTGAGGTTGGTTTTAAACCAAATAGTCCTGTAACTGCACGAGCAGAGTGATTTAACACCCAAATAAACGGATACATTAGTTTATAGAACAATCTAATCGGCCCTGCAACTGCTAATGTGACCGCTTCAGCTTTTTGAATCGCTAATGTTTTTGGCGCCAATTCACCAACTACTACGTGAAGGAAGGTTACACCACCAAAGGCAATGATAAACGACAATACACTTGATATCGACGAATCTAAGTGCAAACCTTCAAACAGTGGATGTAATAATCTTTCCACTGTCGGCTCTCCTAACCAACCAAGTCCTAAAGATGTTACGGTAATCCCCAACTGACAAGCAGACAAATAATCATCAAGATGGGTCGTTATGTCCTTAGCGGCAAGAGCACCTTTTTTTCCTTCATCTACTAATTGATCAAGCCTTGACCCTCGGACCTTTACAATCGCAAATTCGGTTGCGACGAAAAAGCCGGAAAATGCAATTAAAACTGCAAATAAAACAAGATTCGTTATTATCAAAATAAGGCCCTACAAATGTAAGGCGTACACCTCCTGAGTGTATCGAAAAATGTTAAGACGCTGGTGTTCATACCAGGAGCCAGACACTTTTCAAATTATATACGATTAATCGTCGTCTCCCTGCATAAAAATCATGACATATTTTAGTAATTCAAGCAAGGAAATAAGCGCTGCAGCAACATAAGTTAACGCCGCTGCCCCTAATACTTTTTTAACACCATTCTCTTCATCGTTGTACAAGAAACCTTCAGCGATCATTAAGTTGCGTGCACGAGAGCTAGCGTTGAACTCGACTGGCAAAGTAACCAATTGAAATGCAACCGCAACCGAGAAAAAGATGATCCCTAGACCGATAAGCGATAGTGCTTGAAATAGAAATCCGCCAATTAACAGAAATGGTGCAATTCCTGATGCGATGTTAACTGCAGGAAACATTCTGTGTCGTAGCGTTAATGCCTTATAGCCTTCTTTATGCTGAATAGCATGTCCAATTTCGTGGGCTGCTACAGAAATAGATGATATAGATCGACCGTAGTAAACGGCTTCTGATAGTCTGACCACCCCATGAATCGGGTCATAGTGGTCTGACAGTGTGCCGCGCACCACTTCAATTGGAATGTGTGACAAGCCATTACGGTCAAGCAACGCCCGAGCTACTTCTGCTCCTGATGCTCCCGTTCTGGTTGGCACTTCGACCCATTTGTTGAATGTTCCTTTAACACGAAATTGTGCCCAAAGCGAAATCCCAAATGCAATTAAAATCAAAAAGTCCATCGGGTGAAAAAACAAGTTGAATACCTCCATTTATTTTTTAGTTCATTTTCGAAATAGGGATGAGGGGCATTTCGCCCCCATGGTTAAAAACCTTCAATTATTTTGTACGAACGAATGACGAAAAGGTTTCAATATTATTATTCTTTCGCCAGTTGATTTCCGCTCCGGGCACTTCGCTTTCCGCGGGCGGTGCAGGGAGCCTCCTCGGCGCAAAGCGCCTGTGGGGTCTCCCTATGCCCTTTACTCCCGCAGGAGTCTCCGTGCCCTCCGCTCCAATCAACTATGTTCCTAAAAAAATCAGATGGCATTCGTTTCGTTTTCGGATGTTGCCGCAACAGCTGATGCTGGTTTTTCTTTTGAGAATAACCAACCACCAAGGGCAATTCCGACTAACACAACATAGAAGGTCACTTTCCAAAGCATGGAGTGCGAGAAATCTTCACTTAACACGCCAAGTGCAGGATGGGCCAAGGTATAAATAGCGAGCTTGACACCTACCCAGCCAACAATCATAAACGCCGCAATTTCTAGCCCTGGACGCTTGTGCAATAAATCAACAAACAAGTTAGCAGCAAAACGCATGATGATCAGACCAATCATACCACCTGCGAAAATAACAATGAATTTACCGCCATCAAGTCCGCCAATATTAGGTAACGGTGTGTCTGGTAGCATAACTGCCATAGCAACAGCTGCAAGAATTGAATCAACTGCAAATGCAATATCAGCGACTTCTACCTTTAAAACGGTCGTCCAAAAGCTTGATCCTTTTTTCTCAGTCTTCTGCTTATGTTCTTCTGCTTCATCATTTTTAGATTTAACCAGTTTTCGAAAAATATGATTCCCGGCCATAAACAGAAGATACAAGGCACCTACAGCCTGAAGTTGCCATACATCCACAAGGTATGAAATCACAAATAATGAAACGAAACGGAAGACAAATGCTCCTGCTAAGCCATAGAATAATGCTTTTTTACGTTTTTCAAGCGGCAGGTGCTTTACCATAATTGCCAGTACCAATGCGTTATCTGCAGCTAACAGTCCCTCTAATACAACCAAAACAATTAATACCCAGCCGTACTCCAATAATAATGATAATTCCATAAAAGAAATCCTCCTTTTAAAAGTAAGTTTCCGTCATATCCATCTGCGGCAACAAAAAAGACCCCTACCAAAGATGCGGTAAAGGTCTTAAAAATACAAAAAGACCTTTACTCTTACAAGTAAAGGTCTCGCTTACAACGTCACGTTGCCAATAAAGCCGGAGAAACATGCGCTTCTCGGAATGACGACTTTACTGTCCAGCTACTCCCCTTTAAAAGGAAATATGATATTAATACTAATGTACGGGAATTTTCAGCAACTGTCAATATAAAAATCTAATAAAGTACTTTGGATTAGCTATTTTAAAATAAAGTCTAATTAAATAAAAGCTGATTATAAGTTCAAAATAATCGAACTTATAATCAGCTTTTTTTAAAAACTATTCATCTAATTTTCTAGGAGCATGAGCAGTTGCTCGTAACTCTTCTTTAAAATCTGATGATATTACAGGACTATGACAGAACGAACATCTCTCACTTGCATCCCTGACCGGTCTATGACCGTAAAGAGAATCATCGAATTGAGCGGTATTTCCATACATCTCAATCGCCTTTTTAGTACCATCAATAGGTGTGAAATGACACTTCGTACAGAAATCTCGTTCCATTTCTGCCGTAAATTCGGTGCCAACTGTTTTCGGGAAAATATCTCCGGTATCTCGCTTGATATTGCCCAAATTGCCTTTTAACGAATAAACAGAGTCGGAATTACCGTGAGTTTCATGACAGTCCGCACAAGCCAATTGTCCCTTTAAAGGTGTTCCATCGGCTGCCGTACTGCCATCTGTTGCAGTCATATTATGACCAGAATAATAAAGCAGCGTTGGATCCTCATAAAATTGTTTTATGTTGCTACCTTTTACTCCATCATGACATCTTAAACACAAATTGAAGTCAGTTGCTAAACCAAGATTCTTTTTGTAATTATAGACTGTACCAGATTTATCCTTGATTTTATTAGGATTCTCTTTTGTCCAAGCAGTATGAGGGTTGTGACAGCTTGCACAGGATTCGCCCTCATCCTTAATATTTTGATGGCTTTGAAAATGAGGTGCGTCAGAATCATATTCTGGCATAGCTGAAGCAACTGTCCCATCGTGACAGGCCATACATAAATACTCGCCTTGATCATCCTGGACTGTACCACCAATTAAATTTGCGTTGTCACCATTGTGGGTACTATGGCAATTAGCACAAGAATTCGTATTCATTCCAAGACTTCCATGAATATCAACTGAATGTATCTCAGGACGTGTTGTAAATTTAAACGCCTTAGGAGTAATATTTAATCCTTGGTCATTTTTTATCTCAGGATTAACATAAACTTTATATGTTGTTCTAGCACTCCAGGTTTGACCTTCAGGCAAGGCTAAAGTAATAACATATTCATTACCAACTTTGGTTAATTCTTCGCCTGCATCATTTGGAACAATTTTTAAAGCAACCTTCTTACTAAGATCGGTTTCATTTGCAGGAAGCACAATTAATGGTTCAGCGTAATTTTGTAACGTACCTGCTTCAGTAATCTTAATACGGAAAGTTGAATTTAGTCTTACATTTGTTAAGTCCTGTGCTGGTAAATAATTATCAGCGTTTGGTGCTTTATCAGTTTCTGGTTCGTATTTACTTAGACCTGCAGCTAATCTAAGATCTAACGATTGACCTTGTGGTTCCGTTAAATCTAGCGGTGGAATGGTATCTAATACTGCAGCTTCCCAAGTGGCACTATCATATGCCATTAGCTCAATACTTGTAACTACTGGCCTGATTCCATTTGCTTCACTTATGGAAAATAATGCAGGACCTTGCTCTAATGTAGTTTGGACATTTTGAACCTGGGTTTCATTGGTTTCTGTTATTGGAGTAGAAATTGGTCCTTGTTCCTGTGTTGCATTCGTTTCGGAATCAGAAGGTGTTTTATCAGTTGAGATTTCTCCACCATTCACTACACTGTCTGTATTACTAGTAGTTCCATTCTCTTGTGTAGTAGTTTCCGTTAATGATCCACCTTCAGCAAAAAAAATATTTTCTTTAGGGAATGGTAGGATGAGAGAACCCCAAAAAACAAACCATATTGCACAGTATGATAGTAGTTTCTGTATATAGTTCGTTTTTTTCTTCACTACAGTCACCTTTTCTTTGATTATTAAGATGATAATCTATTACCACCTATTTTTATTATATCAATAGAATAATTTCTATTTATCTCTAGATTAGAAAACTTTTTGACATTTATAAGGGTAATAGCCATAATAATAAAAAACAAGGTAACAATAGTGATATTGTCACCTTGTTTTTGTTCACTTTTTAGGCTAGCAAATAGATCGGCTATTTGTTAGCTTTTTTTGGAATTATTTAATTCCACCTTTACCTGAATAATCTCCACCAGGAACTGCTCCTGATGCTGGATATGTGCTTGTACCTGGAGTATTAGCAATTGCATGTGTAGATTGGTGACAAGACCAACATACAGCCATATTTGTGTATCTCTTTAATGCTGAAGAACCGCTCTTGCTTACATCTTTCATGTAATCTCTAGCAACTTCTTCTGTCCAACCTTTTCCACCATCAACAACTGGCTTTTGAAGGTCAGCAATAGTCTTGCCAGCAGTGTCTTTTAATAATGTAATATCTGTACCGTGTGAATAGTGACATGCTGTACAGCTACGACCAGACTTAGTGCTGTTTGTTGTATGAGTGTAATGAACGCCATCTGCTTTTGGACCATTCTCTCTATTTTTCAAGTAGTCGTCATGACAAGATCCACAGAAATTTGAGTAATTTAATTTGTAATCATAAACCTGAGCTTGTGTGTAGCCATCAGCAGGTTTATTGTAAATACCATTTGATTTATAAATTTTTAGTCCAGATAGGTCTGTAGCATTATTAATATCTGCATATGCTGGATCTAAATCTAAGTCAAGTTTAATTCCTGCTGTACCAGTAGGTACTGGATTTAATTTTGTAATAGTTTCAGTATAACCTACAATTGTTACGTTGAAGTTACCGGCAAATGCTTTACCAGCTACTGATTCATTTAATAAACGGTCGTTTGCTGATCCGTGTGGATTATGACAGCTTGAACATTCAAATGTTGCAGTAGATGTATTAGCTAGTGCACCAGGAGCTGATTTTACTGCTAATTCCCCTTGAACCGAGTGCATTGAAGAACTTTGATCATGTGAGTCCATGATACCTGCTTCACTTGCTACAGTTACATCGTAGAAGCCCATTGTACCATCATGACATGACATACAAAGCTCATATTCACCACTCTTAAGTAACATATCATCTTCACCATTATGGGTGCTGTGACAGTTTGCACAAGAGTTTGTGTTGTTTTGGAAGTTACCATGCGTTTTGTGAGTATTATCAGCACCAAAGTTATCTTTAGTACCAACATTTGATGGTAAAGTTACTTCTGCAGCAGCAAAAGTCGCAAACATGCTTATTAAAATAAGCATAAATAAAGCAGAAAAGCCTACTTTTAACTTACTCATTTCAAAAAACCTCCCTAAAATTCTCTCTGTTTGTTCTTTCTCTTTTTCTCTTTTAATCTAGTGGTATTAATAAATTTGAATACTTCTTTTTATACACCACCTCCTTAAAGGAAAAATACCTTAACATATCTTTATTTCTTTATTCACATTTCGTTAATAATTGTTATGTATTCTATTATTAAACAACCGTTCATGAGTAAAAAAACGGTTGTGATTTATCGATTTAAAGGTGCAAATATACTCTATAAAAGATTCTATTCTCAAAAATATCCAACCTAATATTTACATTTTTATTATATCAACATAACTATTATCTGAGATTATCCAAAAAGAACATTTTTTGACAATTTATTAGCATATTTAGAGGTAAAAACAAGGGAACAAAACGAATTTATAGTTCCCTTGTTTTTGGTTATTTCTTAGTTACCGTATTTCTCAGACCAGTGTTCGATAACTTCAGCAAGTTCGCCTGCAAACGCTGGATCATAAGATGCTGATTTCCAGTTAGTTACTCCATCCCATCCAGGTTGAGAACCGTCTGGAGCTGTATACATATAAAGTGGAGTATCAGGAGAACCAGCAGTATTTTGACCTGCGGCAGCTGGGCCACCTAAACCTTCAGCACCGTGACAAGAGAAACATACTGACATGTTAGTGAATTTCTTAAGTGCAGTTCCTTTTGCACTTACATCTTTGATGTATGCTTCAGCTTTATCTGCAGTAATAACACCATCTGCTACTAGTTCAGCAGTTGTTCTACCTGAAGAATCCATTAAAGTAGTATTATCAGTTCCGTGTGCATAGTGACAAGAAGCACAGTTTCTTCCACCCTTATGGCTGTTAGTAGTGTGTGTGTAAACGCCTTCTTCTTTACCACCATTGTCAAGATTTGGTTTCTTAGCTGTTCTTGATGCTAAATAGTTGTCGTGACAAGTTGAACAGAAGTTGCTATAGTTCATTCTGTCTCTTGCACCATCTGGACCTAAAGATTTAGTAATCTTTAATCCTGATAATGTTGAGTTGCTATTGATGTCTGCATATGCAGGGTCTTCTTTTAATACAAGCTTAATAGCTTGTTGACCTGTAGGGATTGCAGTCGTTTTACTGAATGATGGACCATGTGATGAACCCATTTTTCCAGAAACATTGTAAGCATATGCTTTACCAATAACTGTTTCGTTTAATAAACGGTCATTTGCAGATCCGTGTGGGTTATGACAGCTTGAGCACTCAAGTTCAGCTGTTGAAGTGTTCTGCCATGCAGCTGGGGCTGCGCCAATTTTCACACCTGAATCAACATGGTGCATAGTTGCGTCTTGGTGTGATTCATTGAAAACACCAGCGCCACTTGCTGCAGTTACATCGTAGAAGCCCATTGTACCGTCATGACATGACATACAAAGATCATATTCGCCAGCTTTCATTAACAACATATCATCTTCACCGTTGTGCGTGCTGTGGCAGTTTGCACAAGAATTTGTGTTGTTTTGGAAGTTACCGTGAGTTTTGTGTGTGTTTTTCTGACCAAAGTTGTCAACATCTCCGACATTAATACCAGGTGCTGGATTTGTTGAAGTTGGAACAAATGGTTCTTCTGCAAATGCAGCAGTTGCAAAAATGCTAACAAGAACGAACATTAGCAATGCTGAAAAGCCTAATTTTAACTTGCTCATTTTTAATAAACCTCCCTAAATTCTCTCAATCTCTTTTTCTCTATTTTTGATTAGGTAGAAACAATTGATCTTTCTGTTGAGACATCACCTCCTTTAAGGAATTTTGGATAAACAGTTCATTATATAGTAACGAAGGCTACCTTTTTGGGAGGTAATCAAGATAGTCCTCGTAATGTTCAAAGTTATGTGAATATGTTACGGTAATTAGATTTAGGAAAAGGTAACAATGAACATTGTTACCTTTTCCAATTAGAGTATCTTCTTTTAAAAATCAATCAATTGATAGAGATATAAATTATTTAATTTTTGCTCTACCTAATAGACGGCCATCTCCACCAAGGAATTGAGGATCAATCTGACCTTTTGCAATACTAGAACCGTGACAAGCAAAACATACAGCCATGTTTGTAAATTTCTTCAATGAAGAACCTTTTACGCTAACATCTTTCATGTATTGCTCAGCAGTTTCTTGAGTAAATAGGTTTACACCGTTAGCATCTTTAACTTGTAATAAAGCATCGATATTTCTTCCTGCTGCATCGATCATAGTTGTTACATCAGTACCATGTGCATAGTGACAAGCTGCACAGCTACGGCCTTGGCTAGAGCTGTTTGTAGTATGCGTATAAGTGTCATGTGTATGTGTTGCAGTAATTGCAGAGCCTGTGCTTGGTTTTCCAGGCATTGGATTGCTTGAAGAACCTGCATTACGCTTTGCAAAATAATCATCGTGACAAGCGCCACAGAATTGAGAATAGTGAATTTTATCATTCACACCTGTTGCAGCGATAACTGATCCTTTTGGACCATTTGATTTTGTAATTTTTAATCCACCAGTACCTGTTAATGCATTAAGTTCTGCATATGCAGGATCATCTGTTAATTCAAGTGCGATTGTTTTTGTTCCAACTGGAGCAGGTGTTTGAACACCATTAACTGCATAAGTTGCAAATGCTTTACCAGCAACTGTTTCGTTCAATAAACGGTCGTTTGCAGATCCGTGTGGGTTATGACAGCTTGAACACTCTAATTCAGCTGTAGAATTATTTGTAAATTTACCAGGTGCGCTACCAATTTGAATTCCTGCATCTACGTTGTGCATAGAAGAACTTAAGTGTGAATCATCAAAAGTACCTGCACCACTATTTTTTGTAACATCGTAGAAGCCCATTGTACCGTCATGGCATGACATACAAAGTTCGTATTCGCCATCTTTCATTAACAACATTTCATCTTCACCATTGTGCGTGCTGTGGCAGTTTGCACAAGAGTTTGTGTTGTTTTGGAAATTACCGTGTGTTTTGTGTGTACTTTCATTACCGAAGTTATCGACGCTACCAACATTAACGCCTGGACCCGGATTAGTAGTTGCTGCAGAAGCACCAGCTGCAAAGATGCTTACAAGAATAAGCATTAAGATAGCTGTAAATGCTATTTTAAGTCTGCCCATTTTAATAAAACCTCCCTAAAATCTCTCTGTTTTTTCTCTCTAAAAAAAGGTAGTATGATAAATTAATAACTATTTAGCTTCAACCACCCCCTTTTAGGTAAAAAAAGATTAGTAGAATACAGCAACACGCTGATTTACAGTATCAGTGACAAAGAGCGTTCCTCTTTCATCAATAAACATGCCGTTCGGAAGGTAAAGTTGTCCGTTTCCAGATCCCATTCCACCTAATTCAAACTTTTGCTTTCCATCCTCATCAAAAGCGTAAATAGTGTGAGATAAATTATTTACCACATACAATACTCCATTTGAATCTACTGCTACACCACGAGGGTTAAGGAAAATCGTATCACCTTTTCCATCTTCAGAGCCGTTAATGATTTTGATAAACTTTCCTGCTTTATCAAAAACTTGAACTCTATTATTAGCAGAATCGGCTACATAGATTTGACCATCATCATCGACAGTAACAGCGTTTGGAGCAAGGAATTTACCTTCGTCTGCACCAGGACCACCGATTTCCATTACTTTATCTCCATTTAACTTAAAGACAAATACTTTGTTGGCCTTAATGTCAGTTACGTAAAGCTTTTCATCAAAAATTCGTAGTCCACCTGGCGATTTAAGAACTTTTTCTTCGTCCTTGAAGTACTTAATAAACTTACCTTTAGAATCAAAAATCGAAATATTTGCATTGTACATATCGGCTACATAGACGTTGCCTTTTGTATCTCCAGCAACACCATAAGGGAATTTGAATTCACCTTCTTTTGTTCCTTCTTTACCAAACTGGAATACAGGTGTTCCAGATTGATCATAAACTTTCACTTGTTTGCTCTTTGCATCACTTACGTATACCAAATCATCAATGACTGAAACATCCATTGGTTTTGCAAGTGGTTCGTTGAAATCTCCATAGATTGCCTGAGCGTATACAGGTTCTTCCTTTGGATCCATAGCAGCAACAATTGGTGTTAATTTAGAATCTAGGTTAAAGAAGTAGACGACTGCAAAAAAGGCAACCGACAAAACAACTATTGTGCTCATCCATATATAAACTGTTTTCTTTTTCAAGTGTTGTCATCTCCTTTTACTTGCTGTCTTTGTCCTTTGTTTTTCCATCGATTCTTTCAAGACCTTCTGAAGCAGCCTTGTAAAGTGGATCAAAGCTTAATGCCTCTTTAAAGAATTTTTCTGCTTCTTTATATTTACCTTGATCTTCAGCAACTTTACCAATTTCGGTAATAACATCACAGTTTGTTGGAGCAATTTTCAAGGCTTCTTTAAGAGATTTATCAGCTTCCTTGTACATCTTAAGCTCACGGTATGTCATTCCAGCTAGCAAATGACTCTTGAAGTTTCTTGGCGCAAGGTCAACCGCTTTTTGAGCTTGTTTTAGAGCATCGTTATATCTTTCATCATCTAAATAAACTAAGCCAAGGTTAAAATAGGCACCAAAATATTCTTTATCAAGTTCAACAGCCATTTTTAATTGCTTGATGGCATCGCTGTTATCACCTTTTACGAAATAGGTATAACCTAGGTTTACTCGATTCTCAGCATCATTTGGTTCAGCGTCAACTTTACCCTTATAATAGTCAAGCTGTTCATTTATCCGTTCCTCATCAGCATTAGCCCAGAGGTACTTATCACTTACAAAATAACCACCGACGATACATACTAATAAAGTTCCAAATATTAATAGAAAAGACTGCCACTTTGTAAATTTGTCGTTTTTGATCTTTTCTTGCTTATCACTACGGTTGGGTTCATGTGTGATCGGCATTTCTTGTGCCCCCATCATTATCCACCTCAAATTTCTTAAGTTATTTACTTGATGTCAGACAAAATTGAAATTGACAAAATTCAATTAGTTATTGCTTATGACAAGAAGTACATTTTTTCTCAGCGTGACATTTATAACAAGTTTCTGATGGTTTTTTAACATTATCCACAGGAACTGGATGTCCACTCTTCCAATTCTTTTGACTATGCTTACTTGGGTGACAAGTAGAGCAATTTACTTGATTCTCTCCAGGTGTGCTTGTTTTCTTCAAATCATGACACGCTGAACAGTTTTCTTGATTTTGCTTGGCAAGACTAGCATGATTTCCAAAGAAACTGTCTTTATGGCTCTCAGGTCGTTTACTATGACAATCCTGACAGAAAGTATTTTCCTTTGCGTAACTAAACTGGTCTTTCTTTACCTCAGCTGTACCATCGCTTAGGTATTCAGCAACGACAGATTTTTTTTCGTATCCTTCTAAAGGCTTATCTGACATGTATTTATGACAGGAGTTACATTCCGCTAAATCTGTTTTAGCCTGTTGACCATGGGCTGATGTTTTAAAGTTTGCTTGTTTATGGCTTTCTGGTTCCATTCCAGATGAATGACATGTACTACATTCATTTGATACTTTCCTTGCCTTGTGGCATTCCATACATGTATCCATGTCTGGTTTAACAAACTTTTGGTCCTTCATTGCAGTTTCGCCGGTTTTATCATCCCATTTTTCATAATCTGTTTGGAAGGTCATTTTCCGGTCAGAAATCTTACCATGAGCAGTACCAACATGACACTGAATACATTCAATATCTTTATTTTTGTGTTTATCGTGTGGGATAATGATATCCCCAGTCACCGTGAAATTCCGCTTGTTAATGTTGTGACATCTCTCACAAGCTGAATCAGGAATTTCATTTGGCATTTTAATTGGAGCCGTATAGGTTTGTGTCCCCTTTTTATACACTTGTGCCAATCCGTTAACTTTTGCTTTTGCATAATTCTCGGTGCCCGGAGTTATATGACATTGTACGCAGTCCACCTCACTGTGACTCGAAGCTTTCCACGTATAAAATTCCGGTTTCATCTCGTGGCACGAGGAGCAGAACTTCGAACTCGAAGTCGTTTCTACTCCTACTGCCCCGATTGAGAAGAAGATAACTAGCATAAAAAGCGCAACGGTTAAGTACTTATAAAGCTTGAAGCGATTCTTGTTGGTAGGGGAGGTCTGTTTCTTTTGATCTTCTTCCATTTTTGACCCTCCTGTTTACATCCATTGACCAATAAAAATGTTATTTCTCACCTTTAAATCCAGTTCTGTGACAGAATTCGCAATAAACATCGGTTGGGGCATTCGTTACTTCGCCTTCTTTAACCTTTGCGCGATCGTGGCACACTAAGCAGCTTTCTTTATCTTGGCTGGTTTGTGCCTTGCCAGAGTGCTGTGTTAACCACGCATCACTGTCACCATGACTTTGCGGGCGTTCAGCGTGACACGCACTACAGAATTGATTTTTACGAGATTCAGTTTTTACTACATTAATATCTTTTGTATATTTTTCTTTGCCGTTACCTTTTAGAAGTTCATTAATATCTTGTTTGGCAAAGACTTTAATCCATTTAGAATCTGTGTGACAGTTAACACACTTATCAAACTCTTCGATTGCCTTGCTGCCATGACTTTGATTCCAGTCAGCATTTTCGTGGCTCTCCGGTGTACTAATCTCTTGGTGACAAGTTGTACATTCCATTGACAGCTTTACATCAGCGGTTTGCTTACCTACAGCCATCAAAATAGTATCTTGTGTTTTTTGGTGACTTTCTTCGGACTCAACTGCTTCTGTCTTATGCTCTGCTTCTTTACCATGGCTGCTCTTAGGTAGGCTATATGCAATGTCCTCCCATGGCTTTTTACCTTCGTTTACTTGGGTATGACAGTCAATACATGTCCCCATGTTTGGCGCCATGTACTCTTTGCCCATAAGCTTGTCTGCAACTTCAGGAGTCCACTTGTCTAAATTCTCCTGTGTGTTTAGGCCTCGTTCAACGATTTTCGAGTGCGCTACACCACTATGACAAGTAACACAAGGAATGTCCTCTTCGATATGCTTTCCATGATTTACTTTCAAATCACCTGTTGCCGTTACTAAGCGGTTCTTAGAGTGACACTGTAAACAGTTTTCGTTTTCCACTGCAACCGTCTGTGCAATTGGATTTGGCGGTCCAACAACGTGATAGTATACTTCTTTCAATGCTTCAACCTTGTGCACTACCGTATTAACCGGACCTGGTTTTACGTGACACTGTACACAAGAAATTTCACTATGGGCACTTGCTGAATAAGTAATATGTTCAGGTCCCATTTCATGACACGCTTTACAAAAAGTTGGAGTTGATGTAGCTTCAATCGCTCCATACATTGTCCCTAATAATGCAATAAATACAAATAATGACACGAATAGTAACTTCCATCGGTTAACAGGATCTTTCCAATCCGTTTCTTTAATCTTTCTTATTAACCTCCTGATCAATCCAGGCTTTTTTTCGGCTGGATTACTTTCTGGGGTCTGTTTTTTTCTCCAAAAAGCCACTGATGTTCACCCTTTCTGCTGTTGTATTCTAGTTATTTTATCTATGGTTTTTACCTCTCTAATGGTAGTATCTAATAAGTAAGCGATTTTTCCAAATGGACAATTTGTGAAAAGATGTGGTATTCTTATCCGTTGGATTTTACACTCTAGATACAGTAAAAAACATAAAGGTGATGAAAAACTATTAAATCAACAGTTTAAGCTAAGTGGTGTTTTTTGTATTATCTTTAACAAGTTCTAGATGATGCTAATTACTCCCCAATAAATTATATTGATATTTAAAAGATAACCTAAGAAAAACACACAAAAAACACACAAAAGTGGCAAATCAGAAACAATAATGTTTACACAATGTGAACTTTGTTACAGATTTTCAACAAAAACCAATACATACTTAAATTCTTTTGGAAAAACCTAAATTCTAGCTGTTTTCTATACCAAAATAACATAAAAAAGCAAGGTGGTAATCTTTACCTATTAGATTACCACCTTTAAAAACCTATTTAGATTAACTTTATTTCGTTGTAATCCTCGCTTAACTTTTGGGTCAGTTATGTAATCCACTGGTGTCTTCATTTAATTTTCCGCCTACCTGCAACCTATCGCAAACGAGAATTCACAAACTTTTTTCACTTTTCAGAGAAACTGTCTTTCTGAAATGGACTACAATGATTCCCCTTTAAAGCCTGTTCTGTGACAGTATTGGCAGTAGATATCATTTTGGGCTTTTACGTTTTCTGTTTTTCCTTCATCTTTTGTGCTTTCAATTGCTTTATCTCGATCATGACAAACAAAGCATTTAGCCTTTGCTTCATCCGTCCGCGCACTATCTGCATGGCTACCAGTTAACCAAGTGTAGCTGTCGACATGGCTTTGCGGACGTTTTTCATGACAGGAGCTACAATATGGATTTTCGCGAGCTTCCTTTTTCACGATTGTTGCGTTTGGTGTATATTTCTCTTTTTCAGTGGTACCATTTAGTAATTCCTTGATATTCTCTTTACCTAACACCTTGATCCATTTAGAATCGCTGTGGCAATTAACACATTGGTCAAGTGTTTGAATGGCTGCATCGCCATGGTTTTGTCCCCAATCGCTATTGGTGTGATTAGCAGGAGTACCTACCTCTTTATGACAAGTGCTACATTCTTGCGACACCTTGACGTCGGTTTTTTGGACACTAACTTTTTTGAGGACTAATTGCTGCTGGTTTTCCTTATCTTTATCTTTTTCTTTCTCTGCAGCTTTCGCTACCTTTTCATCTTCTTTTTTACCGTGTCCTTCTGCATGTGGATTTTCAGGTAAAGCGTAAGATGGATCCTTCCAAGGCTTTTTGCCCTCATTTACTTGCTTATGACAATCGATACAAGTACCCATGTTTGGATTCATGTTGTCACTGCCCATTAATTTATCAGCGTTTGCAGTCGTCCATGAATCGTATGTTGTAGAATCATTGATGCCACGTTCTACTACTTTTGCGTGAGCAACACCACTATGGCAGGTAATACAAGAAATACCTTCCTTAATGTGATCGTTATGCGCAACAATGAGGTCACCGTTTGGTGAGACTTCTCGTTCCATAGAGTGACATTGCAAACAGTTTTCATCCAAAACAGCAACCGTTTGCACGATTGGGTCTGGCGGACCAACAATATGGTAGTATACTTCTTTTAATGATTCCATTTTATGAACAACCATCTCAACATTACCTGGTGCAATATGACATGATACACATGTTTGCTCACTATGTGCGCTTTTTTCAAACGTTACATGTTCGGCTGCCATCTCATGACATAATTTACAGAAGGAAGGATTATTGGTGTAAGCAATTGCTCCACCAACAAAGCTAATACCGCCAATAAATACAAATAATAATACGACAACTAACTTCCAGCGGTTAACTGGATTTTTCCAATCAATATTCTTAATTCTTCGCCACAATCCCGGTTTTTTACTCTCGGGATTATCCGCAGATGGACCCTTCTTTCCTCTCTTCCAAAAAGCCATTTTTACTCACCCCTCTTTTCAAAATATTATCTCTCTATAACAATAGTATCTTACAAGATATGGTTAACTTTCCAATGGATATTTTGTGAAAACTTTCTCAATTCTGACAAATTGCATCGTTATCACATTAATAATCATTCAAAAAGGAGTAATGTTAATATTTAACTTAGGTTATAGGGAATTCCACAATTGGAATAATACTGTTAAATCACGAATTGAAATGTGAATAGAAATTGAATCTTAGGCTATTAATCACAAAGTTCACTCATTCTTTACAAAATCAAAGCAGCCGTGAAGTTGTCACCCTATATCGGAAGTGATAATATTAGTAAGAAATTACTCGATTTATTTTAAAAGGATTTAGCTTATTTAAGGCGAATCCTATATCATTAACGGTTTTCTTGAATCGAATAAAGGAGCGTCACTAAATGCTTGGAATTTTAAATAAAGTATTTGATCAAAACAAGCGTGACTTAAAACGTTTAACGAAATTGGCAGGACAAATTGAAGCATTGGCTGGTGAAACTGAAAAGCTGTCTGATGACCAACTTCGTGAAAAGACTGCTGAGTTTCAGGCCCGATACCAAAATGGTGAAACTGTTGACGATTTACTTGTTGAATCATTTGCAATCGTACGTGAGGGTGCACGTCGGGTATTAGGCCTATATCCATATCCAGTTCAGCTCATGGGGGGGATCGCTCTTCATGAAGGGAATATTTCAGAAATGAAAACTGGTGAGGGTAAAACGTTAACAGCAACGATGCCTGTTTATTTGAATGCGATAACCGGAAAAGGCGTTCACGTGGTTACTGTCAACGAATATTTGGCTAGCCGTGACGCAACGGAAATGGGACAGCTTTATGAATTCCTTGGTTTAACTGTTGGATTAAACCTTAATGGAATGTCTAAGGAAGAAAAGCAGGCAGCATATGCTTGCGATATTACTTACGGAACGAATAACGAATATGGCTTCGACTATTTGCGTGATAACATGGTGCTTTATTCAGAGCAAAAAGTTCAGCGCCCGCTTCACTATGCAGTAATTGATGAGGTTGACTCCATCTTAATCGATGAAGCCCGGACTCCGTTAATTATCTCGGGCTCTGCACAAAAATCAACAGCATTATATATTCAAGCAAACGCTTTTGTCCGTACTTTGAAAAAAGAAGACGACTATACGTACGATGAAAAAACAAAGGGCGTTATGCTTACTGAAGACGGGATCACAAAGGCTGAAAGAGCATTTGGTATTGATAATCTCTTCGACTATTCTCATGTAACCTTAAACCATCATATCAATCAGGCCTTAAAAGCAAATGTCAGCATGCATTTAGATGTTGATTATGTTGTCCAAGAAGGCGAAATTATCATCGTTGACCAATTTACTGGTCGTTTAATGAAAGGGCGCCGCTATAGTGAAGGATTGCACCAAGCGATTGAAGCAAAGGAAGGCTTGGAAATTCAAAATGAAAGTATGACTTTAGCGACCATTACGTTCCAGAACTATTTCCGGATGTACGAAAAGCTTGCCGGGATGACTGGTACCGCCAAAACCGAGGAAGAAGAATTCCGTAACATATATAATATGAATGTTATCGTCATTCCTACAAATCGTCCGATTGTTCGTGATGACCGTCCAGATTTAATTTACGCTTCAATGACTGGGAAATTTAATGCTGTTGTTGAGGATATCACAGAGCGTCATAAAAAAGGGCAGCCCGTTCTAGTGGGTACAGTTGCAATTGAAACTTCAGAATTGATTTCGCAACTTTTAACGAAAAAAGGCGTTCGCCACAACGTGTTAAATGCGAAAAATCACGGACGTGAAGCCGAAATCATTGCTGAAGCCGGTCATCAAGGTGCCGTCACCATCGCTACCAATATGGCTGGACGCGGTACCGATATTAAACTTGGTGAAGGCGTAATTGAACTCGGTGGACTTGCAGTCGTTGGTACCGAGCGTCACGAATCACGCCGTATTGATAATCAGCTGCGTGGACGTTCTGGTCGTCAAGGGGACCCTGGGGTAACGCAATTCTATCTTTCCATGGAAGATGAATTGATGCGCCGTTTCGGATCTGACAATATGAAAACAATGATGACTAAACTAGGCATGGATGATTCGCAACCGATTCAAAGTAAAATGGTTTCGCGTGCCGTTGAATCAGCCCAAAAACGTGTTGAGGGCAACAACTTTGATGCCCGTAAACAGCTCTTACAATATGATGATGTCTTACGTCAGCAGCGTGAGATTATTTATAAACAGCGTAATGATGTTTTGGAATCCGAAAACCTTCGCGATATTGTCCAAAACATGATTATTGCCTCAATTTCACGTAATGTGGATACTCATACACCTGACAATGAGGATGAAGAAGCATGGAACTTACAAGGCATCGTTGACTACTGTCATGCGAATTTGCTTCGTGAGGGAGACATTACTATTGCTGACCTCCAAGGCCAGGATCCACAAGAAATGAAGGATCTAATTTTTGAAAAAGTTAAAGAGCGTTATGCTGAAAAAGAAGAAATTCTTTCAGAAGAGCAAATGCGCGAATTCGAGAAGGTTATCGTTCTACGTGCGGTTGACGCAAAATGGATGGATCATATCGATGCAATGGATCAGCTTCGTCAAGGTATCCATTTACGTGCCTATGGTCAAATCAATCCTTTGAACGAATACCAATCAGAGGGCTTTGCAATGTTCGAGGCTATGGTTGAGTCAATTGAGGAAGAAGCAGCCATGTACATTATGAAAGCTGAAATCCGCAATAACCTCCAGCGTCAAGAGGTAGCAAAAGGTCACGCCGTTAATCCGAAGGAAGATGGCGAAGCAGTTAAGAAAAAGCCTGTTGTGAAAAAGAGTACGATCGGCCGCAACGATCCTTGTCATTGCGGTAGCGGTAAGAAATATAAAAACTGTCACGGTAAATTTGAATAGAAGTTTTGGATGCGGAAGCGGACTGTCGGGAGCCTATCTCTCAACAGTCCGCTTTTTTGTGTGTGTTTGTGGGGCGATGAGGATTAGTGCCCTGTTTTTGTGGGCTGAAACTAATCTAGGGCACTTATCTAGTTATTAGTACCCTAATTCTGGGGGACGCCTCTAATCTAGGGCACTAATGTGGTTATTAGTGACCTATTTTTGGTGGAAGCAACTAATCTAGGGCACTAAGACCTACCATTAGTGCCCTATTTCTGGTGGAAGCAACTAATCTAGGGCACTAAGACCTACCATTAGTACCCTATTTCTGGTGGAAGCAGCTAATTTAGAGCACTAATCACTACCATTAGTACCCTATTTTGGTGGATGCAGCTAATTTAGAGCACTAATCACTACCATTAGTGCCCTATTTTCATTGGATTTCTCCAAATAGGTCACTTAAGTTTCCTCGTATGAAAAATCCTGATTGAAATACACTATGGGAAACTGACGTTAACAAGGAGTGTGATTACGTGGACACTGGCTTATTACTCGAATACGGTTGGGTTTTACTTGTGCTAATCGGGCTTGAGGGGATTTTAGCTGCGGATAATGCATTAGTTATTGCCATCATGGTGAAGCATTTGCCGGAAACAACTCGAAAGAAAGCCCTGTTTTATGGGCTAGCTGGTGCTTTTGTATTCCGATTTTTATCTTTGTTCATCATTTCATATCTTGCTGATGTATGGCAGGTTCAGGCAATCGGTGCAGTTTACTTGATTTTTATTTCTGTTAATCATATTGTAAAACGTTTTGTCATGAAACAAGAAAAAGCTGAACATAACGAAAAAACTGCAAAGGAAAGCAATTTTTGGATGACTGTGTTAAAGGTTGAGTTAGCCGATTTAGCGTTTGCGGTTGATTCAATTCTTGCTGCGGTTGCCTTAGCGGTGGCTCTTCCACCCACTGGATTAGCAAATATCGGAGGTCTTGATGGTGGACAGTTCATCGTGATTTTTGCCGGTGGGGTAATTGGCCTTGTGATAATGCGCTTTGCTGCAACATTTTTTACCAAGCTGCTGCAAACACGACCTGGACTGGAGACAGCTGCGTTTTTGATAGTAGGTTGGGTTGGAGTTAAACTCGCCGTCTATACTTTGGCGCACCCAGACATTGGGGTTCTCGCTGAAAGTTTCCCGAAAAATCCAGCCTGGAAATTGAGCTTTTGGATCGTATTGCTGCTGATTGCGATTGGCGGTTGGTTTATGTCTGCAGGAAAAAATCATCATCCTCCAGCACTCGAAGGGCACTAATGGTTAATACATCTCCAGCATTTGATGTTTTTCGGCATATTCGAGCCATTCGTGTTTGTTGGTGGTTCCAAGCTTCTTACTGATACTTCTGCGATGGTTTTCTACCGTGCGAATGCTAATATTCATTGTTTGCGCTATATTTTTTTGGGTATAGCCCTTTAGCGTTAAAATGAATGTCTCCTGTTCGCGCGGTGAGAACGGTGTTTCCCATACTTCCCCTTCAACATCACTTTCCCAGACTTGCTCGTTAGCCACCTTTTTACCGCGTAGAACTTGATCAATCGACTTAATAATCGCATCACTTTTAAGATTTTTTACAAGAAAGCCGTCTGCACCCAAGTCAAAGGCTTTCTTTTGATAAGCGATTTCGTCGTACATTGAAAAAACAATAATCTTTCCCTTTGGCACAAGCTTTCTTAGCTCCGGCAGTGCCGAAAAGCCATCAAGTCCATTTGGCATCGATAGGTCAACAAGAACTAGGTCAACTGGAAAATTGGTGGCCTTTTGAATCGCTTCCCGACCATCTGCAGCAAATAGAATCGACTCAATCGGAAAGGCATCTTTTAATAATAGAGACATTCCATCACGGACAATTTCATGATCATCAACAATTAATGCGTTCATGGTGCAACCCCTCCCCACCTAAATCATAGAAAATGGTAAAGAATCTATCGTTATTTTTAAAAGCTTAGTTAGCTAGCATAATGTAGCCCTCAACACGGTTTGCCCCATCCTCATTGCTAATCCACTTAATGTCCCCGTTAAGCATGTTTACTCTTTCTTTCATATGCTTAACTCCTAATCCGGTTCCGTTCAGACGTTCAAGGTCGAATGGGGTTCCATTATTTGAAATTTGGAAATAAATCTCTTTATCAACTTTATAAATATCGATGATAATTGCAGTTGCTTTGCCGTGTCGCACTGCGTTGTTTACCGCCTCTTGGATGATTCGATACAGATGTAAGCCTTCATCATGTTCAAACTTCAGTTCATTCGGCAAATGCATATTTAATGCAAGCTGAATGTTGTATAAATGACGCCAATCTTCAGCTGAAGATTGTAATGCTGATTCCAATCCCAAATTGTCGTAAAGCTGAGGCCGCAGTTCCTTTGTTAGTCGTTTCAGACATTGCAAGGTATCTTCCATCACCACATTCATTTTCTCCAAACGAGTTGAGTATTCAGGACTGTTTACATGCCGCTTAATTCCGTCAAGTCCTAAGTATATGCTATAGACACTTTGACCAATGTGATCGTGAAGCTCTCTGGCAATCCGCTTTCGTTCACTTTCCTGGGCGAGCATCGTCTCGTGAATCAGCAGCTCCTGGGTTTTAACCTTCTCCTGCTGGTTCATTTGACTTGGATTCCGAATAATTAATACTCTGTATATTTCGTCTTCTATTTTGATTTTATTCATCGACATTTCAAAATCCGTTTCTGAATCGACGTAATTAGGAATATGAGATCGGAAGCTGGGCAAAGCATGGTCATTGGCCAGAATACAGCGTTCTTCATGGTCTGATACCTCACGAAGCTGGCAATAACTGCAATACGGAACAGGCTCCCCAACCTTCCAGCCCGTAATCTGGTTTGCTTTATGATTTATGTAAAAAATAGTACGGAATTCATCCATGATGACAATTCCTTCAGCAAATTCCTCAACAACCTTTTTAAAATGCTCTTCCTTCATATTGAACACCATCCTAAAAAGACATTTAATACTACGATGACCCAACTACGTCACATTTTATTCACAACTTCAATAAAACACTTCTTGCATAGGGGGAATCACCCATGGGGATTTTTTCGCTAACCATTAAAATGATTATTAAAGTTGAACCCGGCCATTCAACTTTAATATACACCTAAACCATCGGCCTTGCGAAAAATAACTATTTATTTATGGAGGGATATGAATGAGTGAGGTATGGTTGCTAAGCAGATTACAATTTGCTATCACAGTCCTTTCCCACTTCTTATTTGTACCATTTTTCCCAGAAGAACATCTCAATATATTATTAGTTAGTAACAATTTTGATGGCTTTTCTTTGAAAAGTGTTACCAATACCCCTTATTGGTGACACTTTCGTTTTCTTTTTCTGAAGAATTGTTACCAATAGCCTCTATTGGTGACAGTTTCAGTTGCTTTTCCTTGATTTGTGTTACCAATAACCGTTCCAACTGACATCTTATGGATAAAACTAGACTTGGCATAACGGATCATAATATTACCGAGTTAGCTTAATGCCCTTTTCTTTTGCGTTTTTAAAAAATAGATATCTAATCTCCGTGTTAGTGCCCTATTTTACATATCTAAAAAAGGATTAGGTTACTAATGTACATTTTAGTACCCTCTTTTCCTTCCCATCCATAAAAACAGGTAACTTACGCACCCTTGATCAACAGACAAAAAACAGAGAGACTCGCTTTTTGAGTCTCTCTTCATATCTCACTCTTAGTGTTTTGGTGGAAATAGTGCTGTTTTTGCGATTTTTATATTTAAGAAAACAAATCGCAGGAATTGATAGCTATAGCATCTTCGCACAAACAGGGTCCGTTTTGTTGGTTTCATTTCTCTACATAATTCCATTTGCTTTCACCTCTCCTATACTGTAAAAGGGTTTCACGACGCTTATTCAGGGATCACACTCCAACCAGGGTTACCTTTCATTTTATAAATGAACATAGTGTGCAGTGAGCGCTTAATCCAAGCACCAGCAAGACCTACTTCCATATCGGTAATTTTCAAATCGCGACCCGTTTCCGGATATCGCTCATAGTCCGGTACGACTGGGTACATCACGATGGATGCCGCGGAACCGTTCACTACTGATTTGCCAATTGAAGCAATACACGCACCCGGCATTGCCGCCATTGATTCATGATGCGATGGTTGTTTGCCCTTGATCATATCAACAATATTTAACGCTGCAATCTTACCGATGACACCAGACGCCATGCCTGTACGTGGTGTTGTTGCCGTAATGACAGTACCATTTTTCGTAACATGCGGCTTCGAGACAGTCCCCGGTGTCGCAAAAGCGATTCCTGCTGCAAAGACATTTTCATAGACTGGAGATTGATAGGTTGATGGCCAATCAGAGGCCTTCAAGTCATCCCATTTCTTACCGTATACGCCATCGACTAATGTAAAGCCACCAGGGTTCGTCATTTTAGCTGAAATGTCATTGCCATCACGATCAATATATTTAATTTTTGTACCAAGGAATTGCGGAATTAACATCGCAAAGTCGAATTCTGTTTCACCAAACTCACCTTCATAATTTTCCCAATGTACCTTACCCTTCTCTACCTTCCTAACCGCCGTTTGCACCTGATAATAGATTTCTTGCTCAGAAAACAGCGATTTCATGAACGCTTCTGATTGCATAATATAACCGTATTTAGAGGCTTGAAGTCCGCCTACACCAAGGTCACCTAATTTCGGTTCATTGGAAATCCACATGATTTTTGCCTTATCGCGTAAGACACGCTTTTTAAGGTCATTGTGGATATTAGTAATGTATTCAAGTGCAGCCCCTTGACATGTAGCTTGTCCATGTCCCGTTCCGATTAGGAGCTTTACGTGCTCGCCTTGTTCCATCCGCTTCACTTGTTCTAGATACGCATCACGTGCCATTTTTGCATGATGAATATTACAGATGGAATGCGAATTGCCTGCATCAGGACCAAGCCCTTCTGTTCCTTCAAAATTAAGATGAGGACCTGTAGCATTGATTAAATAATCATAGATGACCTTTTTCTTTTCGCCATCCTTTGATTCAACTAATACGTATTGTTCATCAGGGTGAATTTCACGAGCCCATGCTTGAATAAAATGAATATGATGTTTCTTTAATACGGGTTCAAGCTCGAACATTGTTTTATCCGGATCCATTGCCCCAATCCCAACCCAAACTAATGATGGAATATAAGTAAATCTAGGCCATGGGTTGATCACTGTAATATCATGCTCACGTCCTAGTTCCTTTCGTAAGTAAAGTGCAGCTGTTTGTCCAGAGAATCCTGCTCCGATTACAACTACATTTGCCATTGTAATTTCCCCCTTCTCCATATACCACAACGGGTATACAAACGAGCAAAAATTTTTATTTTGACTAGCAATCATTTATCTGTATCTAGTTCCAAGATACCACGTTTTTATTAATATAAAAGTGGTTACGGCGGAAATAGGGTTTAACCCCTAAATGAAAGTTGAGTATTGAAAAAGTAGTGAAGAAATATTGAATGTTTTGTTAAATATGTTGTTTCGTCATGTTCCTGCGCGAAATTTATAAAAAAACGTCAGCCATATAGGGCTGACGTAAATTTGGTTTATTTTGATAAAATCAAGATAAAAACACAGCACCATATACTAATGCTCCAGCGATAACAAGAGCAGGATGGACCTTCATTTTTTCCATTAACACAAAGCTCACGACCGCAAGAAACAGTGTTTGAATCCACCCAGAGTGATCATATGCGGAGAAAAACATTTCGTACGTCATAATTCCTAATAAAACAGCGATAACGGGACGGACAAACATTGTCATCCTTTTAACTTGCGGAGAGTTTTTGAATTTCATTAATAAGCTGAGCAGGGCAATCATCAAGATAAGCGATGGCGCTACTGTGGCAATAATAGCAACAATTGAGCCAAGTACCCCTGCAACATCATATCCAATATACCCCGCCATTTTCGTGGCAATTGGACCTGGCAATGAATTTCCTAACGCAAGCACTTCGCTGAATTCGTTAACGGTCAACCAATGATTGCGATCAACCACCTCAGTCTCAATCAACGGTATCGATGCGGGGCCGCCGCCATAACCGAGGATTCCTGGCAGAAAAAATGCCCAAAATAGACGAATGTAGATCATTTACTGTGCACCTTCTTTACCGTTTCACTTGGGTTTTTTTTAGACCTATAAACCAGGGCTCCAAGTAATAGGGCAAAAATAATGATAGCCGGGTGTAGCCCAATCACCTGCAGCAGAATGGTACTGACGATAATAAAACCTAACGTCCAACCCCAGCCCAGCTTTGACTGTGAGGATTTTTTAACAAAATCCCAAGTTAGCGTTCCGAGCATGACAGCAACGACTGGCACAACCGCCTGCGACATGCCACTGACCCAGGGGCGATCCTTATAGGCATTGAGGACCGTTAATAATAAAATCATTAAAATAATGCTTGGTACAACTGTTGCAATGATGGCAATTATCATGCCAAGTTTGCCGCCAACACGGTAGCCGATATAGCCTGCCATTTTCGTGTTAATCGGGCCAGGCAACGCATTTCCAAGTGCCAAGACATCGCTGAATTCATCTGAACTCATCCATTTGTAGCGTTCGACAACTTCCTTATGTACAAGTGGAATTGAGGAAGGTCCTCCTCCATATCCAAGTATTCCCACTCTAAAAAAAGCAAAAAATATGTCTGCCTGCTTCATTGTCTATCGAACGTCCCTTCTTTTCCTTGGCGGGAATTTTACCGCATGCTTCTTTAACAGTATATTACTAAAGGATACCATTATTATTATAATGACAAACGGCTTAGATAACCATGACGATTTCGTATTAATTGGTGGATATTACAGTTACGGTGCGGGCCTAATAGTTTATCCGCCATGAAGTGCGTCAAATGGTTTATCCGACGTTTATTGTTATTTATCCGACGATTGGGCCCGTTTATCCGACGATTATGGGAGTTTATCCGCCAAATATGGCTATTTATCCGACGAATTTGGCCATTTATCCGCTTTTCGACAATATACGACAACTTTGAAAGGATGCTAACGTGATTATTGTTCCGTATATAGTAGCTGCTGTTAATAACATGCATAACATGCATAACATGAATTGCCTTAACACAAAAAAACACAGCCCTCAACAATATGAGGGCTGTGTCCTTCTGCAAAACTTATATTATTGGGCTTCGATTAACCCATAACGACCGTCTTTACGCTTGTAAACAACGTTTGTATTATGAGTATCAGCATTTGTAAATACATAGAAGCTGTGTCCTAATAGATTCATTTGGAGAATCGCTTCTTCGCTATCCATTGGCTTTAGGTCGAAATGCTTTGTTCGAACTACTTCTAAATCTTGATCGTCTTCATCAACTGGAACTTCTTTGTTTTCGTCAAGAACGTTGAACATAGTAGTTAATCCAGCTTTTTCCCTGAATTTTCTGTTAACTTTTGTTTTATGCTTGCGAATTTGACGTTCCAATTTATCTGCAATTAAGTCGATTGCTGCATACATATCTTCGTTTGCTTCTTCAGCGCGTAAGACTAATTGAGTCATTGGGATAGTTACTTCTACTTTAGACTTCTTGTCGCTATATACCTTGAGGTTAACATGCACTTGAGCATTTGGTGTCTCTGTAAAATAACGCTCCAATTTTCCAATTTTCTTCTCTACATACTCTCTTATCGCTGGAGTAACCTCAATGTTTTCACCACGAATGTTGTAGTTCATAAGTAACTCCTCCTTTTGTTAATGGCATAGCTTATGATTAGAGTATACAACTTGTCTATTAGACCTGCCAACTTTTAACTCGAATCATTTTCTATGCTTTGTGATTTTGACTATGTATACTATTTCTATTTTGCCCTGGTTAAATCCTTCCGAAACCATGTAAAATTGTGTCTAATTTTCGAACGCCTCCCTTTTGGAAAATTTTTTCAAAGCAGTAACCGGAAATCCTGATTTTTCGCTTTTAAAATGAGGTCGTAATTCATTTTACAACCGTAAAATGGAAATTACGGAGTTCAAGCACCTGTTATTTTTTGGGAAATACTTCTAACCTTCCCTATTTTATGTTTTCAAGAGTGTGATTTATGTTCTTTTTTTATATAAGCAAGCTACAAATCACACATCTAAGAAAACTTACCCTCTGGCCAAGGTGAGCGAAGATATCGAAGCAGCTCCAGCCTCTTTTAAAACTTTCGCAGCGTGACGCAAGGTTGAACCGGTCGTGTAAATGTCATCTACAAGCAGGATGTTTTGATTTTTCACGTCCACATCAACATGATTTAACGAGAAAACCTGGTCAAGGTGGATCCGCTCCCACCGTGATTTTTTCGATTGTTTTTCTGCGTGGAGCCGAGTTAATAGGCAGGTTGGAGTAAAGCCAGATTCCTTAATTAACGCTTCTGCTTGGTTAAAACCTCGTTCATAGAGGCGCTCCTCACTTAACGGTATGGGCACGAAAAGGTTGGGCTTAAGTTCTGTCAGCTTTCTTTTTAAAAATAATGAAAAGGCGTGGACGATCACATAATCACCGCGAAATTTAAACCTGGCCAACGTTTCTTTCAAAAAGTCATTGTAGTGAAAGATGGATGTATTGCGTTCAAGCAAGCCAGACCATTCGGGGGTCTCCTCCCAGCGAATACAATCGAAGCAAAGCTCTCCAGTCTTATATAAATATTCCCCATTTTCAAAGGAACGACCACAAATTCTGCAGGTTTCACCGGTAATTTCTTCAAACTTTTCTTGGCAGGTTTGGCAAATAGGCGTGGCAGCTTCCACGGAAAATAACTGAACCCAACCGATTTGATGAGATATTTCGTCATGACAAATCGCGCAGCGAGGATTGTGGAACAACGTTTTCATCATTATGAGCTCCTTTCATAACGAACGACGAGCTAGTCCAACAAACCAAGCTGCTTCGCCTCGTTATTCATTTGGACTATCTGCTTTCTTGCCTGAACCATTGCGTTTGTTTTACCAAAATGAAAAAAAGTAATGGTACCACTTGGATGTTTTGCCTTCCTTCCAACACGTCCAGCTATTTGTACTAGCGCGCTTTCAGTGAAAATTTGATCCTCAGCTCCCAAAACTGCAACATCTAGATTCGAGAACGTTACTCCACGCTCAAGGATAGTTGTAGTCACAAGCAAGGTTATTTCATGGTTTCGCATTCTCATGACCTTTTCCTTCCGCTCAGAATCCTCGGCATGAACGGTTTCGATTTTTCCTGAAGGGAATGCTGCCCGAAGAATGGGTAGAAGAACCTGAAGCAGTTCAATTTTAGGCGCAAACAGCAGAATTTGCTTATCGGATGAAATACGCCTTTCAAGCCATTGAATTACGTTTTTAGGAAGACGCTTGTTTTTAGTAAGCATTTTATTCCAGTTACCACACCACTGAAATTCTGGGACTGGCAAAGGATGACGGTGATAGCGGGCGGGGATTTTCACATGGCTTAACTTGCCTTGTCGGCACCGTTTCTGCCACTGTTGATTTGGAGTTGCGGTTAAGTAAACAAGCGCTGAGTTGGGCTTTCTAGCCTGCCTGACAGCATATTGCAAAGCATCGTCTGCGGTATAGGGGAAAGCATCTACCTCATCAACAATGATACAGTCAAAAGCTTGATAGAAACGGAGCAGCTGATGAGTGGTCGCGATGGTGAGCGGGGCGAGCAAATGTCGGTCAGGACTTCCGCCATAAAGTGATGCAACGCTAATCGTCGGAAAAGCTTGTTTAAGTCGTGGCGTCAGTTCGAGGACGACATCTGTTCTTGGTGTGGCTATGCAGACTCTAAGTCCATTTACTAATGCTTGATTGATTCCCTCAAAGAGCACCTCCGTTTTTCCAGCGCCACAGACCGCCCAGACCAATATTTCGGTTTGCTTTAGAAGCGCGGCCGCAACAGCCGAAGATGCCTGTTTCTGGCCTAGAGAGAGCGTACCTGACCAGGAAAGCAGCGATTTGGCATCAATCCCCTCTTGATTAATCAGAATGGGCACAGGCCCTTTCCAGCTCAGTAATTGAGTACAGGAGCTGATACGCCCCATCATTATGCACTTGCGGCAATATGTGCAGGTTTGGCCACAGCGGGCACATGGAAAGACCCCAAACCATGAAGAGTCTTGATTTCCACAGCGGACGCACTGCACTGAGCCTCGATTTGTGACAAGTCCATTTCTGGATGTAATAAAACCGTTATCAATATGCTGTTGAATTTCAAATTGTGTGAAAGGTAAATCATCAAATAGAAGTTGTTTTCCGAAGGTCATGTTTTGAAGGTCTGGATTGAAGGAAAAATTGTGGCCAGAGACAGGAGAAGCATGAACAACATCAAAAGGCTGCAACGAAACCTCACCTCATTCAATTTTTATCTCTTATAATTTAACGCGGTAAAGCAGCGGGGGACTGTCCCCCACCACTGTACTGCGGTAAAGCGTTTATTTTTTGTACCAGCCCATGCCCATTGCGCCTTCGCCGAGATGGGTTCCGATGACAGCCCCAAAGTAGCTAATCGTGAATTCAACATTTGGGAATTGCTCTGCTAATTCATCTCGCCAGGCAAGTGCATCACCTTCACGGTTTGCGTGGATAATAGCCGCTTCGTATTGCCCACTATTTGAAACAGATTCCCGTAATAATTCCTCAATTCGCTTCATCGCCCGCTTCTTTGTTCTGATTTTTTCAAACGGAACAATTTGCTTATCCACAAAATGCAATAGTGGCTTAACTTGCAGAAGGCTACCAATTAGAGCTTGTGCGCTTGAAAGACGTCCGCCCCGCTGCAGGTGCGATAGGTCGTCGACCATAAAATAGGCTCGTACATCTTTCTTCATTTCATCCAATCGTTGTACGATTTGCGCTGGATCCTTACCTTCAAGCGCCATTTTAGCGGCCTCAATCACGTAAAAGCCCTGAACCATGCAGCTAACCTCTGAATCAAATGGATAAACCTTAACATCGACCATTGTTCCTGCAGTGACAGCACCTTGATATGTGCCGCTAATTCCACTGGAAAGATGGATGCAAACAACCGCATCATAGTCCTTTGAAAGTGCTTCAAACAGCTCGACAAATTCACCAATAGGCGGTTGGGATGTTGTGGGGAGTTCACGGTCTTTCACCATGCTATAAAAATCTGTTGCACCGAGCTCCTTTTCTTCCTGATAAACCTCGTTACCAAAAATTACATTTAATGAAATCATATTTATTTTTAATTGTTCTTGGACCGCTTTTGGTATATATGCTGTACTATCCGTAACGATTGCAGTTCTCATTTATCTGCTTACCATCCTTATATCTTTTTCTTCTAACTTTATGTCTATTGTCCATTTTATATGATAACCTATGAAAATGCATTTTTAAGGTGTGTCCTATTTTCAGCAAAATAAAAACGCTGTATCACTACAGCGTAATTGTCAAAGTTATATAGAATTTGCTTATCCCCTTACAAGCCCTCTTAGCTTGATTTCAGCAAAAATCGTTTCAATAAATTGTTTTTCTAGATTATATTTTTGTGCTTTAAAATAAACTTCTAGCAAATCTTGGTCTGATAGTAACCTGAGCGATGACATGGCCAATTCACTCCATTCATGAAGATATACTATATTTTCACAAATTAGCGAAATATAGTAAACAAACGGAGTGTTGATGTCATAATATTTTCAACGTTCTGTGAATATTTTCGCAATATCATAATTTCTATGACGAAATCGCTTGATATTTTAAAAATCCTGCTTTGATTTTTATTTTATCATAATATTCTTGTGGTAATAACGGGACTTTAGTACTGTTTAATAGCAATATGAAAAAGTGAGTCCCATTTTTCTAGCAATAGTATTCTTACCTTACCTCAACCCAACCGTTCTTTATGGCGACAACTACAGCTTGAGTACGGTCATTCACATTCATTTTTTGTAAAATATTACTAACATGGTTTTTAACTGTTTTTTCACTTATAAACAAAGCTTCGCCAATACCCCGATTGCTTTTCCCATCAGTCAACAGTTGCAGAACTTCACATTCTCGACGAGTTAATAGATGCAAAGGACGTCTAATCTCAACTGATGAAAAAGCATGCGGACTCACGTCTCGAGGTTCAACACTCGCTGCTACTAAGCGACGATATTCATTGACCAAGTTATGAGTAACCTTTGGATGTAGATAGCTTCCCCCTGCTACGACAACCTTCACAGCCTCAATCAGCATCTCAGCATCCATTTCCTTTAATAAATAACCACTTGCGCCAGCTTTTAATGCGGTCATAATGGTTTTCTCATCTTCTTGATAAGAAAGGATAATAATCTTTGCATCTGGATACTTATCAATAATCAGTTTGGTAGCTTTTATCCCGTTGATATTCGGCATATTAATATCCATGATTACTACATCGGGCTTATATGTATCAATTAAGGTAAGGGCATCTTGTCCATCCTGGCCTTCACCTACAACTTTAAAAATTGGTTCAAACTCCAGGATTCGTTTTACCCCTTCTCTAAACAACTGATGGTCATCAACAATTACAATATTTGTTGTCATTCTCCTCGCCCCCTTATCGCGATTTTTCTTGTAAAGTTTTAGGATCTATTCGCAGTTCCTGATCCGATTTGGGAGTTTTCTACCTCGCCCGTTAACTCATTGTCTTCTTCAAAATTTTTAAATCAAATCTGCTTATTGAAAAAGAAATTTTTACACGCTTGTTATATTGTTCGAAATAGTTATAGGTCTTTTTGAGGGTAAAAACAAAAAAACTATCAACATAACTGGTTTACAACAATTCTCCCATTCCATCTGCTAAAATAAAGAAGTTTAACTATCGAAATATTCCTAAAATTTACCTATTCAGAATGTTTCAATTATAACACAAAACACTTTCTTATTAGGTCAAATTTTATTACAATCATCTAGGAAGAAACTGTCTTTTTATTGGATTTCCCATCAATTTCACTCGGCTTTTGTCATCCGCTGATGATTTTTGATGAAATTTCTTTGGAATCACATAGATTGGAGGGGTGGAAATGCTACCTCATTACTATACAGTGAAGGGCGAAGGCGAACATGAAATCGTTATTCAAAAATCACGCTTCATCGCTCATGTTACAAGGGCCGAAACCGAAGAACAAGCCCAGGAATTTATCCAACGCATCAAAAAACAAAATTGGAATGCCACACACAACTGCTCTGCCTATCTCATTGGCGAGCATGACCAAATCCAAAAGGCTAACGATGACGGTGAGCCTAGCGGTACAGCAGGAGTCCCTATTTTAGAAGTATTAAAAAAACGCAAACTAAAGGACACTGTAGTCGTTATTACCCGATATTTCGGAGGGATTAAGCTTGGGGCAGGCGGTTTGATTCGCGCATACGGAAAAGCCACCTCAGAAGGTCTTGACGCAACCGGCATCGTCGAACGAAAGCTCATGCGCATCATGCATACAACAGTTGACTACACATGGCTGGGCAAGCTTGAGAATGAACTAAGGTCTTCCATTTACGAAATTAAGGAAATTCACTACCTTGAGAAAGTGGAAATTGAGACTTATGTTGAGGAAGGACAAACGCAAAGCTTTGTTGACTGGATGGTGGAGTTAACGAATGGGCAAGCGGAAATACGTGAAGGGGAATTGCTTTATCAAGAAATCAGTATTACTTAAGTGATTGCAGTTGTAACTCACAATAAAGGGCTAATTCATCATGATGAATTAGCCCTTTTATTTATTTATCCCGCATATTAACTGGTCTAAGACCTCTTAATAATTTTAATAGTGGTTTGTAATCTTCACGAACAAGACCGATTTTTTCAACGAAGAGTTCAATAATTACTATAATCGTCAAAAGGATTAAAACCGAGCCACGAATAGTTGCTTGTGAAAAGATAAATGCAGCAAGTCCAAAAATGGCACTCATTGCGTAAATCAATAGAACTGTTTGTCGGTGTGAATAACCAGCACGAAGTAAGCAGTGATGCAAATGGGATTTGTCAGGTGCAGTTAACGGTTGCTTATTCACAAAACGTCTGATAATCGCAAAGAATGTATCAGAAATTGGTACACCTAAGATGATTACCGGAATAATCAAAGAGATAAATGTAACGTTTTTAAAGCCTAACAGCGATAATACACTTATTAAGAACCCTAGAAACAATGCACCGGTGTCACCCATAAATATCTTCGCTGGATGGAAGTTATATAATAGAAAACCAAGTGTTGATACAGCTGCAATTAAGGCAATAATGACCACATATGGGTTGCCCATCACATACGCCATACCAGCTATAGTAAGTAAAGCAATCGTAGAAACCCCTGCTGCCAAGCCATCTAAACCATCGATTAAGTTAATTGCATTAGTAATACCAACAATCCAAACCATTGTAATAGGGATACTTAACATTCCAAAATCTAATTGTCCGCCACCAAATGGTAAGTTAATAAATTCAACCCGAATATCACCAAGAAATACGACCAAAAAGGAAGCAAGAATTTGCCCAAATAATTTTACTTTTGGAGAAATTTCCTTTGCATCGTCTACTGCACCAGTAATAATGATGATTAAACTTCCCAAAAATATAGCTAAATTAAGATGTTGACTTGCGTTAGGTATTGGTAGTAAAAATTTAGGATCAGGCTGAATAATAGCTAGACCTATAATAAAACTTATATAAATAGCCAACCCGCCCAGGCGTGGCATGATTTTTAGATGAACTTTCCGTTGATTGGGCTTATCAGTCGCGCCAATTTTAAATGCTAATTTTTTTACTAACGGTGTGAGGAAGATCGAAGCTAAAAAACACAAGACCAAAGTAATATACAACATTAAGGACCCTCCATACTTTTATCATTACCTTATTTTTTTAAATCATAATGGTAATTATTTATAAAATCTTAATTTTTTTCTAATTAATTTTTTTACCACATTGCAAATTTCGATAAAATACTCCTAATGGATTATAGCATAGACTATTCAGCAATGAAACTATTATTTAATCAGTAATTTGTTAGATTACGATATTTAATAAATGCAATATCACTGTAATAATTGTTAATAAATTGTTATGTATACATCGTCATTTTCTACGTAAACATCATTATTTTAGACGCTAGTTTTTGATTAATGTTTCATTCCTTAGCGGAAAATATGTGTACATTTTTTGAACATCAGCTACAAAAAAGGGATATGGTTGAAGTTATCATCAACTTCAACCATATCCCTTTAAATTATCCATTTAGTTCAACTAAATAAGCTGAAAGCGCTTCTTTCCAATCACGTAATGGCGTTAAACCTTGTTCTACATTTTTCTTTTTACTAAGCACCGAATAGCTAGGTCTTGCTGCCGGGCGTGGGAACTGGTCAGTTGTTAACGGATTAACCTTAACATTCATTCCAGCCTGTTTAAAGATTTCCTCTGCAAATTCATACCACGAACAAACGCCCTCGTTTGAGGCATGGTAAATTCCGTATTTCTCGGATTGTACTAGCTCAATGATAAACGCAGCCAAATCAACAGTGTAAGTTGGTGAACCAACTTGATCCGCAACAACTCCAACTTCGCCACGTTCTTCACCGAGGCGAAGCATCGTTTTAACGAAATTATGACCATTAATCCCATATACCCAAGCTGTACGAACGATAAAGAACTCATTTAAGCTTTGCTGAACGAATTCTTCTCCAGCCAGCTTTGTTTTCCCATATACCCCTAGAGGGTCTGTTTCTTGCTCAGGTTCATATGGCTCAGTTGCGGTTCCGTTGAACACATAATCGGTACTTACATAAACCAATTTTGCGCCAACCTTAGCAGCTGCTTGCGCCAAATATTTTGCCCCTAAAGCGTTAACTTTATAGGCCGTCTCTTCATCTTCCTCTGCTTTATCAACATTGGTATACGCAGCTGAATGGATGATAGCATCAGGTTTAACCTCTTCAATGAATGCGTGGACTGCAACCTCATCAGTAATATCTAATTCATTCCGTCCAGTAGCAAATACTTCATGATTTCCAGCAACCAATTGTTTTGCAAGGTCATATCCAAGCTGACCTTGTACTCCTGTTACAACTACTTTCATTATTTAACCTCTAATCTGTCACCATATTGAGATTTGAAATAATCCTGATACTCACCAGAAATGATGTTCTCCCACCATTCCTTATTATCTAAATACCACTGAATTGTTTGTTGGATTCCTGTTTCAAATGTATATTTAGGTGTCCAGCCTAGTTCTGTACGAAGTTTCGTAGCATCAATTGCATAACGGCGATCATGGCCTGGACGATCCTTAACAAACTTGATTAATGACTCTGGTTTATCCAATGTCTTTAAAATTGTTTTCACGATTTCAATATTAGTGCGTTCGTTATTACCGCCAACATTGTAAACTTCACCATCTCGACCATTATGTAAAACGAGGTCGATTGCTTGGCAGTGATCTTCAACGTGTAACCAATCGCGAACGTTTAATCCATCACCGTAAACAGGAAGCTCTTTATCGTTTAAAGCATTAATAATCATTAATGGAATAAGCTTCTCTGGGAAATGGAACGGTCCATAGTTGTTAGAGCAACGTGTGATATTAACTGGCAAACCGAAAGTTTCATTATACGCACGAACAAGCAAGTCAGCACCAGCTTTACTTGCACTATATGGGCTGTTCGCAGCTAACGGAGTCTCTTCAGTAAAATAGCCTGTTTCACCAAGTGTCCCGTATACTTCATCCGTAGATACTTGTAAATATTTTTTCACACCAATCGTTTTTGCAGCATCTAATAACGCCAATGTTCCTTGAATATTTGTTTGAACAAAGATTCCTGGATCAGTAATACTTCTATCAACATGTGATTCAGCCGCGAAGTTGATTACATAGTCAAATTTTTCAGTCTCGAATAATTGACCCACAAATTCACGGTCTGCAATATCACCACGTACGAACTTATAATTCGGAGCATTTTCAATGTCTTTTAAGTTTTCTAAATTCCCGGCATATGTTAACAAATCAAGGTTAACGATATTATAGTTAGGATATTTATTTACCATGTAACGAACAAAATTACTGCCGATAAAACCGGCACCGCCTGTTATTAGCAATTTCATAAGTTGTTGCCTCCTATTCCTCAAACACAAAATTTAGATGAGTTGCTTCTGCCAATGTTGGATGTTTTGTATCCTTTTCCGAAAGGATAGGATTCGTTGTTGGCCAATCAATTCCTAATGCTGGGTCGTTCCAAAGAATACCGCCATCATGTTCTGGTGAGTAGTACTCATCCACTTTATAGGCAACTGTTGTATCAGGTACCAATGTACAGAAGCCATGTGCAAAGCCTTTTGGAACTAGTAATTGACGCTTGTTATGTTCAGATAAGATTACGCCAACCCACTCGCCGTATGTAGGTGAACCTTTACGAATATCCACAGCCACATCATAGATTGCCCCTGTTACGCAGCGAACTACCTTCGTTTGTGCTTTCGGATTTAATTGGAAGTGTAAGCCCCGTAATGTTCCAACCGGTGCAGACAGGGATTGATTATCTTGTATAAAGTCGAAATGCAATCCTAGTTTTTCAAACATTTCCTTATTATAGCTTTCCATGAAATAACCGCGATGGTCACCAAAAACTTTAGGCTCTAAGATTTTTACTCCTGACAACTTTGTTTCAATAACGTTCATTTGCTTTTACCTCACTTTGTCCCTTGGGTCGCTACTTTAACCAAGTATTGGCCATATTGATTTTTCATTAATGGCTCGGCAAGTTCTAATAACTTATCTTTTGTAATGTAGCCCATTTTATATGCAATTTCTTCTAAACAAGCAATTTTTAAGGATTGACGCTTTTCAACTGTTTCGATAAACTGGGATGCTTCTAATAGGGAAGCATGAGTTCCGGTATCTAACCATGCATAACCACGACCTAACAATTCAACATTCAACTCACCCATATCCAAATAGGCTTTATTGATATCAGTGATTTCTAGTTCACCACGTGGCGATGGCTTGATGTTCTTCGCAATATCCACAACACGATTATCATAAAAATAAAGACCAGTAACCGCATAATTTGATTTTGGTTCAGCAGGCTTTTCTTCAATTGAAATTGCCTTGCCTTCCTCATTAAACTCAACAACGCCAAAACGCTCTGGATCGTTAACGTAATATCCAAAAACTGAAGCGCCCGTCTCACGAGAAGCTGCATTTCTTAAAAGATTCGTTAAACCATGACCATAGAAAATATTATCTCCTAAGACTAATGCAACATTATCATCACCGATAAATTCTTCACCAATTAAAAATGCTTGTGCCAATCCACCTGGATGTGGCTGTATTTTATAGGAAAAGCTCATGCCCAAATCAGAACCATCACCTAAAATTTGTTCAAACCGAGCTGTATCTTCTGGTGTTGAAATGATTAAAATATCCTTAATTCCTGCCAACATTAACACGGAAAGCGGATAATAAATCATTGGCTTATCATATACTGGTAATAATTGCTTTGAAACCACTTTTGTTAATGGATATAATCTTGTTCCACTTCCACCCGCCAATATGATTCCTTTCATATTAAAGACATCTCCTCAGCTTCATTAATATTGATCTACAAAAAATTACAAAATGCGCCCTATCATCCTCATTAATTATAAGAAAGCGTGTAAAAAAAGACAAACAACCCTCTGTTTTGTAACATAAAAGTAATACTTAAGACTTACTTTTTTTATATTGAAGGACAGCTTTTACAGTCCCGATGCGTCCTGACAATTTTTCCGTATATGATCGTTTTCGCATTCCCGTTACATTTCCACCATGGCGAACATATTTCATTAATGGTTCATCAATATAAACAATCTTTTTCTTCTCTAGCATTGCAACAATCGCAATCCATTGATCATGCATTTCGATATCTTTTGGTAATGGAAGGAATAATGGAACTAACTCCTTTTTGAAGGCCATCATCGCCCCTGTAAATGCATTTTTAAGAATGTTCCCAAGTAAACCTTGAAGAATATTATTACTATTATACGCATTCCAAGATTTATTCATTGTATGTAAATCACCATCGACAACCAATGCATCATGGACAACCAAATCAGCATGTTCATTTTGAAAGGCGTTTACTACCTTACTTACCTTATCCTCTTCCCAAATATCGTCTTGGTCACATAAAAAAATCACGTCACCATCTGCAAATCCTAACGCTTTTTCAAAGCTCTTGATTGCTCCCAGATTCTCCTTATTTATAAATACCTCAACCTTATTCCCATACTTTTGTTTAATAAGTTCAACCGTATTGTCTTTTGAACGATCATCAACAATAATGACCTGATCGTCTTCATTTAGCTGATTTAAGACAGAATCTAGTTGGCGGATAATAAATGAGGCCCCATTATAAGTTGCTAAACAAACTGAAATCTTCATTATTTATAACCCTTTCTAGACAGAAACCAGTCGACGTAAAGTATAGGCTGCAATCTTTTTGTTTTTTACCAAGAGCATCTGCTTTAATAGTCGCTTTATTAATTGACGCTTATAGGCAGGTAACAAATCTTTTTTATATTCTTTATAAAACCTTATTTCTGAGTCTAAAATGCTTTGGTAACGTTTAAGTGAAACGTTCGCATAATCCATAACCGATAGTTCATGAGCAATTACTGTATCAAGAATCATCACCTTATAGCCGTTTTCATATATTTGATGAAATAACCAATGATCTAAATAATCTAAAGGAAATTGCTCATTAAATCCGGATATTTCAGTTAAAAACGAAATTTTCAGCAAAGCACCTGAATTTATTGCCATAACTGATGTGTTTTGAATCCCGGCAACTGGTTTATTCCCTTGCAAAGGGCGTAATCTATCGCTAAATACAGGTGATATCAGCGCACTTTCTGATGTAATCATCGGTACAACAGCAGCAACATCTTTATTAATTGAATTTAGCGAAACTAAGCAATTAAAGTATTCTTCTGTCAAGGCTGTATCGTGGTCTAGCAACAACAACCAATCGCTCCCATTTTCCTTTGCATAATGAAAAGCGAAGTTATAAGCAGTCACAATTCCAATGTTTCTGGGATCATGTTTATAGATCACATTTACATTTTCTATTTGCTCAGGGATGCTTTGTGCATCTGGACTGTTATCATAAATGATTACAGAAAGATTGCTAAAAGACTTTTTATGCAGGATACTCTTTAACGATTGATAAGTCTTAGATTCACTAATCTTAAGTTTATAAACGACCATTACAATTGTTGTGTTCATAATACTTTTCCTCTAGTTACTGGCTTTTTTTTTGAAAACAGTGTAAACAGCAATGGATAGACTAACTGAAAGCTTAATCCGGTAAAAGAGAACATATTACTAAAAGTGTTAAACACAAAGATAGAATTTAATATCGCAAGACCGACAATAAAGTAATCACTGTTTAAATTTTTCAATAACAATATATAAAATAATGCAAATCCAAACATAAACATGATCAATAACGATATGCCGACCCAACCCAAAATAACATAGGATTGAGCAAAAGCGGTTGATACGTTAAGTTCAGGTGTAATTTGAAGACTGTTTGGAATGTTTATTTCGTATGAACCAACAATTCTTTTGCTAATAAAATCAGGTAATACCTGAGTTACAGAAAAGACAAAGGTGTCACTTCCAGTAATGTCATTCTCGTATTCAAAGTTATTAATAGTTTCTTGCAAATTCGCTAATGGAGATGAAATATAGATATAGGGCCAAAAGAATTCTTCTGGTATAATTGAATCTTTGAACTCATCTGTAGCCCCACCAATTTGTAAAAAAAGACTATTATCAAACATGGAAGTATTAGTGTTATAAGAGTTGTTTACCCTCATATTCCCAACAACACCGAAAAAATATAAAAACACAACTAATAGCAATGATAATCCTGCGATTTTTTTAAGAGTAATCTTATGTTGATACTTGATTAAATACACAAAAACACAGCTCATCATGATAATGACTAGCATACCTCTGTTCATAATAAGCAATGATGGGATTAAATTTAGAATATACAACACAATCGTTTTAGTTCGTTTCTCTTTTTCAGATAAAATTACTTGAAACAGAAAAATGGAAAAAAAGGAATTAAACGTAACTAAAAACACATGAAATGTGGGAATACCAAATTCATGATAGCTTAGTGAATTCCCTGTAAATATTGCTAATAATGGGAAATTCCGATGGTACAAAAATTCTATGAAGTAACCAATCAAAATCGCATAAGTAATCCAACGGTAATATTCTTTATATATTAATCGATTAAATTCAATAATCTTATATTTCATTAAATAATTTCCAATAAGGATCGCTACTACAATTGAAATAATAAGAAATAACAATAGTGTCAGTCCAAGGTCAGGATATAAATTAGACCATTTTAATAAGTAGGCCACCAACACTGCGAGAAATGAAAAACCGTGTATAAAATAAGGATTTATCACGCTTATGATGACTCCTTTCTAGAAAAACTCCAGGTCGATAATACTTTTACATCCCTCATATCAACAAATAATTGAAAAGTTCTATTTTTAAAAGACATATTTATTAACGAATTGTTTTCTTTTTTGAAGTCAAATTAAATATAAATGCGATTAAAGCACCAAATACAAGACCTAAAATAACTCCCATAACCATATTAGCGTTAGATCGTGTATGAAGAATTTTAGATTCCTGACCGCTCTTTGCCACCTCTACCACTTCAACAATGTCAACGTCTAAATATTTATCAGCAACTTTAGTAAAGTTTTGTGCAGCGGAATTTACCAACTTTGTTACTTTTTCCTGATTGGCGTCCTCTGCAGTTACTCTGAAAATATGTGAATTGTTTTCATTAGCAACTTCAAGTTTGTCAGCTAATTCTTTAGCGCTTTCATCTAATTTTAATTCTTTTTTTACATTATCCAGTACGACAGGAGTTTCAATTAATGTTTGAGCTGTATTCAAAAATCGCCCAATTTCATCAGTTTGATTAATGACGATGCCTGCTTCAGGTTCCTTTTTTTCAATCAATACCAAAGCAGACGCTTTATATGTTGGTGGAGGCCCTTCTGGAACTAGCATTCTCCCAACCAAACCACCAATTACTGTAAAGAGTAAAATAACCCAAACGTATTTTTTAATAAATTTCATTAAGTCATTAATTAACAATGTCCCTTCCATAGTTACCCTCCGCAAATATAGATTATTTTAATTGCATCTTTAAACCCATGAAACTAAATAAATTTCCAGCCCCACTTATTAAAAAATTTAATCATTGACTTGATAAAAATTTTAAATAATCGGGAGTTTTTATGTGCACCTCGTTCATAGTAGTGAACTACATTTGAAAAAGGAGTGTACACAATTCTCATTTGACGCTTTTTTAACTCTAAACATAGATCGTAGTCTTCAAAATACATAAAGTAACGATCATCAAATCCATTAACATCTTTGAATGCATTATTTCTAATTAACATAAAGCAGCCCGACCCGATTCGAATATCGACAAAACGGTCATTGGGGATACTCCGTAATTCATAAGAAGAAAGACGTTTTGCGAACATGTTTTTTACAAATTTAAACGGAATAAATCTAAGGGCATAATCAAATACTGAAACACGGTCACGCATTAAATGTTGAGCAGTGCCATCCGGATTCAACACTTTCGGAACTAATAATGAAATGGTTGGATCCTTTTCCATATTATCCAACATTCTCAATAGATCCTCTCGTTTCAAGATAATATCCGGATTAAAAATTAAGAAGAATTCCTCTTTAGCATTTAATAAATTATAATTATGTCCGAAACCGAAACCATTATTTTCATGATAGAATGTAATATCAGCAAAATCCTCATAATTCTTTAATTTCTCCGTATATTCATTACTAGAATGATTATCAAAAATTACAAAGCGGAATCTGCTGTCATTTCCAAACTCTTCTTTTATATTGTCCAAAACCCGAAATATATGCTGACTATTATAGGTCACAATGCTTATTGCTACTTTGGGATTATCCACTGAATTCACACACTCTCTCATATCTTCTTGTATATTTATTATTACTTTTTATTTAATAATGTATTAATAAGAACGACCAAGGTAAAATAACAAATAAACTTTTCAATATTACTTCTAAAATACTATAATTGTAGTTATTTCAGAATTTTCCTCCAAATTCCAGGGCTCCTTCATGACTACAAAGCATAATTATAGCATTATGTTGTCGGATTTTGTAGCGTAGGTTCACCAAATTTTTTAATTATAGTTGCAACATTCGTAAGTTGACGCTTATAATTTTTAGGAGACTATAAAAATAAAAGATATGAATAGGACCTAAATAAAGAAGGGATATCACAAATGGAAAGTAGAATTAATAATAGAAGGAAAAAGAAGCGGAAATCGAAACGAATTGCTTTAATTACCTTTTCCCTTCTAATTTCTGGGATTGGAATTTTTCTATATAATATTTACAGCGATGTTGCCCGTGCAGTTAATAATATGAATAAACCGATTGAAAGAAAAGTGTCAGAGAAACGGGAAGAGAAAGTTGAGTTTGTTAAAAAGGATCCTATTTCAATTCTCCTTGTAGGGGTTGATGAACGAGATGGTGATAATGGTCGGACTGATTCCATGCTCGTCATGACTCTTAACCCCGAATTAAAAACAACAAAGATTGTCAGCGTACCACGGGATACACGTGCTCAATTAATCGACCCTGAAGATGGAGAAGTAAGCAGAACTGATAAGATGAACCACGCATATGCATATGGTGGAATCGAAATGACCATTAGTTCTATCGAACATTTTTTAAACATACCAATTGACTATTACACAGAAGTAAACATGGAAGGTTTTGAAGACATTGTCAATGCGGTTGATGGAATCGATGTTTACAACGAGTATGAATTCGAATTGGATGGTGTACACCTTACAGAAGGTGAGCACCATTTAGACGGTGAAGAAGCATTAATGTATGCACGAATGAGAAAACAAGATCCTCGCGGTGATTTTGGACGACAAGAAAGACAACGCGAGGTCATTTCAAAGGTAATCGAAAAGGGCAAATCCCTTAAAGCATTAACTAATTACGATGAAGTTCTCCAAGCACTAGAAAAAAATATCAAAACAAATCTTACTTTAAATGAATTGGTCGGTATACAGCAACAATACAAACCAGCAGCCGAAACAATTGAAAAAATTGAAATTGAAGGAACAGGCCAAATGATTAATAACGGGAAAATGGATATTTGGTATTATATTGTAGAAGCCGAAACAAGACAAGCGCTTTCAAATCAACTTCGGGATCATTTGGGACTTGAGCCAGGCTTAATAGATGAATAGTTATAACTCCAGAGATAAATAAATTAAAGGGTTCAGACAATTGCTCTGGACCCTTTTTAAGATTAATTTTGCTGTTTTTCATATCCTTTAAAAGACCATTAATACTAAACAACTCAAAACAGTAATTCAGAAAGTAGGATAATAAGAATGCTACTAAAGCAGAAAAATTGGTTTGTTTATTCATTCATATTTGTTTTACTCTATCTATACCAATTAATTGTTACGATTCTACCCGGGGACGACACGATATTTTCCGAGGCATCTGATCAATACTCACTTGTAGAATGGCTTTCACAACGGTATTCACAATGGTCAGGCCGTCTTTTCCCTGACACAATGGTGTATTTCTTTCTTGATGAAAATGTATGGTTATGGCATATTATGAATCCCCTCATGATGCTATTGCTTGCATTTAGTATTGTCAGGATAATAAAGAAGATTACAACATGGCAGGAAATAGTAATTACACTTTTGGTGCTTGGTTATTTTGCACAAAGTGTTCTAAGCTCTGGCTTTTTTTGGATAACAGGCTCATTTAATTACTTATGGCCTATCGCATTAGGGGCTTTTTCTATGATTCCTTTTACAGACAAAGTATTTAGAAAAGATCATCTTACTATTAATTGGAAATTAAGTATTCATTTAATTGCTGGTATCCTTGCCTCAATTGGCAATGAACAAGTCGCGTTATCAGTAGCTTGTTTTTCTGTATTGGCCTTGATCGTTCTTATAATAAAAAAACAAAAGACAGATTTGTTTTTTGTGTTTTTCACTTTAATGGTTATCATTGGAGCATGTATTCAGCTTTTTGCTCCCGGAAACCAAGTCCGTTACGAAGCGAATACAGAATTTTGGTTTCCCGGATTCGACCAATTAAGCTTAAAAGATCATTTTTATTTAGGAACCATCTGGGCTTTTGAAAAACTTTTTAGGGATATGAAATATATTTTATTATTGCTATCAACTATTGCGATATTGGTTCAATTTAGTGAAAATAAGAAATCCCCTTCCTTCATAACGGTCCTTTTCGCTTTGCAATATACCTTAACAATTGGATTACATATTATTGGTGATAAAATAGCTTATTTATATGACTTCATCAAAATTAAAAATTATTCGTTTGCCGAAAGTCTTTTTACACTTTGGAATATGCCTTTAGATTTTCTTGTAGCATTATTACCTTATATTTATTGGACTCTTTACATCATGCTTCTTGCTTACATCCTTTTCAACATTAATAAAAATAAAAATCGCTATTTCGTCATTATTATTTTGGTAGCAGTTATTTCAACTCTTGTTGTAATGTTCTTTTCACCTACCATTTATGGATCTGGCAATAGAGTCTTATCTGTCGCTTCAGTTTTATTAGCACTGTTAGTTGTAAAAACCATTATTGAACATCAATTTTGTAATCGGTTATACACAATATCAATTTTAGCTAGTTTTTCATTATTAAATCTAGCTATCATGTACATAAAATGGCATTTTAATGGTTTCAACTCCTTTTTATAAAAAACAGTCTGCTCCATTATTCGGGCAGACTGTTTTTATAATTTTGAATCTAATTTATGAAGTTGTAAAACTCTTGTGCAAAGAACCCAATTTTTGCAGCCCATGCCTCGTCTGAAGCATATTGATGCCAACTATTATCAAACCGCATATTATCAATTGTAGGTTGATAGAAAGGCAATACATCATCTGTGTCCCCACTGCGAATTACATAGTTACTGCTAATCCAGCATGCTCCAGCCACAATACCGCCTTCTTTAGTCGTATAATCATAGGCACCTTCAGCAGGTTTAGAGTCTATTGCTCCAATACCGTAATAATTATACTTTGTTTTAACAATTGTGGAAGTACCCCAACCAGTTTCTAGACCAGAATGAGCCAGTAAATAAATCGCATTAAGACCGCTTTGTTCTTGAGCGATTAAATAGGCGTATCCCATTCCCGTCATATTTGTTGTTTTACCACCAGTTTTGTAATTTATGAATTGGTTTATTTGCTCCGCTGTAACATTAGCCTTCGCATTTAGTGGAGTAAAAATATTAACCTGATTTGTTGTAGTTCCTACCTTATTAAATTCATATTTAATCAGATTATAACCTTGATTACCACTAGTCGTTATGGCTCCCCATATCCATCCACGTTGTCCGGCGGCAGTTTGAATATAATACCATTCAGTATATGAAGTACCCGGCACTGTTTGCTGGTCTAGTACGTAAACCCTTGAACCTGCAGTGACAGTACCAAGACTACTACTTGAGCTTGAGGCACTACTTCTTAATGTGCGAGCTTCTTTAACTAGCCATAAATCCTCGGTTAAATTGTTTTCAAGATAATCCTTGTGAACCCAGCCAACACTACCATCCTGAGTTTGGATTTTGGCTGCATAATTTTTCTCTTCAATTAAATACACTAAGTCACCATACCCTAATTCCATATATCTTGTATAGCTTGGATTATAATACGTCAGATGCTTAGTATAATCCGCTAACTCCTCATAGCTACGATAAACCGGTAAATTAATTGCAGAAACTAATTTTGCGTTCTGTGAAGTAATATTCATTAAGTCAACCTTGAGCTCCGCCACACCTGTATTATCATAATACTCTACGACAATCTCATGATTACCTGCGCCAAGAGTAATATTAGATTCATTATCTGCCGAATTAACCTTATCCGTCCAAGAATCGATAGTCAACGCACCATCAACGTAAACGCGAATTCCATCGTTTGCTCTAGTTTTGATTCGATAGATTCCTGTTTCAAAATAAGCCTTTTTGACAAATCGAGCAGAAAATCCATCAGCAGGTATTTTAGCCTGTGGTTGACCTGTTCCCCAATTAAAATTCAAATCAAGAATTGGGGTTTGCGCTTCCTTACCACCAATAATCATTGGTTCCCCAGTCAGCGTTTTATTTGGATATAGATAACCAACCCATTGGTTAGTATCTAACGCACTGCTCAAAGGCTGAATAAAGAATTCCAAATTACTTTGGCTAGATGCTTCATAATATTGAACTTCAATCCAATGTACATTCTTTTCATCAGGATTTGTTGTACTCTGGTCAGAAATTGATACCTTTACAGCATCTTCCTTAGAATCACCTAGCGTCCAACGATCTAAAACAAGTTTTCCATCAATGTAAACACGAACTCCATCATCTGCCCTCGTCCGTATTAAATAATCGCCCGCAGCCAATCTTTTAGCAGTACGATATACAGCGGAAAAATTGTCTGCCGGAATAACATTTTGAACAGGACTGTCTAGACCATTATTGTCAACCAGAGCTTTATTCACTCCAGTTGGTGAAATAACCTTAGCCGCAGCAGGAGTTTTTCCGATTGATGTTGTTGGATAATAGTATGCAAGCCAAGTATCAAATGGAAGAATGTGTGATGACACAAATGCTTGCCCCGTATCTTCATAATAATTTGTTGATACTTTATGTTCTCCTGCAGTCATATTGAGTAGCAGAGCAGTATCCATTGTTCCATCAGAATTAGACCATCTATTAATTTTCAAATCATTATCGACTTGAACCTTTATTCGGTCATCAGCAACAGTTTGAATGAAATAATCTCCGCTATTAAAAGTTTGCGATTGATCAAAATAAGCTTCAAAACGGTCAGTCGGTAAACTTTCTGGTCCAGCACTTCCCCAATTTTGAAACACTTGATTAGAAAATTGATAGAATACATTATCAGTAGAAATTTTCTCATAGTTAAATTTCAAATTTGCAAGACCAGTATTTTCATAATACTCTACTGTAACTGTGTGCATACCACCATCTAAATAAAGAGCATTTTTTCTAATAGCGGCTTCACCTACTGACCAAGAGTCAATAATTAGCTGATTATCTACTTTTACTCTCACACCGTCATCAGCTTGTAGTGTAAATAAATAAGTTCCTTTATCGAAATTAACCTTTTTAGTATATCTTGCTGAAAACTGATCAACAGGTATTGAAGTATGAGGGGAACTTGTACCCCAGTTAAAGTTAATTTCTTGGATTTGATTAGTTGAAGATTTTCCACCTATTAATAACGGAATGCCCTCTAAATTCTTATTTGAGTAATATTCACCAATCCAATTATCCTGGATGGCTTGTTCGTAGGATTCCAAGAAAAATTCCACTTTACTGATATTTGCGCCATCATAGTATTCCACATCAATCCAGTGTACGTTCTCCTCACCCACTTTGGCATTTGCCTGGTCAGCGATTTGGATTTTAACGGCATCCTCTTGGAAGTTTCCTGCTGTCCAACGATCCAGCACAAGTTTACCGTCTACAAAAACCCGAACTCCATCATCTGCTTTCGTGCGTAAAATATATTCCCCAGCTGCGATTCGCTTTGCAGTAGTGAAACGAGCCGAGAAGTTATCAGCAGGAATTCCTACAGCAGGAGCACCTAAACCATAATCCTGGGAAAGCTTTTTCAAATCTCCTTCAGGCTGGATTAGCTTAGCAGCAGTTGGAAGTCCAGACAGATCACGATTTGGATAATAATAGGCAAGCCATGTATCAAATGGCACTACATCGGAAAATACTGCAGCACCACCAGTGTTCTCATAATAGTGGGTTCTAACTGTGTGATTTCCTTCTGTAACATTGGGCCAAAGCGCCCGATTTTGCTCCCCACCAGAATCACTCCAACGGTTAATTAACCACTCACCGTCAGCCTCAACCTTAATTCCATCATCGGCAACTGTCTGAACAAAATAGTCGCCTCTTGTAAAGCTTTTTGACTGATCAAACTTAGCAACAAAATAATCTGCAGGCATATTGCTATTTGGACTTCCAGCTCCCCAATTATGATGAACACCATTTTCAGCCTTTTCTTGTAACTCAGCATACTTTTTATAATTAAAGGATAACTTGGCACCACCAGCATTTTCATAATACTCTACTTTAATTACATGGTTACCTTGCTCCAGATTCACTTTCGCGATATTTTTTTCGCTATTTGAACTATTCCAATGGTTGATAATCAACTGATCATCTACCCAAACTCGAACTCCATCATCAGAAGTTGTTTCAAATAGGTACATTCCTTCATCAAGGGCCACATCTTTTGTGAATCTTGCAGAATAAAAATCTGCCGGAATTGAACGATGAGGTGAACCAAATCCCCAATTAAAATCAATCGTAGAAAGCTTTGTTGCCGAATTCTTTCCACCTACAACGGCGGCTTTCCCCGTTAAATTCATATTAGGATAAAATTCGGCTAACCAAGAGTCATCTTTCGCCAGTCCGTAAGGTTCTAAGAAAAACTCCACCTTACTATTACCTGCACCTTCATAGTATTCTACGTCAATCCAGTGGACATCCTTTTCAGAAACATTAGCGCTTGTCCTGTCAGATATATTAATTTTGACAGCATCCTCTTGGAATGCAGCTGCACTCCAACGATCCAGCACTAACTCTCCGTCCACATAAACACGAACTCCATCATCCGCTTTTGTGCGTAGGATGTACTCTCCGGCTGTAATTCGCTTTGCTGTTGTATAACGAGCCGAGAAGTTATCAGCAGGAATTCCTACAGCAGGAGCCCCTAAACCATAATCCTGGGAAAGCTTTTTCAAATTACCTTCCGAATTAATCATTTTAGCAGCAACCGGCAGACCTGATAGATTGCTATTTGGATAGAAATAGGCAAGCCATGAATCAAATGGCACAACATCGGAAAATGCTGTAGCTCCGCCTGTACTTTCGTAATAATGGGTTTTTACGGTATGATTCCCTTCTGTTACACCGAGCCATAGGGCACGATTACGGTCGCCACCAGAATCACTCCAGCGATCGATTAACCAGTTACCGTCTGCTTCAACCTTGATTCCATCATCAGCAAGTGTCTGAACAAAATAGTCGCCTTTAGGGAAAAACTTTGACTGGTCAAATTTAGCGATAAAGTAATCTGCTGGTATCTTGCTATTTGGACTTCCAGTTCCCCAATTATAATGAACACCGTTTTCGGCCTTTTCTTGTAATTCCGCATACTTTTTATAATTGAAGGATAGCTTAGCACCGCCAGCATTTTCATAATACTCCACTTTAATCACATGCTTACCCTGCTCTAGATTCACCTTCGCGGTTTTTCTTTCGCTGTTTGAACTATTCCAATTATTGATAATCAACTGATCATCTATCCAAATTCGGACTCCATCATCAGAGATTGTTTCGAATTGGTACACCCCATCTTCAAGGATGAGCTCTTTAGTGAATCTTGCAGAATAGGAATCTACTGGAATAGAAGGGTGCGGTGATCCTACTCCCCAATTAAAATCAATCATAGAAAGCTTGGCTGTTGCATTTTTTCCACCTACAACAACGGCTTTTCCTGATAAATTCATGTTAGGATAATACTCGGCTAACCAAGAGTCATCTAATGCTTGCTTGTAGGCTTCTAAGAAAAACTCTACCTTGCTGTTACCCGCGCCTTCATAATATTCCACATCAATCCAATGTACATTTTCCTCGCCTGCTTTAGCGCCGGATTGGTCAGAAATGTTAATCTTAACTGAGTCCTCTTGGTACGCAGCTGCACTCCAGCGATCCAATACCAATTCTCCGTCCACAAATACACGAACGCCATCATCCGCTTTTGTGCGTAGAATGTATTCGCCAGCCGTAATACGTTTTGCAGTTGTAAAACGAGCAGAAAAATTATCAGCAGGAACACCAGCGATTGGTGAATTAACTCCATAATCCTGAGAGAGTTTTTTCAACTCTCCTTGCGGCTGAATGAGCTTGGCTGCACTTGGAAGACCAGAGAGATTGCGATTAGGATAATAATAAGCTAGCCAGGTATCGAATGGTACCACATCGGAAAATACTGCAGCACCACCAGTGTTCTCGTAATAGTGGGTTTTAACTGTGTGATTTCCTTCTGCAACATTGAGCCAAAGCGCCCGATTTTGCTCCCCACCAGAATCACTCCAACGGTTAATTAACCAATTTCCATCTGCCTCAACCTTAACTCCATCATCAGCAAGAGTTTGAACAAAATAATCTCCACTTGCAAAGCTTTTTGACTGATCAAATAAACCTTTAAAATAGTCCACTGGAATTCCACTTGCAGGACTTCCATTTCCCCAATTAAAGTGGACAGGAGTTCCAGCTGGAGGTGAATAAATATTTTCTTCAGCAAACACGGTCGATCCGAAAGGAATTATCGCAGACAAAAGACCGATTCCTACTTTAGATATTAAATTGTTATGAAACAAATCGTATTCTAACCTCCTAATATATCTTACTGTTATAATACTAAAATAGTATCTATAGGACATAATATCATATTTTTACCATAAAACCCTTTATACTCAACGTTTTTTCAAAAAACTTTAAACTAATCATTTTTTAGTAATAAGAAAATAGACAGAAAAAAACACCCTAGAAATTTACAAAAAATAAATTCCTTAAGATGTTTTCTTATTTAAGAATAGCATATTTTATTTCTTTTTTTTCATCCATATAACAAATACATGAAATTACCACAATCGATATGCCTGAAATTGTTAAACTCAAGTATTTGGTTTTAATGTTCTATTTAGAAAATATTGATATACCCTTTTTGTTCCGTTCAAAAATAAGGATATATGACACAAAAAGAAGTAACACAACCAAAGAGTACGCAATTGAAATATAAATTTCTTTCGGGGTGTATTGAAGCACCAATTCATGGTAACCCTTCGTTATAGGTACTCCGATAAACTCTCCTAATTGAATAGTGTCCACTTGTTTACCATCAACTTTTACATGCCAATTATGATCGTAAGGAATCGATAAAAATAAAACCTCACCATCATGCACCGTGATTTTTCCATTAATTACATGATTATTATATTTTGTTACAATAAGAGGATTTTGGTTTAATTCTTCTATACGTTTACCCATTAATGAATAATTTAAGGTATATAACTCAGGCTGACTAATTTTTGCTGTGCCTGTAGTAAATTCAATTTTTACAATTACATCTTCATTTTCAAACGTACCCAAATCAAAGCTATTTAATAAACCTACCTTGGCATTAGATAATTTTTTGCCGTTTACCGAAATTGTAAATAACTGATCTGCATTTAAATATTCCTCATCACCTAGTTGCAGATACAATTGCCTTAAATTAGTTACTTTCACCTGGTATTCCAGATAGGCTGACACTTGCTGGTTCTCCATATGATAAACCTTAGCATCGGAATCAAATCGAAGATTGTTTATAGAAATATTATCTGAATCAACTTTTTCGTAATAATTGGATTTTCCGTCAATGCTACCCAAAAAACCATTTTGCTTTTCTATCCAGTTTGATGTGTCATTGACTAAAGGAACTTGATTGTTGTTTACCATAAACCCTATTGGCATACTATACTTATTTTTATATGCAAGAATATTTCCTTCTTTATAAACCTCTTCATATATCCGACTATCTTTTGGACTTGTTGTAATTTTATATTTAAAACCAAACAGACTATCAGAAACAAAAATTCCGTTTTTCATATTAACATTTCTGGTGCTGGATGCATAACCAAGTGATCCTAAATAATTATTAAGATTTCCATTCCCAGTTGAACTGTAAATCGACATACCTTTATATTGATATTTTAATGACTCATTTTCAGTTGACAACAAATCGTTATCAGGACTAATTCGATATAATCCAGAATCAGTCTTCCCGATTTGTTCAATAACATTTCTATATGTTGAATTATATATCTTATCCAATGGACTTGAGGCAGGAATATAATTCCTGAAAATATAGTATGTATTGAAAAATAAATCAAACATCACAACAACAAGTAAAGTGAAATTAATAAGACTTGGAACCTTTAATCGCTGTTTATTCATTTTAATTCCAAGGATGATAAATATTGCAGTTAGGATAAAAAGATTGAGGTACATTTTGCTTAAACCAAAGAAATCCTGACTCAGCAATTTATTCAACAAACTAATCAAAACGCAATTAAAGACATATATTTTTATAAGCAAAGGAAGCATTTGTTTATCAAGAGCAATTATGGACTTTACTGACAGTAAAATTAAATAAAAGGAAATTAAAAAGGCAAAACGATAAAATGCACCATTAGGCATTTCGAAAACATGCCAAATATAAATAAGCAGATTGCTAGCAATACTAATAAGTAAAAAGCTCAATAATAGCAGGTCAGCTATTCTTTCCCTAAGCGGATACTTTTTATTAAAAAAGTAAAGCGGTACAAGTAATAAAACTATAAGGCCTACATATAAGCTTAGATTTTGAAGTTCCGTTGTACCTATAAAAAGCTTTTGATAAATATCCAAAGGATTTATACCAAACCCCATTAATGCATGATCAGAATTGGAGTAACTATTGCTCTTTAACTGAAGATAAGTTGGCAAAATCATGACCATCGAAAAACTTGCAGCTAAAAACACACTAGTAAAGAATATTTTACATTTCTGAAATACTTCTTTTTTTGAAAAGTCCCCTAAATACATTTCCTTTACAAAGTACAAAAAGATAAAGATACCCGTAATATAAGAAATGTAAAAATTGGAGAAAAACAGGATTGTTAATGTAATCAGAAATAATTTGTATTTATTTTCTTTAAGAATGAAATGTACAGACAAAATCAATAATGGTAATAAGTATATAGCATCAATCCACATCGGAAGAAAATAATATGTGATTGAAAAAGACATCAATGAATAACTAATCGAAAAAACAATTGCCTTCATATCATTGATATCATAAAGTTTCCTCAACATTACACTCATAAAAAGGGAGGCAAGCCCCAATTTTATTAGGTAAATCATAATCACAGCCTGTGGAATTAAATCTCGCGGAAAGAACACAATTAAAAAAGATAATGGGCTGGATAAATAATAACAAAAAGTTGCCCAAAAATTTATCCCCATCCCATAATTCCATGTGAATAGAATACTCTCCTGCCCACGGAATACATCATAAAGGTGACTGTAAAACAAGATAATCTGAGCAGGTAAATCGATGTACCAGATTGAACTAGGACCAAAAGGAGTTATTTTAAAAATAAAAAAAACAGCTAGGACGATAAAAATTGGAATTAGAAATATCAAAATAGGCTTAACCTTTTTCATTGAAAATTTGTCTCCCCCTTTTATTAACATTAGTTTCATCCAGTAATGCTACCTATGTCTACATTACTGATATTTGGCTTTACGAAAAATAATATACTTACTAGCCACGTAATTAATAATAACCACGACAACATTTGCTAAGATTTTCGCAATCATATCATTCATTTGAACCCATTCCACTAATGCAATCATCATTCCTAAATCAATCAGGTAAGATAGAATTCTAAAAAACATAAAAGACATAAACTCTCTTACCATTGTATTTAAATCAAAACCTTTGCTATTAAAAACAAACATCTTATTAGTTATGAAAGCAAAGATTACAGAGAACAACCATGCAATAGATGTTGAAACCCGATAATCCACATAAAACAATTCTGTAAAAATCCAGTAGCTTACGATATTCACTACAGTTGTTAATACTCCATAGACAAGATAACTTATCATTTCTTTTTTCATGATTGTTCTCCTCAATTACTTTTCTGAAAAGTGAACCAACAATCCTCAATAAAATAGGCATCGAATTTTCGATACCTATTTTTGAAAGGATATAGTAAATATTATTAATTGGAAATGCAATCCTATTATTGCCTTTATCCTTTTTTCACAATCCCAATTTTCCTCTTTTTATCACTTTCTGGCATAACATTAGCCGAAGCTTCTTTAATAATAAAATTCGGTCTTCCCTTAACCTCGATAAAAATTCTTCCGATGTATTCACCGATAATACCTAGGAATATTAACTGAATCCCACCAAAAAACAAAATGATTGAAACAATTGATGCATAACCACTTACAGAGTTACCGAATAGGATTTTCGAGAAAATAACATAAAACATATAGAAAAATGCCGAACTTGCAGTAAAAAATCCAAAATAAGTCGCCCAACGTAATGGCGAAATAGTAAAAGATACAATACCATCAATAGCATAATGCACAAGCTTCCAAAAGCTCCAACTAGTACTTCCAACAGCTCTTTCCACATTCTCAAATTCAAGACATTTGGAATTATATCCAACCCACATAAACAAGCCCTTAGCGAAACGATTGCGTTCTCTTAATCGCAAAAAGCTGTCAACCGCTTTCCGATCCATTAAACGATAATCTCGAGCACCGTCGACAATTTGGACATCACTCATATTATTAATTAGCTTATAAAATTGTTTTGCAAACCAACTGCGAATAGGAGGTTCTCCACTTCTGGTCGATCTTCTTGTGTACACAACATCATATCCGCCATTTATCCAGTCATCAATCATTTGTGGCAATAGGCTTGGCGGGTCTTGCAGGTCCACATCCATTAGAACTACTGCATCTCCATAAGCCGCTTCGATGCCCGCTAACATGGCTGCCTCTTTACCAAAATTTCTACTGAAGCTAACAAATCGAACTTTCGGCTCTCTGTCACTTAGCTCTTTCATAACTTGTTCAGTGTTATCTTTGCTACCATCATTTACATAAATAACTTCATAATCTATAGTACTTATTTCTTTTAAAATGGGGTCTACCACCGAGAAAAACAAGTCGATCGACTGTTCTTCGTTATAACAAGGAACAACTATTGAAACTAATTTCAATATGATACACCTACTTTTACAATTATGTTTGCAATAATAAACTTTCTACCAATTGGACAATAAATGAGTGATATTTAATATCGGATAACAACTAAGGATAATAATGTTTAGTTTATTTTCCATATAACCTTTTTCAATTAATAAATGACTTATAACGATTGCAATTAACACTGATGCTACCACCTGCGTTCTTTCTATCGATGCATAAATGGTTGGTGAAAAAAACATAACCATTAATGTTGCAACAGCAGCTGCTAGGCATAGAAATACAAATACAGGGTGTTTACTCATATTGATGATCAGGATAAGTAAACAAACGCTAAACAGCGTCCAAAAAACATAGGGGAATATCGCAATTAAAAATCCTAAATCGCTCTTCCAAAATTGAAAAATACTATGACTAATTCGATATGAATTAATTAGACCAAAATTATAAAATGATTGAATATTCAACAAAACAGAGCTAATGGCAAAAAATAGTTGAGTAGAAAAAATAACATAAACGGTTTTGTATTTATTAATTTCTTTGAATTTATCTTTATAGTAAATAAATACGAATAAAGCTAATAACAGAACTAGATGTCTCATTACAACAAAAAACCGTTCATATAGCCATATAATTCCCAAATGAAACTTGCTTTTTAATGTTAATTCGTCATAACCCGGGAACCATCTTCCTACTTCCTCTTCCCATCTAACTGCATTACCTGGGGCAAGGAGCAATATACATGAACCAATCAAAATTAGGCCAGCTAAACTAATTAGTTTTTTATCAATCGTTTTATGTCTTAAATAATCAACAACCAAGGAAATGATAGAAAAGGTGGACATACATAAAGCTACTTGTTCATTAGAAATGGACGCGATTATTCCTGAAAATGCTGCAATAACAATTAATTTATTTGATATAACTGTTTGTTTACCAAGAATCTTTTCAGCAAAAGGGATCATTGCAATGATTCCAAGTGCAATTGGCCATAGATAATTCACAGTACCTGTTATCCAAAAGAGACCATGTCTAAGTATCGCTTCGGCGAAAAAACCTATTACCAGCAAAGATGTTAGAAATTCTGATCTTTTTACTTCTTTCTTTATTAAACGTACAATCCCATACGCTAGGAGCATTAAAAAGGCTGCATTTAGAATTCTCCACAACCATAAATACTCATCTAACAAAACATACACCATCGTATCCGGAAAAAGCCTACCGGACCACGTGAAATATCGAGTTGAGATCCAATCAAAAAATGGAGTATCAGATGCGTTAGTAAATACCGTATCATCACTGCCCTTAATGATCGTAATTTTAAAATGGAGTAAGTAAACGATGATATAAACACTTATAAAAAATAAATAATTTACCGACTTTTTCATTAAATAACCTCTATCAAATTTTTTTCAGACTTATTTTATTGTATCTTATATTCAAAACAGGATTATTGTATCAATCAAGTTGTCTATTTTCAATAGATGGTTAAAAAACAGATTATTATGGATATTCAATCATATAAAAACATAACACCATCTACTACAATATTTTAGATAGATGGTGTTGTTTTTTAATTATTTAACTAATTGTTAATCCTTGTGTAACTTTGAATATTTTCTAAAATGACTCCACGTTTTCTTTAAAAAATCTTTGTATTCGCTAAAAGATAGTTTATATGCATGCTTTAGTTTCTTCATTAGTGGAGTTATGGCACGGTCTAAGTAGATTAATAGTAGTAATAGATAATTTAATTGATAAACTCGGGCCAAAAAATATATTTCACTTTTAAACATTTCTGTATCGACAAATAGATTTTCTTTACCAGTTGTCTGGCCATGGTGATGAACGATTTTCGCATCTGGCAGAAAAAAGGACTTTAAGCCGGCTTTATACATTTTATGACTTAAAATATCTTCTTCATAATATAAAAAGGTATGTTCATCGAATAATTCTACTTTCATAAAATCCACACTTCGAGCCATAAAGCAGCAACCAGAGAATTTATAAATTGGGATTGGGTCATCTTTAATGGAGATAGCAGAGAGATAATATTCCTGATCAAATCTTTGTTTACTTTTTGCAGATGTAAATTTATTCAGTTTCGTATTATGAAACAAATAATCGCTTTTGCTTAAAGGTTTCAAAGTTGGTAAATCCCTAATTCGCCCTTCTGATGATAAAATATATGGAGCAGTCACGGCTACATTTGGATTTATTTTTAGGAATGAATGCATTTCCGAAATGCTGTTATCTAGAAAGATAACATCATTATTTGTAACCGTTACAAACTCGTGACCGTCCTCTATTGCCTTTTTGATACCGATATTATTCCCAATTGCATATCCGTAATTTTCCGATTTAATCACTTTAACATTAGGATTGTTTCGATATTGTTTTGTAAGTTCCTCATATGACTTATTGTTTGAACCATTATCGACAATATAGATAGTATAATCCAGTTTACACGTCTTAAATATTGAATCGACGCATTGGATTGTCATTTCCCAGGTATTGTAATTCAATATAATAAATGCGACCATTTCTTCATCTCCAAAATAGAGTAAACATTAATTAATTTATAATTCCTTCTTCACTTTATCCCAATAATATCGATAAAATTTTACCAATAATGGTGAAGAAATCATTCCTAGCGCAAGAAGCAATTTCTTCTTTTTGCTATACTCTTTATTAAAAATTAATTCCTTTATTATTTTCCGATCTTTTTCTAATAAGTATTTATATTGCTTCTTCTCATCATGATAATACTTATCAATATTTACATATAACATTAAACCGGTTAAAAACCATTCAGCATATACCTCATCAGCATGTTCTGGATAATTTTCACGATAAAACAGGTATAAATTTTTTCTAACCTCAAATTCATCCAAGCGTTTTTTGGAAAAGGCTTTTCGCATTGTGCTTTTATCATTATACCGATAATTGTACAATGCTTCCCCTGTATAAAAAACTTTCTTACTCTGATGGATAATTCGATAAGCAAAATCTATATCTTCGAGAATATACCCCTCTTTAAATCTAATATTTTCAAATAAACTTCGTTTATATATTTTGTTACAAGGACTAAAGGTAAGCCTATGATTTAAATAAAGTTCACCCATCGCTGAATTCCGGTCAAACAGACATTCCGTTGAATCATTACAAAAATAGTATTTTGTATCGTCCTTGTTATACTGGATAATATTACATGCAGCAATATCTGCTTTTGCTTCAAGAGCTTTATTAAATAAGATGTTATACATATCATTATGAATCCAATCATCGCTATCAATAAAACCAAGATATTGTCCTTTCGCTACGTCAATTCCTTTATTTCTTGCCGATGACTGACCACCATTTTCTTTATGATGAACCTGGATTCGTTGGTCCTTTTTCGCATACTCATCACAAATAACCCCGCTGCGATCAGTTGACCCATCATTCACCAAAATTAGTTCAAACTCTTTAAATGACTGGGACAAAATACTCTTAACGCAATCGCCAAGAAACTTTTCAACATTATACACTGGGACGATAATACTTAATTTAGGATTCATAATCGTTCTCTCCAATTAGCTCTTTATAAACAAAAGAAATCAAAATAACATAAATTAATATACCTAAACTTTGGTAGTTCAGCAACCTTATCATCATACTGTAAATAATAATTAACAAAACAAACGATATTTTTCGTTGAGAATCATGAAGTTAAATGCTACTCTTAAATGATGTAAATAGAAGGAATAATTGATTCAACAAAATTTCAAAAAGATTGGAAAGTATTAAATGAGTAAACTGATTACGAATTACTTATATACAGTCATTTACCAATTACTATTATTAATCACACCATTTATTACAACGCCGTATGTATCCAGGGTTTTAAAACCTGAAGGTGTCGGTACGGATGCGTATGTACTATCAATTGTTCAGCTCTTTATGATTTTTGCCGTTTTAAGTATCCCTATGTATGGTAGCCGCGAAGTAGCAAAACAACAAAATAGAGATGAACGTTCGAAGGAATTTTGGTCCATCTATTCAGTCCAACTTTTCTTTTCTGTCATTACTATTATCTGTTACCTAACATTTATTCTTGTTTCACATGAATATACACCACTTTTTCTGATTCATTTTTTCACATTATTTGCATATACAGTTGATATCTCCTGGTATTTTATCGGCAAAGAACAAATAAAAAGCGTCACAACCAGAAATATCATTGTAAGACTTGTGAGCATTGTATTAATCTTTTCATTTGTAAAAAACGTTAACGATTTACACCTTTATATTTTAATAAATGCATTGACACTGTTTGTTGGACAATTAATCATGTGGATTCCGCTATTAAAGGAAATAACTTTCAAAAAAATAGCTTTCAGCGATATAAAAATTCATATTATTCCAATCCTTAGCCTGTTTATTCCGCAAATAATGGTTCAAGTTTATATCCTAGTAAATAAAATTGTATTAGGTCGTGTGTCTGGGGAAGTTGAAGTAGGTTTTTATAATCAAGCGGATAAAATTGTAAGAATAGCGCTTGGTTTTATAACATCACTTGGTTCTGTCTTGCTACCGAGGATGGCAAAGGAATTTTCGCAGGGGAACGTTGAATCTATGAAGAAATACATTAAGTATGCCCTGCAGTTTGTATTAATGATTACTTTACCAATGACATTAGGGTTAATGGGAATTGCCCCGAATTTCATCGAATGGTTTTTAGGCGAAGGATATAGCCCAGTCATTAACCTGCTAATTATTATGAGTCCCGTCGTTTTCTTTGTTGGATTGGCCAATATTTTTGGTATTCAAATTTTAGTATCAACAAACCAGCAAAACAAATATGCAATCTCTATAACCATTGGAGCCATCCTAAGCTTAATTACAAATATCCTTTTTGTTTCTCAGTTTGCTAGTACAGCCACAACGATCGCATTATTAGTAGCTGAGGCAACTGGGGCAATGATTCAAATGTACTTTGCGAGAAACTATTTTATCGTTAGAGATTTCTCGGGAATGTTTATTAAATACTTATTATTAAGTACATTAGTATATATTTCTGCTTTTGGTATTGACAGAATACTCCAGATAAACCCAATCATTGTAACTTTTATCCAGCTTATACTTGCTGCAAGCATTTATCTTGTAGGATTAATCATAGTCAAAGATACCATCGTCAATACAGGATTAAACGCACTTAAAGCTAAACTTAAGAAAACAACAAACTGATTGATCAAATAAAAATGCTAGAGGAATATTTTTCCCCTAGCATTTTTTATACGGCAATTATTGATTTTCACTAAGCTTTTCAGCCATAAATCTCAATAAATCCTCGCGAAGTTCTTTCTTTTCTAGTGCAAATTCAATAGTGGTTTCAATAAAGCCTAACTTTTCGCCAACATCATAGCGTTTACCTTCAAATTCATAAGCAAACACTCTTTGAATTTGGTTCAAATTCTCGATAGCATCAGTAAGTTGAATTTCTCCACCTGCTCCAACCTCTTGTTTATCAAGGAACATGAAGATTTCAGGAGAGAAAACATATCTTCCGATAATTGCCAAATTTGAAGGTGCCTTACCTAAGGCTGGTTTTTCAACAAAGTTGCGAACTTGGAACGAACGACCAATCTGCTCAATTGGATCAATGATTCCATATCGGTTCGTTTCATCATCTGGAACCCTTTTTACACCTATAACTGAAGAATGAGTTCGATTATATTCGTTCATTAATTGTTTTAAGCAAGGAGTTTCAGCTTGCACTATGTCATCACCAAGAAGTACCGCAAATGGCTCATTACCAATAAAATTTCGTGCACACCATACTGCGTGTCCAAGCCCTCTAGGCTCTTTTTGCCGTATGTAATGGATATCGACCATTTTTGAGGTTTCTTGTACTGCTTCTAATAATTCTAATTTCCCTTTATCAAGTAAGTTTTGTTCCAGTTCAAAAGCATGGTCAAAATGGTCTTCGATTGACCGTTTCCCTTTTCCAGTTACGATGATAATATCTTCTATTCCTGATTCTATTGCTTCTTCAACTATATACTGAATGGTGGGTTTGTCTACAATAGGTAACATCTCTTTTGGCATTGCCTTTGTTGCAGGTAAAAAGCGCGTGCCTAGACCTGCTGCAGGGATAATCGCTTTTCTTACTTTTTTCACAGTTGATTCTCCTTTTCTTAAAATTATGTAGTTTAACTTTATTTTGAATGCGTTTTCTCATTATTTCATAACAAAAATTATTTCATAAGTTGGGAAAATATTCAACTACATTAAGCGAACAAGCTTGTGTGCAGAGTCATCAAAATTTATGTCATAGCTCTATAAATCCTTAACTCTATTATTTCAAAAAAAAGTAAAAGATGTAATTTTCATATATTAATTTTTTTAGAAGAAATGTATGATAGGAGATGTGTCAGACTAAATGCCTTTAGAAAGGATGGAGAAATGAAGCACAACAATAAACTTGTAGCATTATTATTTGTAGTAATTGCATTGTTATTGTCTTTTAAACTACCATTTACAACTTCTGCACAAACGATTTCCAGTCAGACTACCTTTGGTTATTTAGATAACCCAGGATCTGGAGCCACATTAAAGGGCACTCATAATATACACGGTTGGTTTTTAGATGGAAGCGGTGTAGCATCCATTGAAGTGTTAATAGATGGGGTTGTTGCAGGTCAGGCCATTTATGGTGATGCTAGACAAGATGTACAAGCAGCATATCCACAATATAACAATGGAAATGCAGGTTTCCATTTTGCTCTTGACACCACAAAGTTTGCTGATGGCAATCACACAATTACAATTAAAGAAACTGGACAAAATGGGCAAGTTACTACATTGCCTAATTGTAATATTACGATTAAAAACGATAACGTATTTGGCTATTTAGATGGTCCTGTAGCTGGCACAACACTTAATGGTACCTATAATGTTCATGGGTGGTTTTTAGATGGAAATGGTATCTCGACAATTGAGGTATTAGTAGATGGAAAAGTGGTTGGGCAAGCAACTTACGGTGATGCAAGACCAGATATCAAAACAGCTTTTCCTCAATTTAACAATAGTAATGCCGGTTTTCATTTTCCTCTTGATACAACTAAATTTTCTGATGGCTCACATACAATTTCCATTAGAGAAAACGGGCTAAACGGACGGATTACAAATTTACCTACATTCTCAATCAATATTAAAAATGACAATGCATTTGGGTATTTAGATAATCCTATATCCGGGTCAACTCTTAAAGGCACTCATAATGTTCATGGGTGGTTTTTAGATGGAACTGGTGTATCTACTATTGAAGTTTTGGTGGATGGGGCAGTGGTTGGGCAAGCCACCTATGGTGATGCAAGATCTGATATCAAAAATGCTTTCCCACAATATAATAATGATAACGCAGGTTTTCATTATGCTCTAGACACAACCAAACTTTCAGATGGAAAACACACTATTAGCATTAGAGAAATTGGGCAAAATGGGCGAACCATCACTCTCCCGACTATCTCAATTAATATTAAAAATGACAATGCTTTTGGATATTTAGATAATCCAGTCTCTGGTTCAACTCTAAAGGGTACACATAATGTACATGGGTGGTTCTTAGATGAAAATGGCGTTGCTAACATTGATGTATTAATCGACGGAAAAGTGGTCGGTCAAGCTATATATGGTGATGCTAGGTCAGATATTAAGTCAGCATTTCCGCAATATAATAACAGCTATGCTGGATTTCACTTTGCCCTTGATACAAACAAATTTTCCGACGGGCAACATACTCTAACAATCAAGGCAACCGGATTAAATGGACGTACAACAACTTTGCCTAGTAGTACGATTTCAATTCAAAACGCAAGTGCAAAAAAGATAGGCTATATCGATAATCCTGCGTCTGGCACAACTTTAAAAGGCAACCATAACATTCATGGATGGTTTTTAGACGAAAGCGATGTAGCTAGCATTGAAGTATTAGTGGATGGAGCAGTTGTTGGTCAAGCAATTTATGGAGACGAGAGAACGGATGTCTATAAAGCTTACTCACAATATAATAACAAGAATGCTGGCTTCCACTTTTCTCTCGATACAACCAAATTTTCCGATGGTCAACATACAGTTTCCATCAGAGAAACTGGAAAAAATGGTCGTGTTGTAACATTACCGAATAATACCATCACAATCAAAAACGCTAATGCTTTTGGATATTTAGATAATCCTGTGTCTGGTTCAAAACTTAGAGGCATCCATAATATTAGTGGATGGTTTCTAGACGAAAATGGTGTAGCAAATATCGAAGTATTAGTGGATGGGAAGGTTGTCGGTCAAGCAACCTATGGTGATAATCGACCTGATATCCAAAATGCCTTTCCTCAATTCAACAATGCAAATGCAGGTTTTCATTATGAACTAGACACTACCTTGTTTACCGAAGGGCAACATACAATAACGATCCGGGAAACTGGTACAGGAGGACTTGTAACAACATTAGATACTATTACTGTAACGTTCAAGCAGAAAATCTCAGTATTTTTAGACCCCGGCCATGGTGGATCAGATCCTGGTGCTGGTGCTGGCGGTGTTCGAGAAGCAGATTTGAATTTTTCTGTTGCCCAAAAAGTACAAGCCCTGTTAGTAGAACGTGGTTATACAGTCTATATGTCTCGTTACGCAAATACCACCGTTGGCTTATTAGACCGCTCACAAATGGCAAACGATTTAAAGGCTGATATATTTGTTAGTATTCATACAAATTCTACATCTGGTGGCGGAGAAACTTCTGCCAATGGGATTGAATCGTATTATTACCAATACTTCCCTGAATATCCTTCAAAAATAAATGGTGATATGCACAATGATCCAGAAAGAGTTTCAAATAGCATTTCTCTAACAAAAATAATTCAAGAAAATTTGATAGAATACACTGGTGCAAATAACCGCGGAACACATGGAGAAACTTTTTCAGTGGTTCGTGAATCAGCTATGCCTGCCACTTTAATAGAAATGGGCTTTATAAATAACTCGGCTGAACGCCAAAAATTAGTTGCAAATGACTATCAAAATGCAATTGCTCGTGCAATTGCTGATGGCATTGTAGAATACACTAATTCTTTATAATTTCACCTTTCTATCACTTTACTATTAAGTAAATATCAGCTTTCAAGAAGAACCTGCCTTTACTGGAGGTTCTTCTTTTGTTTGAAGAGTAGTTTTTGGTCACCTATTTTGAGTTTCTCCAACAAAAATTAACAAAATGTACACAAGTTCGAGTAATTTCCAAGTAAATACCATATAATTATTCCCGCTTTCATGTTATTCTATTAAACGATTGTTTTTTTAAAAGGAGGGCCATACGATGAAAGCAACTTCCAAATCTAAAAAAAGAAGATGGCTTCGCATTACAGGAATCTTCTTCTTACTATTACTTATTGGAGCCGGTGCATACGGTTATTCAGTTTATAAATCATTAACGAGCGCAGTAGAAACGATGCATGAGCCAGTAAAACGGGAAAAGTCGGAAAAACGGACGGAAGACGTAACTTTGGAGAAAAAGGATCCATTCTCTGTTCTTATGTTAGGTGTTGATGAACGCGAAGGCGACAAAGGTCGTTCGGACACGTTGATTGTATTAACGGTTAATCCAAATAATAATACAGTCAAGATGCTTAGCATTCCTAGGGATACCCGTACTGAAATTGTTGGAAAAGGCAAAGAGGACAAAATCAATCATGCCTATGCTTACGGCGGGGTTGAAATGGCCATGAACACAGTTGAAAACTTCTTAGATATTCCGATAGATTACTATATTCAGATTAATATGGAAGGCTTTGAAGATATCGTCGATGCAGTTGGTGGAGTTACCGTAAATAACGATCTTGAGTTTACCTTAGACGGTGCTTACTTTCCAGTTGGACAGCTCCAACTAAATGGAGAAAAAGCATTGAAATTCTCAAGAATGCGCTATGAAGATCCACGCGGAGACTATGGTCGTCAAATTAGACAACGAGAAATTATTCAAGCAGTGGTCGATAGCGGTGTGAGCATGACTTCACTTGCCAAATACAATGAAATTTTCACAGCGTTAGGTAATAATATTAAAACAAACTTAACTTTTGATGAGATGATAGATATACAACAAAATTATCAAACTGCAGCATCAACAATTGAGCAAATGGATCCTCTTACCGGACAAGGAACAAAGATTAACTCGGTTTATTACATCCTTGTCTCAGATGAGGAACAACAACGAGTTCAAAACGAATTGAAAACACAGTTGGAGATTCCAGTTGGTACGCATACTGCGCAAGCCAATTAATAAATCTCTCATTGTAAAAAACCCTCCTGACACAAATGCATCAGGAGGGTTTTCTCGCTCTTTATACTATCTTAGTATTTATTTTTCATCCCTTCGCCTAAACACTAAACGGGTACCACCAATGATGACTAACGCTATGCCTGCGAATAATAGGTTGAAGTTGTTTGTCGCAGTGTCTGGTAATTTCTGACTTAAGGTAATGGTAAGATTCATTTTAGTAACCACAACACTGACTGCTTCACTAATATTTCCTGCTGCATCTGTCGCAGTAATTACAAGGGTTGTACCACCCGCTTGCTTAGGAATGAGAACCGCAAATTTTCCATCCTCACCTGCAGTACTTGAAGCAATCAAGAATCCATTTACTTTAACTTCTATTTTAGCTTTACTCTCAGCTTGCCCAGACACACTGGTATCCTGATCTGTTACTTTATTAACTGTAGGCTGAGCTGGAGCAGTCTTATCAACAACGGTAAGTGTAGTTGGTTCACTAGTATTTCCAGCTTCATCACGCGCATATACTTCTAAAATCGTTCCAGCATTTTGCTTTGGAATAGTTAAGGTGAATTTTCCTGCTGCATCAGCTTTGGTATTTCCAATTTCCATATCTCCGACCTTTACAATGACTGTCGCACCTGGTTCAGTCGTACCGGTCAAAGCTTGGTCATTATCGTCTACCTCTAGAACCTCAGGTTTGATTGGAGCTTTTGTATCGATAGATGAGAAGCTACCGGCTTCAATAAATACGTTAGAATCTACACTATCATCACTTGCGTCAGCAATAGCAAGTTTAATGTGGTTAACTTCTCCAATTTTCACAGTTGTTGTAGCTGTCATTACCACTGTTAATCCATCCATCTGAGTATTCAATGGCTCTGCAAGCAACGCATTCATCGCTAATGTAGGTTCAGTATCAGGTTCATCTATTTCATTATTAATAAAATATTGTGAATTAGCATCTAAATTAATATTATGAATGGAAACTGGGAGATTTGTGTCTGGAATAAGTGCAATATTTTGGCCGTTTACAAAAAATCCAAATACGTCGTTATATCCTTCGTTAACATATTCATTGTATTCTTCAGAAGAAAAAACATATCTGAATCTAAGCGTATCATGGATTGGGATAAAATCGAATTCCAAGACTGCGGCATCATTTAATTCAAAATCTGGAACAAGCTGATGTAAATCCTCATCCCCTCCGGTACCATTTGCTGTGGATACTCCACTATCATCATTAGGACCAATAACATCAACGATATTTCCATTACTCAAAATGATACCATCAGTAAATCCAATGATGCCAGCTCCTCCGCTAAAGGTTCCAGCAGCATGATTCGCTCCATTAAAAGTTACATTTGATATTTCTATATCATCACCAACTAGTTTTTCAACTAATTGCTCTTTAGTAACTGTATTAAGATCAGCTGTTGAAAGCCCGCCCTCTGCTGCTAGTAAAGAGAAGTATGATTGATAGGCATTTTCCCCTCTTTTTAATGGAACTTTGTCAGTGTTTTCATCCAGTTGCAAATCTATTGTTTGCTCGTCTGCTTTACTATTTAATTCAATTTTTACGTCTTGATTCTCGGCTATTGGTGTATCTTCTTGTTGCACAACGGGGACTTGTTGTTCACCTTCATTTGAAGGCAGCACTTCATCCTTTGGTGCTTCGGGAGCTGGTGGTGAAATATTCCCTCCGTTAGGTTGTTCACCGGTTTGTTCCTCTTCAATTGGTACGGTCTCCTCATCTACAACAGGATTAGTATCAGGATTTGTCATCACTGTATCAGCAACGATTTCATTTTCTTGTGTTGATACAGTTCCTTCAACTTGTCCATTATCAGAAACATATACATTTGCAAAAACATTGGCAGGTAGCACAATCATTAGAGACAAAAAGCAAAGTAAAACTGCTTTTCTGCGCTTTTTCAATTTTCTTCGCATTAAAAAATTCCCTCCTTATCAGTGATAAATCATGGTGGGAATTGCGATGTTAAACGATAGATGTTACACGACTTCTGATTATGGGGTTTCAATACATAGATGCAGAAACTTTGATTCCCGCCATCTGATTCTTCCAAATTAAATCTGCTTCACCCGCATTCTCCTTTCAAGTAAGAGAATTGATGTTGAAATAGATGTCATTTACCCACTCTTATTATAAATTTTTTTGAATTGTTAAGCAAAATAATAAAGACTGTCACGGATAAAATGACAGTCTTTAATCAATTTATTATTCAATTATTTCACCTTATCAAAATTCAATTCCCTAACACCATCACCAATCGTGGCGGTATAGAAGGAAGCATCCCGTCCAATTTTTGAAACATAATATTGATTAACTTCCTCGATAAAATGGTCAACCTGGCCCGCTTCAACGATGGCAATAGCACAGCCACCAAGACCTGCGCCGGTCATTTTTGCCCCGAGCACCCCCGGCTGCGACGAAGCACATTCAACTAGGGTATCAAGCTCCGTTCCAGTTGCTTCATAATTATTTTGTAAGGATAAATGTGACTGCGTCATTAACTCCCCAAACGCTTTTAAATTTCCGCGTCTGAGCTGTTTTACAGCGGCAAATGCCCGTTCATTTTCTGTAACGACATGTCGGGCGCGCTTTTTTAACAGTTCAGTTGGAATTAGATGCTTAAAGCTTTCAAACTGTTCGATGTTTAAATCTCCGAGCGAAAGAATATTAATCGCTCCCTGGAGATGTCTGAGCGCATGCTCACACTCATCCCGGCGTTTATCATAAAATTCCACAAGCTCTTCGCTTTGCTTGTTTGAATTCATAATGACCAGCTTATAGTCCTGTAAATGAAATGGAATATAGTCATAGCTTAATGTATGACAATCGAGCAGAATCGCATGATTTACTTTCCCGTTCGCGACAATAAATGGATCGCCAATCCCGCTTTTCATTCCAATAAAATACTGATCCGTTTCCTTGCAAGCCTTTATTAGCTCAATTTTTGAAAGATGAAGCTGATAAAGCTTATTAACGGTTTCCCCAATTAGCATCAAAAGCGATGCTGACGAGGATAAACCTGCACCAACCGGGATATTTCCGGATACGAGCAAATCAAAGCCTTCGGAAAGAATATGGCCTTCTTTATGTAGGTGCGAAAGCATCCCTTTAGGATAATTTGCCCAGCTATCGGAAGGTTTGAAGTTTAGTTCATCTAATGTGAATTGAATCATGCCTTGCTCTGAAAAATTTTTCGAAAAAAGACGTACCAATCGATCTGTTCGTTTACTAACAGCACCGTATATACCTAGTGAAATGGCACAAGGCAGGACATTGGCGCCATTATATTCTGTGTGCTCTCCAATTAAATTTACTCGGCCTGGAGAAAAGAAATAACGCTCAGCTTCTCGTGAAAATATGGTCTGAAAGTCAGATGCAAGGGCGCGAAAATCCACATGAACCACTCCTCATAAATGAGATTGTTAGTGCAGTAAACCCTTTCCAACTATTAGCGTATTATTTGTTAGGACTTCCGTCAATCAAAATATGCTGGAAATTTCCTATTAATGCCTATTTTCTGTTAAAGAGGCTTTTCACGGGTAATATTCCGATAGACAACGTAACCGAACTTTTGAATTAGTACAAACTTTATTTATTATTAATGTGAAATAGTGTTGTGCAATTTAGATTTGTGTTTTATTATTTAGTTAAATAACTAAATACTTAACTAAGAGAGGAGACGGGTCTTTTGAATTCGACCTTTAAAGCGTTATCAGATCCGACCCGGCGACAAATTCTTGATTTATTAAAGGAACGCGATTTAACCGCTGGGGAAATATCTGACCGCTTCCAAATGTCCAAACCCAGTATTTCGCAGCATCTAAAAATTTTGAAGCACGCTGACTTAATTCAAGATGAGAAAAAGGGGCAATTTATCATTTATTCCCTTAATACTACGGTTTTTCAGGATATTTTAAATTGGGCCTTTAGCTTTACGCACCCCTCACATCAGGACAAAAAGGAGGAGTAGTTTTATGAAGAAACATATATTACCGATTACCATTATTCTCTTGACGGTTATCGCCTGGGCGATTGCCTTTCCAAAGCTTCCGGCAGAGCTGCCAACCCATTGGGGCTTTAATGGTGAAGTGAATGGATACTCAACCAAGCTGAATGCGATGCTTACGCAAATTGGCATTATGATTTTGCTTTATTTTTCGGTTGCCTTTTTGCCAAAAATAGACCCAAGAAGGCAAAACTATAAGTATTTCTCTGGCAGTTATCAAACGATTTATCTTTCGCTGCTTGTACTGTTCTTTGGCTTAAATATATTTGTCATTTTATTTGGTTTAGGTTACAACATCCCGATGTCATCGATGGGTTCGGTGGTAATTGGTATTATCTTTATCGTGCTCGGCAATGTAATGCAGAGAGTCCGCTCCAATTTCTTCATTGGCATCCGCACGCCATGGGCATTAAGCAATGAAGAGGTCTGGCGAAAGACGCATCGTTTTGGTGGAAGGTTGTTTTTTGGCGGCGGTGTTCTTCTCGTGTTATCAACCTTTGTTTCTGCGGCTATCAGGGGTTATGTGATCATCGGAGTGATAGCTGTGATTGTGATTGCACCCTACGTTTATTCATATATGGTATTTAAAAAACTATCTAAATGAAAAACGCAGGGCAGCCACGGTTAGGTGGTGCCCTGCGTTTCTTTTAACATATGAATATTTCTTCCAACTTTCTAGATTTGCTTCCCCTTCTTTTTCGCGTCGCTGTCGAGCATGGCTCCAATTCCGATTCCGAGAAGGAGGCCAAGAGAGATGGCGTAAAGATTGAAATACGAAAATGCCGCTCCGAAAATCAACCCTAATGCTAGCCACTGATTCATGTACTGGCCCGCCTCAACCAGGCCGTGTCCTTTTTTCAAATGCGTCAATAGCTCCTTATATAATGCCTGATATTGCTTAACATCAATCGGTTTTCCGCGCATGATTGCCTCAAGTGAAGATGTAAGTTGGTCAGCTTTTTGCTGATTTTCCTTGCATTGCTCACAGTTTTGTTGAGCGAATTCGTCAATTCTGCCAGCAATCTTTTGGAGCTTGTCTACTTTAAATTTTCTGACGGCATCATTATTCATTTTTTCAAGGAATTGCTCTAGTTTCCCATTTATTTGATTAAACCATTTTGAACGTTTCATCCCGTACCCCCCGTTCGCTGTTACAGTTTCTTGCATAAACTGCCATCAACATTGTTTGATTTTCCAAAAATAAAATTCGCATTATTTCGACATTTACATTTTAGCATAAACACCGTCCATAATGTATTCTAAGGCTTTTTCGATGTTTGAGTCTTGATGGACATGGGTTTTTCCTTTTTACTACTATGTTTAAAATTGTTTCCCTTTCTATTAATCTTCTGAATTTTTTGGTATTGTATGTGTAATAGATTGTTGAATAGTTGGAGGTTTTTTGTAATAATGTCAAAAATTAAAAGAAACAAACCAAAATGGCTTAAAATCGTCACGATTGTATCCTTAGTGCTTTTGTTCGGGATAGCGATTTATGGCTTCACGTTTTACCGATCGTTGTCCACTGCTTTAGAGGATATCCATGAACCACTTGACCGAAAATCCGAAAAACGAGCTCAAGAAGTTACCCTTCAAAAACAGGAGCCCTTCTCGATTTTAATGCTTGGTGTTGACGAGCGTGCAGGTGACAAAGGCCGTTCCGATACAATGATTTTGGTTACGGTGAATCCGAATCAAAATTCCACGAAGATGCTGAGTATTCCTCGTGACACCTATACAGAAATTATCGGCAAAGGAACTGAGGATAAGATCAACCACGCTTATGCCTTTGGTGGCCCGGAGATGTCGATGGATACGGTAGAAAACTTCTTAGATATTCCTGTCGATTACTATATGAAAATCAATATGGAAGGTTTTAAGGAAATTGTTGACGCAGTCGGCGGAATCACTGTTAACAATAATCTCGATTTCGAGTATGGCGGTAATCATTTCCCACTGGGCGAAATCACCTTAACTGGTGAAGATGCACTCAATTATTCGCGCATGCGTAAAGAGGATCCGAACGGGGATTTTGGCCGTCAGCAACGACAACGGATGATTATCCAAGGTGTAATTAAAAAGGGTGCTAACCTTAATTCGATCACCAATTTCAGCTCGATTTTTGAAGCTTTAGGAAATAATGTGAAGACAAATTTAACGTTCAGTGAAATGGTCGATCTTCAGCAAAATTATAAAAATGCCAGTCAAAACATTGAGCACATTACGATTTCTGGTACTGGTACGATGATGGGCGGCATCTACTACCTGGTCGTGCCTGATCAAGAAAAGAATCGTGTTCAGTCGATTTTGAAAAGCCACTTAGAGCTTGAGAAGGCCGTTAAGCAGTAAGAACAACAAAACAAGCCTTTGGTCCTCGTGTTGAGTGGGACAAAGGCTTTTGTTTTTATTGAGGGGGTTTGTGCGATTTTGATGCCTTCACCTTCTATTAGTCCTGTTTATAATCCCAGAGCAGCTTCCATTCTCCTTTTTCCTTAACGACATAACAAGGATGCTCAATCGTAAAATGGCCAAATTTGCTATGAAAGGTTTGCAGAACGATTACCTCATGGACATTTTTTAACGGCTTGCCCCCGTCTGTTGCTTGCCACTCGTGATGTTTTTTTGTATCGCCGAGTTCAAAGGTAAAACTGTGAGCATCCATATCCTGCATAAATACGTGCGCCCGGCTTTGGATGTATTGGTCCTTATTGAAGCGCTCCTTCATTTGCGAATGAAATAAATCCCATGAGCTGCCGAAATCACCTTCTTGTTCGAGCTTGTAAAATTGTTCAACGAGATGCTCCGGCTTATTTTTCGATGAAGCGACTAAACTGGCGACCGCAATCCCAATCACCGTAATCGCAATAGCTATCAGCAATAACGGGCTTTTCCGTCTCCTCACATGGCATCACCTTGTACTATGTATATTTGCGGGTTTAGGAATTATGTTTTGAAGCTTAGTTCTCGGGGTTTATCCGTGGATCCTACGTTTTATCCGTGGATCCTGCATTTTATCCGTGGATTTCAGAATTTTCTCCGTTAATCCAGCTGTTTATCCGTGAATTCCACTCTCTTATCCGTACATTAAAATCATTTTTATTTTTACAAAAAAAAGAGACCCAGCACTACTCACTGCCGGGTCACAAATACTTTATGCGTTTTGTAATTGCTTTGCTTTCGTTACAGAGTAAGTCTTCCAGCCGCCATCTACGTTTTTGACGTTAAAGCCGTTCGCTAGCAAGATTCTTGTCGCCAGATAGCCTCTTAAGCCAACTTGGCACGACACGTAAATCGTTTGATCAGTAGGAAGTTCTGCTAAGCGGTCGCGCAGAGAATCGAGCGGGATGCAAACTGAACCGCTAATATAGCCGTTTTCACGCTCTTTAGGTTCACGGACATCAATTAGCAGACCACCTCCGGCGATAATATCGTCCACTTCATGCCATTGCACCGTTTCAATGCCTTCATCAATTATATTAGAAGCAACATAGCCAGCATAGTTAACTGGATCCTTAGCTGATGCGAATGGCGGTGCATAGGCCAATTCTAGCTCGGTTAAGTCATGAACTGTTAAGCCACCTTTAATTGCCGTAGCGATGACGTCGATGCGTTTGTCGGTACCTTCTTTACCTACAGCCTGAGCACCGAAAATTTTGCCGGTAACACCGTCAAAGAGGAGCTTTAATGCAATTTGGCTCGCACCAGGATAGTAAGTGGCATGGCACGCTGGATGAATATGCACAACCTTATACGGAATGCCTAACCGTCCAAGCGTTCTCTCATTGTTTCCAGTTGAAGCAACCGTTAGGTCGAAAATTTTAGCAATAGCTGTTCCAAGTGTTCCCGGATATTTCTCAACATTGCCGCGAATGATATTGTTGGCAACGATTCGACCTTGCCGATTCGCTGGTCCTGCAAGCGGAATCATGGCTGGATTTTCATTGATAAAATCAACCACTTCAATCGCATCACCAATCGCATAAATGCTTTCATCAGCAGTTTGCAAATATTCGTCTACCTTAATGGTACCGCGCTCTCCAACAGCTAAGCCTGCCTCAACAGCTAACGTGCTTTCTGGGCGAACACCCACTGATAGAAGAATCATGTCGGTGTTAAGGCGTTTGCCGCTTGCAAGCACGGCTACCTTACCGCTATTTTCTAAGGATTGCAGACGATCTTCATAAATAAGCTCAACACCTTTTTCAATTAGATGCTGCTCAATAATTGCTGCCATTTCATAATCGACTGGCTTCATGACTTGATTTCCGGTATCAACAATCGTTACTTTTACGCCACGTTCTACAAGGTTCTCCGCCATTTCCAAACCGATAAAGCCTCCGCCCGCTACGACACAATGAGTTGGCTTTTGGTTATCAACGAAATCCTTGATCGCATCAGTGTCTGGAATACTCCGCAGCGTAAACACGTTGTTAGCTGCTTCTAAACCAGGCAGATTTGGAACTAACGGTTGAGCCCCTGGTGATAAAAGTAAAACATCATAGCTTTCTTCATATGTTTCACCTGTTACGACATGCTTCACTGATACGGTTTTTTGCTCACGGTTGATTTTGACAACCTCAGTTAAATTACGGATATCTAATTTAAATCTTTTGCTCATTCCTTCTACCGTTTGCACAAGTAATTTGCGACGATCCTGGATGACTTCACCTATATAATATGGAAGCCCGCAGTTTGCGAAGGAAATATATTCACCTCGTTCGAATAAAACGATTTCTGCTTCTTCATCAATTCTTCTTAACCGTGCCGCTGCAGTAGCACCACCTGCTACGCCCCCGACAATCACTATTTTTTTACCCATTATTTCATCACCCTCCATGTTAATCATATAACAATACCCCCACCCCTATCAAGAAAGAATCATAAAAGCTTGTTTTTTCTTATTTTCAGCGTAAATACCTTTATTAACGATAGATATAGAGACTATGTTTTTTTGCAATCCTCACGATATTTATGTAAAATTATTATCACAGATTTTTAAAATTCAACATGTTCGTGGTATAAGAATTTCGGTTGACAACATACCCTCGAGGGTATAATATTAACCTAGTTCAATTTTTGAAATGCACACCTTTGAAAGATAGGAGGGTTACTGATATGGATTACAATGATAAAATTAAAAACCGTGTGAAGCGAATTGAAGGTCAATTACGCGGAATTCTTAAAATGATGGAAGATGATAAGGACTGTAAGGAAGTCATCACGCAGCTTTCTGCAGCAAGAACAGCCATTGATCGAACAATTGGTGTTGTTGTTAGCTCGAATTTGATTAAGTGCGTTCGTGATGCCGAAGACACTGGCCAGGACTCGGAGCAATTAGTGAAAGACGCAGTCGATTTACTCGTGAAAAGTCGTTAATACTGAAGGAGTTTTTTGATTTTTACTGCAAGATTCCACTTAAAAAAGGAGTTACTCCTTTTTTATTTGAATATAGGTTATACCCATAGGGGTTAGGGTGTAAAACAATCTTTATTTTAATAAAAGAAATGTCTTTCAACTATAAGGAGGAAACCACCATGGATTATATCAGCTATGTTTTTTTCGCAGCTATCGTGCTTTTGTTGGTGCTACGTATGCTGCCAACTAAAGGTGTAAAACAAATTACGACCGAGCAATTAAAAAGTTATTTGGACAATAAACAAATTCAATTCATTGATGTGCGTACCCCAGCTGAATATAAAGGAAATCATATTCGTCAATTTAAGAATATTCCCTTGCACCAGCTTGCGCAAAAGTTGGATGGGCTATCTAAGGAAAAAGACGTTGTGGTCATTTGTCAAAGCGGAATGCGCTCCAACAAAGCAAGTAAGATTTTAAAACAATCCGGCTTTAAGAATGTGATCAATGTTAAGGGCGGCATGAGCGCCTGGAACTAACAGGAACTTAGCGGCGCAGTTAACGCACGTGCAAATATATTTATTGTTATTTTAGGAGGAAAAAGGATGAAACAAATTAGTGCAAATGAGTTAGAATCATTATTAAAGGGGAACAAAGACTTGAATATTATCGATGTTCGCGAACCGGCTGAGGTTGCCGGCGGGAAAATTCCTGGTGCGGTTAATATTCCGTTAGGTTTGCTTGAATACAGAATGAATGAGTTAGATAAGAGCAAGGAATATTACGTTGTTTGTCTTTCTGGCGGAAGAAGCAGCAATGCAACTAGATTTTTGGAATACCAAGGCTATGATGTTACCAATATGAGTGGCGGAATGATGGCTTGGATGGGTGATATTGAGTAAGCTTGGCTAGGTTAGGCAATTATTTAATATACTTTCAGGAGTGGATCACAGTTGGGAAAGAAAATCATCGCGGGGCTGATTGTTTTATTGTTTATCGGATTTATTGGCATGCAGTTTATGAACGAGAGCACAAGTATAAACAACATTACGACTGATGAGATGGCAGAAATGATGGACAATAATGATGGAAATACAGTGTTCATCGATGTCCGCGAACCGGATGAGTTCGCAGCAGGACATATACCTGGGATTACCAATCTTCCTCTGAGCCAATTAAGTGAAGAAACAGCGGATTTTCCGAAGGATGCTGAAATTGTGATGATTTGCCGTAGTGGTAATCGGAGCATGCAAGCTGCCGAAAAGTTACAAGGTTATGGTTTTACTAAGCTTGTTAATGTTCAAGGTGGCATGAACGCTTGGAATGGTGATATCGAGTAAGTATCGTAAATGACTTTCTTAGTTTAGATTTTTCTTGTTATCCGTGCAAAAAGTGACTGTTATTGTGACAGTCACTTTTTTATGTTCATAATAGTATGATGATTATTTGGATTTTTTTAACAAAATAGTCTAATATACTACAAATGTAATTGCTATTATTATCAGTTTTTGTCATAATTGAACAGAGATTTTTATATGTTTGGAGGTTGGTAGATTGAAATCAATATTGACTATTTTTTACGGACTGCTTTGTATTGCTTTTATCGGTGTTAGTCATTTTTTGTGGACCGAAAAAACAACAGTCTTACAAGCTGCGGAACAAAATGAAACACAAACAATCACAAAGACAGCTAGCGTTCAACAGGAATCCATGAATAGCCTCCTTCCATTGACAAAAAATTGGCCTGAAGCTGCGGTCGAAAAATTCAAACAGTCTTTTGCAAAAAATGAGAAATTTACGATTGTTATTGCTGGATCCTCCACTTTGGGTGGTGAAACTGGATGGGCTGAGGCAACGAAAGCAAAATTAATCAAGGCTTACAGTCAGGACCATCTAAATGTTGAGGTACGCCAGTATGATATGAATTCCAAAGAATTTATTGCTCAAAACCACCACCAAGAGATAGCAAATCTTAAGGCTGATATGCTGTTGTTTGAACCATTTATCCTTAAAAATAATGGAGAAGTCGATTTAGCAACAACACTTGCAAATTTGACTACATTCATTGAAACGGTAAAAGGTAGTAACCCTGACAGTGCCATCATCCTGCAACCAGCAAATCCGATTTATAAGGCGAAAGTTTATCCTTCGCAGGTCGCCGAGTTAAAAGACTACGCCGAAGAGCATCAGCTCACCTACCTAGATCACTGGGGAATTTGGCCTGATCCAAGCACGGAAGCAATGAAAGAGTTCATTACTCCTGATCAATCATTTCCAAATGAAAAAGGCCATCAGGTTTGGGCTGAGTTTGTTAGTGCATACTTAATTAATCAAGAATAAGTACATATTCAGGTTTAGGTGCTCCTATCAATGATGGGGGTGCCTTTTCTTTTTATTCTTTTATAAACTGTCAAAAACATAATAATCCTTATATCTTAGAAAACAATATAATAATATAATAAGTATATTAACATAATTACAAAAACAGCCCTCACCACATTAACGCTTTAATTGGGTGGGGGACTGTCCCCCATTGCGGTAATACTGTGATGGAGGAAAGTTTAGGGTGTTCCCTGAAAGAGGAGGGTTTGGCTGAGCATGCAACAAGATTCGTTTTTTCAGGATAGTAAATATTACCAACAGTTCTTAGATATGTTAGATATCGCTTTTTGGTCGATGGATTTAGTGACCGGGAAGGTGTATATGTCTAAAGGAGCTGAAACGCTTTTAGGCATTTCACAATCAAGTTATGAAAAGAATCCCCTTATTTTGCGAGAGTATATTTTTCCTGAGGACCAACATGCATACGATACGCTCATTGAGGAACTCAAAACCGGTGTGGGTAGCCAACGGGAATTTCGCATGATGAATCAAGCCGGAGATATCCGCTGGTTTCGAGGTCATTCCTCTACCATTGTTAAACCCGAAATTAATATGAAGATCGCATATGGAATTATTTTTGACATCACTGACTTTATTACGGAACAATCCGATTTAACCAACCGAAATGGTTTTATGCAGCAACTGATAAATGAAGTAAATATCGTTTTATGGTCATACGACTTCAACAAGGGAGAATCTTATTATTCTCCTAACGCCGAAAAGCTTTACGGGATTCCATATCAGGAATTAACCTCGAATCCATCTTTTTGGAAGGATGTCATCCATCCTGATGATCGGAAGGCAATTGAACAAGATGAAATCCTTCGCTCTGGGCGTAAGGTGACTTGCGAATATCGGATCATTCGCCCCTGTGATGGGGAAATTCGCTGGATTGAGGACCGCGCTTATCCGACATTGGATTCTCTTGGACAAGTAACTGCTTTTACTGGTGTGAAAATTGACGTAACAACCCGCAAGCTATCCGAGGAGAGAATTAACCAACTTACTTTCTACGATGTCTTAACAGGCATCCCTAACAATCATTATCTTGAAAAATATTTACAGGATATGAGCTTTCATGATAATTCGCTTCAAAGCTTTGCCTTTTTGCTGATTAATTTTGACCGGCTCAAGCTTATCAATGATTCATTGGGACATCAGTTCGGCGACTTGCTGCTGGTTAATGCAATCGAAAGGTTAAAGGAGCTAATTTCCGCGGACGATTTACTGTGTAGAATTGTCGGAGATGAATTTGCGATTATTTTAAAAAACGTGACGAGAGAAGAGGTTGAATCCACTTGTCAGCGCCTGCTGAATCTCTTTGATGAACCATTTTTTATTAAAAATAAAGAAATCTATACCTCCATTAGTATCGGAATCAGCGATTTCCCTGCCACCAGTCTTAACCGGAAGTATTTATTGAATCAGGCATACTATGCGATGCTGTTAGCTAAGGAAAACGGGAAGAATACGTTTTATTTTTATAATAAAAAAGATGAAGTCAATAAGTATAATATCGAGACCGAAAGTGAATTGAAAAAGGCTCTGAAACACGAGGATTTTGTCCTGCATTTTCAACCATTGTTCCATTTACATACAGGGAAGTTAATAAGCTATGAAGCACTGATTCGTTGGAATCATCCGCTCAAGGGCTACATTCCACCGTCTGAATTTATTCCTGTCGCAGAAAAGACAGATTTAATTGTGGCACTTGGTGAATGGGTGTTGCATGAAGCCTGCCGACAAAATCAGTTTTTCCAGGAGCGTGGCTTCCCGCCGGTGGTCGTAAGCGTGAATGTTTCGACGCGGCAATTGTACGATAAGGATTTTGTAAAAAAACTTAAGTATGTGTTGGAAAAAACGAAGTTGGCTCCGCAATATCTTGAGCTCGAAATCACTGAAAGTATCATGCAAAATATTAGTAAAACCAAACCAATTATTGAGGAGATAAAGGCACTTGGCGTAAAGATTTCAATTGATGATTTTGGTACCGGTTTTTCTTCTTTAAGTATTTTAAAACATTTACCGCTAGATAAGCTGAAAATCGATAAATCATTTATTGATGATATTGGTACAGCGAAAGAACCGTTGGTTAGGTCCATTATTGAGCTTGGTGCTAATTTAGATATGTCCGTTGTCGCTGAAGGTGTTGAGACGGTGAAGCAGGCCGAGTTCTTACGGGAAAATAAATGCGATATCGGGCAAGGCTACTTATTTAGTAAACCGCTTCCAAAAGAACAGTTAGAGGATGAATTGCTGAAGAACTTCGTCTATAAAAGTTAAGTTTTTGTTTGAAGAAGGCATCTGCGAGGAGTAAACTATGGGTGTAAGGAAATATGCATTGGAAAGAAGGAATCCAGTTTGTCGGTTCGTTCAATGCGGCGTCGGGATCGCGATTTTGGAGAGATGTGGGACTCATTCAATGATTTCTTCGGTGACAATTTCCTAGCATCAATTCACAGTGGTGATGGTGGTGACAATTTCAGTACTGACAGTAAGGATACTAGTGATAGATATCCGAATGAGGCTGAAATTGCAGGCTTAGATCATCGTGCTTTGGCACATTAAAGCGGTGGGGGACAGTCCCCCACCGCTTTAATGTGCTAAATTTGTAGTTTTTACAGAAAAATTTTTGCTGAGTATGACAAAGTTCACTTACATTCTTTATCAGATAATTTAAACTAATAAAAAAACAACAATTCAGAAATTCAGAATTCAGGTGAAAGAATTTAAGATATCCTTACTTGTTACTTTTCCTTTTATACGTCCTCTACTGATTATGTCACGGCAATAAATAATTACAAGAGGTGTAACAAATGGTTGAATTATTGGACATGATGGATAAAATATCAAACTGTGAATCATTCCCGCCAATCTTTATAAGTGAACATTTTAAAGGCAGCAGAGCACTAGAGCTATGCAATTTCCACGCATCCTCTTCACCGCACTACCGTGGCGGGGGACAGTCCCCCATCACGCTAAAGCGGGAACGTACTGGGGGACTGTCCCCCAATGCTTTAACGTGGTTCAGTGGGTCGTAGTTGGATAGCAGTGTGGAGGTGTTGGTCGACGATTTTATCTGTTTGATGAAGGTCGGCTATAGTACGGGCAAGTCTGATGATTTTGATTTGGGAGCGGTTACTCCAGTTATTCTTGGATGATAATTGCTGAATACAATTGAGTTGTGAAACAGATAGCGGTTTATCCTTTAACAGGGTCTCATATGGGACCCTGTTATTGCTTATTTCAGCTCCGTAGCGCTGGTACTGTCGTTCTCTCGCAGCAGTTACTCTTAAGCGTACCCGTTCTGAGTTTTCATAGTCATGCTGTTTGTAGTGATTGTGGCGGTCTTGTTCACAATAGAATTCCTCCCTTTTGTGCCTCGTTTAGTTCGTTTGCTTTGTTTGCTTTGTTTACATCGTCTTCTTCATCTCGTTCAACGAATTCTCGGTAACTTAGATAAGTAGGTTCAGGAAAATAGGATAGGGTTTTAGTCGTGTCAATGTGCGGATTTTTTGATTGATTTATGTACGCTGAGTAGCTGCTCCATTGATACTCTTCTGGCTTGGAGACGATGTGTGCTTCGAGTGGATTGCGGTGTATATAGCGGCTTAAGGTGAGGAAATAATCTGTCGGGATGATAATCTTTGACTGGAATCTACCTTGAAAGACGTGGCCATCGATTTCGAGTTTTTTATTTAAATAAATCGCATAGTGCATGTGGGCGTATTTCATGATATTGGGAATGATGTTTTCTCTTGTGATTTGCTTCGGTTGAAGTTGAAGATGAAGATGGTTGGACATTAAACAGTAGGCGTGAAGGATAAATGGGTATTTCTCGCGGGTAGCCTCGAGGATTTCAAGGTATTTTTGGAAATCCTTTGGTTCGTGGAAAATGGGGGCGCGCTTGTTTCCGCGGGCATAGATGTGAAATGCGGCTCCCGGATAATATTCCCGGGGTTTTCTTGACATTTAATCATTCCTCCTTTTGTATTATACCAATATCATAATTCACAAAGGCGAGAACGGTCAATTCATTACCTTTAGCTTTAGCGCTTTAGCGTAGTGGGGGACTGTCCCCCACTACAGTGCTGTGGTAAAGTGTTATTTGGCGACGTAGGTGGCCAGTGCTTTTTGGACGTCGAAGATGCTTTTGTCTTTTTTAAATTGTTTTAGGATTGGCTCTTCCCAGCCTGAAATCCAAATTTTCAACTCAGCATCGAGGTCGAATGTTCCTGCTGTTTCACAGCTGAAGTGTGTGATGCTCTTATATGGAATCGAGTGGTATTCAACCTTTTTACCGGTCATGCCCTGCTTATCGATTAATATCATTCTTAAGTTTGTAAAAACCAATAAATCCCGTACTAGCTTATACGCTTTTTCAACTTGCTCATTTTCTGTAACGATCATTTCTAATTCCTTTACTACGGCTTCTACCTCCACCTCTGATACGTTACCGATAAAACCATCAAGTAGACCCATGATCCAATCTCCTTCATTTATGTACTTACCTCTGTTATAACACTATTTTGACTAAAATTATAACAATTAGACTGGAAAATATCTGTTTTTTTAAATCCCAATGAATGTTTGTTGATGCATGTTTCTTAGTATTGATTTATTCCCTTCTCCTCATACTAAACGAGAGGTGAGGTTGATGAATTTCAATTGGCTTTTCGCCCTGATGGTATTAAGTCATGCGATTGAAGTGCCTGCAGATAATCTAGCGATAAACTCGAAAGGTGAAACAATCTCGGTGGTTAATCGGACTGATTTTATGTTACCGTTACCAATGTTTCCTTTTTTTAACCTTGAACGGCTAAGGCAGCTTGAAGATCAAGTGGCTGAACAAATTAAAAAAGAACCCATTAACGCCGGATTAGATCGGCATGGGAACATTATTGCTGAGAAGCCTGGGGCAAGTCTCGATCGAATGAACTTTGAAGTACAATTTTACGATTATTTTTATGGAAAAGGTCCAAAAATGTTAGAAGTCCCTGTCCGGGATATTTTCCCAAAGGTGGATAGCGAGTTGATTTCCGATATTCGGACAGAAATGATTGCTCACTATGTGACATATTATAATTCGCAAAACATTGAACGGTCACATAATATTTCCTTATCAACGGGGGCAATCAATAATTATGTGGTTTTTCCTGGCGAGACGTTTTCATTTAACAAAGTGGTTGGAAAAAGAACTCCTGAAAGAGGCTATTTATCGGCTCCTGTGATTGTAAAGGGTGAATTAACCGAAGGAATTGGCGGAGGGATTTGTCAGGTTTCCTCTACGCTTTACAATGCTGTGGACCAATCTGGGCTGCAAATTGTTGAGCGTTATTCGCATAGTAAACGTGTCCCTTACGTACCAGAGGGTAGAGATGCAACTGTTAGCTGGTATGGCCCAGATTTTGCGTTTCGCAATTTATATAATCAACCGATATTGATACGGGCCTATTCAGGAAATGGAAAAATGCTAGTCATGCTGTTTTCTTCTGATTCGCTTAACTACTATCCACGTAAAATCCCGCGAATGTCAGGGGATTTGCCACCAGAAATACCTGCCAATCTATAAGATAAGCAGGTATTTCTGGTGCTATTTTGCGGATGTGACGTGAGGATGGGGGTTGGGATTTGGGATTTTGGACAGTCCCCCGCCGCTTCATCGTAGCATTGCTTTACTGTGGCGGGGGACTGTCCCCCATCACTTTAGTGTGGTGAAGGAAAGCTGTTCGGCTTTTGCTGGTGCAGCGATGTAGTTCCCCTGGATGAGGTTGAAGCCATTATGCTGGAGAAATTCTAATTCCGGTTTTGTTTCCACGCCTTTAGCGACGACTTCAATTTTCAGGCCCCGAGCAAGCATGGCTATGGATTGTAAAACGGCCGCCTTTTCGTCGTCTTGATCCACATTTTCAATAAATTCTTTATCTATATTTAGTGCGTGAAGACGATGCCCCTTAATGAGTCGCAATGGTGAGTAACCAATGCCAAAATCATCGAGTGCGAGGTGAATGCCGATTTCCCGCAATTTACAAATTCCGCAATAGACAATTTCATTTTCATCCAAGAGTGACAAATTTGAGATTTCTAATTCTAAATCCTTTGCCGCAACTCCAGTGTCTTGGAGTATGGCCTGAACTTTATTCGGGAAATCCCGATGCTGCAGCTGTTTTTCTGAAATGTTCACAGCCATCCGCAACTTGCGATGCCCTTCCTTCTGCCAAGACTTCAATTGTTGGCACGCTTCTTTAAGTACCCATTCCCCCATTTGAATGATTTGACCAGTTGTTTCGGCAATTTTGATAAATTTTTCTGGTAAAATCGTTCCTTTTTCAGGATGTTTCCAACGAATTAACGCTTCAACCGAAATCGTATCCAAAGTTAGCGAGTCCACCCTTGGTTGATAAACCAAGAATAAATCTTGATTTTTCAAAGCTTCAAAAAAATCATTTTCAATATCAAATATCTGCTGACTCGAAACTGCATAGCTTGGATTATAAAGTTTATATTGGTTACCGCCTAAACGCTTTGCTTGAAACATCGCAGTGTCGGATGCTTCAAGGAGTTCACCATTTGTCTTTCCATGGTCGGGAAATATCGCAATCCCAATGCTTAGCTTTGAATGGATAGCATAACCGTCAATTTGAAATGGTTCATGAAAGCCTGCTAGCAATCCGTTCGTCTTGCTGAGCACTTCTTGTTCACTATTTTTTCCAAAAGAATAGAGGATTGCGAATTCATCACCACCTAGACGTGAGACAATCCCAAGCTCACCGACCATTTCCCGTAATCGTTTTGCAGTTTGTTGGAGTAGCTCATCGCCTGCAAAATGCCCTAAATTATCATTCACAACCTTTAATCGGTCAAGGTCCAAATACAATAAGGCTACTCTTTCCTGCTTTTTTTCTGCTTCCTCTAATATCTTCTGACTTTTTTCAATAAAATAATGCCTGTTTGACAGGCCAGTTAATGAATCAAAATAGGCCATTTCCTCCAATAATTTGTGATCAGCGTTAATTTTTTTGGTGATATCCCGATAAACAATCAAGTAAAAAAATGGTACTGTAATAAAGAATAAAATCATCATTTCAAGCAATCCTGTTATCCAAAAGGGGGCGTCAATGTTCGTAATCCAATCCCTTAATAAAAATGAATAGATGAGATAAACAATGATAAATGTAACGATAATCTGTATGATGAATTTCGGAACATCTAACCTTAATTGAGATTTATTCACTGTCATGCTCCTTTAAGACCCTCACAGCTTTATGATATTTTTGAGTGATTTCAATTTTTCAATTATCATTTTGATTATGATTATGATTCCCAGAAGCACACAAAAAAACAGACCTTTACAGTAAAAGTCTGTTTTATGTTTTAGTTTTGCTTATTCTTTATGCCTTGTTAACATTTGCTGCTTGTGGTCCACGCTGGCCTTGTTCAACATCAAAAGTGACTTCTTGGCCCTCTTCTAAGGTTTTGTAACCTTCACTTTGAATGGCAGAAAAATGAACAAATACGTCCTCGCCACCTTCTCTTTCAATGAAGCCAAAACCTTTTTCGCTGTTGAACCATTTTACTTTTCCACGTTCCATTTCATTGCCTCCTAGCATTCACATATACACAAAAATTCAAAATGAATCTTGCTCATTTTATTGTTGCCGCATTCAGGATATCTTATACATTTATGTTAATATTTTATTTTTCAAATGAAAGTTTTTTTGGAAAAATAGGCTGGTGGCCTGAATACTCTATATTAGGCACTTTAGACGAACTAGGAATGTTATAATAATACAGAGGTTTTTGAAACTTTACTTAGAAACGGATGACGATCACGGAGATTAAGAAACAGGCGCTAAAAGCATTGAAAGGTCAATGGGGATTAGCTGCTGGTTTAACATTTATCGTTTTTGTTATTAACGCCTTCCTGCCGATGATATTTGAGGTCATGCTCAGCGGCGGATGGTCAAATTGGTTTTTGGCAGATACCTTGCCACCACAGGCAGAATTCGCAAGTGCAATTATTTCCTTATTGTTAATGCCATTAACTGTAACGACTTTATGGTTCTTTTTAGCATTAGTACGCTTTGAGGGACCCCAGCTTTTTGACGTTTTTACTATTTTTTCAGATGCGAAGAGATATTTTAAATTAATTGGCACTTCATTATTAATGGGGGTTTTTATTTTCCTATGGTCATTATTGCTATTGATTCCAGGGATAATAAAATCATTATCATATTCACAAACCTATTTACTAATGAAAGACCATCCGGAGTATTCAATACTTGAAGCGATTACAGAAAGTAAAAAGCGGATGAAGGGATATAAAGGAAAATACTTCTTGCTAAATTTAAGCTTCATTGGTTGGGGAATTCTTTGCATTTTCACGTTAGGAATTGGCTTTTTATGGCTAACCCCCTATATCCAAGCATCCACAGCGACCTTTTACAACGAACTTATCGTAACTCAAGAACAAGTAGAAATTCAAGATTGGAACGAATGAGATAATCCTGATTCTTTAACACAATAAAGCGGTGGGGGACTGTCCCCCACCGCTTTATTGTGTTAAAGTAAGTATTTATTTGTCTTTGATTTCGAGGAGTTTGAGTCTTAGTTCGTTTTCCATTTGGGCTAGCTCATGTTCAGCAGCACGGCGTTTGCTTCGGCCTTCCTCTTGGATTCGTAATGTTTCCTCAAGGGTTGTAATTAAGCTTGCCTGCGTTTGCTTTAAAGTTTCGATATCAACTAAGCCGCGCTCGTTTTCTTTTGCCGTTTCAATTGTGTTTGTTTTCAGCATTTCCGCATTTTTCAAAAGTAGCTCGTTTGTTGTTTTGGAAACTTGCTTTTGAGCTTCTACGGCATGACGCTGGCGAAGCAAGGTGAGCGCAATCGCTACTTGGTTTTTCCATAACGGAATCGCTGTCACAATCGAGGATTGGATTTTTTCAACTAAGGCTTGGTTTGTATTTTGAATCAAGCGGATTTGCGGCGCACTTTGAATCGTAATTTCCCGACTGAGCTTGAGGTCATACAAGCGCTTTTCAAGCCTATCAGCAAATTGAATCATATCATTAACTTCCTGAAACTTCATTTGATCCTGGGAAGTTTCTGCAGCTCTTTTCAAGGCCGGAATCGTCTTTTCATTTAATTCCTCAAGCTTAATTTCCCCAGCCGCAATATAAACGTTTAACGCATGAAAATAATCCTTATTCGTCTCATATAGCTTTTCGAGCATGCCGATATCAGACAATAGGACATTTTTACTGCGGTCTAATTTTACGCTAATGCGATCAATTTGCGCACTTGTCTTTTGATATTTGGAAAGCACTTCTTGGATTGAACCTGAAATTTTGCCAAACATCCGCGAAAAGAAAGATGGTTTTTCCTTAAGCTCATCTGGACTAATATCGTTAAGGCGCTTCATCAAGTCGTTGATGATATCGCCAACTTCACCGACGTCCTTTTTTTGAACATGCTCTAGCATCGTATGAGAAAAAGTAAGCAACTTGCTTTGCGCCTGCGTTCCATATTGAATCATCGCCTGATGGTTCTTCGGGTCGATTTGCTGGGCAAGCTGAAAAGCTTTTTCACGATTTTCTGGAGGAATGACATCGATTAATTTAACCGGCTTATCCTGATTGATTTTCTGCGGTGCTGGCGCCAGCGGATCCTCAACTAAGAGGTCAGTGGAATCGCCAAACGGATTGGTAAGTATATCATCTAATACATTGTCGGTTTTTCTGAGTATATCTGGTTCTTTTTCACTCATTTTTTCAACCTGCTTTCTTCTAGTGATTTAATGTCCTTCATATTTTTAATTGAATGCTTGGCAACATCCACTTCAAAATTCAGATGGTCAATATCATCGGAAAGGATAATGTATAGGTCTTTTTCAATAGTTTGGGTAAGTTCATTTAGAGTTTGTCTAGTATCATTCAATGTATGTGTTAACTCTAAATTCTTCTTTGGCTGCGCTGACAGCAATGCATATTTTTCCGTAATTTCCACAAGTGAGTCTAGATGCGAAAAATAAAATTGCTCAGCTTTATAAAAACGTTTTGGCTCTTTTTTCGTTAACTTGTAGATTCTTCTTGTTACTCTCATGATATCAATTCTCTGCTTAAATGATGGAATTTCACGAATCGTGAATGCTGCCTTATTCAAACGGTTCATTTTTTGCTTAGCTTCTTCTAAATTCTGTTTAATATAGCGATATTCCTTTCGAGTCAGCTGGTTTTTCTTAAGAAAACGGGATTTCATCATCATTGTAGCCAATATAAAGGTGATGAAACCTCCAATGAATGAATAGCCTGACGATACCCAAAAGGCTTGATCTAGGGCAAAATAACTGATTAACCATATGCTTACAGCTAGTGGGAAGGCTACGACCGTTCCAACCAGAAATGAAATAAATGCGTTCATCATATATCGACTCCTGACTTTTCCTTTCTATCATTACGAATTACGTATTACGTATTACGAACTAAGAAGAACAAGGTTTCATATTTTCTCCCTATATGAAAAGAATACACTAAAGCCCAACATTTTCCCATAGACTACAACTGTAAAAAAAAATACGACCAGAGACCTATTTAACACACTAAAGCGGTGGGGGACTGTCCCCCATCGCTTTACTGCGTTAAATTGTTTTCTTTCCCGAAAGTTTCTAATTCCGAAATAAGATTGGTAGTGTTATGTATATTATCCTATCTATTGATAAAACTATATTTACATTTCCAAAGCTGAGGTGCTCACGCATGATTACTTGGTTAAAAAAGTCCGCCCGTCACCTGATTCATAAAGCACTAACTAGCGAAACTACTGCGCGTCCAGATTCCGCTCCACAACACATACAACAAAGCTATGAAAAGGTGCACTCATCAGTCAACGAAAATAGGAAATTTCTAGAAAAAGCACTTGGAAACAATGCTGGAATTATTGATAGAAACTTCCAAATTGGTGCTGAACCTTTTTCTTCTGCACTCATATTTGCCGTTTCTGGTATGGTCGAAACTACTGTCATCAATGAAAATATCCTTGGCCCATTAATGACAATGTCCAAGCCGCAAGCTAACTTAAACAAGTCACTGTTAGCCCATTTACGAGAATCGATACTTTCCGTCGCTGATATTTTCTATATGGACAATCTTCACCAAATCGTTAATGAAATTTTCACCGGAAAAATTGCTCTATTTATCGAGGGAGAGAATTCAGCGCTCATTATTAACGCGCAGGCCTGGGAAATGCGGGGAATAGAACAGCCGATTACTGAAACCGTAATCAGAGGTCCGCGCGACGCCTTTACAGAGGATATCTCTACCAATCTCACCCTACTACGCCGGAGAATTCGCAACCCCAATTTGCGTTGTGAACCGTTTCAGCTTGGGGAACAAACCAAAACAAAAATAGTTATTGCCTATATTGATGGAATTGTAAATAAAGAGGTTTTAAAAGAAGTATACACGAGATTAGCAAATATAAAGGTTGATGCCATTTTAGAATCGGGATACATAGAACAATATATCGAGGACGCTCCTTTTAGTATTTTTCCAACAGTGGGAAATCAGGAAAAGCCAGATATCGTAGCCGCCCAACTGCTAGAAGGGAGAGTTTCAATATTTGTTGATGGTACACCGATTGTATTAACGGTTCCATACCTTTTAATCAACCATTTTCAGGTTTCCGAGGATTATTACTCCAGACCGTATTATTCGAACTTTGTCCGAGTTTTACGAGTCGTAAGCTTTTTTATCGCTGTTTTGCTACCTGGAATGTTTGTTGCCATCCAATATTTTCATCCGATACTAATTCCCTTTTCTTTGCTCGTAAAATTTTTCATTACCCGCGCGAACGTTCCATTTCAGCTATATGTTGAAATGATCGCCATGCTGATCGTTTTTGAAATTATTCGTGAATCGGGTTTGAGAATGCCAAAGCCGGTTGGCCAAGCGGTCAGCCTTGTCGGCGCACTCATATTGGGAGAAGCTGCGGTCGAGGCAGGTCTAGTTGGTATACCCGTTGTCGTAACTGTGGCTTTAGTCGGAATCTCATCCTTTCCGGTTAATACCCTTTCAGAGCCCATAAGCATTTTACGAATTTTATTCGTTATCGCTGGTGCTTGGCTTGGCTTATTTGGCATCCTCATGCTAGGCATGATTATCGTCAGTCATCTTGCTTCATTGCGATCATTTGGTGTTCCGTTCGCCGCACCACTGTTTCCCATTAGAATTAGCGATTGGATGGACGGAATCATCCGCTTTCCACTTTGGCTTATGACAAAACGCCCCGCCTCGATTGGCTCAGCTAATAGAACAAAGCAACTGTTTGGAGGTCTATCTGGTGAAGGAAAACGGGGAAAAGAATAAATCTATACTCATCGTTCTTTTATTCACAATTATGACAATCCTTTTGTCCGGCTGTTTTCGTGGCGAATTAGATGAACGTCTCATCCTGTCTTCGCTTGGAATTGATCGAACGGAAGATAATAAAGTAAAAGTAACCGTTTCGTTAATTGATACTAGATCAGTGGATAAGCAGGAGGCTAAAGGAGTTAAAATATATTCCAGTGTTGGCGACACCATTTTCGATGCCGTTCGGTCTACGATTATTAAACTGGGGAAGCAACCAATTTGGCCCTATATTAAAATTGTTGTCCTAGGTCCGACCGTCACACAGGATAACATCCTCCCCTTTCTCGATTTTTTAAACCGTAATAATGAAGTGCAACCAAATCCATTCATTTTGATTTCCAAGGTAGATGCCGCGGAATTTATTAAGGCAAAGCCTGATTTTACGACAGTTCCTTCAACGGTTATTGAAAAACAGCTTTCCCAAAAGAATACTTCGTATATTCCAACCATCAGGCTTCACCAGTTTACCGAAATGATGCTTAGCTCAGACCAAATCGGTTATTTAGCCATTGTAGAAACAGTTAAAAAAGGAGCTAAAAATATTCCGAAGGCACAAAACACTGCTGTCATTAAAAAGGGAAAATGGATTGGCAAATTAAATAACACAGAGACACGCGGCCTACTATGGGTAAAAGAGGAAGTAACCGGGGGAATTTTAGTCATAAATGCCCTAAAGGGCTCTGGAAAAATCGGACTCGAGATTTTAGACAAAACAAAGGTTAACATCAAGCCGCAATTTGAAGGTTCCCGCTTAAAACATCTCACGATTGACGCAAAAGCTACCGTAAGTGTAGGTGAAATGCTGACTCAATACACCGCATTAACTGAGGGGAAAATTAACAAGATTGAGAAACTTGCAGCAAAAGAGATTGAAGCAGAAATCCTTGCTGCAATTGCCAAAGCAAAAGGCTATAAAGCCGATATATTTGGCTTTGGTGCAGTAATTCACCGAAAAAACCCGCAGTTTTGGAAAAAAAACAAACAGAATTGGAACGAACAATTTACTGAGCTACCCGTTTATATCGATGTGAAAGTCGATATCCGAAATCTAGGCCTATTTAATTATTAACATCCCTTAGGAGGAATCATGGAAAAAACAGCAATTGCATCGAGGCAGATTTTTTTCTTAATCACACCTCTAATCGTGATACCAGGGCACTTTTTTTTAATTAAAATATTTCTTGGATGGGCAGGTCGCGATACATGGCTAGGCATGATTTTGGGATTTATTCCAGGCATAGCTATATTTTTGGCGCTGGCCTATTTAAGCGAAAAATTATCGGGAAAGACGATCGTCGAATGGTCCATGGAAAAACTTGGGCCATTTTTTGGCCGAATCGCCACCTTACCATTAATCATTTTTTTTATTATTCATAGCTGTGTAACCCTATATGGATATGCAATTTTTATTACTGCAGTATTTTTACCACAGCATCAATTATGGTTGATTGCGGTTATCTTTGCGCTTTGTGTATGTTTCACTGTCCACTTAGGGATTGAAGTGATTGCGCGTGTTGCTGAATGGATTATTATCTTAAACATTCTCTCCGGAACCTTTGTGTCAGTTGCGTTAAGTCCGCAAAAGGATTACAAAAAGTTACTGCCGATTTTGGAAAACGGCATCGAGCCGATCATTCCGGTTGCGCTTGTGATTCTCGCCTTATTTGGTGAAATGATTGTGCTCTTAATGATCAATGTGGAAAGGTCTGTTCCAAATGCCGTTTCTTTTCGCAAAGTATACATTCTTTCTTTTATTGGAAATTTAATCATTTTTCCATCAACTGCAACTGGGGCGATTTCCATCTTTGGCGTTGACCAAGCCACTAAATTTATGTACCCGGTTGAAAGCATGGTACGGCTAATCGATGTTGGCTTTATTGAGCGTTTTGATATATACGGTTTGACCATTATGTCAGTATCCGCCTATTTACGGCTTGCTATCCTCCATTATGGTTCGAGCGTCGCGGTCGCAAATTGGTTTAAACTCAAACACTACCATTCTGTGAACTGGATTTTAGGCGCTTTAATTGTTTATCTTGCCCTTATCAAATTTGACACAGCGATTAGCTTTTATGATTTTATGGAAAAATACTACATTTACGGACTCGTATTTAGTGTCGTTATTCTTATCCTCGTTTTAATTGTTTTCATAGCCACAAAGGCCTCTAATAAACAGCGGGGGCAACCGGCTGGACCAAAACAGCTTGAAAATAACTAAGAAAAAAGACAACTATGACGTGAAAAATCATAGTTGTCTTTATTTTAGTAAAATATTAATCGCGGGTTGGATTCAAATCACATTGCTCCAAAGGGATAACCTTTGTCTTCTTCATAAATTTATAACCAAGCCACACCGCTAAGAAGATTGGAAGACCGATATAGGAAACTAACACACCGTACCAGTCAATAGAATCGCCAAGAAACGCTTGATAGTTTTGCCCTAAAACCACAAATGAACAAAGAACAAATGCGAAGATAGGACCGAACGGGAACCATTTTGCCCGGTATGGGAGTTCGTTCAAACTGCGGCCTTGCTTAGCAAATGCCTTGCGGAAACGATAATGGCTAATCGCAATTCCGAGCCAGACGATGAACCCTGACATCCCTGACGCATTTAATAACCAAATATAAACGGCACCATCCCCAAATAATGAAGCGAAAAAGGCAACAACTCCAACCGCTGCCGTAACGATTAAGGCATTGACTGGGACGCCACGAGAGTCCACTTTAGCAAGGAATTTTGGCGCCTTGCCTTCCTTCGCCAAGTTCCAGAGCATCCGCGTTGACGCATACATTCCGGAGTTACCAGCTGACAGTACCGATGTTAAAATAACGGCATTCATGGCCGATGCTGCAAACGCAAATCCAGCCCGTTCAAAAATCAACGTAAATGGACTGAGCGTGACATCACCACTCGATAATGATTCATTAGTAAAAGGAATCAGCATTCCGATAACGAAAATCGCTAAAACGTAGAATAATAGGATTCGCCAAAATACTTGACGCACCGCGCGCGGAACATTCCGAGCGGGGTCTTCACTTTCACCAGCAGCAACACCCAGTAATTCCGTGCCCTGGAATGAGAACCCAGCGACCATGAAAATACCAATCATCGCGAAAAAGCCGCCGTGGAAAGGTCCGTCTGCCAGCATAAAATTAGAAAAACCGACCGCTTCACCAGTAAATACACCAAAAATCATTAATACTCCGACCGCTAAAAAGATAATTATTGTGACGACTTTAATAAGTGCAAACCAAAATTCTGACTCACCAAAGCCTTTAACTGATAAATAGTTTAAGCCGAACATTATTGCGAGGAATAAGGCGCTCCACAATAGCGATGAACTATCCGGGAACCAAAACTTCACAATCAGAGCACCAGCTACTAATTCTGCTGCAACGGTAATGGCCCAGTTATACCAATAATTCCAACCAAGCGCAAATCCAAGCGCTGGGTCGACGAATTTTGTTGCGTACGTACTAAATGAACCGGCTTCCGGCATATAAGCAGCCAGTTCGCCGAGACTTGTCATTAAAAAATAAACCATGATACCAATGATCACATAGGCGAGGAGTGCCCCACCTGGTCCAGCCGTGTGTATGGCCGAGCCGCTTGCTAAAAACAGCCCTGTCCCAATCGCCCCGCCAATTGAAATCATTGAAAGGTGACGTGCCTGCAAACCACGTTTGAGATGTGGTTGTTGTTCAGGTTGCTGTTGTTGTTGTTGCCTAAGCTCGTCTCTGTCTAACACTCTTGCTGTGGCATTTCCTTGTTGACTCATAAAAAAAACTCCTTTATTTTGTTTGGGAAGGAGCGCAAATTTGACAATAAAAAAAGCCGACGACGGATTGCTTTTTACGTTCGTAGGCAGTTTCTGTTCAACCGCATCAAACCTTCTCCATGAAGATAGCTCAACACGCAGTGCCTTCTCGGTGTGTGATTGGCTTGCTGCGTGACAGTTCTGCTCCTTTCGGAAGCAGCCCCAGCCTGTTCGATTTTGAGACCTCGGACAAGCTTCGGCGATTTTTCCTTTTGGATAACTTCATTGATGTCTCTTGCATCTCCGTTACCTTACTAATAAAAATCGCGACCTCTACCTCATCGGTTAGGATGAGGGTGAAATTATTATATTAACATAACTATTTTCAACTATAAATGCCACCACCTGAAAAGTCAACAACCGAAAAATACCAAGAGCTTATAAGGCTTTCACGCAGTAAAGCGGCGGGGGACAGTCCCCCGCCGCTTTACCGCGTGAATGCATGTGGGGACTGTCCCCCACTGCATTAGAGTATTAAAGTGTGTGTTGTGCCTGTTAGACGCCAAATTTATTGCGGATTTTTTTCATAACACCAGACCCGACCATATTGTCTGCCATTGCAATGATCTTTTTAATGACTTCAAGAATATCCTGATCACCCGCCCAATGTCTCTTCACGATTTCAGGATTGGTGTTATTCACCATACTATTTAAGACAAACGCTGCCACAGCAATATCATCCACATATCCGAGCGGTCCTAGGATAACCTCTGGGATAAAGTCAACGGGTGATACAAAGTAAGCAATTGCTGCCCCAAGCTTTGCCTTATCAGAAATAGATACTTCATTATCGATTACCAGCTTACATAATAAGTGAAACAAATCTGGCCCAAACATTAAGACTTCAACGTATTTATTATTCTTACCTTCTTCACTTTTCGCCCACCATTGGATCTTCTTTCGAAAGCTTTGATAAAAATCCTCATGTTCCATTCCTTCATGTTCACCTCTTTCTTCTATATATTAAGTAACATTCGACAAAATCATCCAAAACCCCTTGCAGTCATATATGTCATTATTTTGTACAAAACAAAGGGCATCTAATCGTGTTTTAGCACATTAAAGTGGTGGGGGACTGTCCCCCACCGCTTTAATGTGTTAAAACGCCTTCAATTTTTGCATAGTTCCAACTTTGGAACAAAAGATAAAAAAAGGGTGGAATTTTGATGTGTCATCTAGTAATATTTATCCGACGATAATTTATTAAGGTGGAGACTATGAGGAACACAAATTGCAGATTTAGTATAAATGCAATCGGAAAAGGTGGGGAAACGTTCTTTACCCATTGTCAAACAAAGCAAGAAGTCCAAAACTGGATTCAAGCACATCAAGAAAAATTAGATCCTGAGCAAATTCGGATCGTGGATAGACGAAAAAAACCACTTTTAGATCTGCTCCTTCTCCGAGACTAATCTTAATTTCACCCATCAAGGTACCATTCATAAAAATTGAATGGTGCCTTTTTATTTTGCCTCATTTCTACATCCTAAAAACCGCTTACGAGCCGAAGGCTAGTTAGGTTTTTTCGAAAAAAATTCCTACTTTTTCAAGCCAACATCCCTCACACAGCTTATTTATTTACTGGTACAAAATAAATTGTTCAAAAAAGTGAATATAGTTTTAAAGGATTTAAAATTCCTTTTAGAGGTGATGTGATGAAAAAGAGGGCTCTATTTACCGTACCCATCAGTATTTTGCTGATAGCGGTAATCGTTACTTCTTTCTTTCTAATGAATATCAAGCCAGATACTTCACACATTTCTCGTGCTAAAAAACTCGCAGAGTATTCAAAGCCGGCAGTTGTGCGGGTCTATGACTACGCGATTGTTCAATGGGAGTTTTACGACTATTTCCCAGAGGTTGAGGCTATATTACAACAGATGAACTATCAAACCTTTGTTGGCGGTTATGGTTCAGGAGCCATCATAAGTCCTGATGGTTATATCGTGACAAATGCTCATGTCGTCAGCACCACCCAGATGACTGACGATGAAATTCTTCAGGAAGCACTAATCCGACTATCTGCGGTTGTTGCTGATGCCTTCCAAACTGATGTGGAAACGGCCTATTTATATTTGATTCAAGTGTTGGGGTATACAAACCTGACAAGGCAGACGGAGGTCGTCCTACCTGGTGGGGATGTTTTAGATGGAGAAATTAAAAGCTACGGCTCACCAATTGGCGAAAAAGATGGCGACTGGAAGGACGTGGCCGTTCTTAAAATTGAAGGCAAAAACCTACCGACATTAAAGCTCGGCAATTCCGACGATGTTGAGGACCAGGAAAATATTTGGGCAATTGGCTACCCGTCGCTTGCAGAATATAACGTATTATCGATAGATTCCTCACTAGAATCAACTATGAACTCTGGGGAAATCTCTGCGACTTCAAAGAAATTAGAAACAGGGACCTCTGTGATTCAATTAAACGCTGCCACCTCAACGGGAAATAGTGGTGGGCCTATCATTAATAGTAAAGGTGAAATTGTCGGCTTACTGACATTTGGCGCCGAAGTGACCGGGTTTGACTTTGCGATTCCAGTCAATACCGTTAAGGAATTTGTCAACCAAGCTGGAGCGAAGAACAAGAGTAGCGAAACCGATAAGCTCTTTAAAGAAGGATTAGAGCTTTATTGGGGCGGATATTATGAGGATGCCTTGGAAAAATTCGAATCAGTTCAACGGATTTACCCTAATCATTCGACCATCAAAAAATACATCCAAGATGCCGAGGAAAAAGCGGATGACAGCAAAATCCTCTGGTCAAATTATCAAACTCTCTTCTACATTATAGATGGTGTAGCCGCAGTGCTTGTCATTGTCTTAATGCTGTTTACGTTTGTATTTGTAAAAAAAGAGCCTAAAGTCATGGCCATTACCGCGACGGGTCCAGGACTCGATGGTGGTGCTAATGCTAATGCACCGAACACAGAAGCAATCCCGGAAGCAAGTCAGCCACCGACACCAGAAAACACTCCAGAAAAACCAGACGAATAAACATGGATAAGAGTGGGGACAGTCCCCCTGCAGCGCTTTAGCGCAGCGGGGGACTGTCCCCCACTACGTTAAAGCGGCAGAATCTACAGTCAACAGAGATTTTAGTAATCTAGCAATCACAAAGCTAAAGGATGGCAGTCTATTAGTTTCATCAGGTGTTTCCAGAAATCTGATCATTAATTTTATTTGATCAGTGTCAGAAAGATCAATAATATCGAGAATCGCATTAATGGCTTCCTCCCGTTGCTTCCGCGGTAAATAGGTGTTTAAGCCAAGTCGATGAATCGTTTCTTCAGCACCACGATGATGATTGGCAGCACGAATCGTTCCATCAAAGCCATACTCAAAATAACTCTCGCAATCCGGGTCAAGTGGTGACACCATTAAAACAGGATCAAACCAATCCTTCTTTGAATGTCCGCAAAAATCAGATAGCTCTGCTTCATGATGAATCAGTTTCCCCATACAGGATGCATGGAGATTTTGATAATCCAACTGCAGCGATTTAAACTTTGATTGCGGGCGAAAGTGCTCAATATGAACATTATTCCGCGTCAAACTCAGGCCACAATAGCAGCAAAGCCAAAACTGCTCATCTAACAAGCTTTGGCGAACGATTGCTTTAATCGATGGTGGAATCGTTGTATAGCTGGCTTGCGGTCCTGCCGAGCTCTTCCAATGCTCAAATGCGCTTGGTGAGGGCTTTTTATGAATATGCTTCATAAGTTCATACTCTCTTTTCGTCGCAAAATCATATCAGCTTTAATCAAACTCGGGTCATCACTGCCTAAAATGCTCATTAATTGATTAAGTAATTCTCGCGCCCGACCAAGCTTAGAGTCATCCATAATCAACTGGAATAATCGCTCCAATTGCAGCTTAATTTCTTCATTCTTTTCAGTAGCACCCATAAATTGCTCTAAAATCATATTGGAATCTTTGCCGAACAACGTCGGTACAGTACTTACATCAATATCTTCACCATCATCCTGTTGCGTTACAAAAAAGATTTGCGCCGCATTTATTTCCCCCAACACTTGTGGAGAATGGGTTGAAAGAATGAATTGGAGATTCGGGAACGTCGATTGCAAGCGATTGATAATATCGCGCTGCATCGCCGGATGAAGATGCAGTTCAATTTCATCAATTAACACGATTCCCTCCCCCTCTAAAGGATTGGCAAGGCTTGGGTTTGCTAGTACCAAGCGGCGTGCTAAATCCCCGACCATCGCCAACGTACACTTTTCGCCATTAGACAATTGGCTTATTTCTAAATGCTGAGTTCCTTTTGCCACCGTTATTCGGATTCTACGTCCACGGCTCACCTTTAAATCAGAAAATCCTGGTAAGAAACTATAAATGGCCGCACGAACGGCAGTTAGCTGCCGATGCTCTGCTCCCGAATCATTAGCTGCAGTATTTTCTCCAGATTTCATATCGTTTGTAGGTGCAGCGTGCGCACCCTTCCGCAATCCATCCATGTAATCCTCGTTTAAAAGCCATTCAAAGAACGACTGAAAATCCACTTCGCGTGAAAAACAATGATGGTAAGCAGAAAAAGGATCAAGTCCCTTTCTCGACTTCAGCTTCATCGGAATATCCTTCACGGTGCGATGAACTGGATAGTTAACAAAAATCGGGGCATTAAAGCTGGGATCATCAGCTAGCTGTTTATGTAAAAAGGCCACCAGATCCTGGGTTGTATCCTTAACGGTCAGTTTGGAACTACTGCTTTGCCCAGCCACCAACGTTTTAATTAACTCCAACTGGCGCTCCACACCATTGTATTCGAGTGTACATTTTATTTTTAAGCCTTGATTGCCGTTTTTAATGTCAGTCTCATTCAAGCTGATTTTTTTGGCAATCCCGAATGATAGTGACTCAACAAATCTAGATAACAAAATAATGGCAGCGTTAAGAATCGTCGATTTTCCAACTCCGTTTGTCCCCACTAGCACCACATTTTTTTCGCTAAACTTTAAATGTAGTTGCTTAAAGCCGCGGAAATTTTCCAATACAATTTCGGTAATTTTCAAATCAAACACCTCTCCCGCTTTTATCTCCGCTCTTGGCATTTCCCTTTGTACACCTAAGGGCGGCTATCCAATCCTCGTAATTCAATGATATCATATTCCGCTCCTAAACCAACCCATCATCATAAAGCGCACAGCAAAATGTATTGATTTTACAAAGCACACAAGCATGACAAAATATCCTCATAACATCTATAATGAAAATAATCAATATTCTCTTTAACTACCAAGCTTAAAAAAACATACCGTGGTCAACAGACTCAGCAAAGGGGAATCAATCATGCAGTCATCTGATGGCATCTTTCATTCTGTTTGCTCGCTTGATTGTCCTGATCAATGCGGCTTACTTATCCATAAAAAAGACGGCAAAATCGTCAAAATTGAGGGGGATCCAAACCATCCCGTCACCAAAGGTAATATTTGTAATAAAGTTCGCAACATGCCCAGTCGCCTTTACGACGAAAATCGCCTCAAATATCCGCTGAAGCGAGTTGGTGCAAAGGGTGAAAATCACTTCGAGCGCATCAGTTGGGACGAGGCGATTGAAACGATCACCTCTCATTGGAAAAAACTGCTCGATACAGATGGTTCACAAAGTATTATGCCCTACAGCTTTTACGGTAACATGGGCAATCTTACCGCCGAAGGGATGGATCGCCGCTTCTTCAATCGACTCGGTGCCACAAGGCTTGACCGTACAATTTGCTCGGAGGCGGGTGTTGAAGGCTACAAATACACAATGGGTGGACCTTACGGAATCGACCCCGAGGATACCGTCCATTCCAAGCTTATTATTTTTTGGGGCGTCAATGCCGTCAGCACGAACATGCACCAAATCGCCTTTGCCCAGCAAGCCCGCAAGCAAAATGGGGCTAAGATTGTGGTCATTGATGTTCATAAAAACCAAACCGGCAAGTTTGCCGACTGGTTTATTCCGATTTTACCAGGAACAGACAGCGCCCTCGCTTTAGGCTTGATGCATATATTGTTTGCCGAAAACCTTGTTGACGAGGCGTTTTTACGTGAGTACACGATTGGTCACGAAGAATTACGCGAGCACGTGCAACAATACGACCCGAAAACCGTTTCCGACATTACCGGAGTTCCGATTGATGATATTTACAAACTGGCGCGAATGTACGGAGAAACTGTGCCTTCTTATATTCGCATCGGCAACGGACCTCAGCATCACGATAACGGTGGCATGACGATCCGCACCATTGCCTGCCTACCTGCGTTAACGGGGCAATGGCTGGAGCGTGGCGGCGGGGCAACGAAGAGCAATTCCGGCTATTTAGCTTATAATTCAAGAGCTTTACAGCGACCTGATCTTTTGAAAAATAAAGCAACGCGGACGGTCAACATGAACTTACTCGGAGACGCATTGCTAAAGCTTGACCCACCGTTAATGTCGCTCTATGTTTACAGCTCAAATCCGGCGGTGGTTGCTCCCGAAGGCAATAAAGTCAGAGCCGGCCTTGCCCGCGAAGACTTATTTACCGTCGTTCATGATTTATTTTTAACAGAAACAGCCAAGTATGCCGATATCATCTTACCGGCAACGTCTTCCTATGAAAATACCGATTTTTACTGTTCGTATTGGCATCATTATGCGCAAATCCAACAGCCAGTCATCGAGCCATACGGTGAGTCCAAATCAAATGTTGAGGTCTTCCGTTTGCTCGCTGCTTCGCTGGGCTTTTCCGAACCGGAATTGTATGAGTCTGAGGTGGAAATGATTGCGCAAGGCTTGGATTTCCCGGACAATCCTTACTTAGACGGGATTACGCTAACGGCGCTGATGGAAAATCAATATGTGAAGGCGAACGTGAAGCCATTGCTACCTGGAAAATTAAAGACACCAAGCGGTAAAATTGAGCTTTATTCGGAAAAAATGAAGCAGGATGGCTATCCGCCCCTGCCGACTTATATTCCGTTACCGGATGATGGGGATGGTGAAAACGTCTACCCATACCAATTTATTCCGGCACCAAATCATAATTTTCTAAACTCAACTTTCGCTCATAATCAGAAGCACCAGCAGCTTGAGAAGGAACCATTGCTGCACATGAATGCCTCAGATGCCCTTCGCTGCGGCATTGAATCTGGGGACATGGTGCGAATTTGGAATCAGCGCGGGGAAATTGAGCTGAAGGCATCTGTTGGTGAAAATGTCCTGCCGGGCGTTGTCGCAACACAAGGCTTGTGGGCCGACCTCGATGGGACTAACCAGCTCGTTAATACGCTAACACCGGACCGCATTGCCGACATGGGCGGCGGGGCAACGTTCTTTTCGGGACGGGTGAATGTGGCGAAAAGTAGATAGGAATTACAACTGATTATAAAAAAAGCTGTCCCAATGGGTCGTTATTACCGACTTTTTTTGGTTCAGCTTTTTTCTTTGCCTATATTTATTTAACCTTCTTCTGTTTATCGTTCTCGAACTTCCTGGCCGTTGGAACGAAAATCAACGAACATGTTAAAAGACCGATACGCAAAAAGGGGGTGTCCAAGGTTTGGAACACCCCCTTATTAATGCTGTAATTACCACTTAATAAATAGCTAATCTATTATTCTTAATAAGGTGCAATGCCCAAATTTATGAACTGTCCACCATTATACAAATATCCCGCTGCATAAACCAGACCGTCCTCAGCTGTAAACATTGCACCAACAAAAATCACATCACCCATAGAATGATTGATGATAATTTCAGTAGCACCAGACCCATTCCACTCGTACCCTTGTTTCTCTAAACTATTCTTTACAACTTTAAACGCATCACTACTATTAAGCTCTGCAGCAATTTTATTTCTTTGCGCACCTGTTAAAAACTCAACATCGCATCCACAATGGCCATCTTCCGATTCTTGCGATGGCGTAGTTACCGGTTCTTCAGCCTGAGCACTATTCCCTGGCATCATAAGCATTACTGCAATAATCAAACTCCCAAACATCAAAGATAAATAGCCTTTCATTCTCTGATCCTCCCTATTTTATCTGTACACTTCTATTTTCTATCTTTTAAAGGCTAACACCTAGCCTCAAATTTGTCTTGTTTATGAAAGCTTTTCCACAAATTTATGTTAGTTGAAAAAACATTGATTAGACCTTTGCAAAAAGGATACTTTTCATTAAACTTAATACCCATCTTTGTAAAAATGTCCCTTACATTTGTTCTATGAAATATTTCCTTCCCTTTTTCACGTTGAACTGTTTCTTAGACTTGCTCTATGATACACTTCCTTCGCTTTTTCACGTCAAACTGTTTCTTAGACTTGCTCTATGATACACTTCCTGCACTTTTTCACATTGAACTGTTTCTTAGACCGGTTCTATGATACACTTCCTTCGCTTTTTCACGTCAAACTGTTTCTTAGACTTGCTCTATGATACACTTCCTGCACTTTTTCACGTTGAACTGTTTCTTAGACCGGTTCTATGATACACTTCCTGCACTTTTTCACGTAAAAAACCGGCTTACTGGAAAAAAACGGAGATTTGCTGTTTTGGGGCTGGGCGCTTACAATGAAAACGAGGTGAATATACATAATGGTTTGGAAAATTAAAAGCACTGACCGAAAACAGATTGATCGTTACGGGATTACGATAGATGAAGTGATTCTCCCGAATGGTGAGGAAAAGACCTTTGCCTATCTTGATTTTGCCAAAGGGGTTTGCATCCTTCCGATTACAAATGAGCACAAAGTTCTTTGCTTAAAGCAATATCGCCATGCGCTTAAAAGCTGGCAATGGGAATTACCCGCAGGGGGTATCGACCAAAATAGCCTGCCACTTGAAACTGCAAAGCGTGAATTAGAGGAAGAAACGGGTTATATTGCTGAAGATTGGCTTGAGTTGGGAAGTTTTTATCCATCACCTGGGTCAACAAGTGAAGAAATCCACTTATTCGCAGCGGCTGGTTTGACGAAAACACAGCAAAACTTGGAGAGCAGTGAGCAGATTGAAGTTCACGAGCTTACGATGGCGGAATTGAAGGATTTAGTGAAGAATGGTGAATTTTCACATGGGGCAGGACTCGCGGCCATTTTGCGCTATAAGTTTATCACCGATTAGACTTTGGGCGAGGCAAAAACCACTGAAACTTGAAACGGAAACCAGAAAAATCTTTATTTTAATAAAAGCAAAAAAGCGACGACTCCCAAAAAAGTCATCGCTTTTTTTCATTTAAACAGCTTTTACTTTACGCTTTGGGACGAGGCCTGCTTTCTTGAGCCAGTCCTTCCCTTCGACGATGCGCGTTACCAGCATCGCACAGACGGTGTTGCCGGTGGAATTTAGTAATGTCGCCGGGGCATCGATAATGGTGCTGATGACGGCAATAATTGGCAGCACCTCAGGCGGGAAGCCGTACACGCTGATGATGAGCATTTCGCCAATCATACCACCCCCAGGTATAGCACCCATAACGGCTCCAACTAAGAAGGAAACAGCAATAATGCTTAAAATGCTAGAAATACTTGTTAAGTCCTTGCCAAACAGCGCAAACAAGAAGACGATTTTCAGAACTCCGCCAAATACGGATCCATCTTTGTGGGTGTTAGCACCAAGAGGTATGATTGTTTCACCGATATCCTTTGGTACGCCCATTTTTTTAACAGCGGCAAGGTTGACCGGAATACAGGCTGCACTTGAGCAAGTTGCAATGGCCGTGATCGAAGGAGTGATCGCGTTTTTCCAGAAAATCTTGACGCCGTCCTTACCTCCAGCAAAGAATGCATACAAAGTGAAGAAGCCGAAATAATAAATCACAGTTAAAATCAGGTACAGTACAAATGAACGGGCATAGCCCTCTAATATCTGTGGTCCTAATTCACCGATGACTGCAGCAAAATAGCAGCCCAGTCCAATCGGCGCGTAATACATAATCAGGTTGACCATTTTCATCATCACTTGAGTGGCTGCGGATAAGAAGTCAGCCACTGGCTTCCCTTTTTCGCCAATCAGCGCGGTAGAAACGCCGAACAGTAAGGAGAAGACGATTAATTGGAGCATATTACTTCTGGATAATAGGTTGGAAAAATCAGAAACGGTAAAGGTGTTAACAAGCTGACTTAAAAAGGGTACGGCCTCCGTTTCGGGTTCTTCTGCTGCACTCATCACTGCTTTGATAGCAGAGATATCGGCATTTTTAATCGGCTCAATGATTGTAGTCCCAATAAAACCAAGAATTGCAGACACAGACGCCGTTATTAAAAATACGACTAAAATGCTGCCCATAATTTTGCCGAGTCGCTTCATCCCATTCATGTTGGCAATCGCCGAAGCAATACTGAAAAATACTAATGGCACAATCATCATAAACATTAAATTGAGGAACAAATCTCCAAATGGCTTGACGACAGCAGCATCCGGTCCATAAGCAAGACCAGCACCACCTCCGATGATAATGGAACACAGTAAAATTAGCGTGAAGCGATAATTTTTAAAAAATGATTTCAAAATCTCCACTGCCTTTCTACATGTTAATATGTAGTTTCATTTGGAAAAGCATACCGAAGATTGAAATGTACGTAAACGACATTTGACACAATTAGTATTTTTAAAAGGGGCAAAATAATGAATTTTCTAAAGAAGGAAATATATTGGAAGAAAATATAACAACCCGCTCATGACTAAGCGGGTTATCTGATATGATCTAATTAAGATGATGGATTCACTTATAATCCATTATTTTGAAACTGCAGATGAGAATTGGTATTCGTGATTTTGAATCGCTTGTTTTTGAATAAGCTTACCTTGGTAATGGAAAGTTGCATTAACAGTACTTTGCTTTTGTACTAATTTGGTCGGGCCCTCAGTTGCTGTAGTCTGCTCAGTAGTGCCGCTTGCCTGAGTTGTTTGAGTGTTTCCATTTAATTCGTCCGCAACATCAACTGTTCGAACTTGAGTTTGAGTAGCTGTCGCAGGACCATTTGATGTACCTGCTTGAGTTTGAGATCCTGAAATAAATGAAGATTGTCCTACAGCAGCACCAGTAGATACCTCTGTTTGGCTTTTATTGCTCTTTTGAAATTGTGTGAAACTAGACCAGCCACTTCTAGTTTGATTAACATCGATGGAAGAGTTATTCCAAGAACTTGCACTCGCTGCTGATACTCCTAGTCCAAGACCCGCACAAATTGCGGAAACTGCGATTAATGACTTAACTGTTTTCTTAATCATTCTTTGACTCCTCCTATTGGCTTATGAACACGTTAATTAACGAGCATGATTTTAGTAAAATAAATCCATAAAACAGCTCCATCCAGCATGACACCAGATGGAGCTGAAAGTGTTTAAACGATATTAGTTAGCTTGTTGACCTTGAACGACTGTGAAGCTAGAAGAAGAAGATTGGCTAATGCCCGCACCGAAAGCTGCCGCATTTTGAGAAACATTGCTAGTAGCGCTTTGGCTTTGGTTAGCATTTCCAGTAGCTTCTTGAGATTGAGTAACCTCAACTTCAGCTTCTTGTTCTACTTCATTACCAACTCCTACAACTGTTGCAGACTGAGCAACATCAGTTGAAGAGCTTTGAGCTTGATCGACTGGACCTAAACCAGCTTGTGTTTGGTCAGTATTTGTTTCTACTCCTTGCTCAACTTCATTTCCGATACCAACGACTACAGCACCTTGTTCAGCAGTGTTATCAGCATTTTGAGCTTGAGCTGCACCAACTGCACCAATTTGGTCTTGAGTTGTGCAATTTTCTACTTCTTGCTCAGCGTCATTGCCTAAGCCTACAACAACCGCTTCTTGTGAAGATTCGTTAGAAGCGTTTTGAGCTTGTTCTACAAGTACACCACCAGCTTGGTTTTGCTCAATTCCATTTTCTACTTCTTGCTCAGCGTCATTACCAATTCCAACTGCTTGAGCACCTTGTGAAGTAGTGTTTGAAGCAGATTGTCCTTGAAGGGCACCAAGACCGCCTACTTGAGTTTGTTCAGTATCAACTTCAACTTCTTGTTCAACACCATTGAATGCTCCTACAGCTTCGCCAGATTGAATAGCAGAATTTTCAGACGCTTGACCTTGAAGGGCACCAAGTACACCTACTTGTGTTTGGTCAGTGTCAGTTTCTACTTCTTGCTCAACATCATTTGCAAGACCTGCGGAGAATGCACCTTGGGAAGATTCGTTACCAGCTACTTGAACTTGACCAACAAGGGCACCTAAGCCAAGTTGAGATTGATTAGTGTCGTTGTCAACGTCTTGCTCGTTGTCGTTTGCAACACCAGCAGTTCCTGAAACCTGTTCTGAACCGTTAGTAGATACTTGTGCTTGACCAATTAATAAGCCTAATGCTAATTGGTTTTGCTCCGTATCATTTTCGATATCTTGATCGTCTTCATTGAAGAATCCTTCTGATGAAGAGCTTTGATTATTGTCGTTAGCAGCAATTTGCGCTTGACCAACTAATAGACCTAAGCCCACACTAGTTTGATCTGTGTAGTTATCAATATCTTGATCTTGGTCATTACCGATGCCAGCAGAATCTTGTGCTTGCACGTTATTATTATCAGCAATATCGATTTGACCGATTAACGCACCTACACCAACGTTAAGTTGATCTGTGTCGCTTACAGCAGATTGAGTTTGGTCATTCTTTTTGCCGATTGTTGATTGTTGTTGGTGACCATTGTTTACTGAAACATTTGCTTGGCCGATTAAAACGCCTAGACCAAGTGCTGCTTGTGAATCAGAAACGACATTTACTTGTGTTTGGTCATTCTTTTTACCTACAACCGATTGGTCTTGAGAACCATTAGCTGCTGCGATGTTTGCTTGACCAATCAACGCACCGACACCAACAGCAGTTTGGTTTCTATTGAAAACTGACAATTGGAATTGGTCAGATTTCTTAGCCCATAGCGCTGATTGAGTTTGAGATGCATGGTCATTAACAATAGTTGGTTGGCTAATCAATAAACCAGCAGCAAATTTATTTTGGTTTACGTTTTGAGTTGCATCTTTAAATTGATCAACACCCTTTGCTGCAAATGCAGATGTTGATGCTAATAGTGTTCCAACTAAAGCTCCTGTTGCGATGATCTTCTTCCAATTGAGTACGTTCTTTACCTGTTTGTAATTTTGACCCATACCTGATACCGACCTCCACGTTAACTTTTATTGGAATTTCCTGTTCCGAGCTTTAGTATACTACCGCATTGAATTTTTTGAAAAATCGGAAATTTGGTTATATTCAGTCATTTTGAGTGATTTTTTGTTCTTTATTAAGACCATCCTCTCGATTTCTTTCTTTCTTGTGCTTTTTAAAGAACGACCCCCATAAAAAAACAGCATAATGCTGCTAAACCCAGTCATTATGCTGTATATAACATTTTTGATTAAATTGTGAACTTTTTCGATTTACGAAAAATTAACACTGAACCCGACGCAACTATGACGATTCCCAATAATAAGAGATTATAATGGTTCGTTGCCGTATTAGGAAGTTCATTTGCTTTAGTGTCTGACGTCGTTACTGTTTTCACAGGTGCCGCACTTGCTGCAGCTTTCACCACTGATGGTGTTGATGAATCTGGGGTTGACGACACAGGTGTTGGATTTTCGCCTGGAGTTGGAACCGTTGGATTCTCCCCTGGCTGATCAATTGGCGGAATCGTTGGCTCGCCACCGTTATTATCGTCTGGAGGTGTTGTGGGCTCTTCACCATTATTATCATCAGGTGGTGTCGTTGGTTCTTCATCATCGCCGCCTGGTGGTGTCGTTGGTTTCGGCTCAGGAGAACCAAATAGCTCAGCACCAAAAACTAGCGAAATACTACTTTTTAAAAACGCTTTATAGTCTGATGTTTCATCATTTAAAAATAATACAGCAATGTTCTTAACAATCACTTTGCCCCAATCGAACTCTTTTTCATATGATTGAAAGGCGCCATGAACATCCTTTACCTCTAAGGCAGTTTCTCTCTCACTCTTGTCAATTAACTGATCATTCACGAATATTTTTTGAAAGAATTTGACAACTCCTCCAGTAGCATCCTTGACTATTTCCAAGTAGTTCTGTGTCGTTACGGTTACACCTACTTGAACGACTTCCTGAAGCGTATTGACAAAAAGTCCATCAACAATTGCTGCTTGAGCTTGATTCAAAATTGCTGAACCATTCGATTCTACCTCGAGCTTTTGGCCCGCTTCAATAACGGTTAATTGCTCTTGCTCGTCCGCCTTTTCCCCCTCGACATCAAGGTCTTGAAGCTGAGCTACCGTAATGTCGGTGTCCTGCTTGAACTCGATCTCAGCGCCATTTTCGGTAAGAACTGACTGTGATTGCTCTGTTGTTGCATTCGTCTCTTGATGTAAAACATCAATTTCATCGTCCGGTAAAAGTACACCTTGAGTCTGCTTCGAATCAATGCCAGCCTTCAAATTTTGGTTAACTTTTATCCCTTCAGCTGCTTTAATCTCTTGCTCTTGACCAACTGTTAAATTCGTCGTTTGTCCCTGACCAATTTGACCGTCAACATCACTATCAATCAATTCGTGGCAAGCTACAGAGGCTTGGACCGTTTGATCCTGACAAACTTTGTTGTCTGCTGTCTGATCCTGGTCAGCATCTTTGTAATTCCCTTCGATATTTTGAACTGGATGGGCGGTAGAATCCGTTGATTGGTCCTGGTCAACTACAGGGCTATTTAGACCTATTTCATCTTCATTAGAATAATTTTGTTCTTTATTTTCATCTAACTGTGATGGTTGTTGTTGATCATTTATTTGGGTTGATTCGGTCGCTTGAAGTGGAGTGATTTCCTCCGCTTGTATAACATGAAAACCCACTGTTGCTGAATTCAGTAAAAGACATATTAATAAAAGTTTTTTAAGCAACCTGTACCCTCCTTTCTTAGGAAAAAAGTTTTATTTGTTTTGTTCATTATATAGAACAAAAATATATTTTCAAAGATTCAAAATTCGCCATTTTCCCTTATAAAGAACAAAATATATTCTATTTGGTCCGTTTTTCTCTTTTTTTCTTAATATTTTATTTTTTTGAAAAATTCTGCAATAATAGAAGATGTGTGATTTTTACATTGGTTGAGGAAAGACTCTGCCATTTTTAAGGAGGATAACAAGCAAATGTTAACTATAAAACAATTAAACTCACTATCGATTACCGAATTCACTGATGTATTGGGAGAAATATTTGAAGAATCAGCGTGGATTGCTGCTGCATGTGCCCTGGAACGACCGTTCACATCGATCACCGACCTGCATCAGCATATGGTAGCCATTGTCCAAAGGTCTTCACACTCACTCCAGTTGAATTTATTGAATGCGCATCCAAATTTGGGAGTAAAAATCGCTATGAGTCATTCTTCAAGTCGTGAACAGCAAGCAGCCGGGTTAAAGAATCTCACCAGTGAGGAATATGAAGCATTTGTTTTATTAAACACGCGATATTATCAAAAGTTTGGCTTCCCATTCATCATTGCCGTCCGTGGAAAAGACAAGCACGTAATTTTAGCAGAAATGAAGCAACGGATTAACAACGACGAATCACTAGAATTTCTAGCAGCATTGTCCGAAGTATACAAAATTGCCTTATTCCGCTTGCATGACAAAATCAAACAAGATTAGAGTGATTTCTATATAATAGGAAGAAATCCGACTTTTCTTGAACATCCTGACTCGAAATATCAGATATTTTTGGGGATGTTGTTATTATACGGAGTAGTTCGTGAGGCGGGATATTATGCCAAACAATCAATTTTTCGCCATATTTTCAATGGTCATATGTTGCTGAAATATTTTAAGATAATATTAATGTTTTATTTAGATAGAGTTAATTTTTTAACTCTATTTTTTAAATTATTGCTAAATAGGAGGGAAAACATCATGAAACGACTATGGCTACTTTCGGTTTTAATCCTAATCATTATGGCTGGCTGCTCTGCCAACGCAGCTGACGCACCAAAGGATGGTCCTGGATTATTTGAGCAAAAATGCTCCGCTTGTCACGGTTCAAATTTAAAAGGGGCAACTGCCGGTCCTGCGGTTTTAAATATGAAGAGCAAGTACACCGAGGATGAACTTATAAAATTAATGACAGACGGAAAAGGCATGATGCCAGGAAAACTGTTGACTGAAACAGAAAACAAACTCGTCGCACAATGGCTATTAGAACAATAATACTTTAACAGAGTAAAGCGGTGGGGGACAGTCCCCCACCGCTTTACTCTGTTAAAGAGGTATTAACTTTTATGTTGAAAAACCAGCGATAGAACATCATGGAGAAATAAAATGTGATGTACAGCGAAATCCACGTCCAGTACCATTTCCATTCATTATACTTGATTAAATCAGTATATTTTTCGATTAATACCTCAACTATTGTCATCCAGGACGGGAAGAAGATAAACCAGCACATTCTCGGAAGTATCCCTTTGTGATATGGATAATGAAGATTAAAAATAACGCAAATGGCTGGGTAGATAAAGTACTCAAAAGAAAAGCTGGTGTGGCTCGCTTTTGCAAATTCCCGAACAGGATATTCAATCCACCCACATTGCACCACGATTAAGCCAAGAATCCATGTCATAAACTGTTTAAAATAAAATATTAGATAAGCTTCCCTGAGACGATCTTTCGGAATCCAAATCAAAAGACCGATGATAGTAAGCACCCATACGCTGATTAGAACGATAATCTCTTTACTCAAAGAACTCGCACTCCCCATTGTCACATCATTATATTATCGACATTAGATCATATTATTATGCTTTGAATATTCCTTATCCTTAGTCTTTGTCTGACACCACGGGTTATTTTCGTTATTTTCAAAAAATTATTATGGTTTTAATAAGCTTTTTACGTTAAAATGATAGCATATGATTTATACCGGGTGGGGCATATGAAACAATCTATCTTTTCATTATTTCCGTTTCTTGAAGACTTGACAGCGGAAGAACTGCGGCAGCTTATCTTTATTGAGGCGAAAGCAGGACAAATTATTATGAATGAAGGCGAGCCGTGTCACCAGGCTGCGTTTGTAGTTGAAGGTGAATTAATCATTCAAAAGACCAATAAAAATGGCCGGGAAATTAATCTATTTCGAGTTACCTCTGGACAGGCATGCATTTTATCGATTACAAGTACACTTTCAGAGCAGCCTTTTCCTGCCCAAACTGTGACAACTAAAAACAGCAAGCTATTCCTCGTTGACCAAAGGTTATTAACAAGCTGGATGAATAAATATGCTTCCTTTCAAAAGCTCATCAATTTAACAACAGCGAACCGATTTAATCATGTTATGGGATTATTCGATGATTTATGTTTCAGACGAATTGATGAAAGAATGGCCGAATATCTGCTGGAAAAACTCCCGATTGACCATACAATCCTTTATATTACTCACGAAGAGTTAGCAAGTGAGCTAGGAACGGCTCGAGAGGTGGTAAGCAGACTCATGAATCAACTCGAAAAAAACGATATCCTTCGATTATCTCGAGGTAAAGTGATGATGTATGATAGAAAGAAACTTAAGGGATTATTGACAAAAAGGTGAACATGTGACTTAGTTACGGAAAAAAGAATCGTTGCACCTTATGATTATTTCAAGTTATTTTGGAAAATGGGGGCTAGGTTATGAAAGCAAATGTTGGTGGAACAGATCGCGTTTTACGGTTAATTTTAGGAATTCTTCTATTAGGATTGTTTCTTCTTGAAGGGAATGTTAAATATTTCGGGATACTTGGAATCGTCTTTATCGCAACTGCCGCAATCCGCTTTTGCCCGTTTTATCCACTGTTGAAAATTAATACATGCAAGAAATAATATAGTGTCTTATTTTCACTTTAATACACTAAAGCGGTGGGGGACTGTCCCCCACCGCTTTAGTGCGTTTATCCGAAGAAGTTTTTGAATGATTGGATGGTTACTTGGCGATTGAGCGCCGCTAGAGATGTGGTGAGCTCAATGCCCTTTGGACAAACCTCAACACAGTTTTGTGAGTTACCGCAGGTAGTGATGCCACCCTCACCCATAATCGCTTCCAAACGCTCTTCCTTATGCATCGCACCAGTTGGATGTGTGTTAAACAAACGCACCTGTGACAATGGTGCCGGACCCATAAACGGCGAATGATCGTTAACATTCGGACAGGCCTCCAGACAGCAACCACATGTCATACACTTAGACAGCTCGTATGCCCATCGCCGCGTGTTTTCTGGCATCCTTGGTCCAGGACCCAAATCATGAGTTCCGTCAATTGGAATCCACGCTTTCACTTTTTTCAATGAGTCAAACATCCGCTGACGATCAACCGCCAAATCGCGGACTACCGGGAACGTGCTTAAAGGCTCAATCCGAATTGGTTGTTCAAGCTGATCAATTAATGAAGAGCATGCCTGACGCGGCTTGCCGTTAATGACCATCGAACAGGCACCGCACACTTCCTCCAAGCAAACCGATTCCCAAATGACCGGTGTTGATGGCTCCCCTTTTGCATTCACAGGATTCCGCTGAATTTCGATAAGTGCCGAAATAATATTCATATTGGGACGGTACGGAACCTGAAATTCCTCTTGATACGGCTGGGAATTAGCATTCTTTTGCCGCTTGATAATTAAGTTGATGGTTTTGCCGCTGCCGCTACCGCCGTTACTTCCACTTCCAGCCATGATTATTTCGCTCCTTTCTTCGCTTTCGTGTAATCCCGTTTCCGCGGTTTAATTAAGGATGTATCAACCTCTTGATAAGACAGCATTGGCTGACCAGTTTTTGGATTAAATTTTGCCATTGTTGTTTTTAACCACTCATCGTCATTACGATCAGGGAATTCCGGCTTATAATGAGCGCCACGGCTCTCATTACGATTCAAAGCACCGAGCGTAATCACCTGGGCAAGATTAATCATTCCTTCAAGCTGACGGACAAATGAAGTGCTAGAATTACTCCATTTCGCTGTATCTTCAATATTGATTCGCTTATATCTTTGGGCAAAATCCTGAAGCTTGTCATACGTCATCTGCAGCTTTTTATTTTCACGAACAACCGTCACATTATCAGTCATTAATTCGCCAAGCTCTTTATGAAGCAAATACGCATTTTCCGTACCATTCATCGTTAAAATTGATTGATAGCGCTTCTGGTCCTCATCAATTTGACAATCAAATACTGTTGACGAAATGTCCTCTGTGGACTTTGTTAAACCCTTTATATACTCTAGCGCAGCCGGGCCTGCCGCCATTCCGCCGTATACTGCTGACAACAGCGAGTTTGCACCAAGACGATTAGCACCATGCTGCGAATAATCACATTCACCAGCTGCAAATAACCCAGGAATACTTGTTTGTTGGTTAAAATCAACCCAAAGCCCACCCATAGAGTAGTGTACGCCTGGGAAAATCTTCATTGGGACTTTGCGCGGGTCCTCACCGACAAATTTTTCATAAATTTCCATAATCCCGCCAAGCTTGATATCAAGCTGATGAGCATCAATATGAGAAAGGTCAAGATAGACTTTGTTTTCGCCATCGATTCCAAGCTTTTGATTTACGCACACATCAAAGATTTCCCGTGTTGCAATATCACGCGGCACAAGGTTACCGTATGCCGGATACTTTTCTTCAAGGAAGTACCATGGCTTGCCATTCTTATACGTCCAAACCCGTCCACCTTCACCACGGGCAGACTCACTCATGAGGCGATTTTTATCATCACCAGGAATGGCGGTTGGATGAATCTGAATGAACTCGCCATTGGCGTAATAGGCGCCCTGCTCGTACAATCTTGCGGCAGCGTAACCAGTGTTAATCGTTGAGTTTGTGGACTTTCCAAAAATTACGCCAAGTCCACCTGTTGCCATAATAACCGCATCAGCAGGAAATGATTTAAGTTCCATTGTCCGCATGTTTTGAGCCGTAATTCCACGGCATACGCCTTCCGGATCAATCACTGATGAAACAAACTCCCAGTTCTCAAATTTTTGCACAAGCCCTGCCACTTCAAAACGGCGAACTTGCTCGTCAAGAGCGTATAAGAGTTGTTGGCCGGTGGTTGCACCAGCAAATGCCGTCCGATGATGCTGCGTCCCACCAAACCGACGAAAATCTAGTAAACCTTCAGGAGTCCGGTTAAACATAACTCCCATGCGATCGAACATATGAATAATTTTAGGAGCGGCCTCACACATTGCTTTTACAGGGGGCTGATTTGCGAGGAAGTCACCTCCGTACACGGAATCATCAAAGTGCTCCCAAGGAGAGTCATTCTCCCCCTTCGTATTAACGGCGCCATTGATACCGCCTTGTGCACAAACAGAGTGAGATCGTTTTACGGGCACAAGCGAAAATAAATCTACTTTTGTCCCTGCCTCAGCGATCTTAATTGCTGCCATTAAACCTGCTAAGCCACCGCCAACAATGACAATTTTGCCTTTAGTCATTTGAGCTTACCTCCAATTTATGTTGATTAACAAAATCCGTCCGCTTTGTTTCTTTATTTTTCAAATTGCCCTTAAGCAAATCCCAAAATGGCACGAATGCCGATGATGGATAGAACAACAAAGATTCCTAGCGTGATATATTGGAAAATCTTTTGCGATTTTGGTGTAACAGTGATTCCCCAAGTGATAAGGAAAGTCCAAATTCCATTAGCAAAATGGAAAACAGAGCCGACAATTCCGATAATGTATAAAGCGAGTGATACCGGATTATCCACGATTCCCGCCATTAGATCAAAGTTTGCTTCCGCACCGAAAAATTCAACCTGGACCTTTGTTTCCCAAATATGCCAAGTAACAAAAATAAACGTGATGATTCCCGATAAACGCTGTAAGTAAAATTTCCAGTTTCTAAAATAACCATAACGACCGACGTTGTTCTTTGCTTGAAATGCGATATAAATACCATAGATAGCATGGAAATATAATGGGATAAAAATAATAAATGCCTCTAAAAACAATTTAAATGGTAAGTTCACCATAACGTTTGCAGCGGTATTGTATGCATCATTTCCCCATGTCACTGTATAGTTCACAAATAAGTGAACGCATAAGAATATACCAACTGGAATGATTCCTGACAGAGAGTGAAGCTTACGATAGAGATGCTGGTTCTTTCCTCGCTCCATTGTTTACTGCCTCCTTTTAGTAAAGAGCTTTCTTGTGGTGTGGTTTCTGAGATTATTTTTTATAAAAATAAAGCTATTAAGCAAACTATCAATAACGTTTATAGCCAACGCTAGTATGTAAGCTAGCGCTGGCTTTATCCATCATCCTGTGTATGCTTTAAAATCACGAAGTTACTAATTCTTTCTCTTCGGCTGATTTCTTTTTCTGATCCATTAAGCTTTTTCCAGAAATCCCTGGATGAGTCATTTCGAACGGATTTAAAATATGATCCAGTTCTTCGTTTGTTAAAACTTCACGTTCGAGCACGATTTCTCTTACCGGTCTGCCACTGACAATTGCTTCGCGGGCAATCGATGCAGCTGTTTCGTATCCAACATGCGGGTTGATGGCTGTAATCACGCCAACGCTGTTGTTAACATATGCAGCCATTCTTTCTTCATTGGCAGTAATGCCACTTAAGCAGTGTGAACGGAACACAGTGAATACATTGGACATAATCTTAATCGATTGAAGCAAATTGAAGACAATGACTGGCTCCATTACGTTTAATTCAAATTGGCCAGCTTCAGATGCCATGCTGATCGTTAAATCGTTACCAACAACTTGGAAAGCCGTTTGGTTTAACACTTCAGCCATAACCGGGTTCACTTTTCCTGGCATGATTGATGAGCCTGGTTGACGTGCAGGCAGATTAATTTCGCCTAAGCCGCAACGTGGACCTGATGCCATCATGCGTAGGTCATTGGCAATTTTGGACATATTCAACATACAAACCTTTAACGCAGCGGATACTTCAATATAGCAATCTGTATTTTGTGTGCCATCAATTAGATTTTCAGCGCCTTTTAATGGATAACCAGTGAAAGTTGCAAGATATTGAACAACCTTTTTAATGTACTCAGGATCAGCATTTAAGCCAGTTCCAACAGCAGTTGCACCCATGTTGACTTCCATTAAATGCTCGCGGGTTGCTTCAATACGATTAATATCTCGTTCAAGCACGCGGGCATATGCGTCAAATTCCTGGCCAAGACGAACCGGTACAGCATCCTGGAGGTGCGTCCGACCCATTTTGATAATGCCATCGAATTCGCGAGCTTTATTTTTGAACTCAGCGTGTAATTCTCCCATCGCATCAAGTAACACGTCTAATCGTGCCAAGACGGAAAGATGGATGGCAGTCGGGAATGAGTCATTTGTAGATTGTGCCATGTTGACATGAGAGTTTGGGCTGATTACTTTGTAATTACCTTTCGTTTCACCGATTAACTCAAGGGCACGGTTGGCAATGACCTCGTTGGTGTTCATATTGATTGAGGTTCCAGCTCCACCTTGGATTGGGTCCACGATAAATTGATCATGCAGATAGCCTTGGACAACTTCTTGAGCTGCTGCTGAGATTGCATCAGCGATATTCTGGTCCAGTTGACCAATATCGGCATTGGCAAGAGCCGCAGCTTTCTTGACAACTGCCATCGCGATAATTAATGCTTCATCAATTTGATAACCAGTGATGGGAAAGTTTTCAATTGCACGCATCGTCTGAACACCATAATAAGCTTCAAGCGGTACCTGTTTTTCACCTAAAAAATCTTTTTCGATGCGGAATGTTTCTTTCATTACAATTCATCTCCTATTTATCATTAGCAACTTTAGTGAGCGAGCGGATGCTTTTGGGGGGCAACACCCGCTCACTGCAGTGCTTTACTGTGGTGGGGGACAGTCCCCCGGTACTGCAACGCTTTACTTCGCTGGGGGACTGTCCCCCACTGCTTTAAAGGACGACCATGCTGAGGAGGATACCGATGGCGACGGCTCCTACTGTAGCTACGAGTCCTGGAATCATGAAGCTGTGGTTAAGAATGTATTTACCAATACCTGTTGTTCCAGTGCGGTCAAAGTTGATCGCAGCAACAACGGTTGGATAGTTTGGAATAAAGAAATAACCGTTAACAGCCGGGAACATCGCAATCAATAATGCTGGATTAATTCCGAGCGTTATTCCAAGCGGCATTAACGTACGAACAGTTGCTGCCTGGCTGTATAACAAAATCGATAGGGCAAACAGAGCAATTGCGAATAACCAAGGTGCTGATGTCACTAAATCAGAAATCGAGCCAGAAATGAGCTCCATATTGCCTTGGAAGAAGGTATCACCCATCCAAGCAATCCCGAAAATTGCCACAACTGCTGTTGCTCCAGCTTTAAATACGCTACCGGAAACAATCTCTTCGACATTTGGTTTACAGAAAATAATCATCAAAGCCGAAATCGTTAACATCACAATTTCAATTGCTCCAGGCATTGTCATGCGTGTAAATACGCCTTCAATTTCCCAACCTGGACGTAACTCTTCAAATGAACCAAGTAAAACTACTAGTATTGCAGCAATCAAGAAGAAAATAACGGATAACTTTGCACCAGGATTTGGTGTAAATGCTTTTTTGTCCTTTTTAATAGGAGCAAGTCCTGCTTCAAGACGTTTTAAATACTCAGGATCAAAGTTAAGCTCTTTACCTTTTTTACTAGCAACAAAAGCAGCGATCATACAAGCGATGAATGTTGAAGGTACACAGATGAGCATGATTTGTAACAGATTAATATTGAAATCACCTAATAACGCCAATAACGCAACAGTTGCAGCAGAAATCGGACTAGCAGTGATCGCCTGTTGTGAGGCAATAACAGCGATTGACATCGGACGCTCAGGGCGAACACCTGACTCACGAGCTACCTCAGCGATTACTGGTAAAACAGAATAAGCAACGTGGCCTGTACCTGCACAGAATGTGAAAATATACGTTACCATTGGGGCAATAAAAGTAATCCACTTTGGATTTTTACGAAGAGCCTTCTCGGCCAGGAATACTAAATATTCCATTCCTCCGGCTGCTTGCAATGCCCCAGCAGCTGTTACGACAGCAAGAATCATTAACATTACATCAATTGGCGCTGAAGTTGGCTGAAGCCCAAACCCGAAAACTAATATCGCGAGTCCAACTCCACCCATTACGCCAAGCCCTACTCCACCAAGTCGTGCCCCGACAAAGATACAGGCAAGCACAATTAAAAATTGAATCCAGAACATGTTGTCTCCCTCCAAATGAGAAAACGATTAGTAAAATAATTAGTGCAATAAAATATTCAGCTTTGCTGTGACTAGTCTAGGATGTTCATCTTAGTTGTGAACCTCCAGCCACCTTCTTTCTTTTCATAAAATCAAGCAAGAAAGCAGAAATGCTTCAGTGTGAGAAAGGGGAAACTGCCTTCTTTGCTTATTTAGAGGATAAATCCCCCCCTACGAAAAACTACAAAAACTCACAAGCTCGCAAATGAACTTAATAAATTTGTCATAATTGTAGGCTGGATTTGACATCATATCCCTTAAAATGATTAATGAATCAGCCTGCAAACTCTTGAAAGGCTGCTTAAGAGACATAAATCAATGTCCATCTATATATCCCGTTACGCTTCACTACCAAGGAGATGGCAAAAATGAAGCAAAGAATGTTACTTTACATCGCAATGATGATCGCGGTCCCGCTTGCTGGAGAATTGAAGTTATATCCATTTGAAGGTAATGTACGAGTCAGCCTCGGAACCCCAGTCTTCTTTTTATTTTTACTGTGGTCGCGTCAGCTTCAACCAGTTCTTTCAGGAATGCTTGCTGGAGTTTCAGTTGTTCTGTTTCGCATCACCTTGCGAATCTTTTTCGACGACATGAGCTTCGCCGACGCACTTGAACGACATTTCCCAGTTTTCTTCTATTATTTTGTCTTTGCAACCATGTTCCATTTTTTAAAATTAAAACAGCTACACAATCGTCCCTTATTAATTGGTATATATGGCGTCCTGATGGAAATTGGGGCGACGCTAACCGAAATGGGAATTCGTTCCTTTACTTCACACCAACACATGACCCTTGATACGGCGTTTACGATTATGGTTATCGCCTTTATCCGCAGTTTTTTCGTATTAGGTTTTTTCAACCTCTTGGTGCTAAGGGAATCTCGGATTGCTGAGTCAGTACAACGCCTCCGCAACGAGGAAATGCTTGTGCAAATCTCCAATGTGTATGTTGAAATGATTCAGTTGAAGAAAACCATGCAAAATACCGAGCAGCTCACCAGTTCAGCTTATAGCTTTTACCGCGAACTGAAAGCCGCAGAACAGCACGATTTTGCCAAAACTGCCCTAAAGTTTGCTGGAGAAATTCATGAAATTAAAAAGGACAACCAACGGATTTATGCAGGTCTGTCCAAGTTAATGGCAAAGGAAAAACTGGCAAATTTTATGCCAATTAATAAAATATTCGATGTCATTATGACTGGGAATGAACGATATGCCGCCATGCTTGAAAAAAAAATTAGCATTAACGCTAATATTCTTGGCATTCACCCAAGCTATAACACGTTTACTATCTTGACGATGATCAACAATTTGGTGGCCAATGCCGTCGAGGCGATTGATTCGAAAGGAGAAATTATTATTGGGGCAAAAATCGACCTCGATATGCTCATGCTTCAGGTGATGGATGATGGTCCCGGGATCAGCGAGCGAAATCAAGAATTAATTTTCACACCTGGCTTTACAACAAAGTTCGATAATGCCGGTAAAGCCTCTACAGGAATTGGCCTTTCGTATGTAAAGGATACGATTGAAAAAATTGGCGGGACGATTATCTTGGATAGCAATGAACAAGATAACCACTTCAGAACCATATTCACGATTTTCCTTCCAATCGATAAATTAGTGGAGAGAGGATGAGACGGATGCGTTTTTTTATCGTAGATGATTCTGCACCGATTCGGGCGATGCTGGCCAATATTATTGAAGACGAAGATTTAGGACAAGTAAGCGGAGAAGCTGAGGATGGCTCTGAAGTATATGCCGATGTTCTTGCAGCCAAGGGAATTGATATTTTGCTGATTGATTTGCTCATGCCGAACCGTGATGGGATTGAAACGGTTCGCGAAATTGCTCCTTCTTTTCTAGGAAAAATCATTATGATTTCTCAGGTTGAATCAAAGGATTTGATTGGTGAAGCGTATGCACTAGGCGTTGAGTACTATATTACAAAGCCCATCAATCGACTTGAGGTTGTCAATATCATCAAGAAAGCTTCCGAACACCTGCTACTACAAAAATCAATCCAGCAAATTCAAAACTCACTAAGCGGACTCGGCCTGCAGCAAGGCGGTATTCCCTCTCCTTCGATGGGGATGAATCGCACTGGAATAGGTAAGACACATGCACCAGGTGTAGGAACGGGAGCCGGCGGAGGACTAGGCGGCTTAAGTCGCGGAACAATTAACAATCCTTCAAGTGAAATGTACACAATCATCAATTCAGGCAAAAACGCTTTGTTGGAACTTGGCGTTATCGGCGAGAGCGGCAATAAGGATTTACTAGATATTTTAAGCGTGATATATCAGCATGAAACAGAAGGTACCAGGGCTGTGCCTTCATTGAAGGATTTATACGTATCAATCGTAAAAAAGCGCCTTGGCGAGCACATAACAGAGACTGATATTAAAAAAGAAATAAAAGCTGGTGAACAACGGATTCGCCGCACAATTCACCAAGCCTTCGATCACATTGCTGCACTTGGTGTAACTGACTATACGAATCCTAAATTTGAGCATTATGCCTCGACCTTCTTTGATTACTCTCAAGTTCGGTTAAAAATGCTCGAGCTGCAAGGAAAAGGTGGCCATACTGGAACACCACCACGTATCAACATCAAAAAATTCATCCAAGCACTCTATATGGAAGCAAAAGAAATTGCTTCTACACACTAAAGCGGTGGGGGACAGTCCCCCACCGCTTTAGTGCATTAAAATCATAATTATATGCTTTCGTTTCGTTTTTGGTGATATTGTTGGATTCCGAATGTAATCATCCCAATGAACGCTAAGGCTAGTCCAATGACTAGGTAGTTGTAAACTGGTGTTGCAGTATCTGGTAGCTCACTTCCAGAAGTAAGCACCTTAGCCTGTGCCTTTACTGGAGTAGGCTTTGGCGTTTCTGCCTTAGGCTGTTCAGCAGCCGGTGGCTGTGGTGTTGGGTTTTCCTTTGGCCCATCAGTTGGTGGGTTTTCACCTGGTTGTTCGCCTGGATTTTCACCTGGCTCTTCAACTGGTGGCTCCTCTTCATCTGGTGGTGTCTGTGAGCAGCCTTCTGGCTCTTCAACTGGATCATTATTACAACCATGGCATGGGTTTTTATCTTCATCTGGCTCTTCAGTAGGCAAGCTAGCAATAACATTATCTGCTAATTTCGCTAAAGCTTTGTGGCCTGCCACAGTTGGATGGATATCCCCAGGAATAATAAATGCTGCTGGGTTTGCATTAATAGTCGCGTACGCATTCACGACTTCCGCTCCACTGATGCTTCCAACCTCATTAATTACATTATTAACTCTCGGAAGCTGCGACTCTACAAAACTATGTAACTCTGTCAGTTTACCACCAAGTGCTGCGTCTAAAGCAGGATCCACAACAATTGGATTGTATAAATTGTAAAGAATGATTGGTGCATCAGCCTGTGTATCAGTCGTAGTGACGATTGTTGACAAAGTCATTTTATACGTGCTCAATTGCTCTTCAGTTAGTGGAGTAAGTGGGTTTTCGGCAAAAATCTTCGCAAGATCGCCATTTGCAATTGCTGCTTGTAATGTTGCTTGATCTTTTGCGATTGGTTGCAATTTTTTTAATAACACACCCACACCCGTTGCACCCAAGAAATCATTGCTGCCGATATTAATAGTGACTACATCTGCTTGCTTAGCTTTATTACTGAAATTTATTATATCACCAACAATTGCTGAGCCTAAATCTGCAGTTGTCGCACCGACACCTCCAAATTTATCTACTTTACAAACGTTAGCAATATAGTCTGGAAAAGCTGTAGTTGATGGTGGTGGATAACCAAACGTAATTGAATCACCCAGTGCAACTACTTTTAATTTTTCATCTTTAGGTGGAACTGTTTCTTCTGCAAATGCGAATCCTGCAAAAATGGCGTTAAATAATACCATTAGTGCAAAGATTATCGACAATCTTCTAGACTTCAAAACTCTTCCTCCTTACGTAAAGCTTGTTTTATAGGTAATCGACCTCATTATATTTTGATAAATCTTAATATTCAATAAATTCTCTTCTACAAAATTCGCACCTATTCCTAATAGAATTCGTTTTTTATGCAAAAACACATGTGAAAATCTGCCATAAACTGCAGTCCGATGCTTATTCTCGACTATTACAACCTTCGACAAGCTTCCTGTAACCATTGTCTATTCCTGATAGAATTTTTTATTTTTTGCATGAGATGGCTTGATTTTACAAATAACTAATTTTACAAATTATGATGAATTGGGAGGCGAGTAGAATGAAACTGGTTTTTAAATTGGGAATCATCTCACTATTGTTTCTTGCAGGCTGCGGAAATGACCAGGCAGGTAACCCAACCGATCCGGAAAGCCTTTATAATAAAAGCTGTGTCGGCTGTCATGGTGCAGATTTAAAGGGTGCATCGGGCCCGGCGGTTACGAACTTGGCTGATAAATATACCGAGGACGAGCTTCAGACACTGATTATGGAAGGAAAAGGAATGATGCCAGGTAATCTTTTATCAGAGGCGGAAGCCCAGAAAGTTAGCGAGTGGCTGTTGACGAAATAAGATCGATGGATATATGGAATTTGCAGGCTTCAACAGCCTGTCTGGAGAGCATTTGCTGCTCTCTTTTTTTATAAAAATTAATCCTTTGTTTCGCAATTATGTTAAATCCCTTGAAAACAGCCACACGAATATTCCAAATACTGTTACAATATAATGGAATGCTTTGGCACTTATTGAAAAAATAAGGAGGGAATCTCGTTGTGAAAAAATGGGTTATGATTGTGTTGGCAGGAGTTTTGCTACTGTTCACTCTTAGTGGTTGTAATCTTGTTAATGAGGCGAAAAATACTATCACCTACGTCGATCAAGCGATTGGTTTTATTAATACAGCAACTGATTTTGCCAACGATGCACCGCCACTCGCCGAGCGGGCCGTTAATGATACCCAAGCTGCTAAAGACCTCGAGGCAATGCTGCTTGATATGAAGCAGGAAATTGAAGAGTTTAATAGTCTGCAACCGCCCGAAGTCGCCGCAGATTTACACCAACAAATCGTTGACAAAAACACGGTTGTGCTAAATGGTATCAATCTTTATTTAGATAGCATCAAGGACGGTAAGCTCGACCCTGCTATTCTAGAAAATACCGAACTGTTCCAAACGATCAACGACATGTCAGACCTCATCGACCAACTCCAGCAGCTGGGAAAATAGGGAGCTTGAAATAATCTTTGTGGAGTGAGTTGAGCAGAACGTGTATTTTCTATGAAAGTTAATTCCCCCTGAATCTTAGGTTGGGTTTTGACCTTATGAAAGGCTCATAAGACCATTTCTCTTGATTTTGGTTTGGGTTTTGACCTTATGAAAGGCTCATAAGACCATTTCTCTTGATTTTGGTTTGGGTTTTGACCTTATGAAAGGCTCATAAGACCATTTCTCCGGAACTTGGGATGAGTTTTGACCTTATGAAATCTCCATATGGTCATTTCTTCAAAAATAAAAAAACAAAAGCCAGCTTCACGCAATCGAACATTGCGAATGATAGCTGGCTTTGTTTTTTTATAAGGTTTAGTACTTTTCGCTACTTACTTCTTTGCTATTTTGGAGGTCTATTTGATAGGTGTCACCCTTAGGGACTATGGCAAATTCGATAACACCCTTGATATCCTGATTTTTATATGTAGATTTCATACCAACTCGTACCTTGTAATTCTTTTTGCCATCCTTCTTCACGGACATGATTTCATACGACTTAATCTTGTACTCCGTTGTAAAAATTTCTGCCTTCTTTGATTCAGCCCATTCACTCTTTGTGAACTTCGGCTCGTGAATCATTGAATACATTTTTTCCCATTTCTCACCCTTGGAATATTCCACATATTCCTTAACGACTTTCTCAACTTTTTCCTCTGGGCCCGCAGACTTATTAGCCTTCGAAACCGTTTCCTCAATTGCAGAACAGCCTACCAGAGAAAGCAACATAAGCACAGTCACAATTAATAATTTCTTCATCGCGGTCAGTATCCTTCCTCCAGATTTTTTAGTAGACTTACAAGCCTACACAGTATTCTGTTAAAATTTTACCACATGCCCACTATGAATTTACAATAAATTATGAATATTTAGATAAAATAAAAAATGCTAAATTTCGCCATAAAAAGGCTCGGTTTAAAAAAACTTCTGGTAACCCGAGCTGCATTTCATTCTTTAAAAATAAATATGTAACACATCATCGGAGTGAATCTTTCCCCACTCAATCTCCTTCATTAAGTAATTGCGACCGATCGGAATGTAATAGGAGCCGTCGTATTGAATTTGATCATCAGTAGATTTTTGATATTTTTGGAGCACATGTGGATGTGTACCATTTTTCGAAATAAATGAATGATAGATTTCGGCAAAAGGTAAAAGCTGAGGATTTTCTCGCAATTGTATATCAGATAAATCAATCAACGAATGAGCTGTATGTCTGGGTGTGTTCGGGTAAACATAGATGATAAAAGCTGATGCCCGTGGCAATGAGTCCAAAAATCCATCCGAAAACGCGTCCTGCTGAATTTTCAAATGACATGGCAGTTGGTTGTCTATAATGAATTTTTCTATCGGAGTAATTTGCAAATGCATGGCGGCCGCGTAGCACCGTAATGCCAAGCCTTGATCCTTTAATAAATGTGCAATCTTCCCCAACTTCATAAACGTAGCGCTATTTGACGGATCCATCTCCACCGCCTTAAAAAATAGGTTCTTTGCGCTGATGAAATCCCCTGCCTTCTTCAGCACTTCGCCCTGTTCCAATAATTGGTCAACAGCACTTCTTCTCATCACACTCTTCCCTGCCTTTTTATGAAGCATTATTCAAAACTTTCACAACTATTATTATAGCGCAATTATTTATAAGCTATTTTGGCGAGTTTTTACAAAAAAACTAAGACATTATTTGGCAGCGATGTTTTTTATGCATGAAAAAAAGCTCCAATTCCATGGAGCCTGCAAGTTTGCGAAAGTATGACGTAATTATATAAGGATTAATGTTTCTTGATTTTCACCATAAAGCCCTTTCCATTCGGCCTTAAATGTCTGTACATCCGTTTTTGTGGCAGGAAAGTCGATGAATTTCTCGATTAAATCAGGACCGACTGTTACCGTTTGCGTTCCAGCAAGACATACATCACGAACCTGCTGAACATTTTTAAAGCTGGCGGCAATGATTTCCGTCTCGAGCCCGTAAGCCTTAAAAATTGTCGCAATTTCGCTCACGACTTTGACCCCATCGATTGTTAAATTGTCCATGCGATTGACGTATGGAGCAACGTATTTTGCCCCAGCCATTGCCGCGATCAGTGCTTGAAATGAGGTATAAATCGTTGTGGCCAGCGTTGGGATATTTTCTTCAGTTAGCAGTTTAATGGCACGGATGCCTTCTTCGGTAACTGGAATTTTCATCACAACTTTACCAGATAATTGGCTCATAATGAACTTTGCTTCTTCAATCATTTCCTCAGCTGTATTTCCTAAAACTTGAACAAATATTTCTTTTTCCGAACCAATGATAGCTTGAATTTCCTGCAACACTGGTAAATAAGGGCGATTTTCTTTTACAAGAATCGAAGGATTGGTCGTTACGCCAGCAATAGGATAATACTTGTTTAAGTAGGCAATTTTGCTAGTGTCAGCACTATCAATATAGAGTCTCATATTTATTATCTCCTCCTTAGTCATCAATAGAACTAGGCTTAATCGTAGTTGATTAAGCCTTCCGGACTCATTTTACTTGATGATTTTAAGTTCTGTTCCAAGCCCAAGCTCAGGAATCTCTTTGTTTTCTAAATAAAGTGTGCCAGGTAATTCTGGAGATGTTGAACCATCAAAACGTAGCGTAATATGGCCAAGAGAAGAAAGATTTTTTTGAACAAGACCACCAACAGATGTGATCGCAAATTCTTGATCATCGATCAATAACTTTTGACCTGCTTCGATTTCACCGTCTACTCCAACTACTTCAATATTATAACAATAATCCTTCAGATCCTGAGGAGCATCATTGCCGAATAAAATGAACATTTTTTCTTCTAAAAAGCTATCTGCCATTGGCCCAATGCTTTTAATTTTGTTTTCATAAATTGTTTTCATAGCATTTTGTACACACCAACGCGTGCACTCCCAACCTCCATTCAAAGCTGCATTTAAAAATTATGATATTTGTTCGTTCAAACAATTTGTTTAAATTCCGCCTCGAGCACTAGGCTCGAAGCGGTGCAAGAATCAAATTATCCGTTGTATAAGCCAAAGCTAGCTAGCCAAGCAACGAAAACCCGCGGGACCCCGATTAAGAAACGGGAATACAAAACGGATGGAACCCCAACTTCAACTGTTTCAGCTTCAGCATCAGCAAGACCAAGACCTACTGGAATAAAGTCACAAGCATTTTGTGTGTTAATGGCGAAAAGTGCTGGTAATGCAAGGTTTGGCGGAACGTTACCCTTACCGATTTCGACCCCGATTAAGGTCCCGATAACTTGGGCGATAACTGCACCTGGTCCAAGTAGTGGCGATAAGAACGGTAGTGAACAAACAAAACCGATTAAGAGTAAGCCCCAAATATTACCCGCAAGTGGTGACATCGCTTTGGCGAATACATCACCGATCCCAGAGCCTTGGATAATTCCGATTAGCAGCGAAACGAAAGCCATAAACGGAATAATCGTATTGATCATTGTTTGCACAGCTTCACGGGCTGCTTGGTAGAACGTATTGATAACTTTACCTGCGCCTAAACCAAATTTTGTGATAATGCTTTTGTTTTGGCTTGCTGCTAATGTTTGTGAAATCTTCTTATCAGTGCTATATTTGTACTCTTTTTCAGGCTCGTGCTTTTGAATTGGTTCTGCCGCTGCAGCCACATACTCATCGGCAGTACCGACAGCCTCAGTTGCTTGAATTTGATCTACACCAACATCAGAAACGTAAATATCTTCCGTAATATATTTCGCCAATGGACCTGTTTTTCCAGTCGGCATGATGTTGACAGTTGGAATCCGTTTCTGTGGATAAATTCCACAGCGTAATGTACCACCGCAGTCGATGATTGCCAAAAAAATCGTTTCATCTGGAACGCTTGTTTTGAAACCATTTACGGCTTCAGCTCCAGTTAGCTTTACAATTTTATCAACGATATCAGGCTTTGCACCTCCACCCGTAATGTAAACGATTTTATTTTTCTGTGAGGTAGGAGTAATGACAAGCGGACCACCAAAGCCACCACTGCCCTTTACAATTTTAATCGAACGATATTGTGCCATCTGTTAAACCTCCTCTATATTTAGTGATGGAATGTCACTTCTGTTTTTAATTTAACACCTTGTTGCTTTTCAACAATTTTCGTTGTCCAGTCAGTAATCCAACCAGCAAAAAAGTTCATCACTAATCCGACTAGAAGGTAACGGACAGCAAGCTCAGCAGTACTAAAGCCAAGTTGTTCAATACCTGCAGCAATTCCTAAGAAAATAAATAACTCTCCTGGATTGATATGTGGAAATAAACCATTACTTGTATGACAGAAATATGCACCTGAAGCATAATAACTAGGCTTATATTTTTCTGGTAAAAAGCGACCTAATGAGAGCGCCATTGGGTTACCAAGCATAAATGAACCTACAAACGGCAGAACCATGTATCGTAACAGTGGGTTTTTTGCTGATGCCATTGCCAAGCGATTGATTCGCTTTTCCCCAATTAATTGAATCAGCGTATTCATCGCTACTAATAAAAGTAAGACAACCGGGACAATCCCCTTCATCCAAGAAATAAACACATCTGCACCGGTTTTAAATAAGTTCATAAAGCCTTCAGCAAAAACAATAATAAAATCCATTCCTCTCACCTCTTATTTTGCTTTTTTATTTTTTATTAGCCACATGTTCGGCCTTTACCATCATTCGTCTGAAGAGGCTGCTCTTTTCTGGAATGGTTCCGCCGCTCATGATGATCTTATAGTTACTTACTGCATCGAAGATCGCCAATCGTAACAACTTATTGCAATGGGCCATGTCTTCGGCTTTCAGATTGCGAATATTTTTATCCGCAAAACCGGTTAAATCCTTAAAGGTAGCCAAGACTGTAACCCCTTGCATTTTTTTGGCCTTCAAGATTTTCCCGCTATTGGATACAGCAAACATGACAATCGTTCCAGAGCGGATTCTTCCTGGTTTTTTTCCGATCGCCACCTTGCCTATCTTTCTTAGCTCCCCATAAGCCTTCGTAAAATGCTTCAATTGCAGAAAGCCCAAGCCCATTTGCACTAAGAAGGCAGCGGCGATAAAAATCATAATGATATAGATTTGCATAAGTTCACTTCCTTCCTATTTTTCCACCTATGTTTGGCTCGCATTCTCAAGGAGTTTTGAAAATTCCTGATAACTAATAGTGTTAGCTAATTGGGCAACCAGCTGTTTATCGGTAGCAATCTTAATGATTTCGTCGTAAATCTTCACCAACAAACTGGCATCATAATCAGTTGATTTTGGAATTCCTAACAAAAACACCAACTTGATTTCATTCTCATTAGCAATCACACTTTCTGGAAAAACACCTATTGCCAGCTCCACATGATCCGATGCAAGGTTGGAAGTATGCGGTAAAGCAATATATTGATCAAAAGCCATTGAGCCTTTTTCCTCACGCTTCTCTAACCGTTCTTTAAATCCAGAATCGTAATAACCGTTGTTGACCATTTCATCAACCATCTCACAGACATTTTCCTGATAGCTTGTCCGACTGTCTAAAATAAAGAATTTATCATGGCTCGTTAATAATCTAATAATCGAATTATGATTACCGTTTTCTTTAAGCCTAAATTTCTGTAAATACGTGACCTTTTCGATTTGCTGCGAAACGCTGCGTTCATCAAAAATCTCATTCACCGTTATGGTCGGCGTGATCGTATCGATTGCAAGCTTCACAGTTGTAAAGACCATGTCGTATTGATCCAACAGCTCTTTTGTTACTTCAATTTCGGAAAATACATCAATTTCTGTGTTATAACTTAATACCCGTTGCAATTGCATTGATACAAGCTTGGCTGTGCCTCTTCCCGTACCGCAGATGACGGCAACACGGCGTAACGTTTTAGCTTTCAATTCAGTTTGCGCGATAAACACGCCAAAATAAAACGCTAAATAACCAAGTTCATCAATGGAAGGAACCAGACCAAATTCTTTTTCAACCACTTTCCCGGCAATTTCAGCCATCTTTAAGGCAACTGGATATTTCTCCTTTACATCATCCAGAATCGGATTTTTGATGCGGACATTAAACATCAGTCGGTTAATCATGAACGTTAAGTGATATTGCAAATCCTTGAATAGCGTTTCGTTCTCGAGCATGATTTCTTTTTCAAAGCCAACCTGCTCTAATATCGTATCTAGAAGCTGAACAATTTCCTCTGTTATCGCAATATCGGCCATAGTTCGATTGTTTGTTGGTGTCCTTCTTCCGGCAATTGGTATCGTAATGAATACAACCTCAGCTTCTGGAATCGAGATAGGCAGTGTATTCTGGATTGCCGCCACAATTTCTAAGGCAATCTTATGTTCCTGAGTGCCTAATAGTTTGTTAAACTTTTCATTCATGGCCTCAATTGGGTGATTTTTCACGACCCGGTCGAGCATGACAATGACTGAATGCATCAGTCTCGTTAACGTCGTAGCTTCCAAATCATGTTTGCGGGCAACCCGAATGATTTCTGCCTTAATATCCTCGTCTAATGGATAAGCTCCGTATAAATAATCGTAAACATTTTCTAAAATAAAGAAGCGTAAATCGAGCTCATTGCCGCTCAAATACATCCCGCTATTTTGCTTGCCTTGAATGAACAAATTATAGGATTCCAAGGCCACTGACGCTTTTTTTAGTTCGTTTACGAGCGTGGTTCGACCTATGTTCATCAGAAAGGCTAATTCATCCAAGGTGTTGGGACCATCATGATTAATCAAACGCTCGATAATGAAAGCGATCCGTTTTTGCGGAGAATCCTGGACTATTTTTTCCGAAAGCAGCTTCTCCATCAAGTCTTCAAACTTTTGTAGATGGCTGACTTGCAAATGAAAGCCTTTGCCCTTTTCATTTTCTAAAAAAGCAATATCACTTAAGTCGCTATTGATTTGCTTAATATAGTTGCGAATGGTTCGCGTGCTAACTCCTACCTGCTCAGCAAGATAGTCAAGTGTACAGAAAGGCTTTTTTCTAGCTAGTTCAATAATCTTGATAACCTTCTCATCCATCAAAAAATCGGACATGATCCCACCACCTTTCCTAGCTGAATGTATTCGTTGATTAGCGTTCATGAATGAAGTTCATTATGCAAAGGTGACTGCCAGACTTAGCTTGTACTACAACCTAACCGCGTGATTTTCCGCCGGAAATGTTAACAGTCGTGCCTGTAATATAGCTAGAACGCTCAGATGCTAAATAGGCAACTAATTGACCAACTTCGGTTAATTTTCCTTCACGACACAGCGGAATCGACTTGCTGTAATCGGTATTAAGCCCGTCCACGGTCACACCGCGAGTGTAGGCCAGCGCTTCATTATAAGCATCTGTTCTTAATCCTGTTGTTTCCATAATTCCCGGCGCAATTGCCACCACTCGAATATTGTATTTACCTAATTCCTTTGCCCATGCTCTCGTGAATGAAATAACAGCACCTTTTGTTGCTGAATAACAGCTTTGTCCTGCTGATCCTTCTTGACCTGCTTCTGAAGCTACGTTAACGATCACACCGTAATTTTGTTTAACCATTTCTTTTGCTGCAGCTTGTGAACAGAGGAATGGTCCCTTTTGATTCACAGCTACCATAAAATCAAAATCCCTCTCGCTCAGTTCATATTCCGGTCTTTCACCCTTTACATCCACTAATAGCCGCGGTAAATTAACACCGGCGTTGTTGACAAGGATGTCAACGCTACCAAATAACTCAACCGTTTTTGCAACCATTTGATCGACACTTGCTTTATTGGTTACATCACATTTTAAAAAATAGGTCCCCTCTTCCCCGCTACCTTCTTCGACATTTAAATCTGAGATGACCACTTGTGCACCATTGTTCTTTAGCTCTTGGGCAATATGTAAACCAATCCCTGAAGCACCACCTGTAACAATAGCGACTTTACCTTCCAGTTCAAGCCAAGCACTACTCAATGCTTTTCCTCCTCATCCTGCACAAAAGCAATGTATTTATTTATGTTTTCAGTATATTGATTATGAAAACAATAATTAATACATTCTTTTTCACATCGACATGAAAAGGTTTGCACGAATGGTTTATTACAGTTAAATTCCCCAATTTTGGTAAATTACAATTGAGTACGTCTGTTAAATCGTTATGTTTTTTTGTTATTTTACAATAATATATTATTTGCTCAGTATTGAACATAAGAGACGACAAAAAACCAGTTCGTTTCTATATTAAAGAAAGAACTGGCTTTTTAAGATTGTTAATCATCACTGCCCCCGCCGGAATCACCGCTGTCAGATGAGTCACCTCCATCATTGTCGTTGTCATTATCATCATTATCGTCCCTGTCGTCATCATCATAGCCGTAATGGGTATGACTGCTACTGACAGCCCGGGAATGGTTCCTCGCTTTCGCCCCCGTGGCTTTAGTAGGATAAAGGATCAGCGCGACGATTACTGCAATCACTCCCCACCCTGTTTCCCCAATCACAAACAAATAAACACCAACTAACAGGACTAAAAGGCTAATAATACGAAATAATAGCTTCATTTGTGGTCCCCCTACTGTGCTTAGATTATTTAATTCTATTAAATGATATATATTCAGCTTGGCAAATTTTTATTCTAGCAAGCTCCTTTAATATTTGCGAAATGCTTTAAAGGGTCTTTGTCCACCACCTTTTATTACCTATTTATGTGTAATTTGGTCACCTTAGATTTCAGGACTTTTGTCGTGTTTTGTTATTTTTTATCGAAATGTAATCCAATTGTAATGATAATCCATGTATAATAGGACAATGTAAAAAAAATGATTTATATGGAGGATGAGCAAATATGATGGAGTGGACATTAGCCGTTTTATTCCTTGCCGCAATTACACTGTTCATTTTGTCGTTTAATAAAGCTAGACAGTCATCCAAAGACTTGCAACAGCAATTAGACCACACAACATTTTCGTTAACAGATGAGATAAATAAGCTGCAAGAGCGCATGCTCTACCTTGAACTCGATGCTGAAATTACTGAGTATGAGGCTGGCATAACCGAAGAACGTCGTCGCTTAAAGGAATCCATCGACATGAATCGTCGCGGGTACTCAAAGGAAAGCATTGCTGAGAAATTTGAGTTAACCGTTGATGAGGTCGAACGGATGCTTACACCTTACATCAAGCCAAGAACAGAAAGGGGCAAGGCTGACCATGACAGCTAAAACAATGCAAAGCTTTGCTGCTGGTATTTTGGCTGCGGCCAGTTTGATGACGGTTGTATACATGTTTGGCCCAGATGATTCAACTTCAACTTCGAATCCGAAAGTAAAGTTATCTACTAACGAAATGAAAACTGAGCTTACAGATGACGGTTATGTTATTAAGACAAAAAAAGAATGGGATGCGCAAGTTGCTGCACTTAAAGCTGCTGAAAGTAAAGCAAGCAAGGCAGAAAAAGCTGCAGATAAGGCTGAAAAGGCTGCAGACAAAGGAACTGACAAAGCAAAGGATGCTAAGAAAGACGAAGCTGATAAACAGGAGCAGCCTGCTGGTGAGCAAACCGAAAAGGTCGTGTACCGAACTGTCCTATTCGTAGCTTCTGGTATGACGAGTATCGATGTGGGTAATGCCCTTGTCCAATCGAAAATTATTCCAAATGCCCTAGAGTTTTCACAAGAAGTGGAGCGTCGTGGTTTAGCTAATAACCTCAAACCAGGGATGTACGAAATTCAAAGCGGCATGACAATGGACGAAATCATCGGAACAATATTTAAATAAAGCAGTATTAATTTTTAGCAAGTTGATTGAAGCGGAAGGCACGAAGACTCCTGCGGGAGCAGCGGGACAGGTGAGACCCCACAGGCGCTTAGGCGCCGAGGAGGCTCACCGCCCGCCCCTAAGGTGCGCGTAGTGCCTGCAGCGGAAATCAACACTTTTTTACATAGCGTTACTTAATAATCTATGAACTTTTGATGGGGAATTTTAGCAAATGTAATAAAAGTAATAGTGCAAGAATTTTAAAATGATAGAATAGAATTAAGATAAGTTGCAAGACGCATTTATCAATGAAATCAATAGAGAGGTGGGAAAGGCATGACTGATCTAGATTGCTTAGAAGAGGTGCAGACCTTTTTAGCAAATCAACCGGATCATATCACCTTGTTCCAAGCTTTAGAAAGAATGATTTCATCAATAGGACCTGCAACCGTGGAAGTTCATCATTCGCAAATATCATTTGGCACGAAAGCGCAATTTGCGTGGCTTTGGTATCCACCGTCTGAGGCAAAACGCCCGACAAATAGCATCGTTCTTAGCTTTAGTGTCGGTCGTCGATTAAAGAACAAGCGTTTTTTCGAAATCGATGAAGCCTATCCAGGACGGTTTACCCACCATGTAATCATTGAAAGTGAAGCCGATTTGAATAAAGAAGTGTTTACTTGGATTTGTGAAGCATATACGTTTTCTTTAATTCGAACACGAACAGCAACAGCAGTATCATTGTAAAATTGTTATCATTCTTAAAGACGAGAGAAATCAATTATGATTCCTCTCGTCTTTTTTTGCATGTTAGCTGATAAATACAATTTTCGTGGAATTATTTGTATGAATAGGAATATTAATGGTATTTCATCGGATAATAAAATAATCACAATCGCTGTATGTTAAGGGGTCTATTATGCTGGAAAACGGGAAAATTTCACCTATTCAATTCTCTGTATTAGTAACAATGTATTTAATAGGAAGTTCAATTCTACTATTGCCCTCAGCGTTAGCTGCAAAAGCCAGGCAAGATGCTTGGTTAGCAGCCATTATCGGAGTGGGGCTAGGTTTCCTGTTAGTGATGCTATACAATGCCTTAGCAGGCTATTATCCCAAAATGAACCTTTCTGAATACAGTGAAAAAATTCTCGGCAAATGGCTTGGAATCATTGTCTCCCTGTTTTTTTCTGGGTATTTTTTTCTCATTTCTTCGCTTGTCCTCAGGAATATTGGTGATTTTTTAGTCACCCATATGCTAGGTGAAACACCCATCCAGATTGTTGAAATCCTCATCTTATTGGTGGTGATTATTGGTCTTTATTATGGCTTGGAATCGTTTGGACGCACTTCTGAAATATTATTTCCAATTACAATTATCTTTTTTAGCTTGCTGGTTTTGCTGGTTCTTCCTCTAATAAAAATCGAACATCTGCAACCGATGCTCGAGAACGGGATTAAACCCATCATAAACGGAACGTTGCCATATATGGGCACACCCTGTATGGAACTGGTTGTATTTTTGATGATTTACCCATACGTAACAGAGGAAAAAAAAGCAAAAAAGGCCTTTTATATTGGCTACTTGATTGGCGGTATTGTTTTGATAATCATCTCACTCGTCACTGTTTTGGTGATGGGACCAGGTTTGACGGCAGCGGTTATTTATCCCACCTTTTTATTAGCCACAAAAATTAATGTTGGTGATTTTTTGCAGCGGATTGAGGCGGTGATGGCGATTCTCTGGTTTATCACGATATTCTTCAAATTGATTATTTGCTTTTATGCGACAACCGCTTGCTTTGCACATTCGATAAAATTGAAAAAGTCCCGGATTCTTTATTTCCCTTTTGGCATGATGATGATTGTTCTTTCATTAATTGCTTACCCGAATTCATCTTATTTTGTTTCGGTAATCGGTTCAATTTGGATGCCGTATGCCTCTGTATATGGTTTGTTGTTGCCGATCCTGCTACTAGTTGTGGGAAAGCTGCGTGGGGTGTCAGCGCAAGAGGGATAGTTGCGGGGCAGGTCGAAAGCCTCAATGGGCTTCACATCATCGGTGGTGTGCGTTGCTGTCGGAAAGTGGGCTTTGAGGCAAGGATAAGCCAGACATTGCGAGGAGCAACGTCTGGTTTATTTTTATAAAAATAAGAACGGAGCGGTGCTTAAAATTAAAATTCTTCGGTTTGATATTCGGAGGAGGACGATTCAAGTGTTAAGGTCTTTTTCCGTTTGCGTTTTATGATTAGGTAGATGATTAGCCCACAGGCTGCAAGTGCCAGGTAGATTCCGTTTTCCCAGGGGATGGAGAGTATGCCGAGCGAGATGGCTGACAGGAAGAAGAAATAGATGAGATTACCGATTACGGTTGCAAGGAAGAATTTCATGAAGCGGACTGAGCTGATGCCAGCAGCGATGTTGACGACGCTTGTTGGCATAAACGGCATGACTCTGCCAATGAACACGAACCAGAAGCCATTGTCATCGATTTTCTGCTCCAATCTGTCATCGACAAATTTTCCGAAGAAGTCTTGGAACCAAAAGCGTGTGAGGAAGAAGGACACAACGGCTCCGGCGATACTGACAATCCAGCTCCAAAGGTATCCGCCCGCAAAGCCGAATAATGATATATTGACGGAAATGAGCAGGATCAGTGGAATGATTGTAAACAGGTTTTGAATTGTCATTAAGAGCAGCGTGCACAGGAGGATTAGGAGCAGGCTGCTTTTTGATAGGGCGGAGACGGCATGACTGTCGCCCGAGAGCATGATGGTGATGATTTCACTTGTTTCGGTATTAAAGCCGAGCAAAAGCATTGGGATCACTAGTATAAATAGGATTATTTTCATTCTTTTGGTCACTCGCGACACCTCATCGTAAGAAAAAAATTGTTTTGTCATATCATACGAGTGCAGTTAGAAAATGAGCTAGTGAATTAACATGATTTATTGGAACGGACACCCATTTTTTGTTTATGTAGCTAGTTTGTTTTATTTTATTTGCTGATTGGCCATCCTATCTCAAAAATTTTTATTTTATGGAAAATTAATTAGACTTCGGGTCGGCTGCATATATTTTACTTTATCAATGTAGTGAAGGGGTGGAGGTTGATGTTTTTCAGCACTGGTCAAGGCGGCGGGAGCGGTGTGCCTCGGTCCTCTGCGGTTTCGATTTTAGGGCCAACATTGCTTTCCCCTAATTATCTCAATGAGTTTGCGAAGTCGTATAATCCTGAGGCGATTGAGTTAGGTGGTCTTTACGTTTTGTACGGCGAGGATTATGGAATTCGCGGTGATGTGGCGTTTGCCCAGGCGTTGCTCGAAACGGGTTATTTCAGCTTTGGCGGTGATGTTCGTTGTGATCAGTACAATTTTGCAGGTATTGGCGCGACGGGTGGGGCGTCGATTCGCGGTGCTAAGTTTGCGTCGCCCGAGGAGGGCGTGCTCGCGCACCTTCAGCATTTGTTTGCGTATGCAAGCACTGCTGCGTTGCCGAGTAGCTACCCTCAGGTGGATCCGCGCTTCACCTTCGTTTCGCGCGGTTCGGCGGTGGTTTGGACGGATTTGAATGGGAAGTGGGCGGTTCCAGGTGCGAATTACGGTCAGTCTATTTTGTCCTTGTATGGGCGCATGCTCGACTTTGCGATTAGTGATTTGCAGGTGGTGAGGCGGAGGGTTTGAGGAGCTGAGCTGAAAGGTCTACTGATATGGAATATTTCTTGTAATCATTTTTTCTATAAGACACCTTTTGTAGAAATCAAACCAGAAATGGCTCATTAAAAATATCGTCGAACTTCTTTTTGAAAAATTATCCAAATTCCGACTATATCTCCTTTTGATTTTTGATATAAAAATACTAATTGAGTTGGTGATGTTAGGGGGATTTGATTCGGATGTATTTTGAGCTATTACTAGATGCGTTATTCGGACCACGAGAAGCAATTCATGAAGTGGAATGCTCGGTTTGTGGCTTTAATGAGGTGTATTACCGTGATAGGACGACGAAAGTTACCCTTGGGCGGGCTTGTCAAAGATGTAATTTTGTGCAGAAGTTTGATTCCACCTCGACACAGCATCGAAATCGCCTAACCTGACAGGTCGTTCTCGAGTAGACATAGGGCGCTGAACATTTGAATCGCTTGCCCAGCTAAGGTTAATTTTCCACGTAAAAAGGAGGGCCAAATCGCCCTCCTTACTGATTATTCGTAACCATTCAGGTTATTCGATTGCCATCTCCAGGAATCTGCACACATTTCTTCGATTCCTTTTTCTGCACTCCATCCTAGCTCCGCTTTCGCCTTCTCCGGATCCGCATAGCACTCAGCAATATCACCAGGACGTCGGTCCACAATTGCATATGGAATTGTTTTGCCCGATGACTTTTCGAACGCCTTCACGACTTCAAGCACGCTGTAGCCGCAACCAGTTCCTAAATTGTAGGCTTCTGCACCTTTAGTGTTGACGATTTTTTCTAGCGCTTTAAGGTGGCCTTTTGCAAGGTCAACAACGTGAATATAATCTCTTACACCTGTGCCGTCGACAGTTGAATAATCGTCACCAAATACTTTAAGCTCCTGCAATTTACCGACAGCAACTTGAGTAATGAACGGCATTAAGTTATTGGGAATTCCGTTTGGATCTTCACCAATTCGGCCGCTTTCATGAGCACCAATCGGATTGAAATAACGTAACAGCGCAATGCTCCATTCGTTATCGGAAACATATAAATCACGTAAAATTTCCTCAATCATCAGCTTTGTGCGACCATATGGATTTGTTGCTCCTAACGGGAAATCCTCTGAAATCGGAACCGTCTCAGGCATTCCGTAAACAGTTGCTGAAGAGCTGAAAACTAGATTCTTTACGTTATATTTATTCATGACTTCACAGAGAACTAAAGTCCCCGTAATATTATTATGATAATATTTGAGCGGAAGCGCCACTGACTCACCAACCGCCTTTAAACCAGCAAAGTGGATGACTGCTTCGATTTGATTTTCGGCAAACACACGCTCTAAGCCGTTGCGGTCAAGCAGGTCTGTTTCGTAGAACTTGAATTCCTTGCCAGTAAGCTCCTTCACCCGCTTCATTGCTTCTGGTTTACTATTATCTAAATTATCCACTACAATTATTTCATAATCAGCGTTAAGCAGCTCCACACAAGTGTGGCTTCCAATATAACCCGCCCCGCCTGTTACTAAAATCGCCAAAACACTACCTCCCAGATTAAAAATCTCACATATGATTATATCATTAATTGGTAAACCATGGGAAGAAATGGGGAGTTGTGGACTATTTATTAGTCACACAATTCACACATTTACTAAACGGCAAACTATCTTTATTTTTATAAAATAATAATAGAACTGTGAAAGGAAGTGAGTTTGCCGGTGGATCTCCGCCTTGAATCAAAAGAATTGACACTTTTGAAATTATTACATTTACGAATGGACATCCCAGACGATGCCAAGCAGCGCTTGTGTGTTCTGCAAAAAGGCTATGAAGGCGAAGTGAAGTTTGATGAATTTTGCTTAGAGGCTGGATTAGCTGAAAAATTTCTAATCCTGCGAGATCTGTTTCTCGACCACGGTGGCAACAAGTTTCAAATTGACACTTTGATTATTACCCAAAAATGTCTGATTATTTGTGAGGTAAAGTATTATCAAGCTAATTACTACTTTGAAGATGGAGAGTTTCGCAATTCAACCTCCAAGCAAAAAATCAAGAATCCCCTCCACCAATTGAGCAGATGCATAACCCTACTCACCCAATTACTCCAAAAATATGGTTTACTATTGAAAATTGACGGATATGTCATCTTTAACCACCCAGAATTCTTTTTATACAATGCATCTCAAAACCAACCCATTGTTTATCTACCACAATTGAAAAAGTTTTTGGACAAATTAAGTGCACTGCCTGCGGACTTGAATGATGCCCACCGCCGCATCGCGCAAGTTCTTCTAGAGCGGCACATCGCTCCCCCAATCAATTTGTCATTTTCATATTCTTATGAAGGGCTGCGGAAGGGTCCATTTTGTTGGCGTTGCTCCTCCACTTTGGTGTCATCAAGCGGCAGGAAAATGGTTTGTAATGGTTGTGGGTATGAGGAAGAGTTTGAGACAGCAGTGTTGCGGGGTGTTGGGGAGCTTCGGTTGCTTTTTCCAGAAATGAAGATTGCTACGAATTTGGTGTTTGAGTGGTGTGGGGTTGAGGGGCATAGGAGTAGAATACAAAGAGTTCTAATGAAAAACTTTAGAAAAATAGGTTATGGAAAGCATGTGTACTACGAATAACCATTAATTAGGAATTATTTCAGAGTTCTTCGGGTAGCCTTTTAAAATTAATAATTGTGAGAGCTTTATGAGACATTTTAATGGATTTTCTTTGGGTTTTGTTTCATAGAAGGGCTCTATGATACATTTAATTGGTTTTTCTCTTGGGTTTTGTTTCATTGAAGAGCTCTATGATACATTATATTGGTTTTTCTCTTAGGTTTTGTTTCATAGAAGGGCTCTATGACACATTTTATTGGTTTTTCTCTTGGGTTTTGTTTCATAGAAGGGCTCTATGACACATTTTAATGTTTTTTTGCTTGGGTTTTGTTTCATAGAAGGGCTCTATGATACATTTTATTGGTTTTTCTCTTGGGTTTTGTTTCATAGAAGGGCTCTATGACACATTTTGATGTTTTTTTGCTTGTGTTTTGTTTCATAGAAGGGGTTTAAGAAACAAATTGGACTTTTAATCTTGAGTTTTGGATTATACACACTTCGAAGGAATGCAACCACCCGCTTTTCCCAAAAATATTCAAACTTCCCCTCTTCCATGAATGAACTGATCAATTTTTGCACATTCTAAATTGGAAATAAATACTACTGGAGAGTGTGAATGTGCGAAGAATAAAATGGATCATCTTTACTATTCTTATTTTTACAACAATGGTACCAATGAATATACAAGCTCAATTTGAGGCGGCGACAGTGGAGCCTGTTAGGGGCATTTATGTTCAAGCAGCTAACACCAAGGGTCCAAAATTTACGCAATTGCTCGATCTCGTTAAAAACACAGAATTGAATACAATGGTGATTGATATTAAGGATGATTATGGTCATATTACCTTCACTCCATCGCAAGTGTCCGTATATCATCCGAATAGTCACCCGTATATTACCGATCCTGAAAAGCTCATGAAAACGCTCAAAGAGCACAATATTTACCCGATTGCGCGGATTGTTGTGTTTAAGGATACGGTGTTGGCTAAGAAAGAACCGAGCTACTCCTTTAAAAAGGGCGAGGAGCTTTGGAAGAATAGTCGTGGCGACTCGTTCACAAACCCTTTCCTAAAAGAAGTTTGGGATTACAATGTCGGGATTGCAATTGAAGCAGCGAAAATGGGCTTTAAGGAGATTCAGTTTGACTATGTGCGCTTTCCGGAAAAATTCGAGCAATTTGAGAGTGAGTTGACCTACTATAAACCACATTCGAATAGTGGACAGGGGCAATATCGAATCGATGCCGTAACGGATTTTGTTAGTTTTGCGAAAAAGAAATTGGAGCCGTATGACGTTAAAATGTCCGTTGATACGTTTGGAAATACGACCGTGATTGAAAAGGCGCCAGGGATTGGTCAAGATTTTTCCAAAATTGCCAAAAATATTGATGTTATTTCATCAATGATCTATCCAAGTCACTGGTCCGGCATTTTTGGGCTAGAAAAGCCGGATTTAGAGCCATACAAGCTCGTTTCCGAGTATGCGCGGGTTGAAAAAGAGAAATTAAGCAAGTTGAAGCACCCGCCACAATCGCGACCGTGGTTACAGGACTTCACAGCACCGTGGCTGGGTAAAGGAAACTATCGAATTTATGGAAAGACGGAAGTCGAGGATCAAATCCGCGCCCTCTATGATCAGGGAATCCACGAATATTTGCTTTGGAATAGCAAAAACGTCTACACCCAGGGCGTTGATTACACGCCATATTAATTAACACAATTAAAGCCAGGCACCATCCTATAATAAGGGCGGCAGCTGGCTTTTCTTTTGGTACAGTGAACGGAGGGCACAAAGACTCTCTGCAGGAGGATCGCTAGAAGGGCATTATTCAATATATGCCACTTCAGCTCGTATTTCGACTAATTTCCCGGGAAACCACATTTAATCAAACGTTTGATTAAAACACTGCAAACTCAGAACAATTCAAGCTTTTTTCAAAATTGGAAACCTATTCCTGTCGATATGAATCGTATAATAAAAATATAAACTAAGCGGTAAAATACGGTTATTCGATCAAATTATTGGTGGTGCATGCAAATGAATCATAATCGAAAACTCGTTATTGGACTTTGTTTATTATTTGTATTGTTCATGGGTGGGGTTGCCGTTTTTTACTTTATGCAGGGTGAATCCTTTAAGGCAGTTGTTGCAGCTAGCGGCATTGGCTGTGGTTTGATTCCGCTACTGTTAGCTTTATTTACGAAGCTGAAGTTCAATTTGCCTCTCATTGTTTCCTACTTGATTTTCTTATTTGGCTCGCAGTACATGGGTTCGATTTTAGGGTGGTACGGAAATGGTTGGTGGGACACGTTCATGCATTTAATAAGTGGTGCGATTCTTGGTTTTGCTGGTGTTGCTCTGTACGAGCGCCTTGTCCATCGCGAAGCTGCCGAACATATTTCCCCGTGGTTTGTGTTTATTTTCATTGTGTCCTTTGCCGTATTGGGAGGCGTAGTTTGGGAAATATACGAGTTCAGCTCTGACGAATTGTTCAATCAAACACTGCAGGGTGGCGGAAATCGCGACACGATGACAGATTTAATTGCTGACAGTGGTGGTGGTCTTCTCGTTGCGATGTGGTCAGGCATCCGGACAAAGGTGAAGTTGAAAAAGCCAGTGTCTGCCTATTAAAAGGAGTTAAGAAAAATGAAAAACGGAGTAATAAGTCTTGGTGAAGCCTTAATTGACTTCATTCCAATGGATGCTAGTAATTCACTCTATCAAAAATGCCCAGGCGGAGCACCGGCAAATGTTGCAGTCGGACTGGCGCGGCTTAACGTTGAATCGCTGTTTCTCGGCAAGGTTGGAAACGACGTTCTCGGCCGCTTCCTGATTGAAACGCTTGGAAATTATGGTGTTGACACTACGGCCGTTTCTACAACTGACGAGGTGCGGACTGGCGCTGTTTTCGTTACGCTTGCGGCAAATGGCGAGCGCAGCTTTGACTTCTACATCAATCCAAGCGCAGATCAATTTTTGCAAGAAGAAGAAATTAAAGAATCTTATTTTAAAAATAAAAAAATACTCCACATCGGATCAATTTCATTGATAAATGAACCGGTGCGGAGCGCTACCCATAAGGCTGTCGCGCTTGCAAAACAGTACGGCATGCTGATTTCCTACGACCCGAATTTGAGACTTGGGTTGTGGTCGGATGCCAAAATAGCGAAGTCAATGATTTTGAGCATGCTCCCTGAAGTTGATGTTTTGAAGGTTTCTGAGGAAGAACTCGAATTCCTGACAGGGGCAGCAGACATTAAGGCTGGCGTTAATGTCCTTCAAAGTACTTGGAAAATTCCATTTATCATTGTGACGTGTGGTGCCAATGGAAGTATTTTGGTTACTGAACGGGAATATGTAGCTGTGCCAGCTTTGAAGGTTAACGCCATTGATACAACCGGTGCTGGTGATGCGTATGTGTCCGGTATTCTATATCGGCTCAATCAGCTGTCTGATTGTGGGGCTGTAGACTTTTCTTATGAACAGCTGCTGGAAGTGGGCAAATTCGCCAGTGTTGCAGGTGGTTTGGCGGCAGCAACCAAGGGAGCGATGACTGGACTACCAACACTTGAACAGATTATCGAGTGTTTGAAGGAAGAATAGCTTGTTGTGTGTTCAGATATGATAAAGGCAGCCCGCTCCCCTGAGCCGGCTGCCGTTTTTATAAACTACAAATTGTTATTCTTCTGTTTCAAGGCGTTTCATGAATTCATCAGCAGCACTGTAGCCCTGTTGTTTTAGATAGAAGCTATTGGCGGCTGCCTCAATCAGCCCAACGACGTCTCGTCCAGCTTGGAGCTGGATTTCAATCCGCGGGACTTGTACACCCATGTATTCCGAGAATTTTGCTTCTAATTCAAGATCATTATTAAGACTATTTTCCTCCCAAGTAGTAAGCTCGATATCAAGGGCAATTCGTGTTTCTTCTTGATAGGCCTTGCGCCCATACATCCTAGCGACGTTTAATAAGCCGATGCTGCGTAACGCCAAGAACTCACGATTTGTGCCATTATGAGTGCCAAGCAACGTTTGCGGGCTTAATTTTTTCAATACAACAATGTCATCTGCGACAAGGCGATGACCGCGGCCAATTAGCGTGTGAGCGGTTTCACTTTTGCCAATACCGGATTTGCCACGCAATAATATCCCCATCCCAAACACATTCAAGCAAACTCCATGAATCGCAATTTCCGGTGCAAGCGCTTTAATTAAAAAGGCATCAAGTTTGGAGGCAAATTCATAAGTTGAATCGTTTGTGTACAGTAATGGGATTCCCTCTGCCTCACAAAATTCAGTCATATAAATAAGGCGATCTTCCTGATTGTCTGTCACGATAAAGCATGGAGGGTGATATTTAACAATATTGCTAATGCGCATGCGGCGCTCGTCCTTCGAGAGTGTGTATAAATAAGTTATTTCATTTTTCCCCAATATTTGCACTTGTTCCATTGGAAAAAAATCAAAGAAACCAATAAACTCTAAGCCAGGTCGATGCGATTGAGTTTTGGTGACCGTCCGCTGTAAATGATTTTTCCCCGCCAACACCTTCAATGAAAACCGTTGCACTAAATCCTCTATTGTAATAGTTTTCAATGTGTTCACTCCCCATGGTTACTACTTTTACTATTTTATCACGTAGAAGATGTAATTTTCTTAAAATATTGACAAAAAATTTCGCCTTTTTCCACCCAAAATAAAACTTTTTTATTTTTTTAAAAAAATTTTCAAAAAATTGTGGTGGATTTCGCAAACGTGTTATATAATAAAAAACAATTAATAAACTGTTATAGAACATTATCATTTTTGGTGAATAACGTATTAAGTCTTTGGTGAAGCGTTTTGTACGAACATAGGGATGGAAAAAAGCAAATTCAAACAAAGGGGAATAGAAATATGAATAAAACAGATTCAATCGCTAGAAGAATTCTTGGTTGGAAGTTAAACAGATGGGATCGCTGGTATGACTACGAAAATAACAAATTCATTCATGAATCTGAATTTCAACCGGAAGAAAACCATGACCACGCTATGCTAATTGTAAAAAAGCTTGAAGAGTACGGATTTCAATATAAAACGAACGGAATTTCAGAAGCATGGTTTAACGAAATTCGCGCAACTGGTGACTCTTTGCCACAAGCTATTACGAACGCAGCTTACAACATTATTGAACAAAGCTCGATGACGCAAAGCACAAAACTTTGGCAAAGATTATGCTAGTATCCTAACCTAACAGTATCATTTTCTAAAAAAACAACTAATGACTTAAAGAACCAAAAAATCAAACATATATTTTAAGTATTACCATTATAACTGTTATTAAATTAATTCAACTTTTTAGGAATTACCCAATACCTAAATGTCTTAATTTGCATTTTTATATTTAAGTATAAAAACAATACCCAAACCCAATCCCCATCTTTACCCAGAGATGGGGATTATTTTATCATAAAAATTCGAACACCCCTCCCTTCACGCTCCTGGCACTTTTCTGTTCTAGGACAGGCAAGTAATGCTAAAATAATGTTAGGGGTGATCATTTTGGGATGGTTTGGCGGTAGTTCTCTGCATTTCCAATTTGAAATGTATTCTACAAGTCATGTTTTTGTCATGGTCAGCTTTATTTTAGTATCGTTTCTCACCTTTATTTTCCGAGACAGGCTGAAAGAACTTTTCCCAACGGCCGGCGAGCTCGCTATTGCCTTTAGCTTGGTCCTAATTGAAGTGACCTACCACGTCTGGATGATGGTGAATGGAAATTGGGATGTGAGCCATTCCGTTCAGCTTGAACTTTGCAGCATTAGCCTTGTGCTAACCGTCATTTTATTAGTACGTAAATCGAAGGTCATTTACGAATTGGTCTTTTTCACTGCTGTTCTAGGCTGTACCCAATCTATCTTTTTTCCCTCTCTCCACTATGATTTCCCACATTTCCGGTTTTTCCACTTTTTCTATACGCACTTGATGATTGTCTGGGTCGCATTTTATTTTACTTGGGTGAAGGGCTATCGTCCCACATTCAAGTCGACCGTTAAACTATTTGTCTTTTTAAACGTACTGTTGCCGTTCATTATCCTTGTTAATCGCCTGACTGGTGGAAATTACTGGTACTTAAGTCACAAACCCACACACTTTAGCCTCTTGGATTTTCTTGGTCCCTACCCTTGGTACATACTGTCAATGGAAGCATTAGTGATCGTTTTGAGCTTAATAGCTTGGTTGATTTTTCGGAAAAAGAAGCCTCAACCAAGGCATGAATCAGTTGAGGAGAACTCAAGTGGTTTGTTTTTAGGAAAATAAGGTAATTGGGAGAATCCGGCGCAGGCTCCTTATGTTACATCGAGCCCCAGCGTATATTTTCTGAAAAATCAGGCTAGAAAAGTAGTAATATTCAAATCGAGGGAGAAATGGGCATTTATGAACAACATTAATACAGAAAACCAATACTTTTCGTTGCAAAACTTTTTAGGTAATTGGACAGAATACAGTATATTGCTTTCTTTTCGGCAAATTGAAATCATCATAGGAGAGGCTTTGCCAGAAGCTGCTTACAAATACCAGGTTTGGTGGGTTAATAGCGAGATTAGTGGGTCGCATGCCTCCTGGTGGTTGGATGTCGGATATGAAGTAACCGAGGTAGAATTGGGCGAATTTGTAAACTTTAGGAAAATATAACGTTGGACGTACAAAAATTTCTCGTTTTTTGAAAGCAAAAAAATAAGCCGACCCTTTTGGCCAGCTTTGTAATAGAGAGGTTTTTAGGTTTTACATACAGCATCGGGTGTTACTTGGCTTAGCGCAATCGTTTGTGCTAAGTTGTGAAAATCGAGGGTCCTATTATTATCGATTTTCCAATGTCCAGGGTTTTCCGACCCTGATATATTAAGCATATTGTTAATTAAGTTATGGAAGAACCTTGTTTGTTCTTCTTGAGTTAATAATACAAAGATCGTGTGGAGATCTTATGAGGAACTTATGTGGAAGTTGTGAAGATTTTATTTTAGGAAACATTTCTGGCGTTTGTCGCCTCAATCCTTGATTTGCTGCGTTCAGTTTTAGCCAACGGCTGTTCTGAAGTATTGAATAATGGAAATAGGTTTAAAAAATTTTGAATGCTACATTTTATTTTTGTGGTTATGGCATTCTGCCGCAACACATCTTGTATATCCTCAGACAGCAGTATGGTGACGTGCTTCGTGTTTCCGATACGGCTGATCCGTTCACACCAATACCCCATTTTTTTTAGGAGCGTATGGTCTTCACGCGATAGCTCATGGTGAATAACCCAAACTTCCGGTTCAATCTCTATGAAAATGATTTTCACATAGATTTTATTTTGATATAGAAATTCCGCTGCTAAAATACTGGCAAATTTATTTTCTATCCTTGTTTCTTCTATTAAATAACCAATCTCTTTTGTAAAAATCGAGACTAACAATTCGTAATATCTCACTTAGCGCGTTCTCCCTAATCAATTTTTATGAATATAAATATGTGTAATAATTTTACAATTTTCAGAATTAATTGTAAACAATTACACCTCACAAATTTATGAGAATTATTAGATTTATTTTACTAAAATAATTTTTAATTTAAATTATTCATAATTTTTAGTAAATGTTATTGCGATATTAGTTTTTTAGCTGTAAACTAATTTTGGATTAAATGTGGATAAAAATTGATATTGGTGAAGGATCGGACATGACAAAGTGGATTTTTTTGAAGTATGCAGGGGTCAGGGTCCAAAGGGGGAAGCTTACTTGAAGCTCGGCGCAATCATTTGCTTTTTTCAAAAAAAGCATAAAATCGATTATTACACTGGCAAATGTGTAAGATGTGGTAAAACAAGAAGAGTAATTAAAGACGCTGCAAATGTTAGTAAAAGTGGAACAGCTAACTAACAAGCTTAATATGTATTTTACATACGAACAAAAGCTGACCTATTGGCCAGCTTTTTTTAATGTTTAGAAGCATTGTGCGCGACGTGTGCCAGCACTGTAAAAATGAAACTTATAAATTCTGACATAATTAAAAAACTGAGTTCTCGAGTTCTTGTTCTTCTGTTGTGATTCGATATTGCTTCACTTTTGCTTTGAGCTCATCAGATGATTGCTTTTTTCCCAAAAATTTAACGATTATATCCTCAACAAAATAACAAATACTCCGGTAGATTCCCATCACAACCACCTCTAACTGATCATTTTTCTAGCCACATAAAAGCGACGGCACAGCCATGCAAAAAACAACAGACCTGCACCCACATTAGCGATTTTTACATGGTTTTTCTGATTTTTTTCGTATTCCTTATAACCTTTTTCGTAATATGATTTAAAAACTTGTTCTGATTCTGAGTAATCTGGTGGAAGTTTGTATGTTTTACCACTTTTACCTAATTCATAAGCAACCTCAACAAGTTCATTTATAGCTTTGTTTGATTTTTCCGTTTCATCGGTTTGAAGATTTCCATTGGCTGAAGGTGTGTTGGGGCTCGCGCTGATTGATATATTAAATGGAAATAATATCATAATGGACAATATCACTAATCTACTAAATCTTTTTTTCATAATCTCAGCTCCTTTGTTCTCATTACAAAGGCTGAATCCGCCCTTTAGCTGCGCATTTGGAGTTTGGTTTGGTTTCGTCCCAAAATTTCTCGTGGATTGTTCGAATAATCACAAACATTTTTTCAATTTTACTAAGTTCGGTATTGATTATACAACATAATCCTATCGTTCTCAATAAAGAACATCCGATTTTTGATGCTTATTTCTGGAACTTCTTTGTTATGTGATGATTTTTTGAGAAGTAAATTTGCAATGTTTATTTTCCAAAAAAAATAAGCCAACCCATGGTCAGCTTAGAAAAGAGAGATAATTTTATTAGAAAGGTTAATTCAAAAGGCTTCTTAGTGATAAACGTTTAGCACTAAGTTGGAAAATCGAGGGTCCAATAATATCGATTTTCCTGGCAAGGGTTTTCCGACCCTGCTATCGAAAATTGTTATTAATTAAGTTTTGAAGTGCTAGTGTTGTTGTTATTGAATCTCAACACCTCACATCTTCCTTGACTTAATAATACTAAGTGCGTGTGAAGAACTTATGAGGAACTTATGTGGAAGTTGTGAAGAATTCGCTATTCGTCAATTCAACTCACACCAACAAAATTCGATTAATTCCGACAAAATTCGGGCGGTGACAGGTACTTTTTTGTAAAAAGTGAGACTTTTGCCACTGCATGTTTGGTTTCAATACATTACCCTGTTGTTAACATTCGAAATATAAACAATCGAGGTGTTTATCCTGACGAGCAAATACAAACCTACCACCCAGACACTAAGGCTTCTACGTTACCTTTTGTTTATATTATTAATTGCCGTACCACTCATAACATATTGGAATCCTGATTTTTATTCACTCTATGTATTAACGTTTCTGGCATTAGGGATAAGTCTTTGGAACTACCCAAGCTGGTACGTTTTCCTTGCTAGTTGTATCGGCCTAGTCATTCAAATATTTATTTTAGGAAAATATCAAAGTACTACTGCTCTATTAGTCAGCTTATTAATGTATTTATCGGTTACCTTCTTTTCATATATGATTACGAAACAATTTTTTCACATCAAGAAATTAAAACAAGAATTAGTCACGGCCTTGTCTAATTCGCTGGGATCAAGGGACACATATACTGGCCATCATTCAGAAAATGTTGCCAAATATGCGTTAATGATAGCAAAAAGGATCAAATTGTCAAAAGAACAGTGCGATGCTATTTATATCGGTGGTTTACTGCATGATATTGGAAAAATTGGTGTCTCAGAGTCCATCTTGAAAAAACCAACAAGATTAACTAGGGAAGAGTTTGAACAAATCAAACGACATCCCGATCTCGGCTTCAACATGCTTAAGCATATCTCATCGGTTGAAGAACTTGGGGTGTTAGATATGGTTCGCTATCATCATGAACGCTATGATGGAACGGGCTACCCAGCAGGGCTCAAGGGGGAGGAAATTCCCATGGTAGCCAGAATTATTTGTGTTGCAGATTCGTTTGATGCGATGACCAGCACACGAACCTATCGAAACGCATTAGACTTGAGTTACGCCAAGTCGGAAATTTTCAATAACCGTGGTATCCAATTCGACCCCTTCATAGCAGACATATTTTTAGAAATCCTTGAAAATGAGGGGCGCACTGTTTTGCGACGGGTTCCTAGTGCTAAATTCTTGCGTTCATTTGAGAAATTGGGTTAGCCGTTGCTGAAGCTGCGGTAAAAGCGCTTTTCTATTTAGGAAAGCGCTTTTACCATTCGACAAAATTCGGGTGGTGACAGGCACCTTGAAGGTACCATGAAAGGTACCATGATAAAAAAAAACTAACCATCGCGGTTAGCTTTAACAAAGAGAGTTTTAAGTTTAGGTAGGTGATGCGAATTAAACAAGTTACTGAATCGTTTTGAAAATCGAGGGTCCTATTATTATCGATTTTCTTGACTAGGGCTTTCCGACCCTAATATTTTAAAACTGATGGTTAATTTGATAATGAAGAGAGTATGTATTGCTCTTCTTGATATAAATATTACTATGTCGGTGTGTAAAACTTATGAAGAACTTATGTGGAAGTGATGAAGATTTCATTTCAATCATTCGACAAAAATCGGGTGGTGCCTGGCACCACCCTTATAAAAAGAAGAATAATGAAAATAAACCGATGATGAGGAATACGACAATGATATATCCAAGCCCAAATATTATGGTAATGACCCAACCCCAAACGGTCCTTCCTGTTTTGATTAAGTAAATACCTAAGGCGATTGCGCTAAAGAAAAAGCCAAGTACACCCCATAAGATTGGGCTTTTGCCATACTTTGGTGCATCAATGACTAAAAAAATAACGATGGCAATATTAATCGCAAATGTGATAAATTCCAAGATAATCCCTCCCTTTTCAATTTTTAGAATTATCTCACGCTTCTTCAAGTATAACAAAGAAACTTTTCACAGTATTATTACTTTTAGCACAAGACGTGAATATTATGTGATGTGCAATAGATTTACTTTCAGTGCCCTCTAGTACTGATTTTCTTATGGTGAAGTGTTATAATATTTCAAAATAGCATTAGGCGGGTGGCAATGTGCTTAGTCGGCGGGAATTTGATCGTTTAAAAATTACAAATGGGATTCAGGCGCAGATTAACCTGGAGACTCATTCTTATCATTCCGATTTCCTCGTCCACAATGAGACTGCCATTCTAGTCGTGGATATTAGTGCTGGTGGCTTGAAGTTTATGAGTAAGCTTGATTTCCCAGTTAATTATATTGCAATTTATAAAACCAGTATTAATATCGACGGTAAAGCACTCATTTTGTACGGAAAGATCATCAGAAAACGGAAATTAATGAATGAAGCCTATGAATATGGTTTCAAGTTCGACTTCAATTATGTAAGCAATCGAGCACTATACGGGAGCAAAATTAAATAATCCCCCCTGGAAACGCCGAACACCTAAAAAATCAATAGGTGTTCGGCGTTTTTTTATCCTTTCTTTCCGTGGAACACCACCCGTGAAACAAGATTTATCGGGCGGTGCCTGGCACCTTAATAGCACTTTCGGCTTTCTTTTAATATCAAGAATATATCCCCGGTTCCACGATATACATAATATATATTTCCTATATTGCTCGTTTCACTGAAAAATCTCAGCAAAACCTTGAGGCACCTGCTACTATTAGTCAAAATGGGGTGTTAGCTTTGAATATTGGGATAAAAACGCTCTCGCTATTTGTGGGCTATTCATTTTGCCTATTCTTATCAACCTATAGTGAATTTTTCCTAAAGTTATATATACCCGTCATGATTGCAGTCGTGGTATTTCCCTTCCTACTCAAATTTCCAGACCATATTCTGTTGCATTTTATCATCTCGATTGCCACGGCCATTCCCATTAGTACCTTATTAATTAAGCTAGTCCCGGAGAATATTCTCATTGATATCAATCTTGGCGCTTTCCATTTAACAAGATTAGAAACTGCGCTAATCCTCGTGGGCATGCTCCTAGTGAAGCTCCCTTATTTCGGTTTCAATTGGCTTAGTGGCGTCGCAAAAAATGCTCTATTCGCCGCTTCATTTTTAATTTTGCTAACACAGCTCAGTCTAGATTTAATCCCTGACGGCTTCGACTTTATCTTATACATTGCCACTCCGTTGCTGTTGCCCGTCATCTACCACACAGTAGCGGGCAAAATCAAAGCTTTCCGAACCCTTGCCATCGCCATTCTTAGCTACACCTCACTCGTTGGCTTAGACTATTATTTCATCGTCAATATAAAGGGAAGTAGCGAATTCCTCGAGGCCAGCTACCCTGGCTTTCAAATAATCGACTACCTTATTCCAGTCACATTTCTCGTCACCCTGTTGATCGGTTACAACCCCTTGAAATCCATTCGATCGACAAAAAACGAGCAAAACCAACAAAATTCGGGTGGTGACAGGCACCTAGAGGCACCTAGATGAACACCTAGATCGACCCCTAGATGTAAACTAATAGGTGCCCAGATGGCAGCTATCCTAATATTAGGTCGTTGTTGCTTTGGTTTGGTGGGACGATTGGATAGACGTTTTCTTCTTCCATGACGTTGAATTCCATCACCACCGGACCGTCCATTTCAAACGCCTTCGTGATGATCTCGCGTGCCTCGGCCTCGTTACTGGCGTAAAATCCGACCGCTCCATATGCTTCAGCTAGTGTAACGAAGTCAGGTGAAGTAATTTTCACCGAGGAATAACGGCGGTCATAGAACATTTCCTGCCATTGCCGCACCATACCCAAATAACCATTGTTCATAATGGCAATTTTAATCGGCAGCCGATAAGCCACAGCCGTAATCAGTTCCTGCAAATTCATTTGAAAACTTCCGTCGCCAGAAACACAAATCACATTTGCGTGCGGATTCCCTACCATTGCTCCAATCGCAGCTGGTAGCCCAAACCCCATCGTGCCTAAACCTCCAGAAGTCACAAGTGTTCTTGGCTTTGTAAATTGATAGTGATTGGCAGTCCAAATCTGATGCTGTCCAACATCAGTCACCACAACCGTATCCTCTCCCGAGCATTCATTAAGAAGTTTAATAATCGTTTGCGGATTTAAGACACTTGACGATTTGTCATACCTCGGCACGGTTCGCTTCATTTCCGATGTCTCTCGAGACCAATCCCCAATCCGATCACGGACTACCCCAAAATCCAGGTTTTCTTTGATAAAATCAAGAAATTCTGTCGCATCACTCACAATTGGCAAATTAACAGGAATTATTTTATTAATCTCAGCCGGATCAACATCTACATGGATTTTCAACGACTTGGGTGAAAACCCGCTAATCTTCCCAGTTACACGATCGCTGAACCGCACTCCCACTGCCACCAACAGGTCACAACGGTGAACAGCCTTGTTTGAAGCAAACGTACCATGCATACCAAGCATTCCCAGATGACACGGATCTGAACTCTTCATCACACCCAGTCCCATTAACGAGCTCACGACCGGAATCCCCGACTGCGCCACGATTTCCCGAAGCACATCAGCCCCTCCAGAAATATTCACACCTCCCCCAATAAAAAACACAGGTCTCTTTGCAGACTCAATCATCTCAAGTGCCTTCGCAAATGTTTTATCATTGAGCGACTTTACTATTTTTTCTGGTGCTGGCGTTGGATTTGGCGTTGGCTTGTGTACTTCCGCGAACAGGAAACCACTTGAGCTTACCGATTCCGTTAATGTTTCCTCCGTCACCTCCACTACGACTGGACCTGGGCGCCCCTCTGATGCAATCTGAAATGCTTGTTGAATCACCTGCTTCAACTGATCATGAACTGAAACCTTGTATATATGTTTTGTAATCGGCACATTCACTCCGGAAAAATTAAGATCGGTATCATAACCATCTCTTGTTTTATTTTTATAAAAATCATATTGACCAGTAATCACAACGAGCGGGACCGAATCACTATAAGCAGTTGCGATACCAGTCACCCCACTTGCTACACCCGCTGCCGAACTTAATAAGACTACTCCAGGTTTCCCCGTCGAACGGGCATAACCATCAGCCGCATGAACAGCGGCCTGCTCATGTTTCAATTGTATATATTCGATATCGGAATAGTTGGTTATTTTTTGATAAAATGGCGCCATTCCATCGCTTTGACAGCCGAACACATGTCTAACACCCGAAGCTTGTAACGACTCTACCAGTAAATCCACACCTGTCTTTTCCATTACTTTGTCGCTGATGTTGATCAATCGATTCACCCTATCTCTAGTTTTTTAATAGTTTAAATTATCAGATAAGGTTTGTAAGTGAGTTAAGTCATTAAAATGACTATATCTTTAGAAAAATAGAAAAAATTTACGAGAACTGTGACATCCTTCACCCGTGAAACATCACCCGTGAAACAAGAAAATTCGGGCGGTGACAGGCACCAAATGGATTACTGGATGGAGTAGGAGATGGAGCACCAGGTGGAACACAAAATAGGACCAGATCGACGGCACCAAATTGTCAAATTTTTGGTCTTCGTTGTGGGTGTTGATATATTATGATAGTAATGAGATACTATTTGATTTGGGTGATTATTTTGATTATTAAAGAGCTCCTTGCAAATTTAGGCATTTTGACATCGCTGCTTTTTATTTACACTCAAATAACGAGTGTATCTCCACTAAGTAAGAACTCTAAACTGAAAGTGAAGCTGTCCTTAGGGTTTTTAGGTGGTTTATTAAGCAATGTTCTTATGCTTTATAGCATGCATTTAGGCGATACAATTATCGACCTACGGCACATTCCCATACTCCTTCTCTCATTTTATGGTGGTGCAATCCCAGCATTTGTCTCCATGGTATTAGTGATCATCGGCCGTTTTTTCATCGGATTTAATATTTCTTCCTATATCGCTGTCCTCTTAATTGTTTCGATCATCTTGGGTGTCACGATCATTTCTAATACAAAGGCTTCTAAAAACACAAAAATTTTCTTAATGCTAACTTTTTCTAATTTTGTTTATTCGCTTGTGTTTATTTTTTTAATTAAAGACCTTTTTACGTTAATAATCTTAATTCCTAGTTATTGGACCATATCGTTCATCGCCGGCTATATAGCTTTTTACATTATAGAATACATACGGAACAGCCAAGAATTGTTTCATCGCTATAAAGCCGAATCGACCATTGATGGATTGACAGGTCTAAATAATTTTAGAAGATTTGATGAGATTTTTAACAGCCTAATACATTCGCTTGAGTCCAAAAATGAACAACTAACCCTACTCTATATCGATATTGATTTTTTCAAAAAGATTAATGATACCTATGGTCATAAAGAAGGCGACGTTGTGTTAAGAGACTTAGGCGCAATTTTGAAAAAAACCGCTCGCTCATTCGACATTGTCAGTCGAAACGGCGGCGAAGAATTTTCTGCTATTCTATTAGATTGCCCTCTAAATCGTGCTGTGGAAATCAGCGAAAATATTCGCCGAACAGTTGAAAACCACCCCTTTACGTTAAACTCAGGGGAAACAATTCATATCACGATTTCGATTGGCGTAGCTTGCTTTGACGAAACAACAGACAATCTCGCGGCGCTAATAGAAGATGCTGATAAAGCGTTGTATCAGGCGAAACGAACTGGCCGAAACAAGGTTTGTGTTTATAATTCAATCATCACAGAGGAATTTACTAGTGCGTAGCCATCTATTGGCTGCGCTTTTTTATTTTATACAGCCCCTGCTGCCTATAATGATGATGACGGGCTACCATAGCAAACAAATCATCCTAACGTTTGCTTAATGTTTAATCCTACATTAAATCTGAAATTTTTGGAAAAACTAACATCCACCAGTCTCTATGGAGTTACTTCTGCCAGTATACGGAGGATGATATGAATAATAATAAGCGAAAGTGGATGATGGTTGGGGTTAGTTTGTTAGGTTTAGTGCTGTTGGTTATCGCTGGAATTGTGTATGAGTTCAATCAGCTCAAGCCGGAGAATCACTTTACAACGGTCCCAGTCATTGAGGCCGAAAGTGGCGTTAAAACGCTAAATGTTTCAAAAAAGAATATTCCTGATGAGAAAAGACTTGATGAAGTCGCCAAGGAGGTCAGGCAGAGCACCCCAGTTTTCAATCTCTTGCTCATTGGTTCTGATCAAAGGAAGGGCGAAAAGGTTGGGCATTCTGATTCAATGATTCTCGTCCATGCCAATTTGGACCAAAACAAGTTCAATGCTGTTAGCATTCCTCGAGACACACGTGTAAAACTAGACGGTTACGGTTACACAAAACTTACTAGTGTTCAATACATTATGCAGACAAAGCATGGAGCTGAGCAAGGAATTGAAGCAGCTGTTGCCGCTGTGAGTACTCTTATGGGTATACCGATCAATTATTATGTGGAGACGAATTACACTGGATTTCAGGCGATGGTTGACTCCGTTGGGGAAATTGAAATGAACCTTCCATTTGATGTGAAGCTTACACATCCTTGGAATTCTGAAAATAAGGACAAGGTAATTCCCGCTGGTATGCAAAAGTTGGATGGGAATATGGTAACAGAGGTTGTGACGCAACGCTATTCGCTTAAAAATGGTGAATATGGGCGGCAGCAGCTGCAGGTTGAGGCTTTAAAAGGGATTGCCAAAAAAGCGCTCAGTCCCGGGCAAGTTACCAAGCTACCAGCCTTAATCAAAACCACGTCTGAATACATGATAGCAACCAATATGACAACAGCTGATATGATTAGCTTAGGGCTCGCTGTGAAGGATATTGATTTAGACAAGCAATTATTCTATCAACAAATTACAGGTACAGTCGAAACCATGTACGATGATGTCCTAAAAGCCAAAAACTCACAAATCGTCGTCACCCCACAAAAAATCAAAGAAGTCACAAGCACCTTCCAATAAAGATTTTTCGGGGGGTGCCTGGCACCACCGAGAGATCATTCGACAAATTTCGGGCGGTGACAGGCACCAGTAAAGGCACCGAAAATGGCACCGAGATTTCATCCCACAAAAAAAACGTCCTATTGCTAGGGCGTTTTTAGTTCGTAGCTGCTGTTTTTGTTTCTGTTTTTGAAAGAAATTTAGTATAAACAATATATCGATTTGGAGCGTCCCCAATAAAATCGAAAGGATAACAAGTTGTCAGGGTTAATGTTTCGTATTCTTTTGGAACAATAATAGTTTTATCATCCGCTCCGACTATTTTAAAATCTGTGGCTTCATAAATGAAATCACCATATTGGGTTGTGAAGACGATTTGGTCCCCAACCTTAAGATGCTCCAGCTTTCTGAAGACCGTATCACGATGACCACTTAATAAGACTTGTCCACCTTGACCTGGTAGCATACTGCCAGCATAATGACCGATTCCCATCTTCAGTTCATTATCGTGAGTACCTTGAACAACAGGATAGGCCAATTCCAATGAAGGAATTTTTAGCTCCCCAAGATTATCGCCTGGCGAAGGTAAAGTTGACCAAGTTTCATGTTCAAACTCACGTGCTGTTGAATCAGGTTCATAAGGCGCCACAACATTTTTCGTTAACAAAACAGTTTGTTTCGTTAAATCCCAATAGAATGTGACCATAATCAAAATCCCAACCGCAATAAGTGATACCGGGATTAACAGGACCAGCCATCTCTTTTTAAATTTCCTAATTTTCCTTCGTTTTCTTTTTCTCATAATGTCAAGTTGGGCCTTAGCCTAGTTTGCTTTTCTAGCAATCTTTAAAGCTGGTTTAAGGGATACGATACCCATAGCAACTAATAGTCCACCTAGAGCAATATTTAATGGAAGATCAGAAGCCGTATTTGGTAATTCTCCTTCTGGCATTGGAGTGAATTTACCAGTTTTGTCTAACTCAACTTTTGCATCTACTGCGGTTTTAATAGCGGAAACCTTGCTAGCAATAACATCAGCGTTTAAATCGCTCTTATCTGGATCGATAGTAGCTAAAAGCTTACCGTTTAGGTCCATGATTTGCAATTTAATTCCTTTACTAAAATTATAATCAGTTAGGGAAATAGCTTTTCCATCCCCATCGACAAATGCAGTTTTGATGTGAGCTTTGGCTGCACTATCAAGGAATAAATTAATAATTTCTGTTCTGCTTCCGGCTGCTAAATTGGCTGGATTACTAACACCCTTAAGAATCGCAGCCACTTTTTCAGCATTGGCAACAATGCTATTGTACTCGCTGTCTGTTAATTTCACAGTCTGCATGTACGCATAAAGATAATCAACATGGTCTACTTCCAAAACCTTTAAAGCATCCACTAATTTTTGTGCATTTGGATCAACTGTAGTTGATTCTGCCCCTGCTAGACCAGGTGAAAAAGCAGTAAGACCTACACCGCAAACCGTAACAATTGCCAACTTTTTGATCAGTTTATTTAGCTCCATGATTTCGCTCCTTATGAATAGTTTCTCTATTCTACAATAACATTTGTCAGATAATTTTTCAATATAACATTAGGAAAATATTTGTAAAATAGTAAACATATATTCCTACATGTTCAAGGATTTTTCATTAACCTAAATCCCTATTGAATCAAGACTAAAATCCTACCTTCCATATTGCGCATCACTCATAAACTACGCTCGAATTATTGAACAAATTGTTACAAATTATAATAATTACTATTATAATAAAATAACAAAGAAAATTCGGGGCGTGCCAGGCACCCCGTTCGACAAATTTCGGGCGGTGCCTGGCACCGTGTGTTTTCACCGTATGTAAGGAGATTTTGGTACGAACTTAAGCAAGCAAACAAGCCCAACCAAGATGAGGAATTCATTTTCGTAGAATGCAATTTTGTGAACGGGGATACAAAGGAGCACATCTTAAGAAAACTATTCCGGAGTCTTGTATCCAAAAATATATCGCGAGAAGATGAGCGACCGTTGAAGGATTATTTGGAACAGGGATGATTGGGGTTAGAAGGTGCAGGTAATGGGGCTAGTATGCGGAAGTGAAGGATACACATGGCACTGGCACGGGGAACTCACCAAAACAGGAAGCCGACATGCCTTCTATCAGCGTACCGGCCCCTCCTCTAATTCGACAAATTTCGAGCGGTGACAGGCACCTTACGAGATTCGTGTTGGTCGATCCTCCATTTTAGGATTTCTATTTCTAAGTGTAATTTCTCATATTGTTTTTCGTTATGGTAAAGGTTGGCGCATTCTTTGAGATTTTCGGCGAGATGGCTTTCAATATAGTATGTAAATTTATTTAATGTCCTTGTATTGCAGAAAATCCTCGGTAGTTTAGCATTTTCAAGAGATTCTTCTAAAAATTTATCAGCTTCTTCTTTGAGCCGTTCTGATTGTTTCAAAGAATGTTGTCTTCTAAAAAATGCTAAAAACCTATACATAAGATAGGCTGGGATACCAATTAAGAGATTTACATATAGAGCTCGCACTACAAATTCTCCAGAAAAGGAATATTCCGCTGTACCCCAGAGGTACCAGGTGCAAATCAAAAATAATAGCGATCTCTTTAAATAGGTTGGACGATATCTGTAACGGACGTCTCGAGCTTGGTGCATTAATTCGTCGTATTTCGTTGTAATAATCAATATTTCTTTAATGATTTGTTGTAGTTCTTCTTTTTTCATTTACTTCCCCTAAACTATTTTATCAACTGGTCATTTGTTGATTACGTTCATTTTGTTGATTTTTTGAAAATTTATAATTTTTTAAAATCCTAAGTATTATAGTATGAAAAAAAAACAATTAACGCAACACCAGAACCCAATCCAATTCGACAAATTTCGGGTGGTGCCTGTCACCTTAAATGTCACCTTATATTTGCACCTTATATTTCATTCCAGTATTCGGCACTTTTGATCATCGGTGTACAATCTATGTAGTTGGAGCCCCTAAGGTCGACTTCAAATATGAAATCGATATCTCCTACATACGGCTTCACCATTGCCCAATCAATCTTTCCTTCACCCAACGGCAGTCCATCATGACTTACCCCCATCGAATCAACGATATGAAAATAGCGAGCGTAAGGCGCAAATAGATCCAGATGCTGTTTCAATCGGTCATTATTCCCCCTTAATGCGATGAACGAATGGCTGATGTCGATATTGAGTGGCAAATGTAATGGTTCGACGATTTCAGAAAATAAATAAGGATTCTCAGCTGAAAAAATCCCTCTAATTGTATCCTCCCATAGAAAAGAACGATCACAAATGTTCAAGATTTTTTCCACACGGTTCCGTAAGGCCTTTCGCTCAGCCCGACCAGTGAACAGACTGCTCTCCGACTGGGAATAGTGGCAGTGAATAATGCATTTTACCTCCTCCTGGCTACAAATCCTCGCAATTTCTTTACTTGACCAATCATAAAACCCGATCATTTCTTTGCTCGAGCTTATGATATCCATGTAGCGTCCTTGAAACCGAGTCGGGTGATGAAGGTACACCTGAATCCCTTTCGACTTAAATTCCCTAATATAAGCAACAACTAACTCTGGATGAAAAAGATCCGTCTCATTCAGCTGTATTTCCAAAATCTCCGGATTGTATTGTAACCGATCAGCAATCTGTTCAGGCTGCATGGCTGCTTTTAATCTTATATTCCTCATTATTTTACGCCCCTCAAAAATCATATCATCTTTGATACATACACAAAAAACATGGTAGATATACCAAAAATACCTTTCGTAGGGTCAAAGAAAACACAATTAACCCTCAATCCAGAACTCCCCCTCATTCATTCGACAAAATTCGGGTGGTGACAGGCACCTCATTGAGGTACTTATTCAGTTTTTCTTCTGTTGTTCCGGTGTAAAGGTCCAATATACTGTGAATGTTCATGTAGGGGGGTTTAGGCAAATCAGGATTGACATAGAACTTGTAGCTGCTATAGAGGTAATGATGTGGGTGACCAACAATACATGCTTCAACAGGATTCATGTGGATATAACGACTAACCGCCAACATCCCCTCTTCATCTCTAATCAAACCACCATAATAACGCTTTTCAAAAACATGACCTTTTAATTCATATTTATTATTAAAATAATTCGCATACCTCTTATTAATAAAGAACATCATTTTTGAAATTGGTACCTCAGCACAGCGCATTTGCAAGTGGTAATGATTGGTCATAAGACAATAAGAAGCTAGCTCAAACGGAATATTTTCATGAAGATGATCGAGGATATTAAAGAAGGTATCAAAATCGTCCGGACTGTGAAAGAGCGGCTCACGATTGTTACCGCGACTAGATATGTTATAAAAACTATCTGGGATCCAAATCATTTTCTTTCGCGACATCTATCATTCCCTCCCCATCATAAAATAAGCAAAGAGAAGACTAGATACTAAAATAAACACAAATATCCCACCTATTCGATTAAATATACTTTTTCATATTGGATTGGGCTGGGTTGGGCTGGGCTGGGCAAAAATTGAAATTGTGCACGAGAAGTAATAATTGGAAAGAAAAATTGAAAACAAAGAGGGAACAGATTAGTATAGCTTCAGGAGAATCAAGCATTCAAGCAGTCAGGAATTCAGGAATTTTAAAGCCAGAAAATTCTCGAGGATGTATCTGTTATTCTGCCATAACAATATCTTTCGCTAAAACCATAAAAAATCCTGCTACAAACAAAAAATAAAGAGGAGAAATTATCTCTCTCCTCTCCCTAAAAAAATCGACAAATTTCGGGTGGTGCCTGTCACCTATTGATCATGAGCTCGGTCATTGCTTGTTCGACGACGCCGATGAGTTTTTCCATTTCGAGCATGGAGCCTGTTTGTTTTTCAATGATGGTAGTATTGGCTTTGACTTGATTCTGGATGGTTTGGAAAATTTCCTGGATTTCTTTCAGAATCCCAGAAACATGGACAATTGAAGTCTCACTTTCTGTTGCGAGTTTGCCGATTTCTTTAGCAACAACCGCAAAGCCCTGTCCAGCTTGGCCAACCCTCACCGCTTCAATTCCAGCGTTTAAACCGAGAATTTTACTTTGCAGACCAACTTGCTTAAGAATTTTAATAACTTCCTCCATGCTTTTTACTTTTTCAATTGATGCTTCCGTTGTATTTTGCGTTTCGAATGACAGTTTTTCAACCTCTTTTGCATCCACCATCACTTCTTCGGTTTTTGATAACATTTCCTGTAATTTACTGTTTATGCCCTCGATTGTCCCAGTCAGTGAATCTAACATTTCTTTATTTTCAAGATATAAAGAAATGGTTCTCCGAGTTAAGCCAAGGATTGGTCGAATCGCATCTGGATCCCCACCAACACCTACATTTGCTAACCGTTGGCCTTTGTAAACAACCGGCAAATTTATTCCTGCACGGGGGGCCTTATCTCCGAGTTTTTCCTTAAGCATTAAAGCCTCTTCTGTAGATACTACTCCTTCATCAACGAGTCCATCCATCACTTTTTTCCCAATTGGATGATAATCGCCAATTCTCTCTTGATCGTACGCAGCGAATATGGTTCCCTCTTTATCTACAAAGATTAAACGATATCCAGTTTCCTCACTAACAATCTGGCATATATGTTGTGCAAACTCTGCTGTCAATAGACCTTCCATTATTTTAACACTCACCCCATAAATAGCATGTTTTATTTCATTTGAAAGCAGTTACATAATACTTTATTCTACTAAAGTTCAGTTCAATTCATTATGATAAACATCACATCGAGTTCGACAAATTTCGGGGCGTACCTGGCACCAGAGGGGTACGAGTTCGACAAATTTCGGGGCGTGCCTGGCACCGCTGGGTGTGTGATTTTTGTCGTTTTCACAAAATTGTAACAATGTTAAAATTAGTAAAAAATCCGTTAGATAATTATATTAGCATACGTACAAGAAGAGGTGTTACTATGGGTTCAAATTTGCTGCCATCACTTAGAACGATCGCTTTTTTCCGTATTGCTTTATTAATATTATTAGTATGCGTACCATTTATTACGCATTGGAGTAATAATTTTCAAGTTCTATATGCGGTTACTTATATATTTTTAGGGATTAGTTTTTGGAATTTACCTAAACGATATTTAATAGGAAGCTGTTCATTTGGCTTTTTCATTCAATTTATGAACACAAGTACACAGCAAAGTGCTGCCTCCATTCTAGTGAATATATTCATTTATTTAGTCATTGCCTTTTTAGCACACACCGTGACAAATCAATATCACAACATTAAGAAGCTCAAAAAGGAATTAATCCTCGCACTATCGAGTTCACTAGACTCAAGAGATAAGTATACAAATCACCACTCCGAGAATGTTGCAAGGTATGCAGTACTCATTGCGAAACGGCTTAATTTTTCAAAAGAAGCCTGTGAGGCTGTTTACATCGGCGGCCTACTCCATGATATCGGCAAAATCGGAATTGCAGAGAGAATTCTGAGCAAGCCCACGAGCTTGACGGAAAAAGAATTCGAACACATTAAGCAACATCCAATTATTGGGCATAACACCTTAAAAAAAGTTGCCAGTATTGCCGAAATGGGCGTATTAGATATGGTCCTTTACCACCATGAGCATTTTGATGGAAGTGGATACCCCCACGGTTTAAAAGGAGATGACATCCCATTAGTTGCAAGAATTATGTGTATTGCCGATTCTTTTGACGCCATGACAACTAATCGTTCCTACAAAAATGCAATGAGTCTCAATCAAGCTTTAAATGAAATAAAGATAAATAGCGGAACGCAATTTGACCCACTAATCGCGGACACTTTTATCCATATTTTGCTGGAGCAAAAACAAGAAATCCAAGCGATAAATCCACATTTAGCCACAACACCGAGACGTTTGAAATATGTATTGGCAAAAGAGGGGAAGAAATGCACTCCTCATATTAATGAAAATTCATAGCCAAGTACTGTTTTTATTTTAAAAAGAAATCCTGAACCGCTATAACATTTATTAGTGTAAATAAATTCCTGTTAGGGGTTGGTCCTAGTGAATACTGACAAAGTAATCTCATCGGTCAAAAAACTTCTTGGAAACACTAGTACTGAAAACTCAAATGAGGTTGAACCATATACCAAATCACAATATAGCGAAAAAACAATTAACTGGGAAAATCACAAAGACGCCCTCATTTTAGTAACAAACATTAACGGCGAAATCATTTTCATCAATGAAGCCTGCAGCGCAACACTCGGCTATAAACCTCACGAATTAACCGGCAAGCACACGAGAATATTCAAGACCGATATACACCCAATGAGCTTTTATCGTAATCTTTGGACAACCATTCTTGACGGAAAGGCTTGGAGTGGCGAGATATCTTGTGAAAGCAAAAGCGGGGAGGTTGTTTGGTTTTTCATGGTCATCACCCCGTTGCTGGGCGAGAACAACCAACCATATCAATTTTTAACCACAAGATTTAACATAACAGAACAGAAAAAAAACAGAAATGTGAAGCCTATCAAGGAAAAGCCTTTTCGTTACCTTAAGTCTTCGCAAACTGAAATAGCAGTATGTCGCGAGGACAATCGAACCATCGATCCCCTTACAAGGTTGCCAGATAAAGAATGCTTCTATGAAGATCTTGAAAGAGAAATAGAACGGGCGAGCAATCGTAACATGATTGTGGCCATCGCAAAGCTTGGTATAGACGATTTTAAATATATAAATAGTGTATTAGGCTTTGACATTGGCGACCTTCTATTGAAGGAATTAGCAACCAGAATCCACAACTGGCTGCCCTATAATATTTCTTTTTATCATAAATACGGAGATAAGTTTTATTTTTTAATAAAAGAAAAATTTGATGTCGATAAATTAAATGATTGGTTAAGCGAATTAATCACCATCATAAATCAGGACCCTTTCAACATTGAAGGAAATAACCTGTTTATTACTGGGAGTGTAGGGGCAAGCATCTATCCTTACTCCGGCAGAACAAAGGCCGAACTCCTAAAAAACGCTGAAATTGCTATGTTTCGTGCAAAAGGGCAAGGTAAAAATCAATACCAAATCTTCGCACCAACAATGAGCATCAATAGCTATAAACAATTCACCTTGCGAAATGATTCGAAGCAGGCGTTAATAAAAAACGAATTCCATGTCTACTACCAGCCACGCGTTAATCCCTACACAGATGAAATCATCTCAGCAGAAGCGCTGATTCGTTGGAACCATCAAAAATGGGGCGTGGTTTTACCTGAAGAGTTCATTACGATGGCCGAAGAATCTGGGTTAATCATTCCAATTGGGGAGTGGCTGCTTAAAAGGGTTTGCGATGACATAAAAAGTTGGTCGAAACGAAAATTTACATTTAGAAAGGTTTCCATTAACATCTCCCCGTTGCAGCTGAAACAGCCAAATTTCGTTGACAGAGTTTCCACTATTTTAAAAGAGCAGCGTGTAAATCCTAAATGGATGGAATTTGAGATTTCTGAGAAAATCATCATTGAAAAAGAAGAATCGTTGTTAAACAAAATTATCCAATTGAACAATCTAGGAATCTCGTTTGCACTCGATGATTTTGGAACAGGTTACTCGTCGCTTCATTTTTTGAAAAAATTTCCTTGTGAAGTAATCAAAATCGATAAAAGCTTGGTTAAAGAGATTCATAAGGAAAAGGAAAACCTTGTCATTTTAGGCTCCGTCGTTTCACTTTGTCATAAGCTTAACAAAAAAGTTGTAGCTGAAGGGGTCGAAACGAAGAATCAACTTTCGATTTTGAAAAAATTAAACTGTGATGAGATTCAAGGCTATTTGTACAGCAAGGCAATTGATAGGACTGACTTTGAGAAGCTGTTGCAGGAAGGTATCAAGATTGACGAGGAAATGGCAAAGGTCTATTCTTATTCAGAACGAAGAAAATATGCGAGAATTCCGTTCGAGGTACCGCTGGCTGCAGATATGACCATCGCTGAAATTGAAGGGGTTAAGTTGAATATCGGCAGCAGTGAAGTCATGTTGAAAAATATTAGTCCGGGTGGATTGTCGTTTTCCTCGCCACTTTTACTGCCAGTTAGCAGGGACATCGTTCTGCAGTTTAACACAACTTTGTTATTTGAGGACTGCTATTTAAAGGGAACGATTGCTTGGTTTAAAGAGACAGACAATACCTACTATCAATACGGTGTTAAATTCGATTTATTGAATGAAGATAAAGATAAGCTGATCAGGATTCTAAACAATTTGCAAATAAAACTAGAATACAAACCAATCTTACCAGGCTGTAGATACTATAAAAAGCTCGGGTAATTTGATTCTGTTTCTTCGAGTATCAAGGCTAGGTAGGCTAGGTTACATTTTTTTTAAAAAATCTTCGCGATAAAAACGAAAAACGGGTGATACAACCCGTTTTTTTGTTTCTTTTGCGTTTTTTTGGTCTTGGCTGGCTGCAACGCTATGTTCCGTGTTACGTGCCAAGCCAGACTAACTAGTTTCATTCGACAAATTTCGGGTGGTGACAGGCACTCTAGTGGATATCGTGCTTTTTAAAGTTGCCACCTCGAACTTCCGCTACGTCATATACTGTTACAAAGGCAGTTGGATCAATCTCTTGGATAATTTCTTTGATTTTACTTTCTTCTAACCGGTTTATCACGCATGTGATTTCTCGAAATATTTCGTTGGAATAACTCCCCTGGACTTGATTATATGTCGCACCACGACCTAATCGATCACGAATCGTTTCCACCATTAGCTCTGGCTCATTCGTAATAATTTTAAAGGTTTTCGAGCCGCTCAAACCTTCCTCGACAATATGTATTACTTTTGAAGCGATGAAGTAAGCCATCCCTGATAGGATTGCCCCTTGTAATCCAAACACTGTAGAAACAACAATAAACACAAACATGTTCAAAAATAATATCAAATCACTAGTTCCGAAAGGTAATTTACGAGACAGGAGAACAGCTAACATATCGATTCCATCTAACGCCCCGCCATTTCTTAACGCTAAACCCATCCCAAAACCGATGATGATACCACCTACTACGGTCACCAGTAACGTATCACCTTCAATAATCGCCGTGACTTGGTGCATCATGATAGTCCCAACAGCTAAAGATGCAATTCCAATGACCGAAAAAATCGCAAAGCTTTTCCCAATTTGTTTATATCCTAAAAAAATAAACGGTATGTTTAAAATCGCAATAAGTGCTCCTAGAGGTAGTCCCATTAACTCCGAACCAACGATACTCAAGCCGGTCACGCCTCCATCAGAAACGTTGTTTGGGATTAATACCGCTTCTAGCCCATACGCTGTGATAAATGCCCCAATAATAACCAATATGGCCCTCATGGCAAACTTCAATCGTTTAGGTTTTTGCTTTCCAACCGTTTTCATAATAAACCCTCCTCGATTTACAAAATTTTACTCATATTCCAAAATACACATCCCCTAAAAAACTATCGCTGTTAATAATATCAAAACACCCGGTGCCAGTCACGCCCCGTTTATTCTTGTTTCACAGAATTATTTGTTTCACAGGGGAGAAAGATTTTCTAATGGCACAATCACTCTCGCAAAAAAAAAAGAAGTTGACCATTCGGCCAACTTAAAAATAATAGAGAGGTTTTCAAAAAGGTGAATCATAATACTAAATAAAATCAGAAAAACAGTAAAGCACGAGATATGAAAATCGAAGGTCCCGAAATTATTCAATTTTCAGAAAAAGGGCTTTCCGACCCTTTTAATAGAAAACTAAAAGGTTAACATCCAGTCCACAATTATCCCGCAAAATCAACGTTTTATTTTGTCATTAATGTGGTAAACAAGTGAACTTTTTGTTAAGTTAATTTTATCACAATACCATTTATAACTCAAAGTAAAAAGCATTCAAATATTTTCTGTTTTTTCTTTTTACCGCTACCCTTACGACAAAATTCGATAAAATTCGGGTGGTGACAGGCACTCAAAGAGATTAATATCACTGTTATTTAATCCTGTTTGCTATAATATTTACCATGAAAGTATTACCTTTGTTGGTCCCTTCTTCCTGTTTTCAGTGTTTGGAAATAGAATGTTAAGTGAGGATGAAGAGTATGAGCCTACATTTCTCAAAGGAAAGTCAAAAAATTTATCGAATCCTTTCCATCATTTTTTTTGTGACCGTTCCCATCATAACCATTTGGGAAAGAGAGTTTAATTCATTATTCGTATTAACCGCCATTTTCCTCGGTATGGGCTTTTCGAACAAGCCCAAGTGGTGGTTGTTCTCCATTACCTCAATAGGAGTTTTGATTCGAATTGTTATTAGCGAAGAATATGGAAATTTCACCTCCTGTGCCATCCGCCTATTCGTTTATTTAGCCGTAACCTATATTTCCAGTGAAGTTGTGAAGCAATACTTAGCTTTGCAAGAACAAAAGAAGGAATTCATACTTTCGCTAGCAAAATCCCTGGATTCACGTGACTCCTATACAGGTAATCACTCTGAAAGTGTTGCCAATTACGCTCTGTTAATTGCAAAAGAGATGAAGTTCACAAAAAAGCAATGTGATGACATCTATTTTGGCGGCTTACTTCATGACATTGGAAAAATTGGAATCCCCGAATCAATCCTTAATAAACCCGGAGAATTAACAGATGAGGAATATGCTAATATTCAACAACATACAAATATTGGTTATGAAACATTAAAATACGTTACATCATTTAAACGAGATGGAATTCTGGACATAGTTCGATCCCATCATGAAAGATATGATGGAAAAGGTTATCCAAATGGTTTAAAAGGCGAGCAAATCCCCATATCGGCACGGATTATGACACTGGCTGATTCATATGATGCAATGACCACTAATCGAGTTTATAAAAATCGTAAAGTTATAGAAGACGCCATTATTGATATTGAAAAAAATAAAGGCAAGCAATTTGATCCCGCAATTGCCGATGCATTTCTACAAGTTCTAAAAAGAATATCAAAATCAAATTCCGAAAATACTAAATAACATTGTGAAACATCAACAAACGTGAAACAAGAAAATTCGGGTGGTGACAGGCACCGTGATTGTATTATTTGATGGAGGATGTGGTTTTTGCAGTTTTTGTGTTCATTTTATTATTAAACGAGATCCGTTGGGGTACTTTAAATTCGCTTCTTTACAAAGTGAGACTGGTAAAGCATTACTGAAAAATTTCAACGTACCATCCAACATCGATAGCCTTGTTCTTATCAAAGACAATAAATGTTATTTGAAATCGACGGCAGCTCTCCAAGTTTGTAAACACTTAAACAGCCCATGGAAACTCCTACATATCCTGATCATCATCCCAATGCCAATCCGCGATTTCGTTTATGAAGTCATTTCAAAAAACAGATATAAATGGTTTGGTCGTAACGATACTTGCATACTTCCTACCCCCGAACAAAGAAAACGATTCTTATAAAAATAAAAATCTTCTTTCGAAATCAAAAAAGAAAGGAATCACAACAATCTCGTGATCCCTTCTTTTTATAACTTTCGACAAATTTCGGGTGGTGACAGGCACCTTCTTTGGCACTTTCTTTAAAAGGCTTTTACTTGATCATTTACATTGATGATTGCTTTTTCCACTTCATCAATTTCTGTTCGCTGTAATTCGATGCTTGCATCCAGCTCTTCTGTTTGTTTACGAACTTTCTCAACTTCCATTGCAATTCCTTGGCCGTGCGTTGATTGCTCATTTGTCGCAATGGTCATCTCGTTAACCATTTCTTTAATTTTATAGATATTATTGACAATTTCATGCGCAGTAAGAGCTTGCTCTCTCGTCGCATTCATGACCGCACCTGATTGAGAAGTGACGCTTTCTACCGCGGAAATGATTGCTGAGCTGCCTCGCGCCTGCGCTCCAGTTGCGATCGAGATTTGCAGGACCTGATCCTTTGTACTCATAATTCCACGAACAATTTCTTCAGCAGTTGTCGATTGTTCTCTTGTTGAATAGGTCATCTCCGAAGCTTGTGATGTAACATTTGCAATTGCTTCTGTTAAGAATTCGCTATTTTTTGTTTGTTCTTCAGTGGCACTAGCGATTTGATTCATTTCCTCGGTCACCTGAGCGATCCCTTGTGAAATTTTCATAATCGCTTGGTTTGTTTTATCGGCTAAATTATTTCCTATTTCAACCTTTTGGGCACCTTCATTAATGGAGTTGATCGCAACCACAGTTTCTGCTTGGATTCCTTTTATTAAAGCGGCAATCTCTTTCGTTGCTTTTGCAGAGCGTTCGGCTAATTTTCGAACTTCTTCAGCCACTACCGCAAAGCCTTTTCCATACTCCCCGGCACGTGCAGCTTCAATTGCCGCGTTTAATGCAAGCAAATTGGTTTGATCAGCAATTTCATCAATCACCTCAATGATGCTTCCAATTTCCTCTGAACTTTTCCCGAGATTCTCCATAACATCACTAGCATGGTTTATAACTTGAGAAATTTCCTGCATTCCAGCTAGAGTTTCGTTTAGAGAAACCGTACCTTCCAAGGCGTCGTGCTTAACCGTATTGCTAAGCTGATTAACAGTTTGGGCACTATCAGCAACCTGCTGAATCGACACGACCATTTCATCAACTTTTTCAGCTGCCTGCTCGGCAGTTCCAGTCAGATTCTCAGCATTTTCACTAACACTTTTAATCGAGCTGCTCATTTCCTCAATCGCTGCAGCAATTTCCTCAGCACTTGAACTAGCATTGACAACGTTAACGGCCACCTGTTCAATTGATGCCATCATTTCTTGAATCGCAGACGAAGTTTCACCAGTCGAACCCTGTAATTGGTCAGCACTTTCCGCAACTAAATTGATAGAAGCGCTCATCTGCTCCATCGCAGCAGACATTTCATCGACACCCATTGCGATTTCATTGGTATTTCCAGCCACTTGTTGAATCGAAGCGACAAGCTCCCCAACAGCCGCATTCGCCATATCCATTGACTGGTCAAGCTCTTTCGCTCCAGTCGCAGTTTTTTCTATTGAACTTTTTATCTCAGTAACAGAATTTGTGGTAATATCAACATTTTTTGCCACACCCGTAACGGAACGGCGAATCATTCTTGTTGTAAAAATAACGACAGTGATGCTCAAAATTGTAGCAATTGCCGATACAATCATAATCATCATCTTGCCAAAATTAATTTGCGCTGAAGTCGTATCTATCGTTTTATCCATGGATTTATCAATATTTTCATGGACTTTGGCAAGTTCTACCCGTGCATTTTCTCCAATTGGAGTCATGGCAACGGACAATTCCTCAAAGCCCTTTTGATCCTGGGCACTGTACCTTTCCAATGCTAACGGGATCAAATCAGTATAATCATTAAAGTGTTGTTGGAACAGGTTAAGACTTTCCTTATTGGAACCTGTTAATAACGGCTGTAACTGCTTAATCAATGATTTTATATACTTAATATCTTCATTTAATGTTTTTTCTGATCGTTCCCGATTCTCCGGGGATTCTTCCAAAATATAGTTGGCTAAATCTAATCTCATTTTGATCATACTCTCGGTTAATTCGGAGGTAATCTCAACTTTCTCAGCTTCCTTTTCAGTAATCATGTATAAGGAATCTGACATTTTATTGAAGCTTAGAAACGAAGAAACACTAATGATGAAGAGTAAAATCAAAATCGCACTAAAACTAACTAATAGAATTTGTTTGATTGAAAGCCTTTTAAACATTGAATCCTCCTGCTTATCTAAGATGTATTTTTTGAACACGCATATCTTGTGTACTTTTGAATTCAGTAGAGTCTATATTACATTTTAACATCAGAAACATTATATGAATATCGGAAATCAAAAAAATTCGACAAAATTCGGGTGGTGACAGGCACCAAAAGGCACCAAAAAAACCCCAACGTTAGTTGGGGTAAGGTTCATTTATTTATCTTCCAATGAAAATTCGACTATATTTATCTCGCTGTCTTACAAATCGGGCATGCTGTGTTTGCGGAATCGTATTGAGCCCCACAGCTGCGGCAAAAAACAACTCCTGACTCAGAGTATCCTCTCGATTGTCCGAGACCTGATTCGGAAGCTGACCCAATTTGAGTTGAACCTAATTGGTACTCCTTAACAAGCCCTGTACGCAGCTTAGCATTCTTCATAGAGATTATCACTAAAATCATCGTAACAATATTCAGCAAAATGACGATGAGAAGAAGGATATTTGTAAGAGATGGATTATTCAACATTTGTGCTTTCGCCTCCAATCAATCGGAAACACGAGAACCGCTCGGCCCCGTGTTTCCTTAGGTGGTGTGGAGCACCTTATTCAGTGCTCCGTGAAACATCATGTGAAACAAGAATATTCGGGTGGTGCCTGTCACCTATTCGGTGTGTGCACCATTTTTTACCGCACTTATTCTTCTTCCGCTACGAGTTTTCGTTTTTTGTTTAGGATGACGGATGCGGTGGCGATGATTGCACCGATTCCGCCAACTCCGCCGATTGTTCCTAAAAACAACGGCGTATTATTGTACCAGCGAACGAATAGGTTCTTCGAAACAAGGAAGTCGTCAACCGATTTCGTAAACTCGTTCCCGGCAGCATCAACCGCAACAACTTTCACAGCCTGCTTTGAGTTCGCACTTGGAACCACAAAACTATAGTTCTCACCATCAACCTTGTAATCTACCTTTTTGTTATTCAAGTAAATCTTCGCGCCGTCCAAGACTAAATTGTCCTTCACGGAAACCGTCACTGGCTTCGTATCAACCGGATACTGCTGTCCACTTTCGATGTCAACTGGCACGACGACTGGAGCCGTCTTATCAATACCGAAGGAAATTTCAGCCTGCTTCGTTTCATCGATAGTTTCATTGACATTTCCCGCCAAATCCTCAGAGTAAAGTGCCACTGTATAACGGCCATCACCAGCGAACAAGTCCTTTTTCACCACATACTTGTACTGACTCCATGAACCATTCCCACCAGCTTTCGACACACTATAGTCCTTGCCTTCAGCTAAATCAGTAGGCGTTCCGTTTTTGGTCATCTTCACTTGAATCGAATCCGATTTTAAGCTATCCACGTTCGTTTCGGTTAAAATAACATCCTTTTCCTGCTTAACATACTTGCCATCAATCGCCTTCAGCGAATCGTCAAACACATACACAGAACCAAACCGGTTAACCGAAAAACGAATCGTCTTCGAAGTTTCATTGCCGGCAAAATCAACCAGCTTAGCAGTCAAAGTATAGAGATCGTCAACTTCTTTCTTTTTCTCAAAATTAGCAAAGGTATAGACGCCGCCATTCGGTGCATCGCCACCACTGCCCTTCAAAGCAACCGGACCGCGGTTAGCGCCCTCCAACTTAATCGATACTGCACTCTTATTAAAGTTCGTGTCCGAATAAGTGACAACCGGAGCAACATCACCATTGTTCGCAGACTTATCAGCAACGCCGGTAATCTCCAGAACCGGAACCGTTTGGTCAACGACAAACTCTTCCGCTTTATAATCAGCCGCCATATTACCAGCTTTGTCAGTGTAATCAATATCAAAGCTATACTTACCATCAGCACCATAATGAATGGTTGCGGTATGAACGTCACCGTTAGACTTCCAAGCGCTTGTCGCCGGGAAGCCAATCCCCGCACCATTATCACTCGCTGAACCTGCCACTTTCAATCTGCTTGTCTCAAAATTGTGCTCGGTAATCGTAATGGTTGCAGTACGATCCGCTTTAAAATAATTACCGTTTGCCGACGCACCATTGTTGTAAGTCACCTGAACCAACGGCTTCGTTTTATCCAATGTGAATTTGTGCTGTGCAAATGGAGCAGCCGCATTCCCTGCATTATCAACATACTTCAGATCAAACGTGTAATCCCCATCTGCAGTGTAGGCGACAGTTGCCGTATGAGTCGTCTTGTCAGGATCAACACTATCAGCCTTAGTTGACCAACCGACCAATTTTGGAATCACACCATCGGTATTGGTAATTGCATGAACAACATCTTCCGGCTTGAAGTTGCGCTCCGTAATTACAATGGTTGCCGTGCGATTTTCTTTGTAAAAATCGGTAAAGCCAGCATCTGGCGTGTTGTTATCGTACGTCACATTCATTGTTGGCACTGTTTTATCGATACTAAACTTCATTTCATCTTCTGACGTATTGCCGGAGCGGTCGGTCATTTTCACCTTCACGACAATATCATTACTGTTATTCGCAACGGTAAGCGTTTTTTTCATTTCCGTAACAAGATTTCGATCAGTCTTCGTTTGCTGCCAGCCATCCGGACTGCTACCTGGTGCATACGACTTATCATTGTTTATTTTAACAATACCGCCTTGATTGTTCGCGGTGTCATATGGCGCGACGACAGACCACTCAATTTCCTTAATACCGGAATACGTATCCGTCACCGTCAAGTCGACATTTACATTCCCACTATAAAGCTCGACATCATGATTATCCTTAAAGCTTGTTTCGGCCTTGTGTAAATCAATATGAGTTTCCTCTGTATGCTTGTCCTCATCCTCAATGACTGCTCCATCCGGCGTGACATACTCACCGGTGTTGTCAACAAAGTCAGTCGCTTTGGCAAAAATCTGACCCTTAAAGGATGCCGGAACGTTAAATTTCACTTCACTAGAAGTCGCAATCGCTTGAACACTTTCCGGACCAGCGATTTCCTTCATCGTTCCATCAACGACACCATAGAACTTGCCATTCTCATGGTCTTGTAAGTAAATCAGCATTTCCTTCACTTTACTTGTCGCTTCAAAGTCATCTGTCACATCAGGGTCTTCTGCTCCAATGGTCACTTGAATTGGTTCTTTAAAATAAAAACCGTAATCCATAACTTCAATTGCATCCTGAAGCCCATCTTTTCCACCTTGTTCGGCGAACTTAAAGTCAGAAATCACAGGACTCGTTCTATCGATATATACTGTTTCATCATCGTGACCAGCATTACCTGCGTTATCAATCGCATCGACACGAATTACATAAGAACCATCAGGATTAATTTTAAAATCATTAGATAAAAGGGTTTCAATATTATCGGTAGCTAATTTTGCTTGATCCCGATCATGATAATAATAAGAAGCAGCTCCACTCTCCTCGTTATCGTCCACGTTTACAACGTCACCATTCACATCAATCTTGACCGCATTGACACCAGAATCAGCGTCTTTCGCATCAACATCATAAGTGACATCGTCACGATAGAATTGATGACCTGCCTCATCTACATACGGTTTAACTTTAGTTTCACTATTAATATTAATAGAAGGAACTGGGTCTTTTTTCTCAATCATCACGATTCCGCTATCAATTGCCGCCATATTGGAATTGGCCGCAGAAACTAGCTCGACCCGTTTATTGCCGACATTGTCCGTAACCGCAACATCCAAAGTCCCTTTGAAATACTCCGCATCCATCTTATAAACGGCTTCGGCCTTTAATCCTGATTTCTCTAAGCTTTCGCGAACAAGCTCAGGCGCGTCTTGACCTGCCTCAGGATTGGCATGCAAATCAAGCTCGTTAATTCCGGCTGCATCATCCTCAACCTTAACCGTCACTCTAATTTGTTTATTGAAGAATGTGCCAAACGTTAAGAAATTTAACACTTCTGCAAAGGAACTGTCATTTTCCAACTCAAACGTGACAGCCTCTTTACCACCAGGCAAGGTTGGAGCATATTCATCAATATAAATGGTTTTCTGAGCCTGCGAAATATCATTTTTATTTCCAGAGTTATCTGTTACGGCTACAGAAAAATCGTACAATCGGCCCTTCTCAACAAGCGAGCTCGTATGAATCGGATCAATAGTCGGGTTTAATTGCTCCTCAGTGCCATTTGTAAAATCGTACGTTTTAAGCGTTTCGTCACCTAGCTTGATTTTTACAGACTGAACACCTGCTGCATCGTCAGCAACGTTCACATTCAAACGAACATCATCGCTGTAAAATTCAGTTTCAGCACCGTTGATTTCATTCTCAGAAATATACGGCTGTTCCTCGGCTTTATCAGGTGTCACCGAAAGCTCAGCCGTCGGCGCCTTGCGGTCGATGATGAATCTTGGCTTACCATTAGGATCGACATTGTCACTCGTTACATCATATGTTTTCGTATTGTTAACATGGTCCGTAACCTTTAACGCCAGTGACCCATCAAAACTCTCATCACCTAAAGTGAAGGTTGCTGTAGCAGTCCGGTCCTTGCTTCCTTTCGAAATTTCACCAGAAATCGTTTGCTCACCCGATTTTCCGTTGGCGATTAATTTAATGTCTTTAATACCTGAAGCCACGTCCTCCACATCAACTGTCACTTTAATCGCTTCTTTAAAGAACATCCCAAAAGTTAAGTTGTTAAGGAGCTCCGAACCTGTTTGCTTTACGCGAACAGCCCCATCAAGCTGCGGCTCCTTTTGGTCAATGTTAACTGTTTTTTCTGCTTCTACTTTATTTCCAGCTTTATCAAGTGCCCAAACTTTATATTTACTTTGATAGTTGCCAGATGCAGCATCGAAGGAGTAGCTCTTGTCAGCTTTAACTGGAATTTCAGTCGTTGCGGCATCGTCTTTGCTGTAATAAATGTTGGCAATATCTGTTGAAAAATCAAGATTGTTAAACGTTTCCGTTGGATTTTTCAGGTCAAAATTCACTTTCACATCACCGCTGTACCAAACTGTTCCGTCAACGGTTGCCTTATTGCTGCCCTCTAATACCAGATTCTCAATTTCTGGCTTTTTTCTATCAAATAATAGATGAATATCATCTTTTAGAATAAGAGTGGCATCATTATTTTGCTGATGGGATTTTAATTGGACATCCTCAATAATTGAGTTATTTTCAACCATATAGCTTTGTTGCCAATTCTTACCCGTTATTGTTTCCAGCACATTATTGATAGTAATTTTTATGCGATCAATAACGCTGGCGGTAGTCTCAATTGGTTTTAACGTTAACTTGGCATCAGTTGAGAATATCAATTTATTTTCGTCAATTTGATCTACTAGAGCACCATTGGTCGCCTCAATGGAGATAAAATCCTGCCAAGCTCCCTCAACTTCTGGGAGTTTTGCAAATGTAACAATAATAGAAGTGTTGTTCTTAATATTTTTTACCAAGTAGGTAGAACTGCTATCATCTGCACCGATTTGGAAATTCGTATCACTATCCAAATTCACCGGACTTCCATTCACGCTAATCGCTGAAACTTTATAGCCATGGTCAGGCTTCATTGTGACAACTGCCTCACGGTCATGATCAACAACCGTTTTATCAAGTGATACATCGCCATGGTCAGCATCATTAACGGTCACTTTATAAGTATTAATCTCAAAGACAACAACGACATCCTGATCGCTAGTCACCTGTGGAGTTTGAAATTCGTACGCCTTTGTTTCCTTTTTCACATCGTCTGGTAGAGTAATAGCTGTGTTGCCAAAAGTAATACTTTTAATATGATAGCCTTCGATCGGTGTCACATTAAAAGAAGGCCTTTTCCCATGCTCGACTGTGACCGTGCCACCACCAGCAATAATAGTATCCTCTGAAGGACCTTCTTCGACAATACCATCACGAACCGAGCCTTTTTCCACTGCACCTTTCGTAGAATCATAATCGAAAGTGAGCACATAGGTGTTAATCACAAAATTCACTTCGATCGCAAGTGCTTTCGTCACATTTTTCAAAGTGTACTTCAAACGACCATCTGGTAAGGTACTGACAGTGGCGTTTGCTAATCCAGCAAAATCCGCGCCATCGATTTTTACTTCTGGATGATACCCCTCATCTGGTGCTACCGTAAACGAGTAATCATTATCATGCTTAACGTTGTCCGTACCGCCGGAAACGGTCACTTTCTGACCGAGTTGATTTTCGATTTTACCATGGTTGTAGCTTGCAAACGTCATCGTATAGCTCTTTAGCTCGAGCTCAACCTTAATTGTTAAGTCGTTTGTAATCGTGGCAATCGTTGCTTTATAGCTAGTGCCCTCCGGAGTAACCGGAATGTCAGTCACGCCGTTTTTGATGGACTTTAGCTCGGACCCCGTTTCCGGAGTCACCTCGATAACAACTGGACCTTCTTGAACAGGAAGCTTATCTCCTGTAAAAGCAGTTCCATTAATGCTAATGGCCCCGCCGCCGTCACCGATTTTTTCAACTGAAACGTCATGTGTAACGATTTCAGGTTCTGGTGCTGGTTCTGGTCCTGGCTCCGGCGCTTCAGGTGGCACAGGATTTTGTTCTACTTCGGTTGCAGCAGGTTGGCTTGTTTCAACTTGCTGCTCATCACTTGCTTCGGCAAATACATTGGTGAACACACCAACAGGTAAGTTGTAGGCAATTAGCATGATCGCTAGAACCAGCGCCACCCAACTTTTGCGCTTCATTGTTTTCTTTTTGCTCATTTCTCTCTCCCCTTGATAAATCAACACTTTGTTCGTTTATTTGTAAAATCATGAAGTCTATTTGTGTTAAATGGTTTCATTCGTATGTGTAATCTTGATGTCCTTGACAATTTTAAATTCGATTGCCGGATTGGCTTCGTGTTCTTCTTGCTCAAGCTCGCCAGTTGGGTACAGAACCGTTGTGCCGAAGTCGTCGTTTAATACCTCGGTGCCAAAGTCATCGCTTAACACTTCGGTACCAGGATTGTCCGCTAATACCCCGTTTCCTTGAGCATCGGGTAATACCTGCGTACCGTAATCGTCGCTTAACACTTCGGTCTCATATTGGTCTGCTAACACTTCAGTCCCAGTGTCCTGCCCAAGCACCATAGTACCGTCCGTTTGAAACAATACATCTGTGTCAGTTAGGAGCACCTCTGTAGCTGCTGTATCTCGAGCATTTGACACTAGTTCACCAATTTGAATGGTATCACTCCGAGTCTTTGAGGTAGGTGCAGCGGTTTGGTCGGTATTCCCCTGTGCACTTGGCGATATTGGTGCTACCGTTTGGCCTGTTGAACCCCTTCCAGTCAGACGACTTGAACGCGTCGGCATTGCTCCTACAGGCTCCGTCAATGACCCGCGTTCGATATTAAAAGCACTAGGCTTATAACGCTTCTTACCCGAAATCGTATTTTGCTCACGAATCTCTTGAATCTGTCTCGTTGCAGTTCTTCCGCTCAAATCACCGATAATCGCCATAATGTTCATTTTATAAAACAAAATAATCGCGACGATCAGAAGCACTCCTGCCAGGGAAAAGCCGACAATCGAAATGGTGAACCACGTACTTGCATCCATTCCTATCCCTCCCTATTTCCGATATGCATTTTCAATCGCTTTTTCAGTAGTCTCAAAGCGCTTGATTACATCATTTTTAATTGTTTCGGTTTTCTCGGCAGTCACTTCCACATTCCTTGTGCTCTTCTTGACCGATTCGAAGACAGCGCGAATATCTTTTTCTTTTACTCCATCTAACTTGAACTTCCTTGCATAAGTTTCGATGGAATAAATCGTCAATTTATAGAGTTCCAGTTTGACAATCTCATTTTCATCAGGATTTTTAGCAATCATAGTATTCAATTCTTTGATATTTTCCCAATAAGGACGATATTTTCCTTTATCCGATGCCTCTTCAATATGAAGGGTAATATCACGATTGAACTTGCCGATATCGCGATAAATAGTCGCCATTTCGTAATACTCACTCTTTTTCGAGCCATATTGAGCAGCATCCTCAAACCACTGAATCGAGCTTTTCATCCTCGTAATCTGATTGTCACTATCAGCAGACTTCCCGTAATCATAGTAGTACCAATACACCTTTCCAATTTCAAAGGCGAGCTCGGCATAATCAGGATTTTCACGGAACTCAGTTAAATGAAGGTTAATTTTTTTCTTAAAACTCTCTTCTTCCTCAACCGAAAAAGCAGCATCGTCTTTAAACGCACTAATAAGTCCAAGATAAGCATCATTGACAGTTGGCTTAATATCAATGGCCTTTAAATAGTAGTCGATTTTACTCTTATCCGTTGCTGCTTTCTCAGCCATCTGGATGTTTCTGTCATAGTCGGCGTTGTTAGTGCGGATATTCATCACTTGCCCGAATATTCCGACGAGCAAAAACAGCAGCGAACCACCTGCAACAAGACTAAAGTTGCGCAGTTTCCTTTTTTGCTTGGCCCGATAAACATCATCGACCTCTTCATAATGATTAAGCGCGTATAACAGCTCGGCACAGGACTGATAGCGATCATCCGGATTGAGCTGAGTGCATTTTTGAATAATCCGCTCGAGCCCACCAGATAATTGCGGATTCCAATGCCGAATCGGATAGAGCTCATACGGCGGCTCGCAAGGGTTTTGCCCTGTCACCAAATGATAGAGCGTGACCCCCAAACAATAAACATCCGTGCGCGGGTCGGTTTGTCCTTTCCCACCGAACTGCTCAGGCGCAGCATAGCCTTTCGTTCCAAGGCTAACCGTATCTGCCAAATTTTGTTCTTTGTACTCTCTAGCGATACCAAAATCAATCAGCTTCAGATTCCCATCAGGTCTAAGCATCACGTTCGCCGGCTTCATATCGCGGTAAATAATCGGCGGCTTCGATGTATGTAAGTAATCGAGCACTTCACAAAGCTGCTTCGCCCAATCGATAACCACATCCTGCGGCTGAGCCCCATACTCATCTAAAATCTTGCTGAGCGGCTCGCCCTCAATGTAGTCCATGATGACAAAAATAACATTTCCGTTATCGATAATATCGACAATCCGCGGCAATGCCGGATGATCAAGCCGCTTAATCATATTCGCTTCAGCGATGGCACTTTGAATAATAACCTCGTTGTTCCTGTCCCTTGCCCTTTTTTCAATCTCTTTTACAGCCCACTGCTTGTTCAAGCGCTTGTCCATAGCGAGATAGACCTTAGACATTCCTCCTTGTCCAATCAGCTTCAGTATTTCATATTTTCCGTCAATGACGGATCCAATTTGAGCCAAACGAAATCCCCGTCCTTACAGAATTTTAATTAGCATGACTGAAATATTATCCAATTCCTGCCTCGCCTTATTGAGTTCAACCAGTTCAACTGCTTTATTTTTCATAATAGCTTCATCCATTAAGGCTTGTGGCGAGAATGCCTGATATATCTCCGCTTCGGAAATCATATGGCGAAAACCATCCGAACAAAGCATGTAGACATCACCTCGCATCGGTATCCCCGTAATGAATTGTGGCTCCACCAGTTTAGATGCACCAATACACTGCAACAGGACATTTCGGCGCGGATCCACTTTGGCTTGTGCCGGAGTCAGATTACCACGTTTGAGTTCACGTCCCACTACTGTCTGGTCTTCGGTCATAACCTCAAGCTCGCGGTTGATCCGATATACTCTGGAATCCCCGACATGCCCAATTAACATAAATTTTGTATCTATTAAAAGCAGAGCCGTTAAGGTTGTTCCCAATTGAATTCTGATGCTCCGCCCATACTCGGCGATGCGCTGATTCTGCTCCTTAATGATGCGGTCCCAGCGATAACGGATTTCGGCGTAGTCTTTGTGGGCAAGCTGTGCTGGCAGCTCCTGTTCAAACCAGTCCTCGAAGGCATTGACGACACTGGCACTGGCCACCTCACCTTTTGCGAGGCCCCCCATCCCGTCACAGATGATGGCGAGGACAATTTTTCCGATGGATGTCTCGGCAACCTTCAAACACAAGCTATCCTGGTTTGTTGCTTTCTTAATCCCAACATCAGTACATGTTGCTGTTAATACTTCCATTTTTTGAACCTTCTTTGCTAAAAATAATGCTGTGTTTGGCTACGACGTGTATTTTGCGTGGCTGCCGAGCATGTTTTGAACTTATGAGAGCTTCATGAGTTCATTTTGCGCGGTTGCCCAGCATGTTTTGAACTTATGAGAGCTTCATGAGTTCATTTCGCTTGTCAGACTAGCATGTTTTGAACTTATGAGAGCTTTATGAGTTCATTTTGCATGACTGCCGAGCAAGTTTTGAACTTATGAGAGCTTTATGAGTTCATTTTGCATGACTGCCCAGCATGTTTTGAACTTATGAGAGCTTTATGAGTTCATTTCGCGCGGTTGCCCAGCATGTTTTGAACTTATGAGAGCTTTATGAGTTCATTTTGCATGACTGCCGAGCATGTTTTGAACTTATGGGAACTTTATGAGTTCATTTTGCATGACTGCCGGGCATGTTTTGAACTTATGAGAGCTTTATCAAACACTTTCTCTCTTCTCAGCCCCCGTTTTGTTTCATAGAACCCTTTTATGACACATTGTGCAGCTCCAAAACTTGAGTTTTGTTTCATAGAACTCCTCTATGACACACTTTCACTCTGCTCAGCCCCCGTTTTGTTTCATAGAACCCCTCTATGACACACTTTGCAACTCCAAAACTTGAGTTTTGTTTCATAGAACCCCTCTATGACACACTCTCACTCTTTTTAACTCGCGTTTTGGCTCGTAGAGCACATTAGATTGCCCTCAACGCAATAGCCACTACCTAGATATAAAAAACAAAGTCCTCATTTGCGAGTCTGAGCTTTGTTCCTGAAAAAATCTCCACTTCCTTTTGCACTGGAACGGTGCGGCCTTCGACATACGTCTTATTCGTCGAGTTGTTATCAACAATATAGTAACGTCCAGCTTTGGTGAGAATATCGGCATGGCTGCGACTCACTGCGTTGTTATCCCCAATGAAATAATCACAATACCTCCGCTCCTTGCCAATCCGAAAAGAAGGCTTATCCACACTGATTTTTTCTTGATTTTTTTCTCTGATTAAATAAGGATAGCTTGGTTCTTCTAATGAGTCTGCGCCAAGCACCGTCGTCCCATTATCAAAGTTATCTGCACCCAAAACGGTTGTTTCACTAAAGGTTTGTGTTTCTGTCCCTTCTTGAGTTTGGAAGTCGGGGACAACTTTTGTTCCCACAGGTTCTGCTTTTAAAGAAGCACCACAACTCACACAGAAGTTTGCATCTTCCTTATTTGCACAGCCGCAGTTTGCACAAGCCCTCAATTGCGCTTGATTTGATCCTGTTGCACGATTTTGCTGGCCAAACGGATTATAGGCCATATTGCCTGAGTTCCCTTTTTCTCCTGCCAGCTTATTGGATGGATTCTTGCTAGTTTCCAACCGCACCGAATCAGTTGGTAAATAGGATTTATCCTCAACCGTTTTGCCTGTCATTTCAAAGATTAATTTTTCAAAGCCGTTGATTGAAAAAGGTGTATGGTTATTGAAAAACTGCAAATAGTTCGAAACATAACCATGGTCTTCATGCTTTGTAAAAACAACCCGAAACGGCAGTTCCTTAAAAAACTCAGACGTTATATGCTGATTTTGATTGTTCACAATCGGCCAGAAAATGCATTTGAGTTTCTTTGTACGCGGATGAAGGAAGATATAATCAAAATCCAGCATCAGATTGTTCTCATTCATGAAGCTCTTTTTGCAATCTTGAACGATATCAATGAGCTGCATGACAACGTCTAAGAACATTTTCTTCGTGACAATCCCGCTAAAATAAGCCCCCAATGGAATCATGTCGACGATTGCGCTTTTTAAAATAATCCCCTTTTTCGTCGTTTCAGTGTTCACTGGAATAAGAGTCTCTAGCAGTTTCCCGGCAAGCGACTTCAGCTCGCGCTCATTCAGTACCTCCGGATGGACTAATCGATTCGTGACAATATAACTGTTTGTACTCTGTTCCACCGTTGTTCGTCCCATAACTATCTCCCGCTATTAAAATAGTATTCTTTTAAGTTACACTCCATGGGCAAGCAAGCCCATGTTCTTTTTTTCGTGCCAGCCTCACAGCCAATCCGCTCGATTGACCGCTTTAGACTGCGCACTCTTATACTCGCTAGCTGCAAATCTTAGAAAATCAGCGTAGTTTTCTGGTGGTGCCTGGCACCCATAAAGGCACCAACTAGATATTTATGTCTGTCACTGTTCCTTTTTCAATCGTTATGAGTGCGTTTGAGGTCACGGTTCCTAGTCGAGAGTAATAATCTGAAGGGTCCTCATAGTTTGCATAATAGGTATCCTTGATTTCTTTAGGGGTGAATTCATTTAGGAAAAACACATATATTTGTTGCGTACCTATTCTTGAATCTGATACCGCTTTGGCTATCTTGTTTAACAGTAATAATTGATCTTCAAGAGGAGCGCCGTTATCTTTTACAAACAAATAATGATAGGCATAAACACTATTATCTTCCGAATTAAAATAGCTGTCTAAATCCCCCCTACTTTCTCTTAAGCTTTGATAATGATAAGTAGTATTTTCAAATTTCGTTTGAATTAGGTAATCCGTTTCAAGGCTGATTTTTGCTCTAAGCGTTTCATTGAGCTGATTTTGAAATAGTACATTTGCATATGTATCCTCAAAATATGGTTCTACATTTTCCTCCCACTGATCTAGGGATTTTTTACTATCAGATGCCGCACGGTTTAGTAGGGCATCAATCTCCTTCTTGTTATGAATATCGTTGAACTCATTATCATAATTAACTAAGAATTTTATTTTCGGGAATTTTTTATCATAGCACTCCGCAACGATTATTTCATTACCATCAAATCCATCTTCTTTACTCATAGTAGAAACCACAAATTTGTCATGATACTTTGCTTCAAGATACTGGAGGATTATATCTTGGTAATCATCATTAAGCTTTCCACTTGCTTGTCCGCTTGATTTTTTCGCTTGTTGCGAGCAGGCACTGGCCACTATCGCTAATGTTACGGATAAAATTAATAAACTTGTAAACCTATAAATACTTTTCACTCAAACATCGCCTTTCTAGTTCTATTCAGAACATTCAAATTTGAATCCACCGTAGCAATGCGCGATTTTTCGTCTCCAAGTTCCACTTTTGACTGCATTTAGGTTTTTCCAAAGTCGCTCAGCATACTGGCCTCTGTCTATTTAATTGATCAGATTATTATTTAGGCATTATTTCGGTTGCTCCAATAATTCCCATTAATTTCATATGGAAACCATTACCCATTTTACACAAATCGGAATATTTTGTCGATTATCATAAAATCTTAGCACATAAGCAATTTTCACATTATTTCCCGACTAACAGTTGATTAGGCGGGCTTTTGATGTGATAAATGTCACAGGAAATGATTTGCTTTAAATAATTAATTTTTAATCCGAAATAAAAAGTCGGAATATTGTAATATTTTAGACGTTCTTTATATAGGCTGTTTTCGCGATTTGTTCTTTATATCGGTATATCACTGGACACAGATGAAAAAAACACCCTTTCATTAAAGAAAGAGTGTTCCATACTAATTACTAACTATCGCCTCGAAAATTCGACAAACTTCGGGTGGTGCCTGTCACCTTGAGCAGGCGGTAGCTGTGTTGTCCTTTTATGTTTATTATTTGTTGTTTGGCCATGCCGTCGATTATGCGGTCTGTAATTTTTGGGCCGTATTCCTGGTAGAGCTCCTCAAGGTCCATATTTGTCGTCACTAGTAAAGGTTTCGAGAGTCTGGAATTTAAAATGCTGAACATTAATTCCTTCGTCCAGGGAGTGATACCTTCTGCTCCAACGTCATCAAGGATTAATATATCCACTTCAGCCATTGACCTCATCATTTCCAACTCTGTAAAGTCACTATCCTTTAGCCAAGACGCTTTAATCAGTTGCTTTAATCTCGGAACATCAATGAATAGGCACGTTTTGTTTAACTTCGCTTCGACAATTTTACTAATTGCGACAGCCAAGTGGGATTTTCCTAAGCCAGTGCTTCCATAATACAACAGTCGAGCTGGTTTATTTTGTGCCAAAGTTTCAATAAATTCAATCGCCATTTTTGCTGCATGAATTTGCGAATGATTGCTGGGACAATAATTTTCTAAAGTCGCTAGAATTAACGATTGATTGATAGTTGAGCGTTCTCTAAAATAGGTTAATTTTTTTCGCTGTGCATCGCTTAATACCTCTTTAGAAAAATAACAACTGCATTCCTCCGTCAACGTTGTCCATTCACCTTTTTTTGAACCTCCAATTAGCTGCATTCGATAAGTTTTAAGTTCCCGCCCACAGCTCTGACACTGTACGACCGCTACGATCTCCCTTTGCAGGCTAATGCCTTTATGTCCAAGTATTTCAGAAAAAGACCTCATCATACCACCAACTTTAAAAATTCATCATTTTTGCCTCATCATCTAAATCAAGGATGACCAAAGATAACTTTATATCCGTTAATTTTCTAAATGGCTCAATTTCACTTCTTGAAAAATATTGTTTCGCGGCATATTCCATCACACTATTCATGTCCGGTTTGCCATACTGGATTAGCTTCTGAACCAGCAACTTATCTGTAACATTGTCAGTTTGATAAACACACGGTTTTTGCACTCTCGAGACTGAACCATATTTATGGTTGATTTTCCCGGCAGCTAACAGTTGCTGACAGGTCCCCAACGCCTTTTTTAACATTTCATACTGATGTTTTGCCGCTTTCAAGCGGAGCAAATTCTCACGTTTACGTTTTGACGCCTCTTCTAAAGTTAAAGTTAACGCAAAATCCTCAAGTGGATTTATTTTCACCAGCTCTTTTCCAACATTGTTTAACGTCGGCTTTATGAAAAAGGCTGGGGGCTCACTGTATGGTGCAAACATTTCCAACAGCGCACGGTCTTTGTTAAGATTCGTGCTTGTAAGTTTAGTCAACTTCTGCAGTAACCCCCGGTCATACAAAAATTCATTTAGCCCAGGATAATCGTAGTCATAAATTTGTTTTGGGATAAATTTTGCGACAAGATGATTGCCAATTTCATGTCTTTTCCACTCGTACGAAATGAGGTAATCACAAATCAATTTATTTAAGCAATCCTTTTCCTGAGTTAAGCTTTTCAGCTCCTGATAAAAACCACACTCAATGTACTCCTCAATTAGCTTTGCAGCAGCAGGGTTTGATTGGGTTAGTGTGCCCACACAAGCTCCAACGCTTGTGTTAATTTTTTACAATACAGGCGACAACTTTCGTTAAGATTGTCTTCTGATTCCCGATCCGTTTTTAATCCGTCAACGAGGATTCGGCCGCCTTGTCCCTTTACCGTTTCCTCCAGAATATCAACTGCCTTAGCAAAGTGAGTATAGGAAGAATCGCCAGCGCCGAATATCGCAAATATCTTTCCAGTTAAATCCGTGTGGCGCAATTCGTCATAAAAATCGACCAATTCGTCAGGTAGCTCTCCATCTCCCCACGTATAGCTGCCGATGAGGATCATGTCGTAAGAAATCAATTCCTCCGCTTGGACCTCGATTGAATCTTTTAAAACCACGCGCTTGTCTACCTTCATTAACTCCTCGGCAATGATATTGGCCATTTGTTCCGTGGTCCCGGTCATACTCGTATAAATAATGATGATATCCATTCATTTTCCCGCTCCTTTAATACGATTTAATCTTCACTTATCGTTAAATCTTTTACTGGCAATGGTTCATTTTCACCATGAGTGGGTTTACGAATATGCAAGAAAGATTTTATGCAAAAGAAAACTAAACCAACAACACCTATTAAGAAAATGGTGTCAGGTACTGCTCGGAACAAGAGTAAATTCTGGACCAATTTTTCGCTAAAGAAAATATTTGGATCACGCGATGCCCAATATCCCTGATCATACGCAAGCTTCAACTGCACTAAGCCGATTGGTAACAACGTAATAAAGACCATCCCCGCTAGTCCAATATTTAACATCCAGCAGACAAATTTTAATAATCTATCATTCCAAACCTTTGGATTAACAATATTTCTTAAGGCGAACAATAGTAAAGCAATCGCAAACATTCCATAAACGCCCATCATCGAAGCATGCCCGTGTGCTGGTGTTAACTGCTGCCCATGCTCAAAGTAATTGACGGCTGGTAGATTAATGAGGAATCCTAATACACCCGCCCCAATTAAATTCCATAATGCGGTTGAAATCAGGAACCAGAATGTTGATTTGTATGGGAAGTCCACCCCACCATCACGTAGCATTTTATATTGTTCATAAGCTTCTAAAATTAATAATGTAAGTGGGATAATCTCAAGTGCTGAAAAAACGGACCCTAATGCAATCCATATTTCCGCCGCGCCATTATAGTAATAATGGTGGCCAATACCAATAACCCCACTACCTAGTAAAATCGTAATCTGGAAATATAATGCTTTTGTCGTTGAGCTTTTCGTCACGAGATTCATATGAACTAACAAGAAACCGATGATCACAACGGCAAAGACTTCAAAGATTCCTTCAACCCATAGGTGGACAATCCACCAACGCCAGTAATCGGCCATCGTATAGCTTGTGTCAGGTTGAATGAAAAAGGCAAAACCATAAAAGAGCGGAACCGCAATGGATGCATAAAATAAAAGATGAACAAGACCGCCTTTATCATCCTCACGCTTAAGCGCCCTTTTGATTCCTCTAAACACTATAAATAACCAAATGATCATTCCGATGGCAAGAATATATTGCCAGAATCTACCTAACTCTAAATACTCCCAGCCTTGGTGACCAAACATGAACCAGCCATTGCCGAGGTATCCTTTAACACCTAACCATTGGCCAAGCATACTGCCAAATACTAATACCACCAATGCCCAGAATAAAATATCAACAAGCAAACCTTGATGCTTAGGTTCACGTCCACCCACAAGCGGTGCTACATAAATCCCTAAACCAAGCCAAGCAGTCGCGATCCAGAAAATGGCGAGCTGGAGGTGCATTCCTTTTGAGATGCTGAATGGTAACAGGTCTGCGATCCACTTAATTCCAAAGAAACTATCAGGTTCTGTATAGTAATGAGCTAAGAGGGCGCCAAACATTACTTGAATAAAAAAGAGAATCGAGACAATTACAAAGTACTTACCGGCTTTAACCTGTGACAAAGTGACCGGAATCGAATGCAAATTGATTTTCGGGAAATTCCCAGGTGTATATGCTTCCTTCATTCCTAAGTGGTACCGGTAAAATAAAAATAAAATGATGGCCATAAATAGGGCTAAAATTGTTATACTAGCCCCACTCCAAAAAATAGAGGAATAGGTCAGAACGTTACCAGCATCCTCAAAGTAAGGCCAATTATTCGTGAAGGAAATCGTGTCATTTGGGCGATTTGTACTGGATAACCAGGCTGTCCAGAAAAAGAAGTCGGCTACCTGATTGATTTGATCACCCTTATCCACCCAAGCACGATTTTTCGCAGGTAAATCCTTCTCCTGAATCAGATTAGCTTGTATACCCCAGCCATCACCCTCTGTGAACACATGATAATAGTGCTTGCGCACTTGTTCTAATCCGTGAACTTGAGCATTTGTTAATACAAGCGTATCCGTTTCTTCGTTATAGCGATTTTTACGGATTTCCTTAGTTACTCTATCTCGAATAACCGTTTGCTTAGCCTCGGTAAGGTCATGAAACAGCTTTCCTGCTTCTTGTTGCGCATAGTAATCTTGCATTCCTTGCGTATATATTTTCAAAGCTTCCGCTGTATAATCCGGGCCCATATATGAACCGTTGCCTAAGACACTACCATAATCCATCAGCGCATATTTTTGAAAAACGGCTTGTCCTCCTTTAATCGAACTTTTTGTAAATAGGACATCGCCAGCCTGATTGACTACGAGCGGTCTGGGCGCTTGATTCTTAAATATCCAAAAGCCTCCTACTAATAAAACTGTGAACACAACTAGTAATGTGGCAATACAAACAGATTTGATAAAACCATTTTTCGTGCTATTTTTCTTTAGAGAATTTACATACGTTGTTGGCATATTAACCCCTCTCCTGATTAGGAATCATATATTTCGACAAAATTCGGGTGGTGCCTGGCACCGGTTGGCACCGGTTAGCACCGATTTAGGAGCTCATGTATTCTTTTAGTGAGGCTTCACAGTTGTATTCGGTTACTGTTGCTCCAGCTGGTGATACTGTTATTTTCAAGGGTGTGATTCCGGCAGTTTTCCATAAGCGGTGGAGCTCTTCAACTTGGTCTGCTTCACCCAGCACAAAAGCAATGCCGCAATCACCAGCGCCAGCACCGGACGATTTTCCGCTGCCAGTCTCCTCGGCCATCTGGCATAAAGCTTTGAGTTTTGCTGTTTCAATTGATATTCCGGCTTCCTCACTAAGCATCAACAACGCTTTACGATTTTGCGTTAAACTCGAAATCGCTCCAAGGCTATCTCCTTCATGAAAACTATTAATCAAGGAGGTCACTGCCTGCGAGCTTTCCGCCAGAAAACGAGCATAAGCCGTTTTATTCCAAACTTGAAATTTTTTAAACTCGTTAATTAACGGGGCTGTAGACGCTTCTTCTGCAGTCCAGCCAACACACAATCTTAATTGGGCTGGTGGCTGGATCGGGCTAATCGATAAACCGGGCCAAGTTTTATTAATTAAATCACTTAATTGATCAACCTCTTGGGATTGGGCCAGAACCCATTTGGGTTGATACGCGGTGTAACAAATCCAACCACCGTATGTTGAAGCAGCAATATCTACGCCCGAGCCATTTTTTTGCGTCCGCAAATGTGCAATGGCTGATAATTTAAAAATTTGTTCGAGCGTCGGTTGTGAGTTTCTAGGACTATATAAAACAAGCATGGCTGAAATGACTGCTACTACCACAGCAGCACTGGAGCCTAAACCATATTTTCGCCCGGTAGCTGGGTCATTCAGTTCACTTTTAATCGATAAATGAAACGGTTGAACTGAAATGTCTTGTTCCTGCAAAAACTGATGTGCCACCTCAATGGCATTTTGAATATATTTCAAGCGGGCATCAGCTCTGTTAAACTGAACAACCCGATTATTGATTTTCCATGCCACAGAATGAAGTCCCAACTGCGGCAGTGAAACCTGATTCTGTTTACTTGGTTCGATATAAGCGGAGAGATAACGATCAACAGCAGCGACAATTGCCTGTTGCTTAGGTTCAAGGACTGCGTAATCACCGGCGATTAATAGCTTACCTGGAACTTTTACCCGATAGCTTGAATAGGTCATTGCTTTTCACCTCTACACGTTTTTGATGGTTTTAAATTAGATAAGTACTTGACTCCTTGGCCCGGATGGCATATATGTACCTCCTGAACAATCGGTACATTGATCAGAGCATCATACACAATCTGCTCATCCTTTGGCTGGCAAAGAATCTTTACATTCGGTCCAGCATCAATCGTAAAGTAGGCTTGAATCCCTTTAGACCGCAACGTATACACTTCTTGAATGACTTCAAATGTTGCGCTAGTCCAATATGAAAATGGCGGGGTGGCAGCTAGTGTCGTTGCATGCATTTTCAGCGCATTGGCCTCGGCGACCTCACCAAGCTTTTCGAAATCCCGATCCTTAATCGCTTCCTTGGCTGTTTGAAAATCTTGTTCAACCGTCGTCAGCCACCCCGAATAGAAGGAAGATGTCTCAACGGTTCGCTTCATTCCGTCTCTACTTGTGATGCCTTTAGGTTTGGATGTAAGTTGTACGGATAGAATGCTCAAATCCCAATCTTTTTCACTAATAATCGGCTTTGCAAATGAATCTGTTCCATCTGGCTTTTCGCCCTTTTGCCATTCTACAAAACCACCATGGATGGAGCGACAAGCAGAACCAGAGCCTTGGCGGGCTAATTTAGATAAGCTTTCTCCTTCTAAGTTAAGTCCTAGCGCCTTTGAAGCCGCTGCGGTTAACGCCGCAAAGCCAGATGCCGAGGATGCAAAACCGGCTGCAGTTGGCACATTGTTGGTCGAATTCACGACCGCACGATATCCTTTTCCTGACAGCTGTCTAATTCGATCAAGAAACCGTGTAATTTTAGCTAAATCATGTTCGCTAGCAAGTTGATTATTTAATACAAACACGTCTACTGAGAGACATGAACAAAATTCAACAGTCGTAGTTGTATAGAACTTATCAAGCGTAATGGATAGACTGCTATTCATTGGTAAAAATAGCGATTCATCCCGCTTGCCCCAATATTTAATGAGCGCAATATTTGTATAAGCTCGTGCAGTTGCCTTCATTAATCGTCTCACCTTCATTTCCTGCTTCTAGTTTAAAATACCAAGAATTACACGCCCCAGCAGTCATCAACCTGTTAGCCATCGCCTTTGCATGTGGTAAGCTCTTAGCAAGCGCCAGCACACAACCACCGAGGCCTCCACCGGTAAGCTTGGCGCCAAGCGCTCCGGCATTTCGGGCAACGTCAATCAGATGATTAATCCCGGCATCACTTACACCGATTGCGATTAGCTCAGCTTGAGCTAAATCTAATAATCTTCCTAAACGCTTTCGCTCCCCCCGAGCCAAGGCAAGCCTCGCCTCATGCGTAAGCATTTCCAGCTGCGCCAAGGATTCTTTTGTTTTTTTCGGATGGTTTTCAAACGCCTTCCTAACATTTGAAACTGCTAAATGAGTATCACCAAACCTTCCAGTGTCAGCAACTACTAAATAAAGGGGGCGAGCGATATGCAGTGCCTCGATTGGCCTACCTTTTTGAAACCAAAGGGGCTTAGCACTTGAAGCGGTATACATATCGATGCCACTAGGATTACCATGCGCATATGTTTCTGCGATATGGACAAGCGACATAAGCGTATGATGATGAAGTTTTTTGTTAAAAAAGGCAAATAAACTTTTGACAATCGCCAGCGCAATCGCAGCGCTTGAGCCCAGGCCTCGCCCAATTGGAATCGAGGAATGAATCGTGATCAATAACCCGGATTGTGGTTCGTTAAGCCTGGTTAATGTCTCAGTGATGCAAGCTGCGAGACCACGTAATTTCACCGGGACATTCACAAGCGGTCCCTGAAAAAAATCACAATTAAACGTTAATGGATCTGGTATCGCTTCTACCGTTGCCCACACTTTAAGTGAAGTGAACGGAATAGCAATCGCCGGCATACCATAGACAACTGAATGCTCGCCTAACAAAATCAACTTCCCGTGCGCGCTGCCAATTGAGCATGTTTGAGGTAACTGGATCATTTCCTTACATCTCCTACTTAAACGGAATTATTTGTCCCACATTAACCGACTAATTTTGTGATAATCCAAGGTGCTGAATAAAGAACCATGAATTGAACACCGTAATTCACCCCTAAACGATGAAGAACGCCAGCAACAAGTCCAATTAGTAAAACACCGCCAACATTAATCCAGCCGGCATCCATATAAGATAGCAATAGCACTAAACTAAAGAACAAGCCTAAGATTGCCTCATGGGGGATTCGTCTAAATACAAATGCACATATTTGCCCGGAGTACTTTATCGTAATAAAGTATGTCATTGTTAAAGCAATCACCGCTCCAATGAGTGTAGCCCAAACAAACCATGAGTTCGTGAGAATATGATGCATATTATGCTCCAGAGTAAATACAGGTGGAGCATTAAAGAGGGCATTTGCTGGACCAATCGCCATCGGTGACAGTGGAATTCCTAAAGCAATTAACGGGATTAGCGTTCCTGCGATATACGTTGCATTCGCTAATGCCTCCATACAAGCGATAGACAAGCTTGCTTTCTTGACCGGATCTTTGACTTTGCTCGAAAAAACCTCCCCTAAGAAAATCGTCATCCCAACCGGACTCATAATAAAGGTGACAGAGCCGATGAGAGAAGCAAGCGCACTCAACCCCAATTCCTGTTTGGTTAAAATCTGGAACGGATTCGGGATTCCATTTGTGTGTGTTGTTTTATTTAAATAAATCGTTTTCTTATCAAACCGTTCTAACTGATCTCTTTTTTCCTTATTTAAAAGTTCAAATAATGTCAAAATGACCGGACCGATGGTGATCCCTAAGAAAAAAGATACAAACACATTCGTCCCGGTAGCGACAGCCCCTACGCCCCAATACAAATGACGCAAGCCTTGAATTAAGAGCGCCAATGGAATAATCGATGCCAGGGCCAGCCATCTATTTTTAGACATAAGCGCTAGAAAAACCGCTCCAATGAGAAACAATGGATTAGCATATTCTTTAATCACATCGGCGACGGGAATTAAAGCACTGGCCAATAGCAAGCTCACTGGTACAGCAACGATTGTTCCAATTGCCGAGCCGGACGCCATCTTACGAATACTCAAATCGGACATACCATGCTTTTTTAAAACCATGGCGTGCTCAACCATCGGTGTCGCCATAACGCCACCCGGTATCCCCGCTAAAGCAACAGGAATGGAATCGGTTAGTTTGCTGGCGACAATCGCTGCCATAAAGAAGGACAAGATTACCGCAGGGTGCAATCCCGAAAGCACAAGCGCTAAAGTGACTGGTGCAATTGTTGCCGTTTCATCGGTACCAGGTGCGATTCCAATCACGGTGTAAGCTGCAGCAGCAATCAGCGCCGCCGCAACCATTTGTAAAATAATGATTGTATCCAAGCTTATGAGTCCTCCCTTGTGATGTCACGAATCAATCGTTTTGGTTTGATGATGATGCTGCAAAAAATAAAACCGAGTAGGGCACCGATCAAACCATAAAACAATGGCTTTGGCGCTTGATTTGGCGCAATAAAATATCCCATTAATGTAGTTGTGCTGCAGATGAACAGCGATAGAATTAAGCTTTTTATTTTAACAAGGTCTTCCCAAACCTCGATATGTTCTGGTTTGGATTCTTCAATTTGCGAATATGGAATACTCTTTATCTTGAAGTCTGCCAACAGGTTCAACTCCTTTTATCGTTAAGGTTTTGAGTAAAAATACATTTATTAGGTTGTGGTTGAGCTATAGGTTTATTATAGTGATAATGATTATCATTATTAATTGACCACCATCAAGTTTTTACTTTTTTTAAAGCAGAGAAATCATTTATTACTTTTTTCATAACCTTTATAAATCAAACAAAAAAAGAACTAGATTTATGAGCATGACGCCCAAATCATCAGTTCTTTTTAACAAGCCTAAATCATTTGTTTCAAATGACAGCAGCCATTCATCAGCTCCTAATCCGAAAGCGTGTACTATAGTCTCGAGGCGGTATTCCGATTTGGACGATGTTGGATGTTCTAAAAACTCAAATGGCTTCGTCACCCCAGTAAAAGCATGGGTTGTCCACTGCTTTTCCAAATTTTGAGCGGCGCAGTTCAAGCTGCAAATCTTGCATATCTTCAAACCGGTCTGCGTACATCCACAGTAAAATATCTGTTTGTGCTTGGAAAGTTTGAGCTACATAGGCACCGCGAAGCCACACCCGCCCATTGTATTTTTCAAATAAATTTTCTACATCTTGGATCGATTCCCGTTTTTCCTGCTCGGTAAGTTCATCCCAGCGTGATGTATATTTTATCGCTAAATGTCCTGTGAATTGTTCAACCATACCGTTTTCTCCTTTGTGATGATTCCAATTTGCGGATTTTCCCATAAGGGTTTTCTGATGAGTTTCATTAAATATTGCCTGTAAATATTTAAATCGAGAATCTTCTAGCAATGAGATAAGTTCATTCTTCGTAAAATATTGATTCGCCTCCAACCTCTTTATTATTATAGTGATAATGATTTTCATCATTAATTGACCGTGATCAAGTTTTTCATTTTTTTAGGCAAATTAAAAAACATCTGCTGATTTTTACACAACAGATGCTTTAAGGGGGGCCTTGGTTATGATTTTTCCTATAACAATACGAAATATCATGATTATTTTATACAGATAATAAACCTTCTAAATCTAATATCTCAATTCTTTTCCGTTTCTTTTGATTGATGTATCCCATTTCTTCAAGATCATATAACTTCCGGCTCAACGTCTCCGGTGTGGTGCCTAAATAGGATGCTAGATTCTTTCTACTCATAGGTAACACAAACTCTTTTGATTGGCTGTCTGAATCGATACACTCAGCTAAAAATAGGGCAATCCGTGTTTCCGCCTTCTCTGTCGCAAACCGTGTTGCCTGTTTTTCTGACAGCTCGAGGCGATTTGAAAACTCCGCTAAAATTTTTAAGGAAATCGATGGATATTTTAACAGAAATTCATGTAGGTCCGTCCGTTCAATCCGACAAACCTCTGTCTCCTCGATTGCTTCCGCATAGGATTCATGAATAGTTTCATTAAATAAAGCTAGTTCCCCTGTGAAATCGCCAGGATTCAAAATGCGCACGACCTGTTCTTTTCCAGCCTCAGACAATCTATAAATTTTAATTTTCCCCTTGTTCACAATATAAAGTGAAGCTGATTGATTTCCAGCGTGATAGACCATTTCCCCTCTTTTATAGGAAATAGATTTGGCCGTCGCCATCACTTCTTTCATTTGTTCCACTTCCAAATGGTCAAATATCGGGACTAAAGATACACACAACTTAGAAGAAGAATCATCACCATGATGATGACACCGAAAATGATTATGTGCCCCATTACACTCCATCGCTACTACACCTCCAAAAGGGGAACGAGGGACTGTGAGACATTTGTTGCGTTCCCTGATTTTTTACATTTTTATTTGCAGACGAACAAAACTCCATTTTGAACTAACCATCTCGTCAATTTGATAGCACTTATACCCTTATCATAAAGAAAAATGCACTAAATGAAATTGATTTGAATCAAGACGTCTAGATATTTAGACGTTTTCTGGGAAAATGTAGGGAAACGAAATATCTACTTTTTCCTAAATTTCAGTTTATTTTGTGTTATTATCGTTTTATGGAATTATTTAGAAGCGAAAATTCCCACTCCAAGATGGCACATAGAGTTGGTTGAATTTATTTTGAAAGGAAAGAAAGCAATATGATAAATATAGGAAGGAAAGCACTGATTACTTCCGGTATCGTGATTGTGCTTTCTGCGGGCGGTATCATTACATACCTGAGCAATGATAACTCTAACGATAAGGCAACAACAAACCAGACTTCTTCTGCAAAAAGCACAGCAGTGGCAAGTGAAACAAAAAGCGAGGCCTTTATGAGAAATGCGCCAATTGAAAGCATCATTCTCGGAAAGTTCTATTATGGAGACGATGCTAATAAAGGAGCAAACAGCAAAACGTCAGCAGCTTCATCTAACAAAACAAGCATTGACGAACAGCTATTCATCTCTGCTTCTGAAAAATTTATTTCAGCAGAGTTGCTTAACAGAGCGACTGCATACATCGGTAGGTCAAAGAGTGAGCTTGAAGCGACAAATACTGCCAACCCAGAGCACATCGAATTAATTTATAATGGAAAGAACGTAGTGGAGGCGGTAACTCTTGATATTACACCAACCACTCCAAAGAATTTAATTAAATATGTAGGTAAACCATCTTATCAATTGAAAGATGAAGCTTACCTGTACCATGGACAAACATACGATTTTATCATCTATACAAACGAAGGCAAAAAGTTCACTAAACTGACGCTCCTCCCAGTACTTGAGCAATCGGAACTAAAGCAAGATAACAATGCTGCAGTTGTTGCGGACCAGGAAACTACGGAAGAACAGTCCGATACTGTGAGCCCCTCCAAAAATAAGAAAAATAGCGACGAGACTCCTCAAAAGCCAGCTCGGAAGAATGCTTCAACTACCATATGGCAAACTAAGCCATCAGGAACAAGCTCATCTTCGCCTGCACCTGCTGTACCTGGGAATAGCAACGCAACACCAGCTCCACCACAAGATAACGGAGCACCTGCTACCCCAACAGTTCCGGAGGACCCAAAGCCAGATCCGACGCCAACGCCTGAACCACCAAAGGATCCAACCCCTTCTGAACCACCAGGAGACACAGGCTCTGAAGAAACACCAACAGCACCAGCTCAATAAGCATTCACAAAGCAAAGGACCAGAACCAGTCCTTTGCTTTTTTTATTCTCTCGATCAACTCCGCGTGTGCCACCCATTCGACAAAACTCGGGGCGTGCCTGGCACCTTATGTTTTTCGACAAACTTCGGGGCGTACCTGGCACCTTAATGGGCTCCTTTTACACAACTATACAAAACCAAACAAAACTAAACATAACATAACAAAAGTCATTGACAGCAAATTTAACCCTACTTATATTTAATAATATAAATATAATAAAATCCGGGATCTATATCCGTCTTTCTTCTATATTATATAGCACTTCTTTTGAATATAAATTTCACCAAAATATTATTCTCACATAACCAAAAGTTGAACAACGATCACTTTCTCAAAACAAGATGATTTATCCTTAAAAATTCAATGTAGAGGAATGAAGAAGATTGAAGAGAACAAACAAGATATTTTCAAAAGCGACTGCCCTTCTTTTCATGTTGCTATTGTCATGCCTAGTGATTGGACAAATCGCCTTTGCTGAAGGTGACGGTACAGGTGGTGGCAGCAGCGAACCATTGTCTTTAGTTTCATCATCGCTAAGCAATGGGGCCACTGGTGTTTCGTTAAAACCAAGCATAACGCTCACGTTTAGTAAAAATATCGTCAATATGTCAGTGAGTGCCAATAATAAGAATTGCTTCTCACTCCTATATGCAAACGGTGCCAATGTGCCAATTGATATTATCTTTGCCGACGATCAAATTGACCGTGAGAAAAGAAATGACGCGCTCATTATCCCAAAGGCAAACCTTGCCCCAGGCACAAACTATACATTGGTCGTCAGTTCAGCACTAAGATCTAAAAGCGGGGTAACCATGGGCAGTGACATCAGAATTTCCTTTACAACCGAAGGCAGTCAGCCGCAGCCGAACCAAAGCAGTTCCGTTACCGCACCAAAGCCGGAAACATCTGTACCACCAACACCATCTCAACCATCAACACAATCAAAAACGGAAACGTCTTCTACTAATGCAGCTTCAACCAATAGCACAACGACTAATAACGGTAAAAACACACCAGCACAAGATGCGCAGACTGCTGCAAATAGCCCAAGCGAAGAACAAGCTTCTGACGTTACCAAAGAAGACGCAAACAAAGCAAATCAAGAAAACATTAAAAAACCAAAGCCCTATCAAGCAGTCGATTCCATCAATACCGAATCTAAATCAGACAAGCAGGAAAGTAACAGCAGCAGCACTTGGGTCGTAGCAACCATTATCATCGCACTTGGCGCGACCGCAGCACTGGTTTATTTTTACAAAAGAAAAAAACGCACTGCAAAATAGGTGAAACTCCTTCTCTATAAGTAGGTGGAAGCTATTAAAAAGTCACTCTTTTACTTCAGTTTAATAACGGCGCCAATACTTTGCATATTTGTATCGCTACTATTAGGGCGATACCCACTCGATGCTGCAACCGTTCTGACCGTTTTGCTCAATAAAATTGGAATGACAACGATGGACACGAAGGAAATGGCCTCGTCGATCGTTCTGAATATTCGCCTCCCTCGTGCTCTGTTGGGGGCATTGGTGGGTGCGAGCCTTGCCGTAAGCGGCGCCGCTTTCCAAGGCGTGTTTCGAAATCCGCTCGTCAGCTCGAGCATTCTCGGGGTTAGTCCGGGGGCTGGCTTTGGGGCAGCCCTGGCGATTTTATTATTCGATCAAGGCTTCATGATTTATCTGTTTGCGTTCGGCTTTGGGGTCGCTGCGGTAGTGCTGAGTTTCCTGATCGGTCGCAACTACAATACGACATCGACCATCATGCTTGTCCTGGGCGGGACGATTGTTTCATCGGTGTTTTCATCGCTTATCTCACTGGTGAAATACTTGGCTGACCCGCTTGATCAATTGCCGAAAATCACGTTTTGGTTAATGGGAAGTCTCGCTTCGGCCAGCTATCATGATATTTTGATCGCCGGCATTCCGATGGTCGTCGGCATCATCGGTCTTCTCGCGATTCGCTGGCGCATCAATATTTTATCAATGGGCGATAAGGAAGCGCGCGCCCTTGGCGTCAACTTAAGTTTATTAAAAGAAATCTTGATTGCTTCGGCAACCTTGGCGACTGCCGGAGCGGTTTGTGTGAGCGGAGTTATCGGCTGGGTTGGCCTGATTATCCCGCACATCGCTAGAATGCTTGTCGGCAATGACAATCGTCTGCTAATCCCGGCGACGATTTCGATCGGGGCCTGTTATCTCGTGGTCATCGATAATTTATCAAGGACCTTGACTGGTTCGGAAATTCCACTCGGGATTTTGACAGCAATTATCGGGGCGCCATTCTTTGTTTATTTATTAAAAAGTAAAGCAGGAGGATGGTCAGCATGATGTCAGCCCTCAAAATTGAAAATGCAAGTTTCAACTATGGCAAAACTGAAATCTTCCACAACATTAACTTTGAAATCAGCACGGGCGGGATATTTTGCCTCTTTGGCCCAAACGGCTGCGGTAAATCGACATTGTTGGAATGCATTTTGGGGTCGCTCAAGCTCTCAGGCGGTAGCATCACCTTAAATAACAAGCCGATCAGCGCCTATAAACCAGCCGAGCTTGCGAAACAAATCAGTTATGTGCCACAAAACCATACGAAGAACTTTCCTTACAAAGTAATCGATATCGTCCTCATGGGGCGCGCCGCCTACACCGGCACCTTCTCTGCGCCAGCGACTGAGGATTACGAAATCGCTGAAGCAGCGTTAGAAACGTTAGGACTTTCTTCTTTTATAAATAAACCTTATACGCAGCTGAGCGGAGGTCAGACCCAGCTCGTGATGCTAGCTCGGGCACTCGCCCAAGAAACTTCGATCATCTTAATGGATGAACCGACAGCCCATTTGGACTTCCGCCATGAATTAATTATTTTAGAAACAATTGTTAAGTTAATAAAACAGAAAAATATCTCGATTATCATGGCGACTCATTTTCCAAATCACGCTTTTTATTTTGAAAATAGTGATATACACACAACGGTTGCGTTAATGAATCACCACGGCTTTGAAGCGGTCGGAAGTCCCACGGACGTCTTAACCGAAGTGAATATGCTGCACACCTTTAACATCCATGCAAAATCAATATCGGCCATGACCGATCACAATAAAGTGGTCAAAGGACTGATTCCGATTGAGGTGGCGAGGTGATCAAAAGCGCAAGCACCTTACACAGGGGCGACAGGAAGAAGGCGAGCCTTGCAGGAAATCCTGATTTCCGGAAAAGATTGATGTCCCTTGGCGCCGAAACTGGACGTATTACAACCGAGAAAGTGGTGATCACGCGAAGATGAGACAAACAAAATTTAGCATTGCGATATTGGTATTATTTTTATCAATCGTACTAGCAGCTTGCTCCGTAGATAGCGAGGCCGCAGACGCCAGATCAACCAAAGCTGGTAAATCGACCACGGTTTATGATTATTTGAGCCGCGAGGTTGTCATTCCGGACAAGGTCGAGCGCATCGCCTGCCTTTATGCTTTTACGGGACATGTCGTGACGATGCTCGGTGAGGGCGATAAAATCGTCGCGGTTAATAACGGTTTACAGCGTGACAATTTATTAAATGAAATCAATCCCGTGATTAGCGATGCGGTTGTTCCAAACCGCGGCGATAAAATTAATATTGAAGAGCTGGCCAATATTGGGCCCGACCTTATCTTCATTCAAGAGTCTACCGCCAAGGATGAAGGTGAAGTGAGAAAACTCGATGAATTAAACATTCCTTATCTGGTCGTTAACTTCAATTCAATTGAGGAGCAACAGCAAGCGATTGCGATGATTGGGAAGGCGATTGGTAGGTCTCGGGAAGCGGAAAGATATATTGATTTTTACAATGACATCATTGCCCAAGTGTCTGAGGGCGTCAAAAATATTCCAGAAAAATACAGAATCAGAGTTTACCATTCTGTGAATGAAGCAACCCGAACCGATGCGGCTGGATCCTTGCCAGCAGAATGGATGAAAATTGCCGGTGTCACCAACGTTTCTGTCGGTGAAAATTTAAAGCTGACCGATGGCAAGTATTTTGCCAACTTGGAGCAAATCTTGCTGTGGAATCCCGAAGCAATCCTTGTCAACGAAGACGGGGTTTCCGATTATATCTTAAGCAATCCACAATGGGAAACGTTGCAGGCTGTGAAAAATAAAAAAGTGTATCAGCTGCCGAATGGCGTGTCGCGCTGGGGCCACCCTGGCGGCTTAGAGACGCCGCTGGCGATTCTTTGGACGGCGAAAACGCTGTATCCGGACAAATTTTCAGAAGTAAATATGGAAGAGGTTACTGGTGAATTTTATCAAGATTTCTTCAATTATAAGCTGGATGAAGATTATATCGCTAAGATACTCTCAGGTAAAAACATGCGTATACCGAAAGGCAACTAAACTAGAGATGGGGTTACGACTATATGAAAATCTTCTTGTGTATTGATGATACAGACAATATTGATAGCAAAGGTACCGGCGAGATTGCCCAGGATCTTGCTTCGCTAATCGAATCAATTGGTTGGGGAACTTGCTCGTCCATCACCCGGCACCAATTACTCGTTCATCCTGATGTTCCCTATACTTCCCATAATAGTTCGATGTGTTTTACTGCTGATATTAACAGCGAATACCTCGATGAGACAATTGAGGCCGCGATTAAAATTTTAGAAACAGAGAGTGCTGAAGGGTCCGACCCAGGACTGTGCGTGTTCATCCCTGACCGTCTGTCGCAGCACCAACAGCAACAACTTATTGCGTTTGGCTTAAGAGCGAAGCAGGAAGTGTTAACGAAGCAGGAAGCCTACGATTTAGCGGAGGCACTTTCGCTTCATTTATCGGAGCATGGCGGAACTGGCCAAGGCGTGATTGGAGCGTTAGCTGGCGTTGGTTTGCGACTCACCGGCAATGATGGCCGTTTTAAAGGGCAGCACAAGCTTCACTCGGATAAAAAGGTTGTAACTGTGGCGGAGATTCTGGGTGAGACAGCGATTGACCTTGTCAGAACTCCAGCCGGCTTTATTTTACACGAAGAAGAACTTATCACTTTAGGCGAAAAATTAAAAAGTGTGTTCCTCAATCACCAGTCCGTGCTGCTTGTTGAATCGGTTGCTGTTGAGGGCGAGATGCAATGGGTGCCATGCGCTGGCCGCGCATTAAAACAGTATTAATCATGTCAAAATTGGAATAGATAGATGCCACCTCGGTCGGCAAAAGACCGTATTCATCATGTCAAAATTTAGAATAGAGGGAGCTATGATTACATCAGTCAACGGAAAGAAAAGGTTCAGCGGCAATCCGGATCATCCTGAGGTTTTTGGAGTTACCACACGGATGGCAGGTAACTGCACAGTGTTCCAAATGGATGTCGAAGATGAGATTGTTTATGAAAATCAAACCACTTGTTACAATTGCCGCTATCGTCGGTGGGAATTCGAAGGATTTACTTGTTTCAAAGACTTTCCAGTCAACTCTAATAATGTCTAAAAGGAGATTTCACCATGAAGATGAACAAATTTCTATTAAACGGACTTTCGATTGGCGTCCTGACGCTTGTCCTATTATTTAGCACGGTTTTCGTATCATATGCAGCCGGCGGGAGCGGGAGTGGCAGCGGCGGTGGTACCGATCCTGTAACTTTCGTCGGAGCCTATTTAACAAGCATTTCTGAAAACGTCTCGACCACAGGTGAAGATGTTAAGGATAGCAACAACATTGGTGCTAATCCCACTATTAAACTAGTGTTTAACAAAAACGTTGTCAATTCAACCGTTTGGGGAACGAATAGCCAAGCGATCTCGTTAGCTGATGCGAACAATAATGCCGTACTGGTTGACGTGTTCCGAATTCCAGATGAAGGCGACGGCGCTAATCCTGATGAAAAAAGAAATATTTTTGTCAAGCCAACACAAGCCTTAACTGCTGGCGCGACCTACACATTAACAATTAAAGCTAGTCTTGCAGCCAACAATACTTCAACTTTAGGCAAAAAAGAAACAGTCACCTTCACCGTTAAAGAGGATACAGTTGCACCAGAACTAACCGTTACTGCACCACAAAATAACAGCATTTCTACGAAAAAGAAAGTTACAGTTACGGGCACGACTGAAGCTGGCAGTATTGTTAAGGTTAATGACACAGTAGTACCTGTAATTGACGCGGGCGTGTTCAGCTATGAAGTCACGCTGAATAATGGAGCGAATCAAATCACAATTTCGTCTACTGATGCAGCGGGCAACGAGGCAAAAACAGTGTGGACGGTTACGTATGATAGCAGTAGCGCTGGTGGCGGTAGTGGCTCTGGTGGCGGCAGCGAGGAGCCGTTGGCATTGCTTACTTCAACCATTCAAAATGGCACAACTGGGGTATCTGTAAGACCACAAATCAAGCTAACTTTTAATAAAAATATTGTAAACAGTGCTGTAAGTGAAAATAACAAGGGAAGTTTTTCATTACTTTCCGCAACTGGCACAATCATTCCGATCGACATCATTTTTGCCGATGATGCAACCGAACCTGATAAGCGAAATGATGCCATCATCATTCCAAAAAGCGATCTTGATTTTAATACAGCTTATACTTTAATCATTAGCTCAGACTTAACATCAAAAAGTGGTGTGAAAACAGGGCAAGAAACGAAAATCGCCTTTACAACCGAAGCGGCGAAGGCTGCAACCACACCTGTTCAGGCTGTTGGTGGTAGTGGAGCGGCTACAGTTTCACAACCTAGCGGTACTGAATTACCCAACACAGCAACGAACTACTACACTACTGCGATGCTTGGTTCACTGATGGTCGCCCTAGGCGGAATCACCTATTTTATTAGAAGAAGAAAGACTGCTTAAGTTTGGCTCTGTAATTTGAGAGGGTAGCACATAGTGCTATCCTCTTTTTATTGGTTTGGTTTTGGTGCCGGGCGCCGGTCACCGAGCATATCATATTTTAGACGAGCATATGTGTATTAAAGCGAGCATTTCGTTATAAAGCAAAGCAAAAACCAAAGCTAGTGAGCATAATTTTATGAGGATGATTTGAGGTCGAGCATAAATCTTCCGAAGTCGAGCATAAAATTTGAAAAGCCGAGCATAAATCTTCGAAAGTCGAGCATATCCCTCCCAAAATTGAGAAAATTTTAATAGCTCCTTTGTAACTACATAAGCTAAACTTGATTTTCACACAGTTTTTACTCATTTCTAAAAAATTTTGCTAAGTTCACATTTATCTCTATCCTAAATCTGCATACCTAATTCACTTTTAGGTGAAAATCAACCATTTTCCACGAATTTTCACCACTCCGCCACATTTAAACACCCAACACACAATCCTATCACCCACCCATTCGACAAAATTCGGGGCGTGACAGGCACCTAAGTGTTGTGATAAGATGAGTCGAACAATCTTAATATAAAGTTATATGTTAGGTGATGAAATGAAACTGAAGAGCCATGTAAAGTATTATCTCCTCCGTTTGTTTCGCTTGAAGGCCGGTACACACTCGATTGCAATGGGATTGACGTTAGGATTTATCCCGCATTGGTTTCCCACTTTTGGGGTTGGTGCACTCCTTTCACTTGGACTTGCTAAATTAGGAAGAGGCAATTTAGTTGCCGCTTTTTTGGGAGGAGCACTCGGAACAGCGATTTGGCCGTTTTTGTTTTTCTTAAACTATAAAATTGGAAGCCTTTTGTTTCGCCGTTCAACCGAAATCACAGAGCTCAAAAGCGCTGCGCATTTCGATTTTTCACATCTATCAATACACGGTATCGGTTCTGGCGGCTTATTATTTTTCACGGGAGCACTCGTGAATACATTACTCTCCTTCTTGTTCATGTACCTAATAGTTTATACACTTTTCAAAAAACATCGAGTAAACATTTTATATATGCTAAAAAGAAAAAAAGAGCCAAGCTAACTGCGCAAAGATAGCTTGGTTCAACCATATGAAGAGGATAGTGCACATTAGCACTATCCTCTTTTATATTGAAAAACAAAGGAGAATTATTCGACAAAACTCGGGCGGTGACAGGCACCTAAATGTGGAATCTCACCTTATGCATAGCTAACGGCTTGGGACCCCATTTGTTCCCAAGCTGCTTCAAAGTTGGCTTTCGGAACAGATGTATAGGCCTTGTCAGCCAATGGATCATTTATATAAACGTTATTTTCATCATAGCCCACTACCAAAACGCTATGCTCCCGATAAGTAATCTGCACCTCGCCAGAGCTTGTATCCCAAATCGAAAATTGATCTTCAGGAAGTAAGGCAAATCTTGAATTCGTTACTACCCAAACCGGAACACCATTGTTCAACTGCTGATAAACAGCAGCAATTCCTTCGCCAGTTAAATCTATTATCCTGCCCGGTAGATAGGTTTCAGCCAAATCGGCAATAGGACCGTGGTATACGCCATACCCTGAGTTATCAAATGAGTATATGTCACCGACGAAACCATCATTTGGATTGCTACGAATCCCGTTTTGATCACGAAAAGGCACCGTTTTAATTTCTTTTGCAAGTGTTATCTTATCTACCGAAACTCCAGCAAACTGCAAGAGCATCGCCAAACTTGTCACCTCGCAGCCCCTTGCCAATTCTGGCATTTGTTTAATATGCGGAACCCCCTCAATGGTAGCTTCAGTCTGTGACTGATTCTCGCTTTGCGAAACGGCACTTGCTTGATTTTGGACTTCATCCTCCTCAGAAACCACAGAATTTGTTACGGACATATTTGATAGCTTTTCTTCTACTTGTAAAATCTCACTGCTATTTTCACTATTATTAAAAGAATCATTTGTTCTTTGTATCCCCAGATAACCCGCACCAAGAATCCCAATTGTGATGATAAAGGGAAGAACTCTTATTTTCATTTCATTTCTCCTCCCTGCTGTTTATCTATTCCTTCAGCTTCAGTATAGAGAGGAGATGTTATCATTCAGCGAAGAATTCCTTAACAAACTATTAAAAACACTCTTCTGTTAAATTCATTATACGAGCCACCCCACCACCCAAGACCTTCCGACAAAATTCGGGTGGTGCCTGGCACCTTATCGTATTGACATTGATAATCATTTTCATTAGAATTTTTAATAGATTGAATTAGAGGGTGAATCATAATGAGTTTGATACACAAATGGGCTGTTTTCGTTGAATAAATTAACTCCAACACAAGCAAATGACCTGGCCAAATACCTCGTAACACTTTCGTCAGATGAGATTCCTGCAGCAACCGTTGATGTTACCGATGAAAGTCTGGACGCACTCCTCCAATATGCAAAGGAGAGCATTGGCAACGACCGAGATCGCGTCGCTGCTTCCATGTTTTTTCGGAGATATGCATTTGTGATGACCGCACAATTGTTTATGTTAAGTAAGCATCGTGTAGCCTGGCAGGGCGAACTACAAGACATATCCATTATTGATGACGGGAATAATCCTCATTGGCTTCCGACCTTTTTCTTGAAAAATAATGATTGGGTTAAAGTTGAAGAGGATAAAGTTGCAGATAGCATCCGCTCGATTTTAGCAAAATTTGGCGCTGCACTCCTTCTAGCTGTTGCCGCAAAAACAAAAACTTCGAGATTAGTATTGTGGGAGAACATTTGGAGCTATACGTTATGGATGTATGCCGAACTGTTAAAAGAATCGGACATATCACCCAAAGTGGAGAAGGATCTGGCAATCCTCCTAAATGATGAGGTGTGGGCAGGAATAGAAAAGCAATCACCATTCAAAAAGTTTTTAGGTGACAAAACTGTACCAGAATCCGTTCAATCATTTAAGCGAGTCACCTGTTGCTTCTATTATGAAATTGATGGTAATGACAAGTGTGCGTACTGTCCTAATGCTGGATGTTCAAAATAGGTAAAATGATCCATTTTATAACAAGAGGATTTGACGCTTATAAAGAAAATGGCTTGTCTTCCTATAGTCGAAGAATCAATGTAAATCCAAGCTTCCATTTTCGCCCAAAACGTCTGCTAATTATGAGATAATTTCCATTGTTGAGCATGCAGTTGTTGGAAAATGGAGGGTTTAATCTGAAAAGAAGAATGAGAAATTCGCTGATTTTGGCTTTTATCGTAATAATCGTTTTGTTAGCTTTTATTGTTATCAAAAATTTGAAATGGCCTTCATCAGATATCAATCAAATTCAAGTAGGTTATGAAATAGATGATGAAACACAACAGATAATTGATTCAAGGAATACTTTAAATAGAAATAATCAGGTTATTTTTAATGTTGTCCTAAAAGAAATGGTAGAAAAGCGAAGGAGTGTCCCAATTAAACTTATTCTGGTGCAATCCAAGACCAACAAGGAAGTTTTTTGTGAATCAAGAGAGGAATTCGAAGGATCTTCTGGATTTTCTATTAATTTTGATGCGACAAAAATTGAATCAGGTGATTACGAAGTGAAGTTATATCAAATAACAAATTGTTAGAAAGTAAAAAAATAATATTTAGATAATTAAATTTATGCCTGAAACATCAAAAGCTCAATTTACCAAATACAGCAAATTGAGCTTTTTCATTTTTATGTTAGACTCAGCACCTGGCAGCCACCTCAACATTCGACAAACTTCGGGGCGTGCCTGGCACCTAAAGGCACTTATAGAGCGTAGGCGGTTTCGAAGCCGTGTCGCGTTGCTTCACTTAGGGATGAGCCTCCCACGGCATCTCCGATTACATACACTTTGTCCAGCTTATTTCTTAAAGCTTCCTCTAATGGGTTATAAGCCTCAACACCCATTGCCACAATGACATACTCTGATTCAAATTCCTTGTGCTGCCCAGTAGCTGGTTCCTCTACGATAACACGATCAGGAAGTATTTTTTCCAAACTATGATCCGTCAAAACGTTCACATTGATTTCCTTCAGCTTGTTTAACAGCCTTAATCTCGTATCTTGGCCAATTCTCTTGCTTGCTTTTGTAGGAATTTCCACAAAAGTAACATCATTACCAGCCTCTGCAAGGCGGCGATTCGTTCCATGACAAATCATCCCGCTGCCGACAACAGTAACTTTACTATTCGCAAACTCTTTTTCCTGAAGTTTCATATCTTCATAGGTATAGACATGACCTAAATCATTACCCTCCACGGCTGGAAGTTTTGGCCTTCCTCCAGTTGCTAGAATAACCGCATATGGTTTCATAGAGACGACCCCGTCAATGGTAGCTTCAGTATTCATGCGCACATCAATGTTCAAACGTTTCATTTCATTGCTGAGGTAATCAATGTGCCACATCATTTTCTCACGATAATTCGGGTCAGTTACAAGGTGTAATTGGCCACCAAGCTTTTGTCCTTTTTCAAAAAGAGTTACAGTATATCCTTTTAATGCTAGATTTCGAGCTGCTTCCATTCCACCTGGACCACCACCAACAATCACAACCTGTCGTTTTTCGCCAGCAGGAATAGGTTCTTGCCCCTTAAATTCTAATTCTCGACCTGCTCGAGCATTGAGAGAACACATAATGTGTGAGCCACCCATCGCTGAATGGATACAATGAAGACAGTTAATACATTTTCTAATTTCCGCTTCGCGTCCTGCCATTGTTTTATTCACCCACTCAGGCTCTGCGATTAAGCCTCGGCCTATCGCAACAAAGTCGGCTTTTCCCTCGGCTAAAACTCCTTCGACGAATCGCGGATCACGAATCGACCCGACTGTGATAACAGGAATCTTTACTTCTTTTTTAATAGCATCGGCCATGTAAACTCGCCAGCCCTGTTCAAATAACGGCGATTCAATAATTCGGTCCATAGATTCATAGGTTCCGCAACTAATATGGAGCCCATCCACGCCTAATTTTTCCAAGTACTGACAAATCCGTTTTCCTAACTCCAAATCGATGCCGCCTTCGACAAACTCATCGACGCTAAGACGAACAGTCACAGGATAATCCGCACCACACTTTTCTCTAATCCCAGCAATGATTTCCTTGATAAATCGCATGCGATTCTCAAAGCTTCCCCCGTATTCATCGGTCCGAACATTTGCTTGAGGGCTTAAGAACTGGTTAATTAAATAGCCATGGGCACCGTGAACTTCAACGCCGTCAACGCCAGCCTGCTTACATCTTACGGCGGTTTGCACAAACTTACCAACCAGTTCTTTTACTTCCGCTGTTGTTAATTCCCGAGGTTCCTCACCTACTGCTGCTGATGCAATGTTACTAGGCGCAACGATTTGTTTCCCATTGATTAACGCGGAGCTAGATTGTCGGCCTCCGTGATGGATTTGGACAAAAACCTTTGCTCCATGTTTCTGGATAGTATTGGCTAGACGTTGAATCCCTGGGATGAAGCGGTCGTCATCGAGCCTTAATTGCCTAATAAAACCTTTCCCGTATTCATAATCGATACAAGTAAATTCAACAATAATTAACCCTGTTCCACCTTTTGCTCTTTCTTCATAGTAAGCAACAAGTTGATCAGTAACCTCTCCTTCAGAACCTGCCAGATTCGTTCCCATTGGTGGCATAACGATTCTGTTTTTCAATGTTACCTTGCCGATTTTGCCTTCTTTGAATACGTTTTGGTAATCCATATGTAGGCCTCCCCGATTACGTTTTTTGTGAAATTAATCACAAATACTGTCAATATTTATTTTATAGAAAAAATAGAGAAACTTCCGCGTCTTCATTTGAGCGTTTCGTGACAAAGGTATGTGGAATTTATGGGGAAACATGGTCGGTCAAGGTCGAAAGCCTACTTGTTATATTGAATGAATGCGACCACTTAGAATTTTTTAAAAAATGCGTAACGAAGTGAAGTATTTAACAGAATTATAAAAACGATTCCGATAAGATAGACTAAAGTTTAATTTATAGGAGCAGTATAATGAATTTCCCAACTTATGAAGAAGCAGCAAGAAACAAGCAGCTAAAAAAGAAAATCACATTCATTGTAGTATGTATAATAGGTGTATCAATAAGTGTTGCATTATCAATTTTACCGAGTCTTATCGGTTAGTGGCAAAAGCTAGGAAACGGGACTTCTATCAAAAAGTACCGTTTCTTTTTTTTGCACTTTTGAGCGTGACAACCACCTCGAAAATTCGACAAACTTCGGGGCGTGACAGGCACCAAAATGGCACCGCGGTGAGCACCACAGGGAGCACCCGACGATAAAAATGATAAAATTTTATTGAAAAACGATAAATCACATGTTAAAATCAAATCGAAAATATCTTGTGAGGTGCTTTTTTATGAAACGAGGTTCAACAAACTTTCTAAGGGCTGCTGTGATCTTAATAGGCCTCCCAGTTCTCGGTTTGTGCATATTTTACCTACCTAATATTGCAAGCGATGCAATCGGACACGCATCAAAAGGTTCAGAGCTAGCCTATGTGGTATACGGCCTTTTATTTATTATGTATGCTTCAGCAATCCCGTTTTACTTTGCACTGTACCAAGCATTAAGACTGTTAAGTTATATAGACAAGAACCAAGCTTTCTCTCAACTATCTGTAATAGCTCTTAAGAAAATTAAAAAATGCGCCATCACCATCAGTAGCTTTTACGCGGTTGCCCTACCATTACTCTATATCATTGCGGAGTGGGATGACGCACCGGGTATCATCCTAATCGGAATGGTCATCATTGGGGCTTCAATGGTGGTCGCCGTCTTTGCCGCTGTTCTCCAAAGACTATTACAAGAAGCGATCAATATAAAATCTGAAAATGATTTAACAGTCTGAGGTGAATACAATGGCGATAATTATCAATATAGACGTAATGTTGGCTAAACGAAAAATGAGCGTCACAGAGCTTTCGGAGCGAGTTGGAATTACGATGGCAAACCTTTCTATTTTAAAAAATGGAAAAGCAAAAGCGGTACGTTTTTCAACTTTAGAGGCAATTTGCAAGGCTTTGGATTGCCAACCAGGAGATATTTTAGAATATAGAAGCGACGAAGACAGCAAGTAATGAAAATGAACTAAGGTGGATCTCCCCCCCACTGCCTTACATTTTGGGGAAATCCACCATATTTCGGGGGATATACAATGTCAATGAAAATTCCTTTTTTTAAAAATAAACAAGTGAAAGATCAAGATCACATACAATATCCGCAAGATAGTATACCTAACCATGTCGCCATTATTATGGACGGTAACGGACGTTGGGCGAAAAAGCGAGGTATGCCTAGAATTGCTGGCCATAAAGAAGGATTATCGACTGTTTTAAAAGTAGTGAAGACTGCCGCCAAGTGCCAGGTGAAGATTCTAACACTATATGCGTTTTCCACGGAAAACTGGAAACGTCCAAAACCCGAGGTGGATTTTATCTTGAAACTTCCCAAGGAGTTTCTTCATATCTATCTGCCAGACCTTATCGCTAATAATGTCCGCATTCAGACAATCGGCGATATTGAAAGTCTTCCGGCCCATACACAGGAAGCGTTAAGGTTTGCTATCGAGCGGACTCGTGACAATGATGGCCTTCAGCTCAACTTCGCCTTTAACTACGGTAGCCGGCTCGAGATGCTGAATGCCATCAAAAAAATGTCTGCTGATATTGAAGCGGGGAATTTGTCCCTTGAAGATGTAGATGAACAGCAGTTCTCAGAATATCTGTATACGGCAGGCACGCCAGACCCTGATCTGCTCATTCGCACCGGCGGCGAAGAACGCCTGAGCAACTTCCTGCTCTGGCAGTTAGCATACACAGAATTCTGGTTTACCGACGTACTATGGCCGGATTTCTCCGAGCAAGAATTTCTCCGCTCCCTTGAAGACTACCAGCGGCGCCAAAGACGATTCGGCGGCCTACTAAATGGATAAAAAAAGGTGCCTTTTTTGGCACCCATTTTTTGTCTAAATTTTGACAATTTGTGTCCTTCGCAATTTGTGCTGTTGTTCATTTTTTTCATAATAGAAACAAAAAAAGTTAATCGAACCTTCCCGATAGGAGAATGGTTCAATTAACTTTTTTTGCATAAGTAGTTTTCTTTGCTGCCTTAAATAAATACATTTTCCGGTCTGCTTCTTTAATCAGTTCACTTAAAACCATTCCATCATCAGGAAAAATCGCTGTTCCAATCGATACAGAAACAATGATGTTGTTAAGCCGTGAAACTTCATTTAACTCTTCCTCGATACGTCGTATTAAAAGCTCAGGGTTTTTAGTTTTTACTAATGGTGAGATGACAAGGATTTCATCTCCACCCCAACGAGCGACAATATCATTTTCTCTCGTTACCTTTAGAATGGCGGCAGCAATATCATGCAAGATTTTATCGCCAATCTCGTGACCATACATATCATTTATGGGTTTAAAATTATCAACATCTACAAAGGAGATACAAATTTTTTTATTTTTCCGGCGCGCCAATGCTATTAAATTCGGAGCGATCATCTGGACAAATCTTCTATTATATAGATTCGTTAGTTCATCCTTTTCGGAATTGTATTTTGCTTTGTCATATTGACTTCCCATCCACCAAGCGATTCCAGAAAAGAAACTCAAAGCTAATAAATGAAAATAATTGAGTGTCAGCCCATCGATAGACCACATTACTATACAAAGAACAATCACAAATATAGTGGTAAACACCCTGCCTGTGTACTCCATAATAGCATCCTCATTCCGAATCATTCCGACTCCCATTATAAAGTAAATTTTACCATATGAATTATACCGAAAAAATGAAATATTGTTAACAATTATAATAGTTTGTTGCTTTCCAAAACTATTATAGAACAACCCATTCGACAAAATTCGGGGCGTGACAGGTACCTTTAGTTTAGTTTTGTTGTTTTGTGTTAATAATATGGTTATTGTTCGTGTTATTTGTTGGTTTGATTTTAGCGGTGAGAATATTTTGATCTAGGGTGATGTTATTTGGGCTTTGCTACTTTCTGTTTTCTTACATGGCTGGCAACTGCACTTTTTGTTGTCCTACCGAAACAGCTTTCTCTCATTGAAAACACCTTTGTGTACTTAGTCATTATGATTTTTAGTATTAACTTCTCATGGATTTTCATCGAAGAATATCATTTCATGGAATTAACCAAAAACGGAATGAAATATACAGCCTATCTATTAGTACGCAGTGTTTTACTGCCTATGCTCTTGATTATATATTTGAATTTCCTTCAAAAGGTTCATAAACGTCCAACAATCATTCTTATAACTGCCGCTTCGATTGGAATAATGATAGGAGTAACTTATCTTTCCACCTTTTTTAATATTTTAGAATACAGAAGATGGAATCACACTTATGATGCAGTTTATATCTTACTACTACATCTCTTGGCCGTTTCTAGTCTCAAGCTAATAAAAAAAGTATCAGAAAGCGCGGTTAAATATACATGATTCTATGGGAACAGTTTGATAAAAACGAAATCTATATTCTTGTGATGCTGGCGCTAAGCTATGCCGCAATTTTTCTTTTTCCAAAAATTCTCCCCAGAGATATTACCATTTTGTTTTTGGTTTGGGGATTTGCCAACTCAACATTATTTGACTTTACGATTGGTGGAGGACTACTTGACTTCTATAGAGTAAATGATTCAAATCGCTATGAACTAACTGACCTTCTCACCTACTTTTTATTTGCAACCTTTGGATATTTTTTTATTTATTTTTATGAGAAATTCCGGATTAATCAAAAGCGATTTATTTTCTATATCCTTGGTTGGACAATAATCGGATTAATGATGGAAAAGGTTTCGGGATGGATGGGTGTTACCCACTACCAACACGGATACAAGATTTATTATTCAATCGTCGTTTTTCTAATTGTCCAAACAACAACTGGTCTTTACTATCAACTACTAAAGCCCAGTAAACAAATTTCAACTTAAATTGAGGGAGCCACCTACTGCTATCACCCCTTTTTCATTGTTTGTCGTAAACAAATTTCATTCAGCCGAAAATCAAGAAGGAGATCTGCAAATTTTGCATGGTCTTCTTTTCAATTTCCGGTGAGTATTTCTTCCATTTTTACGGGCAATTATCTAAGCAAAAATAAATTCAAGCAGCCAACGACAGGAAAAATACAGCATAAAAAAAGTCCATCTCATGTCTCAACAATGAAACAAAAGACAGACTCTTTTCGACAAAATTCGGGGCGTGACAGGTACCTTGAAAGCACCTCAAAGGCACCTCGAAAGAATTTTAAACTCACCTTATTAAACTTTTCGGTCGATTGATTGCGGGGGTTGTTCAAACCATTTTTCTTTTATCGCTAGGAGTAATCCCTGCTCGTAATACTTTCTCATATCGTCTGATATTTTGCTTAATTTATAGACAATATCTGTTCTTAAACTGGAAGTCATCGCCTGATTAATCATCGTAAAACAAAAGATTCCGAGGCATGTATTCACAAAAAACAACATTAATTTATCGGAAAATGGGGGCACCTCTACCTCGGTGATTTGATAATCCCCTGAGGCCGAAATCGGAATATTTTCTTTCTCAAGAACTTCTTGAAGTGAAATTAACACTTTTTCGATTCCATCTCTCCCTTTACCAAAATGTTGTTTCAACTCTTTTGTTAGTGCAAATTTACTAAAAGTAACAAAGACCATTTTTGAAAACTGTGCCCTATGGATAATCTTAGACAAATTGGCAATCTCAGCAACATTTAAAGGTCGTGAACCTCCAAAAAAGCCATTAAGATACATAAAATTGTTTACAATTTCCACATCACTATCTATCGCTACTTGTGGTGGTCTCAAATATATTCCTTTCGTTAACATTAAGTCTACAATTTCATTCTGGATTTTCATAAAAAATGTTAGGGTTTCTTGAAAATGATTCCTCACATCGTCCCTCGTGCTGTCTGATAATGCGGTTGGATATGTACTCATAGTGAGGTGGGTTAAATCAAAGTAAATATACAAAATATAAGTGTCAGAAAAAACTTTGAATGCCTCCACCTTAACATCTTGATCGGTAAAGCCCAAAGGGACAGTAAGATTCTCTTTATCAAAAATCTCCTTTAGTTCACTTATATTCTTTTGAGTTTGATGTAACATCTTTTCAATCATTTGTTTTATCATACGGTCTTCTGTACTTGAAATGAAATATTCACAAAATCTTTGTACCATGCTGCTCATCATATAGGAAGACCAAAGATTAGATACCTCGGTCGCAGTCAAATCCATAATAGGCACATATTTGTGAAAATTACCCATCTAAATCCACTCCTTTATAATCAGTATTTCCACACTCCCACCAATTATTTGCAAATCAAAAACTTCAGATAAACGAAAAAACACCCCAACCGTTCGACAAAATTCGGGGCGTGACAGGCACCTTATTTGTACAGGTTACTTCTGTTTATTGGTTGGGGGGGTTGTTCCATCCATCCGCGGTTGATCATAATGTCTAAACCTTCATTGCCATATTTTAATATTTCTAATATGAGTAACGCACACTGCGAAACTAAATCTTTCCTTAATGAAGTAACCATGGTGTTAGTCAGCAAATTAACCCCTGTTACAGTAGTTGATGTAATAAGGAAGAGAATCAATCGATCGGAATATGGGGAAATGGTTGAGTCTGTAACTTCGATACTGACAGGAATGTTACCAAGCTGCTCATCATCCTTTAGAAACTTGTTAAAAATATCGACTTGTTTTTCGGACAACTTTTTCCCTTTAATGAGATACTCTTTAACTTCCTTATCCCTCACCACCTGAACGAGCCCCATCAAAAGTATAATTCCGATGTAATTTCTTTCAATCGCATAAAAGATCTCTCCTAATTCTGATGCGTTAAGTGGAGGTTTTTCGCTGATGTATACATTTAAAAAAGTTTTTTGGCTTTTTATATATTCTACTTTGTTTGGATATGGAATTTTTGGAGGACGATCATAAATTCCTTTAGCGAGCATTAACGCTAAGGATTTTTTATATAGCTCAGTAGAAGCTTTGAGACTTTCATCAAAAAATTGGACTACATCGGTTCTTGCAACTTTTGTAAGAATAGTACCATAACTTGGAACACTCATCTGCCCAACTCGATAAATAATGCTTAGAGCAAATAAGTCGGAAAAAAGTGGCGGAACGGTCAAATCAACATCATTTTCCGAAAAACCTTTTGGGATTGGAAAATTTTCCCTAATAAGGATTGCTTCTATTTTTCTAATAGTCTCTTGTTGCAGCATCATAGCTTCTTCCATATGAGGTTTAATTTCTAAATCTGTTAGATGAATCTGAAATGGCTTGTACATACAAATGGTTGCACTACTCTGCATGTATGAATTCCATAATGCTGCAATCTCAGGTGTGGTTAGTGGCATGTTTTGTTCTTTCATGTTCTACTCCCAATCGCTACAATGTTTAAACATATCATGTGTGGAAAAAGATAATTTTATACTAAACTTAGATGAACGATGATTTTCATAACACGTAGAAATGTGGCCAAATCTGTATGAAGCCACATCTTATAACTCTCCCCAATTTCTGATATAATTAAAAATTATGAAAATGATAAAGGGGACAGCTCCATGAGATGGATAAACTTAAAGGAAATTGATAGCAGGAATTTTTATCAGTGCATTCTGCTAAAATCCGAGCAATCTAACCAACATACACTATTTGAAGAAAATGTTGCTTCAAACGCTTTTTCTATTGCTCAGTCAAAAGTAGAGCCTGAATGGGAAACAAAAGCCATATATAATGAGGAAGATGAAATCATTGGATTTGCCATGTACGGGCTATCCCCTATTTTAAACATTTTCTTCATTTCCAGATTGATGATCGATTACAAGTTCCAAGGTAATGGCTACGGGCGTCTGGCTTTGCTTAAAATTATTGAAGAAGTAAGAAAATCCCATCGTGAAGCGATATATACAAGCTTTGTCCCAACCAATGAGAAAGCGAAAAATTTATATACTAGTCTTGGTTTTACAGATACGGGCCGTTCCGTGGAATTCGGAAATGAATCTGAGACCATTTATTGTTTGAAGTCATAGTCATACTCAACTCAAAATAACCACTAGCACCAATAATAAAAAGGAGAGCTGCAAATTTTGCATCCTCTCCTTCTTAACTTTCACAGAGTTCTTCATTACAACGTACCATTTCTTTACTGCAGTCATTATGATTATGCTGAATCAATTCTTTAATCAATTGAAAAATATATAATATCGAAGCAAGAACAGCAAAAACATACATTAATTGTAATTTTTTCATTCGTACTAAAGATGCAATTCCGAACTTGGTTAAGAGAGGAACCACAACATAAGTAAACAATCCGTCATAGATTAAATTCACAATGACAAATTTAAAAAGCCTCCCATACGACCATTTCAATATCCACAACGAGCCAACTAAAAACGGTCCAAGTATAAAGGGAATGGATCCTGATAACTTGGGAAAGATGGTTTCGTACCACCACCACCATTTTCGTTTTTTAGCAATCGCATTCGTAATTCTGACTAGAATAGCCATCAATAATCCAGTTGATAAATATTGATTAAATGCTCTTTTCCCCATCAATGGAATCGAAAACCAGGGGAGTATCATCATGATTAACAATAATGTTCTAGAATACTTCATGAGGTCCGAACCCCTCCTTTAATTTTCTCCATTATGGACACCAAGATTATAATTGTAACAACAAGTAATATTCCTCAATCATAAAAAACATATTCAAATTCACATAAAAGAAAAAACGAGAAAGAACAATAATCCCTCCTCGTTTTTTAAAATTATCACCGTATTTATCATGCCAAAAACATCAGAGTGTTATTTCGGATGTTTGAACCCAGGCTTCTCTCCCCTAGACAATTAAATCGTTCTCTGATTTCATCTCTATCGCTTCTTGAAAAAGTTTTTGAAGGACAGCGGCAAAGACTGTAATCACCATTGACGCGAAGGTAAGGATTAGTCCCAAACTAATTAAACCCGTTATGTCTTCACCCTTACCTCCAAACAAAACTATTACAGTAATGAGTCCTGCAATTATGATGGTGCTGATTGTGATGGCACAGCGTTTGATATATATCAAAGCTTTAACTGATAATTCCGTAAAGGCTTTGTTTTGACCAATATAGCTTAACAGTTTTAATGCTTGATACAAGGCAACAAAAAATGGTGTTACAAGTATATATGCTCCGATCAAAAACGGATACTGTAAATAGGCAGTCTCTGGATGTGCGGCGGCATCTTTTGCAGCTAACTCAGGCAACCCAAATATACACAAGGCAAGAACAGCAATTCCAATTATATAAATGACTGTCTTTAAAAATAGCGTTGAACCTTGTTTCACACTAAAGCACCTCACATAAATATTTTCACATTGACTTTATCACATTTATTATCGTTTTACAATAAAACATTATTGTTTTTTATTATATTATTGTTGTCTTGGAAAAATCGTGCAGCACGCCATTATTTCATATTCTCACGCAGTTCCTCAACATTTCCCAACCTGTCATTTAGGTTTATAATGAATATAGAAGGGTAGAAGTTTATTATTCATCAAGTTTCTTAAAAATTGTCCCGCAATGGAATGGGAGGATTGAAGACGATGAAATGGATAAAAAGTCTAAAAAACCGGCTCAAGAGTGTAACTGACGCGATTACCCGTTTCCCCTTAACAACTTTGTTTCTTTTGGCAGCAGTTACAATGAATGCTTATGATATTCAAGCAGGAAAGAGCATTTTATCAAAATACCTTTTAACCTTCTTAGTTGGTGCGTTTCTCAGCGCAGTTTTCCAGGTAGTCTATGAGCGATTTTTCACAAAAATTTCGTCTCGGCTTATGTTAATGTGCGGGGCAGCATTGTTAACAGCCGGATACTATCTTCTGATTAGACCTGCACCTAGATTAAGCATGGAAATCGAAATAAGGACCGCAGTTGCGTTATTTGCCTTACTAATTGCCTTCATTTGGATTCCTGTCATAAAAAGCAAAATAAATTTCAATCAAAGCTTTATGATCGCATTCAAATCATTATTTATCTCCGGCTTCTTTGCTGGTGTTATTTTCGCTGGAATCTCCCTGATTCTTCAGGCCATACACATCTTGATTTTTGTAATTAATGACACAGCCTATCAGCAAACAGCAAACATTGTTTTTATATTGTTTACCCCTATGTATTTTCTTTCCCTCATCCCAGTCTATTTCGGAACAGCAGAACAAAATAAAGCGGCGGAACTGGTAGACAGTAAAAAAGAAATAATCGAGAGGGCGGCCCATTGTCCAAGGTTTTTGGAAATTCTTATATCTTATATTGTGACTCCACTAATCGCAGTATTTACATTAATTTTGGTCATCTACATTATTCAAAATATCAGCGGTGAATTTTGGACAGATAATTTATTAGAGCCGATGCTGGTTTCATACTCCATTACGGTTTTGTTAGTGTATATATTAGCAAGTGAAATCGAGAATAAATTTACAGCCCTCTTCAGAATGATTTTTCCAAAAGTGTTAGTGCCAATCGTTATTTTTCAAATTATTGCATCAATCATAAGCTTGGCAGACACAGGCGTTACTCATACCCGTTATTACGTGATATTGTTTGGCCTTTTCGCAGCTGTATCAGGGGTTTTATTAAGCTTTTTACCGGTCAAAAAAAACGGTGTGATCGCATCTCTCTTAATTGTTTTTGCGGCCGTATCGATTATACCGCCTTTAGATGCATTCACGATTAGCCGAAATAGCCAGACTGATACGCTCCAAGAAGTGTTGGAGAAGAATAATATGCTTGAAAATGGCAACATTAAGCCGAATGGAACAATCCCGGATAAGGATAAACAAACGATTACGAGTACTGTAAATTATTTAAGGATGATGGAATACACAGATAAGATTGAATGGTTACCCGAGGAGCTAGATAATTACAGCGATTTTAAAGATACTTTTGGATTTGAAGAGAATTATAAGCAGGTTAAATCAACAGGCCCGGTTTCCCTGAGCCTCGAGCCATCCACACCAATCTATACAAAAGACTACGATGCCTTTGTGCAATTCGATATATTTTTAAATGAAAAAAATAGTGATGATAAGATTTGTGAGATCAACAAAGCTGAAAAGAACTATACTCTGTTAAAGGACTTTAACAAAGACGATATCATCCTTAAATTAATCGATGAAAATGAGTCCGAGGAGCTAATCAGTTTTAACACAAAAGAAATCTATGATAAGTACGGCAATTTCCAAAAAAATCCTGGAATTGTTTCAGCCGAACAAGCCACAACCATCAAAGAAAATGAAAAAGCAAAAATAGCCATTATCATCCAAAATGTATATATCGACAATCAAAACAACAATGCACTACTATATGTACTCATTCAAATCAAATAGGAAGCAGAGGACTCCTCTCTGCTTCCTTTCTTTTGTTCTGGTTGTAGTTGAATCACACAGCACTTATCTTAGGCTAAATGTACTTGAGCTTGAACTGCTGGTATAGCCTGTTAGTGTGCTAGCAGCGCGTTTAATTTGGGAGAAGTTGGAGAATAGTCATAACAGGGGAATTTTTCAAGAAATATTAGGGAGCTAATTTATGATTAATATATGGCTGTTACCGTGGGTATCGGAACATATGATTAAAAAACCAATTGCAATGCCGGTGTTTATGGTTCTATTATCCATCTTTTTATCAGTAATTACATGGATAAGACAGCGAGATCGTAAATAATCGAGAATAATGTTTTTATAAAAAAATAAATATCAAAAAACAAAAACGAGGTAGACTGATATGCATGGTCTACCTCGTTTCTTTGTTTGTATGCTAATTATGGGCAATTATTTCTTTAATAGTATTTCTTCAAGGTCATCTAACATTAGGTTTGCCGCGAGCACGCCACCGGCAGTGTTCCAAATCGCGTCGCTTACCTCATAGGCGTTACCACTTTTAACTGCATTTAAGTTTTTCCAAAGTGGGTCATTTGTCCACTCTTCTGCAGTGTTCAACGCTTGTTGGTCACCGTTCGGAGCATATGTGAAGTAGAAGAGATAGTCAGCGTCCATTTTAGGAATGACTTCCTTACCGACTTCTATTGCAAGATTACCCAATTTATTATCTGGAGTGAATAGTTCTGCTTGGTCAGCAGCCCGTTTAAATCCAATCTCATTGAAAATGACACCAGAAAATGAATCTGTGTAGTAAATACGAGATTTCCCAGCCATAAAGCGAACAACTGAAACTTCTTTATTTGCTTTATCACCAAGGTTTTCTTTCAAATCAGCCACTTTTTTATCGTAAGCGGCTAGAACTTCTTTTCCTTGTTCCTCAAGATTTAATGCTTTTGCATATAATGAAAAATTGTCTTTCCAATCTCCTCTTAATGTTTCAGAAAAAACAGTAGGGGCAATTGCGCTAAGTTGCTCATAAATCGCTTCCTGGCGCAGTTTGTTTCCAATAATGAGGTCAGGTTTTAAAGCAGCGATTTTCTCGACGTTTACTTCACTCTCGACACCTACTACTTCAACGCCCTTCATATCATTTTTAATATGGTCATACCATGGATCACCGAGCCATGATTGAACTGCACCAACCGGTTTTACCCCTAATGCAAGTAACGCCTCTGTACCCTCATTTGATAAAATCACAACTTTTTGCGGAGTACCCTTGATCGTAGTTGTACCCATCGCATGTTCAACGGTATAGGATTTTTCCTCGCTCTTTTTTGTTTCTTGTTTTTCAGAAGTTTTATCTTCTGCCCCTCCGCAAGCTGCTAAAAAGAATAATGCTACAACAGAGAAAATAGTCATGAACATTTTTACTGGTTTCATTGTTAATATGAAGCCTCCTTGACTTTTGGTAATTTGGTAATTGATAATCATTTTCATTTACGGGTTAATCATAAAATGAGAGGGCGTCGACTGTCAACATCTAATTGAAAATGATTTTCAATATCATAAAAGTATGATAAATTAATGGTATAATTGAAAATGATTCTCAAATTCATTATATTGATATTAATAGCATTTACTATTTTTACGAAAAACTCTTTTATAACTGAATGTTGATTTCACTTCGTTAGAAAATAACCGGAGAATTTCCGCTTAAATTGGGAAATACCCATATTTCCCTTAGAATAAGCGGAATTTTTCCGGTTATGGTATCCAAACATTTTAGCCCCTTAACTGATTTGGACACCTAAATTTAGTAGGAGTACAATTTAGTTAAGAGGAGGAGTCCACTATGAGTAAGAGAAGAAATAGTGTGA